>WLIV01000005.1 GCA_009702045.1 Actinomycetota bacterium | reverse complement strand
TATCTCGGGCGACCCGACGCCACCACCGAGTCGTACGACGGTGAATGGTTCCGCACCGGCGACGCCGCAGTGATCGACAACGGCGGGTTCCACCGCATCGTCGGCCGCCAGTCGCTCGACATCATCAAGACCGGCGGGTTCAAGGTCGGTGCGGGTGAGGTGGAGACCGCGCTGCTGGGTCATCCGTCCGTCGAGGAGGTCGCCGTGGTCGGCCTACCCGACGGCGACCTCGGCCAGCGGATCGTCGCTTTCGTCGTCGGCCACGACGTGCAGCCGCAACAACTGATTGACCATGTGGCGACCCTGCTGAACGCGCACAAGCGTCCGCGAGAGGTGCGCGTGGTGGACGAACTGCCGCGCAACGCGATGGGCAAAGTGCAGAAGAAGTTGTTGCACTGACTCAGAACGGTGTCCTTCGAGTCACACCCCAGGGGGTATGGTAGGAGTATGCAACTGCCCGAGGAAACCACCGCTGATCTGCTGCGTCGCCTCGCCCGCATCGAAGGTCAGGTACGCGGCGTGCAAGCCATGCTGCGCGATGGCCGCGAGTGCCGTGAGATCGTCGCCCAACTCTCCGCCGCCGGCAAAGCACTCGACCAGGTGGGCTTCAAGATGCTGGCCACCGGTATGGCCGCCTGCCTCGCCCACCCAGAAGTGGCCGGGGAGAGCGGTTTCGACCTCGAAGAAGTCGAGAAGTTGTTCCTGAAACTCGCCTGATCAGATCGCCCGCACGGCGCGCGGGAGAAGGGATAAGGTGCAAGCGTGGAACCCAAGGTGTGGACCGCCGCCGAACTAGAAGGGCTCAGCCCCGCCGAGCGCCATGCCCTGTTCGATGCCAGCATCGCGACAGACCTCGACCGGGCGCCACAAGAACTGGTCGAGCGTGCCCGCACGCGAATCCACCAACGGATCGCGCAGTCCGAGGCACCGACGGTGTGAGAGGTCAACGTCGCGAGGTCCGCGCGACGCTGGACTTCTTCCAAGATCTCGACCGGCAGCTACCAACCGAACGGGGAGCCGACGGGGAGCCGTCCACCAACGATTTCCAGACGTTCGAGCTGCTGGAGATCGTGGAACGGTTCGCGACGGCCTTCGATTCGCTGCCTGAGCTGATCCCCGGGCGCAGCGATTACCGCATCCTCATCTCATCCGGGGTCCTCGTGCGGGCCTACGCGGTGGTCGGTCAGCTCGCGCAGGACGCTGCCGTGGAACTGGTGTCGTTGGAGATCGATCTCGGTTTCGCCTGATCAGGCGACGATGTTCACCATGCGGCCGGGGATGACGATGATCTTCTTCGGCGCACCGCCGCCGAGCGCTGCCTGCACCTTCTCATCGGCCAGCGCCAGTGCCTGCACGGTGTCGTTGTCGGCGTCGGCGGCGACCGTGATGCGGCTGCGCACCTTGCCGTTCACCTGCACGGGGTACTCCACCTCGTCGGCCACCAGCAGCGCCGCGTCAGCGACGGGGAACGGCTCGTAGGTGACGGTGGCGGTGTGGCCGAGGCGGGCCCACAGCTCCTCGGCGATGTGCGGGGCCAGCGGCGCCACCATCTTCACGAGTGTGTCGGCGGTGTCGGCCGGGCAGCCACCCAGCTTGGTGAGGTGGTTGTTCAGCTCGATCAGCCGGGAGATGGCGGTGTTGAAGCGCAGTGCTTCGAGCTCTTCGCGCACACCGGCAATGGTGCGGTGCACGATGCGCTGCGTGTCGACCGAGGCCGGCTCGGGCAGCAGGCGCAGCGCACCGGTCTCCTCGTCGACGATGTTGCGCCACAGACGCTGCAGGAAGCGGTGGACACCGATGACGTCCTTGCTCTCCCAGGGGCGTGACGCATCCAGCGGGCCCATGCTCATCAGGTACAGGCGCAGCGTGTCGGCGCCGTACTCGATGCACAGGTCGATGGGGTCGAGCGCGTTCTTCAGGCTCTTGCCCATCTTGCCGTATTCGCGGCGAACGGGCTGGCCCTCGTAGAAGTAGCCGCCGTCGCGCGCCTCCACCTGGGAGGCCTCGACGTACATACCGCGCTCGTCCTGATACGCGGCAGCCAGGATGTAGCCCTGGTTGAACAGCTTGTGGAATGGTTCGAACGAGCTGACGTGGCCGAGGTCGAACAGCACTTTGTGCCAGAAGCGGGAGTAGAGCAGGTGGAGCACGGCGTGCTCGACACCACCGACGTACAGGTCGGTGCCACCCGGGTGGCCTTCACCCTGCGGGCCCATCCAGTACTGCTCGTTCGCCGGGTCGACGAACGCGTCGGCGTTGGTGGGGTCGAGGTAGCGCAGCTCGTACCAGCAACTGCCGGCCCACTGCGGCATCACGTTGGTGTCGCGGCGATAGGTCTGCACGCCGTCGCCGAGATCCAGCTGCAGCTCTACCCAGTCGCCCAGACGGTCGAGCGGACTCTCCGGGTTACTCATCGCATCGTCGGGATCGAACGTGCGCGGCGAGAACTGATCGGTCTCGGGCAGCAGCACCGGCAGCACGGCGGAGGGCAACGCGTGCGGGTTGCCATCGGCGTCGTAGACGATGGGGAACGGCTCGCCCCAGTAGCGCTGACGGCTGAACAGCCAGTCGCGCAGCTTGTAGGTGATGGTGGCGTTCCCGTGGCCATGCGCAACCAACCACTGATTGGTGATGTGCACGCCCTCGGCCACCGAGGCAACACCGTTCAGCGTGAGTGACTCGTTGGCACTGTTGATGTACGGGGCATCGCCGACGAACGCGTCGGCCCAGGTGTGAGTGTCGGTTCCACGGTCGTCGGTGGGGTCTTGGATGGCGACGATGTCGAGGCGGAACTTGCGCGCAAACTCGAAGTCGCGCTGGTCGCCGCACGGCACGGCCATGATTGCGCCGGTTCCGTAACCCATCAGCACGTAGTCGGCGATCCAGACCGGGATCTCGGTGCCGGTGAGCGGGTTGATGGCGTAGCCGCCGGTGAACACACCGGTCTTCTCACGGCCATCGTCCTGACGGGCGAACGTGTCCTTGGCCTCGGCGGCCTTGCGATAGTTGGCCACGGCATCTGCATGGAACGGCGTGGTGATGCGGTCGACCATCGGGTGCTCTGGTGCGAGCACCATGAACGTGGCGCCGAACAGCGTGTCGGCGCGGGTGGTGAAGACGGTGATGCGATCACGCAACGCGGGCACGTCGAAGTGCACGGTGGCGCCCTCGCTGCGACCGATCCAGTTGCGCTGCATCGCCTTGATCGCGTCCGTCCAGTCGAGCGCGTCGAGGTCGTCGATCAGGCGATCGGCGTAGGTGGTGATGCGCATCATCCACTGGCGCATCTGGCGCTTGAACACCGGGAAGTTGCCACGGTCGCTGCGGCCGTCGGCGGTGACCTCTTCGTTGGCCACCACGGTGCCCAGACCGGGGCACCAGTTCACCGGCGCGTCGCTGACGTAGGCCAGGCGCCACTGATCGAGTTCGCGTCGGCGATCAGCGGCCGACAGCGATGCCCACTCACCGCTCTTCGGCGCCCGGGTGCCGGCCTCGAACTCGGCGATCAGTTGGTCGATCGGGCGGGCCTTCTTGCGCTCGGGATCGAACCACGAGTTGAAGATCTGCAGGAAGATCCACTGCGTCCACTTGTAGTACTCGGGGTCGGTGGTGCTGATGCTGCGACGGTGGTCGTGGCTGAGGCCCAGACGGCGCAGTTGCACGCGGATGTTGGCGATGTTCTGGTTGGTGGTGATCGCCGGGTGCTGGCCCGTCTGCACGGCGTACTGCTCGGCTGGCAGGCCGAAGGCGTCGAAGCCCATCGTGTACAGCACGTTGTGCCCGGTCATGCGCTGGTAGCGGGCGTACATGTCGGTGGCCGTGAACCCCAACGGGTGGCCCATGTGCAGGCCAGCGCCACTGGGGTACGGGAACATGTCGAGGATGAACTTCTTCGGCCGACCGGCCACCGCTGCGGAATTGGCCAGCGGACCAGCCGGGTTCGGTGTGTTGAACGTGCCCTCGGTGTCCCAGCGGTCCTGCCACTGGGCCTCGATCGTCTGAGCAAGCACCCCGGAGTAGCGGAATGCAAGCGGATCGTTCTCGGGCGGGACAGAACCGGTGTCGTTCATAACGGAACGATTCTACGAGCAGCAGACCGTCACGGGGTGGGTGGTTTCAGCTCACCAGCGCGTGCGCCCGGACGGTGAACGTGCCCAGACCCTCGATCTTGGGCGGTACGGCGGTGAACGTGAACCCGCTACTGGGCAGCACCGCGAGGTTGGTGAGGTGTTCCACGATCGGCACCCCTTCGCGCAGCAGCGTCGTGTGGACCGGCCGGCCATCGCCCTCGGGGGAGTGGGTGGCGTCGATGTTCAGCGAGTCGATTCCTACGATCGCGACACCGGCCGCGACGAGCGCGACCGCTGTGTCCTCGGTGAGGTACGGGTGCGGTTCGAAGTAGGCCGGTGTGCCGAAATGGCGGCTGTGACCGGTGTGGAACAGCACCGCCACACCTTGCAGCGACAGACCCGCGAGTACATCGGGTCCGATGGTCGTGCGACCGCGGCAGTCGATGCACACGGCAGGCACTCCCGACACCCGTTCCAGCGCAAGGCCGGTGAGGTCGTGGCCGTCGGCGAAGCGGTGGAACGGCACATCGAGGTACGTGCCCGTGTTGGTGCACATTGTGATCATCCCGATCTGGAACGTCACACCAGCGCCGTAGATCCGCTCGGCGGCCTCACGGTCGAGGTGCGCGTACACCTGCGGCTCTGGCAGCCCTGGATAGGTGAGCATCCCATTGGTGATCACGTGCGAGAGGTCGATGAGCGAGGCCATCGGGTCAGCTTGTCACGACCTGCTCGCACTACGGTGGCGAGTTATGGCGACCGCCCCAACCGCGCACCATCCACTCGGCTCAGACTCGATCGTCGATCGCCTGATCATCGCTGCCGACCGGCCCACCGGGGTGCGGTTCGTTGGCCACAGCATCAGCCCTGACGGCTCGACGTTCGTACCGTGGGCGCAGGTGCATGAAGAGGCCCGTGCTGTCGGCGCTGCGTTGCAGGCGCGTGGCCTCGTACCGGGCGATCATGTCGCGATCCTCGGCCCCACCTCGCGATCGCTGATCACGATCATCCAGGGTTGCTGGCTCGCGGGCTGCGCCAGCATGGTGTTGCCGTTGCCGATGCGTATGGGGTCGCTCGACGCGTTCGTGGAGAGCACCAGCGGTCGCATTCGCCATGGCGATGCGAAGTTGGTGTTGATCGACGATCTGTTCGCTGGCTTCTACTCGGGTGGCCCCGACGATCCGCCGATCGAGCCGATGAGCGCAGTGCTGGCTGGCGCGCCCGGGGCCGTTGGCGAACGTCTCGAACTGCCGCCGAACGATCCCGAGCGACTGGTCATCCTGCAGTACACCAGCGGTTCCACCAGCGAACCCAAGGGTGTGATGATTCCCGACCGGGTGCTGCGAGCGAACATCGATGCATCGTGCGCCGCCGCCGAGCTCACTCTCGATGAGGTGATGGTCAGTTGGCTGCCGCTGTACCACGACATGGGTCTGGTGGGTTTCCTGTCGCTGCCGATGACGCGCGGTGTGCAGTTGGTGCAGGCCGCACCGCAGGACTTCATGGCCAAACCGGCGCACTGGATGCAGTGGATCAGCGATTGGAAGGGCACCGCCACGGCCGGTCCGAACTTCGCCTGGGTGTTGGCAACGCGTGCGCTCAGTCGGATGGAAGGGATCGACCTGTCGACGCTGACGCTGGCGCTCAGCGGTGCCGAACCGGTCGACCCGAACGCTGTCGAGGCATTCGTGCGCGCGGCCGAACCGTTCGGGTTCCGCCCAGGCAGTGTGTTCCCGGCGTTCGGTATGGCCGAAGTCGCGATCGGTGGCGCGTTCCCCGTGCGCCATCGCGGCATGCTCGTCGATTCGGTCGACCGCGAGGTGCTCGAACGTGAGCGCATCGCCCGTCCGCTGGAGTTGGCAGATGCGGGTGAGGAGCTGGAAGTGCGTCGCCTGCCGTTGCTCGGCAAGGCGGTTCCCGGTCTGGAGATGAAGGTCGTCGACCCCGACACGTTCCAGGAGCTCCCCGAGCGGTCGGTCGGTGAACTGCTGTTACGCGGCACGTCAGTGACGCCCGGCTACTACAAACGGCCCGACGCCACAGCAGCGTTGTTTCGCGACGGTTGGTTGTGCACGGGCGACCTTGCGTACCTCGTTGACGGCGAGTTGGTGCTGTGCGGCCGCATCAAGGACGTGATCATCGTCGGCGGTCGCAACGTGTTCCCGGAGGACATCGAGCGGGCGGTTGGCGTGCTCGAGGGTGTGCGCACCGGCAACGTCATTGCGTTTGGCGTCGAGGGGTACAAGGGGAAGGAAAGCGTCGTGGTCGTGGCGGAAGTGCGCGATGCCGAACTCGACGAGGTGCGTCACACGGTGCATCACCGCACACTCGATGTGTGTGGCCTGCCACCCCGCGACGTGATCCTGGTGAAGCCCGGAACGCTGCCCAAGACCTCATCAGGGAAGTTGCAGCGGGCCAAGTGTCGCGAGCTGTACCTCAACGAGGAACTGGAACTCGCCTGACCTGACCCGCCGGAACGTCAGACCGGGTTGGCGTAGTCGAACTCGCCGGTGATGACTGCTGCGCCCTTGTGGGTGCCGCTGAGCTTGGTGAGTACATCCGTGACCGGAATCGTGAACGTGCCGGCGATGTGCTGATCATCGAACGCGGTGATCACCAGTTGGCCTTGGGCGCTGGCACCCCAGTTGGTATCGGTGCCGTCGAAGCCGAGCATCGCAGTGATGATGCCGTTCTCGCTGGAGCCGGCAACGTTGGTGGCCGGTTCGATGGTGTACGTGCCCGGTTGCATCGGGATCTTGGCCTTGTGCACCGGCCCGAAGCCGATGTAGCTCTCGCCGGGGCCCTTGCAGTTGAGGATGAAGAAGCTCTCGTCGAGCGCGCCGATCGCCGTCGTGCCACCGGCTTGAGGTATCCACGGTCCGTAGCCCACCGACTTGGCGCCGCCCTCCGACGTCCACTCGGCGTTGACATAACCAGTGACCGTCACATGACAGCTACCCATCGGTGAGTCACCGGTCGCTGGGTCACCCGCAGGCTGCTCGGTCGCCGCGGGCAGCGACTCACCGACCGGAGTGGATCCCGACGGAAGCGTGACCTGCTTGTCGTCGCTGCACCCCGTCGCGAGGGCGAGAAGAGCGATGCCTGCTACGGCGAGGGCTGTGGTGCGGTTCATCGTGGGTTCCTCTGTGGTGCTCGGTGCATGTGCATGTTCGTCCAGATCACATGCCACGCGCCACCTTGCACTTTTCTGAGGACGAATCTGCATCTGACAAGGTGGCGCAATGAAGGTCGTCCACACCGCTGCACACCTGCTGCACGATCCGCAGGTCGAGTACGAAAGTTCCATCGCGCAGACGCCGTTCGAGCACATCGGACGCGCCGAAGCGATCCGGGCAACGCTGCAGGCCGACCCGCGGTTCGTAGTGCAGCATCCGACGCAGTGGGGGACGGCGCCGATTGCAGCCGTACACAACCCGGGGCTCATCCGGTTCCTCGCCGAGGGTTGGGATCTGTACACGGCCGAACACCCTGATGTACGCGAAGTGGTGCCCGATGTCTTCGCGCTCCCTGGCCTGCGCTCCAAGATGTCGCTTGGACGCGAGCCCACCGCCATCGGCGGGCGCGTGGGCTATTGGTGCTTCGAGACCACGACACCGCTCACGCAGACGACGTACACGGCAGCGTTAGGAGCGGTGGATACCGCGCTGACTGCGACATCGTTGGTGCTGAACGGGGAGCGCTCCGCCTACGGGCTGTGCCGGCCCCCTGGCCACCATGCCACCACCGATCTGTACGGCGGTTACTGCTTCTTCAACAATGCGGCGATTGCTGCTCATCATGTGGCCACCACGACGGGCACGAAGGTGACAGTGCTGGATGTCGATTACCACCACGGCAACGGCACACAGCAGATCTTCTACGACCGAGACGATGTGCAGTACGTGTCGTTGCATGGTGATCCGGCGCGGGCGTACCCGTACTCGGTGGGGTTCGCCGACGAGACCGGCAGTGGGCGCGGGTTGGGCTACAACCACAACTTCCCTCTGCCCGTGCGCGCCGACGACGATCTCTGGATCGCGACGCTGGAGGCAGCGTGCGAGCGCATTGCCGCCTTCGGGCCATCGATGCTGATCGTGTCGCTGGGTCTCGACACGTACATCACCGATCCGATCTGCGATCTCGCCGTCACTACCGACGGAATGCGGCGCAGCGGCGACGTCGTGCGTCAGCTGGGTCTGCCCACCGTGGTCGTGCAAGAGGGTGGCTACGACGTCGGCGCCCTGGGCGCCAACGTGCAGGCTTGGCTGGTGGGACTGGGCGCCTGACGGCTCACGCTGAGGCAACGACCGCCAGGATGCCCGCTCCGTACAACTGCAGTTTGGCCGGGCCGACACCTTTCACCCGTGCGAGTTCGTCGAGCGACGACGGGCGGGTGCGAGCGATGTCGTGCAGCGCAGCGTCGGCGAGCACCGTGTATGCAGGCTTGCTTCCCGAGGCGTGTTTGCGCCACGCGCGTAGCGCTTCGAACAGCGCTGCGTCGTCGGCCGTCAGCCCGTCGCCGGGTTTCGTCATGACGGAACTCGGCGGACGAGGTGTGGCCGGGGGAGGGGAGGAGCGGATGATGGCTACTGGCTCGGTGCTGCACTCGAGGATGAACGGGCTGGGATGCTCGGATGGCACCACCAGCGCATCGCGTGAGGCGCGCGTGATGGCTACGTGGAACAGGCGCCGTTCCTCCTCGTCGTTCTCCGCCAAGCGGTGGGGGAACTGATCGGCGTCGGCGTGGTGCACCACTACGAACGGCCACTCCTGCCCCTTGACGCGGTGCACCGTCGCGAGTGTGACGCCACCGTCGGACCACTTCGTGGAGAGTGCACCACGCAGCCACGACTCGAACGCAGCCGGGTCGGGTTGCAACGCAGCGAGCTGCGCAAGGGCGGTGAGGTCGTCGTTCTGCGCCGCCCGGTTCATACCCTTGCGGTGCACATCGAGCTTGGCGATGCTGGTGGCGAGGCCCATGGAGTCGCGCAGCGCCGCCAACAGTTGCGACGTCGTACCTCGGCTGGCGACCATCCGTTGTAGCCGCTCGATGTCGTTGGCGAACTCGCTGACCTTGTCGTTGGTGACGCGCTCGGCCAGCTTGTGCAGACCCTTCAGCGTGCTCTGCTCACCAACCCACTCGGCTACTTTCGGCGGCATCGAGCGCGACGGACGGCGTAGCGCCTCGGCGACATCGGCGGGCGAGAACGTGCCGTGGGACCCCGCCAGACGAATCCAGGCGAGCGCGGCGCGGACTGCGGTGCGCTCGAGGAACTCGAGGCCCACGCCACCGTTGGTGGGAATCCCGGCACCGCGCAACGCCACCTGCACCGGGACGAGCAGCGAGTTGACTCGGGTGAGCACAGCGATCTCGTTGGGTTGCGTGCCCGCGGCCACGGCGGAGGACACCGCATCGACGGTGGTGTCGACGGAGTTGCCGACCGATGGTGCGACCATGAACCCATCGAGTTCGGTGTGGTGGGCACGGATGGTCTTCGGTACTCGCCGACGGTTGTGGCGCAACAACGTGTCGGCGGCGCGGACTACGCCAGCCGGGCAGCGGTAGTTGACCTCGAGCGGATGATCGCCGGCGCCGGGAAACAGATCGGCGAACTCGATCAGCCAGGACGGATCAGCGCCGTTGTAGCCGTAGATGGTCTGGTCGTCGTCGCCCACGCCGAACACTGCTGCATCGGGGCCGGCCAGCAGCCGGACGAGCAGGAGGTGTGCCGGGGTGAGGTCTTGGAACTCATCGACCAGAAGGAGTCGACAGGAGCGCTGTGCCGTTGCACGCGCCTGCGGGTCGCGCAACAACAACTCGATCGCCTTGAAGACCTGCTCGTCGTAGTCGACCGCGTTGGCTCGAGCGAGTTCGGTGCGGTAGCGCAGGAAGACGTCGGCGAAGCCCTCGACCTCGCCGTCGTAGCGCGACTCGACCTTCTGCGGGTCGACCAGACCGAGCCGTGCCAACGACAAGGCCTCCAGCCACGTGGCCACAGGATCCGAGTTGCGCACCCGCGGGAACTTCACCATCCGGCCGATGAGCCGCCGTACTTCGGGTTCGTCGATGGTGTTGAACCGCTGGGGTTGGCGCGCGAACGGGGCGCTGCCGTTGATGATCGCCAGCGCGATGGCGTTGAGCGTGCGCACCTGCAGGCCGGGGAGATCGGCGGTGCGGGCCGAGATCTCTTCCTGGGCGCGTTTGTTGAACGCGATGAGCGTGATTGCCGACGGCGGCAGCCGCCATTGCTGTACGAGGTGGCGGGCGCGTTCGGTGAGCACACGCGTCTTGCCCGAACCGGCAGGAGCGATGATGCGCGCCGCGCCGCCAGAGTGGGTGACGGCCGCGAGTTGGTCGGCTGCTAACTCCGCCTCGGCACTGTTCCCGAGCGGGGCAGCGAGGCGACCGTGTTCGACGGCGATGCGGTGCAGTACGGGTACCCCGTCCTGTGGTTCGGTGAACCGCGGCGGGCCGCCATCGAGCCACGCGCGGCTGCCGTCGGGGAGTTCGATATCGCCGCGAGCGTCGGCGACGACTCGGGCGCCAACGGCCAACGACTGCTGCAACAACGGCCAGGTACCGCCCTCGCGTGCGTCGACCGAGTTGCTCAGCAAGAGGTGGCGCAGCTGTTCGCTGCTGAAGCGCACCCGCGGACCAACAGCGTGCGGCGGGAGCGAGGTGGCGAATGGCTCACCCAGCACAGTGGCGGGCGAGAACTCGAACACGCAGCCTGTTCGCTCCATTGCCAGCACCACCAGCCGCGGCAACAGACCGGGGTCGCTGGGGTCGACCACCACCCGTTCGGCCCCCGACCACTCAAGTGGAGTGGACATACCTGGCCCGACGATGACGTTGCGCCCGAGCACGGCTGGGCCACGCCGGAGATGAACAACCTGGTCAGCCGCAATGCGTGGTGGCTCGGCGACATCGACGACAGCCTCACCGACAGCCTCACCGACAGCCTCGACGACAGCCTCGCCGCCGGATCTCTGCCAGCACTCGCGGACCTCATCGGCCGACGTGTGCTCGCCTCCGCAGTACACGCAGGCAATGGCCCGTCGGCGAGGTGAGGGGTCCAACGTCATTGCACCACCTTATCGAACAAACGTTCCCATCTCGGACACACACCCGCCACGGGGCTCCGTGGTCGGTGTGTGACACGAACGGCTGGGGGTGGGGGTGGTCAGACGGCCTTGAGGGCGGCGAGGACTTGCGCCCAACGATCGCGGTCGTGGTCGTAGGGGGCGTAGAAACTGAGGCGCTGGATGATGTCGCCGTAGCGAGCCTTGAGCTCCGGGGCCAACTGCTCGGGCGTGCCCACCACGGCGAACGCATGGAGCACGTCGTCAGTGATCAGGTTGCCCATCTCCACCCACTCGCCGCGCTTGGAGAGCGTGTTGAGATCGGTTTGCAGATCGCCCCAGCCATGGGCTTCCAACACACCTCGATACGCGGGTGTGCTGCCATAGAACGCGATCTGCTGACGCGTGCCGATGGCTGCCTTCTCCATCTCCTCATCGTTGCCGCCGGTGACGACGAAGCCGGGGCCGGTGATCTCGAAACCCTCCATGGTCTTACCGACCTTGGCGCGACCGCGAGCCAGTGCCGGCAGCGTGACCTCGCGCATGTACTTCTCGGTGGTGAATGCGTGGCAGATGAACCCGTCGGCCACCTCACCAGCCACCTCCGTCATGATCTCGCCGACACCGGCGAGCACTACCTTCGGCGGGCCGAAGCCCTCCCAGTCCTTGGCGTCGGGGGTGAAGAACGGTGTCATCAGCGTGTGCGTGTAGAACTCGCCGCGAAATGCCAATGCGGTGCCGTTCTGCCATGTGTCCCAGATGGCGCGCATCGCCAGGACCAGTTCGCGCATGCGGGCTGCCGGGTGACTCCACTCCATCGAGTAGCGCTTGGTGATGTGCGGCTTGATCTGGCTACCGAGACCGAGGATGAAGCGACCCTTGGAGAACGCCTGGAGATCCCAGCCAACGTTGGCCAGCGTCATCGGGTTGCGGGCGAAGGCGATCGCGATCGACGTACCGATCTCGAGTTGCTCGGTGTGCTCAGCTGCCAACAGCAGTGGAAAGAACGGGTCGTGGTTGGTCTCTGCCGACCACACACCCGAGTAGCCGGATGCCTCGAGCTTGCGTGCCTGCTCGCCTGCGTTGCGCAGGTTGCCGCTGATATTGCCGTCGACCTTCATGTCGCCCCCTTGTTCCGCCACGCAGGTTAGTGAGCGGGCGCTGTGCGGGCTATTCGTCCTGGTCGCGCAAGAAGCGTTCGAACTCGGCGGCGAGGTCGTCGCCAGTGGGCAGATCGCCGCTGGCCAACTCGTCGCGTGCTTGGTCGGCAGCCTGTTGCACGGCCTGCCGTTCGGCCTGGTCGTAGAGGGCTTCGAGTTGTCGAACCATGGCGCCGTGCTCGTCGTTGCTCTCCACCAACTGATCGATGCGCTGACGCTGCACCAATGCTTCGCGTTCGAGTTCGTGGTACGGAATGTCGATCCCTGTCGCTTCGCCCAGACCGCGTAGCAGCACCACGGAGGCGGCGGGGTAGCTCATCGCACTGACGTAGTGGGGTATCTGCACCCAGAGCCCCAGCGAAGGGACACCGGCTTCGGTGAGTGCGTGTTCGAGGACGGCGCTCATTCCGGCGGGCACGTCGAGCGTGCTCTTCTCATACGGGGAGTTGGCGATGAGATCGGCCGACGGCGAGGTACACGACATGCGCGACGCACGTGTGTGGGGCGAGGCGAACGGGTAGGCGCCGAGCGAGACCATCTGGTACACCCCGAGCTGTAGCGCGAGCTGTGTGACCGCGCTGGCGAATGTCTTCCACTGAGAATCGGGCTCGGGGCCAGTGAGCGTGAGTACCGCATTGCCTCGCGGGTCGGTGCCATGACGCAGCTCGATGTCGTTCCACACGAGTCGCGTGTTCACGCCGTCGCGGAGTTCCATCAGCGGTCGACGTGCCCGGTAGTCGATGAACAGGTCGCTGTCGAAGGTGGCCAGCGGCTCGGTAGAGCAGGAGGCGGCCAGCGCGCTCATCGCCGCCGCACCGGCGGCGCTGGCATCGATCCAGCCGCCGAAGTGGACCACCAGCACCGGCCGATCGAGCGCAGGCAGCGGGCCGTGCAGTTCGTAGGGCCCGCTCACGAGATCTGCTCCAACACGCGTTCAGCAGATGCAGCTGCGGCGTCGACCTGTTGTTTGAACGGTTCGAGTTCTGCTGCGTCGCGGGCACCCAGCGCACCGCCGAGATAGCGGGCGTACACACCCTCGAGAATGCAGGCCAGCTTCCAATATGCAAACGACACGTAGAACGGGAGCTGCGTGACGTCGCGGCCGCTGGCTGCGGCATAGCGCGTCACCAACTCGGCGCGGTCGAGGAAACCCTCGGCGGTGGTGGCCGAACCGGTCCAGGCCGAGGCATCGTCGTTCGGGCCGGTCCAGTACACCTGCAGCAGGCCGAGGTCGGCGAGCGGATCGCCGAGTGTGCAGATCTCCCAGTCGAGTACGGCCAACACACGTCCGTCGTCGCCGACCATGCAGTTGTCGAGCCGGTAGTCCCCGTGCACGAGCGTGGCCGCACCCTGTTCGGGAATGCGTTGCGACAACCCCGCGTGCACGCGATCAATGGCCGACAACTCGCGGGTCTTCTGCTGGTTCCACTGGCCGTACCAGCGCTTCAACTGGCGGGCGATGTACCCGTCGTGGCGACCAAGCTCGGCGAGGCCCGCGGCAGCAAGGTCGACCGAGTGGATGGCGGCCATCGTGTCGACGATCGACTCGCTGGCGGTACGTCGACCAGCGGGGGTGAGCACGGTCTCCGCGGTGGCGCGGTCGCGCACGACGTGGCCGTCGACGAAACCCATCACATAGAACGGCGCGTCGGTGACGGCCGGGTCGTCGCAGAAGCCCAAGGCCGGTGCGACCGGAACGGCCGAACGCTGCAGGCCGCTGATGATGCGGTGCTCGCGCCCCATGTCGTGAGCGCTGGCCAACACGTGGCCCAGCGGTGGGCGGCGCAGCACGAAGCGTGCACCATCGGCGCCAGTGAGGGCGAAGGTGAGGTTGGAGTGTCCGCCGGCGATGACGTCGAAGGCGAACGGCCCGACGGCGCCCGGCACATGCCGTTGCAACCAGTCGGTGACGGCGGGGACATTGATACCGGCGATCTCTGCGCCTGTGTTCGGGCTCATGATGTCCGTACCGTACCGCCGGTATCGTTCCGGCATGTCAATCGACGTGACCGACGCAACGTTCCAGGCAGAAGTGATCGACCGCTCGCACGATGTGCCGGTCATCGTGGATCTGTGGGCACCGTGGTGTGGCCCGTGCCGCACGCTGGGGCCGATTCTCGAAAAGGTGGTCGATGCTGCCGGTGGCAAGGTGGTGCTGGTGAAGGTGGATACCGACCAGAACCCGAACATCGCTCAGGCGTTCCAGGTGCAGTCGATTCCTGCGGTGTACGCGCTGAAGGATGGTGTCGTCGTCGATGGTTTCACCGGCGCCTATCCCGAACACGTCGTGCAGGAGTTCGTGAATGGGCTGATGCCCAGCGAGGGCGAGCAGCACATCGCTGCACTGTTGGCCGAAGCTACTGAGGGTTCGTTCCGTGCCGTGCTCGACGCCGAGCCCGGGAACGAGGACGCCATTGTCGGCCTCGCCGAGCTGCTGATCGCTCGCGGCGAGACCGAGCAGGCGTTGCAGTACCTTGCTCGCGTACCGGAGACCGACCGCACACGCGTCACCGCCGCGAAGGCGCGTGTCCACCTCACTCCCGACGACGACTACGACGCGACGCTCACGGCGTTGCTCGATTCGGTGAAGACCGACGACGAAGCCCGTCAGAAGTTCGTCGACATCCTGGAGCTGATGGGTCCCGAGGATCCGCGCACGGCCACCTACCGCAGGCAGCTCACCGCCCGCCTCTACTGAGCGGCGTCGACGGCGTACGCCTCCAGCGGTTCACAACTACACACGAGGTTCCGGTCGCCGTAGGCGGCGTCGATGCGCGACACCGGTGGGAAGTACTTGCTCGCTCGCACATTGTGGAGCGGGTACGCCCCGACCTCCCTGGAGTATGGACGCGTCCACGCGCCCAACAGATCGTCGGCGGTGTGCGGCGCCATGCGCAACGGACTCTGCTCGAGCGGCCACTCGCCAGCAATGACCTGCTGGATCTCGGCGTGAATCGCCAGCATCGCGTCGCAGAAGCGGTCGAGCTCGTGCAGCGTCTCAGACTCTGTGGGCTCGACCATCAACGTTCCTGAGACCGGGAAGCTCATCGTCGGGGCATGGAACCCGTGGTCCATCAGGCGCTTGGCGATGTCGTCGACGGTGACCCCTGACAGCTTGGTGATGGCCCGGACGTCGAGAATGCACTCGTGGCCGACATGGCCATGCTCGCCGGCGTAGAGCACGGGAAAGGCGTCATTCAGGCGGGCCGCGATGTAGTTGGCCGACAGGATGGCCGCCGCTGTTGCGTCGCGCAGACCCTGCGCGCCCATCAGCGAGATGTATACCCAGCTGATCGGCAGGATGCTGGCCGAACCGAACGGGGCAGCGGCCACTGGGCCGACCACCTGGTCGGTACCCAACGGGTGGCCCGGCAGGAACGGAGCCAGGTGTGCCCGCACCGCCACCGGGCCGACGCCCGGGCCGCCGCCGCCGTGCGGGATGCAGAACGTCTTGTGCAGGTTGAGATGGCTGACGTCGGCACCGAACTTCCCGGGCCGAGCCATGCCAACGAGTGCGTTCAGGTTGGCCCCGTCGACATAGACCTGGCCGCCGTGCTCGTGCACGATCTCGCAGATTTCGGTGATCGCCTCTTCAAACACACCGTGAGTGGACGGGTAGGTGACCATCGCAGCCGCGAGATTCGGACCGGCGGCCTCGGCGCGAGCGCGTAGATTGGCGAGGTCGACGTTGCCGTGGTCGTCGCACGCGACGACCACCACCCTTAGACCGGCCATCACTGCACTCGCAGCATTCGTGCCGTGCGCGCTGGAAGGGATGAGGCAGATCGTGCGGTCGATGTCGCCTCGGCTGCGGTGATAGGCGCGGATGGCGAGCAGGCCGGCGAACTCGCCCTGGCTGCCGGCATTCGGCTGCAGACTCACGGCGTCGTAACCGGTGATTGCCACCAGCATTGCTTCGAGCCGCGAGATCAGCTCGCGGTAGCCCTCGGTCTCGTCGTCCGGGGCGAACGGGTGCGGCGCGCTGAACTCGGGCCAGGTGACGGGAATCATCTCGGCGGCGGCGTTCAACTTCATCGTGCACGAACCGAGCGGGATCATCGTGCGATCGAGTGCCAGATCCTTGTCGGCCAACCGACGCAGGTAGCGCAGCATCTCGTGTTCGGAGTGATAGCGGTGGAACACCGCCTGCGGAAGGATGTCGTCGGTGCGTCGGTCGGGCAGTCCATCGTCGGCGCGATCGTCGATGGGGGTGGTGACACCGAACAGCGCGACTACCTGCTGCACGATGGCCGGAGTCGTCGTCTCGTCGAAGCTGAACGACACTCGCGTGGCCGACAAGCGGCGCAGGTCGAGCCCTGCCGCACGACCAGCAGCAATGATGGCTTCAGCGTCGCATTCGACGGCAACGGTGTCGAACCACGTGTCGTTCGCCAATGTGATGCCAGCGGTGCGTAGGCATGTCGCAGCGATGGAGCTGAGGCGCTGCACACGCTCGGCGATGCGCCGCAGTCCGTCTGGGCCATGCCAGCACGCGTACATACCGGCCATGTTCGCCAGCAGCACCTGTGCGGTGCAGATGTTGGACGTGGCCTTCTCCCGACGGATGTGTTGTTCGCGGGTCTGCAGTGCAAGTCGTAGCGCTGGGCGACCCTCGGTGTCGGTGCTGACGCCCACGAGGCGACCGGGCATCGAACGGGTGAGCGCCTCGCTGGTGGCGAGGAACGCTGCGTGCGGGCCGCCGAAACCCATCGGAACTCCGAAACGCTGAGCGGAGCCGATGGCGATGTCGGCACCCAGCGCACCCGGGGGAGTGGTGAGTACGCACGCCAGCAGGTCGGTGGCCACGACGACTACGGCGCCAGCGGCGTGTGCCTGATCGATCGTCGCTCGCCAATCTGGCACCGCGCCGGACGATGTTGGCAGGCTGAGCAACACGCCGAAGCAGTCCTCAGCGACGAACGAACCCTTGTCGTTGGAAACGACGACCTGTAGCCCGATCGGTTCGGCGCGGGTGCGCAGCACGGCAATCGTCTGCGGGTGCGTGTCGTGATGCACGAGAAAGCAGTTCGACGCGGCCTTCGAGGACCGACGGGCCATCGTCATCGCCTCTGCAGCGGCGGTGGCCTCGTCGAGCAGCGAGGCGTTGGCCAGCTCCATCCCCGTGAGCCCAGCGACCATCGTCTGGTAGTTGAGGATCGCTTCCAGCCGACCTTGGCTGATCTCGGGCTGGTATGGCGTGTAGGCGGTGTACCACGCCGGGTTCTCGAGCACGTTGCGCTGAATGACCGGCGGGACCACCGTGCCGTAGTAGCCCTGGCCGATCAGGCTGACACGAGGGCGGTTGCGCTGGGCGATGGACTTCAGCTCGGCCAGCACATCCTCGACGGTGCGACTGCCCGGCAGCGGAAGCGACTCAGCGAGGCGGATCGTCGAGGGCACCGTCTGCTCGAGCAGTTCGTCGAGGGACGCCACACCGATGGTGCGCAACATCAGCTCCTGTTCGGCGGGCGAGGGCCCGATGTGGCGTCCGACGAAGTCGTCGGTGCCGAGCAGTTCGGTGAGAGTGGGGCGTGTGTCCATGAGGCCTCCGAGGCAGTTCGACCTTAACCGCATCACTGAAGACCCAGGGTCATGCCACGAACAGCGCTACGTTCCCATCATGGCCACGCCCACCTCGTACCTCGACAGCATTCGCGCACTCACCGCCCCGGTCGGCGATCTCGGCGGGCGATGGATGCTGGCCCCTGAGGTACTCGAACCGTCCAAGACCGCCGGCTACCGCAACGGCTACCTCTATTACATCGTCGGTCGCGGTGGCGTGCTCGGCGATGTCGAGGCGGCTGTTGTGTCCTCAGCGTTCGGGTTCTTCGCTCCGTCGCTGATGCGCAAGATGTGGGTCGAGGGCGTCGCTGTCGAGGGCGCCAGAGCCGCTGCTGCTCGCTACGGCGCTGCATGCGCTGAGTTCGGTCGCACTCGCCTCGCTGGGTTCGCTGGTGCTGCACGTCTGTGTCAACTCGCCGAGCGTGTCGCCATTGGAGTCGACGACAGTGGGTTGGCGTTGTTCGCCGGCTGGCGCGCCGAGCGGCTACCCGACGACGTTGAGGCTCGCTCGTTGTTCTTGTTGCACGTGCTGCGCGAACTTCGAGGCAGCGCGCACCTGCTCGCCGTGGTGGCCAGTGGTCTCCCGCCGCTGCACGCAGTACTGGCGACCGGCGGCGAGGAGAACGCGATTCGCTTCGGATGGTCGCCGCCATTCCCGATCGTCACCTCAGCCGACAAGGCACCTGCCGAGGAGTTGACCGACCGCGTGCTCGCTGGCCTGTACGCAGCGGTGCTCAGCCCAGAGGAGGCGGCGGAGTTGGCGGAGTTGGTGCGTGCTGCGGTTGCTCACATCGGAGCACGCTGACCCCCCTGGTCAGTCGATGGTGCCATACGCGCCGCGTGCGCCGTTGGTCACGCTCGACATGACCTCGGCGATCGACACGCGTAGGTCGGCGACGAACGCGTCGATACGACCCTCGTGGATCGCGTTGACGGTGCAGTGCAACGACGACGGCGGGCCTTGGCGGTCGACGTACCAACCCTTCTGCCAGAGCGAGTCGGCGACGGCGAAGATGTCGAGATCCGCACCGGTGGCCCCGCGGAACGACACGAGCGTGGCGTCGGGGCGGGCGACGAGCTGTAACTCCGGTGTGGCATCCACCGCATCTGCCAGCTGAACCGCGGCGAGGCGTGCTGCTTTCGTCAGCCGCAGGTATCCCTCGTCGCCGAGGTGGTGCATCACGGCCCACGCAGCAGCCCATGGGCCACCGCTTTTCGAGCCGAGCATGGCCGACGATCCGTACAGCCCACCAAGCCAGTTGTCGGTGACGAACGTTTGATACGCACGCCGTCGCTTGTCGCTGTGCAGGATCACCGACGCACCCTTGGCCGTATAGCCGTACTTGTGCAGATCGACCGAGATGCTGGTGACGCCGGGGACGCTGAAGTCCCACGGCGGCACGTCGTCGCCGAGCATGCGCATGTAGGTCAACGTGACCCCGCCGATACAGGCGTCGACATGGCAGTTGATGTCGCGGGCGGCTGCCAGCGCAGCGATCTCGGGGATCGGGTCGATGACGCCCTGCGGATACTGAGGTGCGGAGCCGACGACGAGCACCGTGTTCTCGTCGAGCGCTGCCTCCATCGCCGCGACATCGGCGCGCCAGTCGTCGCGCACGGGAACTCGCCGACTCTCCACCCCGAAGTAGTAGCAGCCCTTCTCAAACGCTGCGTGAGCGCTGGTGGGCAGCACCACGTTCGGGTGAGTGATCCCGCGTTCCTTGCGGCCGCGCTCACGGGCTGCCTTCACCGCCATCAACAGACTCTCGGTGCCACCACTGGTCAAGAAGCCCGCCGCCTCCGGCCCCGCGCGCAACCAGACAGCCGCGATGTCCACAACCTCCTGCTGGATTCGGCGCAGGCTCGGAAACGCATCGGTGTTCAACCCGTTCTCAGCGCCAAGAGCACGGTAGGCCGCCTCCGCCACCGCCTGCACCTCGTCGCCAGCGGAGTACACCAGCGAGAAGGCGCGGCCCTCGCGCCAGCGCACATCGGCAGCCTTGTACTCGTCGATCTGGGCCAACACCTCGTCGCCCGACATGCCGTGGAAGGGGAGTGTCATGCGCGCAACGTACCCCACAGCACAGGATGGTCGCCGACGCTGCACCCCCGCTGGCTAGATTGCACGCATGTCCGAGAAGCTCGAAAAGCCCGTCATCACCATCCCCGAGGGCGATGCGCCCACCGATCTAGTGATCGAGGACGAGATCGTCGGCGATGGCGAAGAGGCCACGGTGGGGAAGCGCGTCATCGTGCACTACGCCGGTGTTGCCTGGAGCACGGGCCGCGAGTTCGATGCCAGTTGGGACCGCGGGTCCACATTCGACTTCCGCCTCGGTGCCCGCGAGGTCATCGAGGGCTGGGACCGCGGCGTCAAAGGGATGCGCGTCGGGGGCCGCCGTCGCCTCACCATTCCGGCTGAACTCGGATACGGCAGCCGCGGTGCTGGCGGCGCGATCAAGGGTGGCGAGACCTTGGTCTTCGTCGTCGACCTGGTCGCTCTGCGCTGAGACCCGCTGGGTGGTTGGCGTCCTACGAGACGAAGCGGCGTACTGCGATGATGCGGCTGGCGCTGATCGTGCTGATGCGTACGACATCGCCGGTGCGAGGCGCCTGGACCCATTGAGTGGAGTTGATCGCGATACCCACATGGGTGACGATGCCGCTTCCCGGCGACGATTCGAGGAACACCAAGTCGCCAGCCCGGATGGCGTCAGCCGTCCACACCACGTTGTTGCCGAGCAGCGCCTGTGCGCCGCTGTAGTGAGGGAGTTTGACGCCGATGGTGGCGTAGGCGGCCATCGTCAGGCCTGAGCAGTCCCACGCGTCGGGTCCGGCGGCGTTGAAGCGATACGGCTTGCCGAGCTGAGCCATTGCAAAGGCGAGTACTGAGTTGATCTTCGCACTTCCTGCGGAGGTCACCGGCACGGGGGTGTTGGTGGGTGCCTCAGAGGCAACCGTCGGCAGATGCCCGCCGGTTGGCACCAGTAGACGCCCGCCGGGGACGATCACGCTTTGGCGTGTCAGCGAGTTGGTGCTGAGCAGAGTCGCGAGCGGAACACCGAGTGTTGCGGCAATGCCGATCAGGAAGTCGCCAGGCCGCACGACGTAGAACTGCTGACCGGCGGCGGTGGTGGTGGTCGCCGGAGTGGTGGTGGTGGTGGTCGTGGTGGTGGTGGCGACGGGCTTCGGTGTCGGCAACATGCCCCCAGCGGGGACGAGCAGCTGCATCCCGGGGCGGATGACACTCTGTGCCGTGAGCGAGTTGGTGCTGAGCAGCGCACTCAAGCTCACGTTGAGCCTCACGGCAATGCGAATCAGGCCATCACCGGCAACCACGGTGTACCGGGCGCTCGAGCTGGGACCGGCGGCCGCGGCAGGTGCCGGTGTGACGGTGGTCGACGTACTGGGTGCGGTAGTGCTCGGAGTGGGCAGGGTGGCCCCTGCCGGTGCCGTGAGTCGCTGGCCGGTGACGATCACACTCGTCTTCTGCAGGCTGTTGGCAGCCAGCAGTTGGGTGAGCGTGACATGCAACTTGGCGGCGATACCGCTGAGTGAGTCGCCCCTCAGCACCGTGTACGAGAACGCCGCTGCCGGGGGAGCCGGCGGCGAACTGGCTACACCGACGGGAACGATCAGCTGCATGCCCGGGTGAATCACGCTGGAGCGAACCAGGTGGTTGAGGCTCAGCAGGTCGGCAAACGGGATGTGCAGCTTGTTGGCGATACCGGTGAGGTAATCGCCGGCAACGACGGTGTAGAGGCTAGTTCCCGGTGCCGGAGCGGCCGGCTGTTGACGCGCGGCGACGGGTTCGACGACCGTTCCCACCACGCCGACGACGGCGATGGCGGCAACGAGCAGTAGTCGGCGCGAGGAACTCATACTTCTAGTATCGGCAGTCTCTATGAGAACTTGATAGTTACTTGAGTCCCTTTTGATCTTGATGTCAACCACAGGTGCAGGCTTACCCTCCTGCTTCTGTTGAGGGTTGCTGCTCTCGTTCGGGGGAGTCGGCGTCAGGTATCGAGTCAGCCTGCGCGCCGAGGACCCTCAGTGGAGAACGGCGGACTTACCCCAGCGCCCAGAGGGGGAACTGGAGTCTGGCTTCCTGTGCCGCATGCTGCAACGGACGGTCTTCGCTGCGATCTGACATAACGATGATTATGGGCGTTCAATCAGGAGGAAGTTCGCGATCCCGCAATGGTCGCGCTGCATCCAGCACCCACTCGAGGGTCTCACGCAACTCCCGTGCCGACTCCTTGCCATGACCGGCGAGCAGGTCGCGCTCGGCATCCTTGACCGCGCAGGCCAGGACGTACAGCTCGTCATGGAGTTGGTCGAGCGTCTCCTTGGTGACGATCAGCTCGTGCTCGTTGAGCTGCAACTCGGCTGCGCGCTGCTTACCTACCCAGTGCCATTGGCGACAAGCTTGTGAGCAGAACTCCCGCGGGCGACCGGTGCGCTGGTTCGGCAGGACGCGCCGACACTGCTTGCAGCGCGATGGCTCCCCTGCAGTGAGTCGCTGTTCGGTCCCTTTCGTCATGACGAAAGTATGGGTCGGTAGTCAGGTGCGGAGGGTGGATGGTCGTCGGTGACGATGTCGTCGCTCTGACGCGTCGGGCTCTAGCAGGTAGGTTGAATCGGTGTCGTCGTTCATCGCTCGGACCTACCTGAAGCTCGGGCGTTGGAATCTGGTGGAGCCACCCAACGATCTCCCCGACCGGTACGTCATGGTTGCTGCGCCACACACCACCAACTGGGACTTCCCCTTGATGCTGGCGATCACCAGGGCCAGCGGGGTTCGCGTGTCATGGCTCGGGAAGCGTTCGTTGTTCAGCGGCCCGATGGGGCCGATCATGCGCGGCCTCGGTGGTATCGCTGTGGATCGCCATGCGCCCGGCGGAATGGTGGCTGCACTCGTCGCTGAATTCGCCAAACATGAACGTCTGGCGTTACTGATCCCTGCCGAGGGAACCCGCTCGCACACGCCGTTCTGGAAGTCGGGCTTCTACAGAATTGCGCTCGAAGCGGATGTGCCCGTCGTCTGCGGTTTCCTCGACGGCGCCACGCGCACTGGTGGGCTGGGCAAGGTGGTGACGCTGTCGGGCGATGTCGGCTGCGACATGGACGTGCTGCGCGAGTTCTACGGAGCCAAGACCGGCGTCAAGAAGGGCAAGGCTGGGCCTGTCCGCTTGAAAGAAGAGTCACCGGAACAGCCCGACCAGTGACGGTGGTCACGATCCGCCGAGCGCGAGCCATTCGGTAGCAACGGTCGCATCGCCGATCACCGTGATCGAGCCCGCTGGCACGGCTCTCCCCCACAATCGCAGCAAGACGTTGAGCGAGGAGCCGCGCACTACGGCAGCGGCGTCGCCGGACACCACCGAGACAACTCCGTCGGCGCCGCTGGCCACCCAACGGCGACCAGTATCGGTGAGTTCGACCGCGAGACGCGAGCTCGGCGGCGTGCGGCGCTCGCGTGTCAGCATCCGCGGCAGCATGACGTGCCAGTACTCGTCCACCCCGTCCGCAGCGAACTCAGCATCGAGCATGGCCGTTCTGCCAATCGCCAGCTCTGCGTCGATGCGATGCACCGCTGTCTCGTGAGCCTGGCGGCGCGGCCACAGCCCAGCCACCTTCGGCTCGACAGGGAACGGGTGCCAAGTGGGTGCCGCTGGATCGAGTAGCAGCAGCGTCGCCGAAAGTTGCTCCGCCCCAGAGCGCAACCACGCCGCCAGCCCACTCATCGTCGAGGGCGCCGGGTCGTCTGCAGGGTCGATCAGCGGCGGAGCGCCTGTCGCCGCGGCAACGCGAGCCCAACGGTGCACACCGCCGACATGAACGGCGAGTTGCGACAAGGTCCAGCCGGGGCAGCCGGCAATCGGTGCGTCAGCCGCGCCGATGGCGACGGCCTCGGCGAGCGCATCAGCGTTTGCCGCCAGGTGGCTCAGATGATCGATTGTCATACGTGGGCACAGTACGCCGTGCGCCTTGGCAGACTGACCGAATATGTCTGCACCGCGTGAGATGCCCATCGCCCCGCTGCGGGCGTTCGCCAGTGACAACGCCGCCGGCGCCCACCCCGCAGTGATGGACGCGGTCAGCGCGGCGAACGATGGCCACGCGCTGGCCTACGGCGACGATCGTTGGACGCTTGAGGCGCAGGCGCGATTCCGCGACCTCTTCGGGCCTGCTACAGAGGCCTACCTCGTGTGGAACGGCACTGGAGCGAACGTCATGTCGCTCGCGACTCTGTTGCGCCCAGCGGACTGTGTCATCTGCACCGAGTGGTCGCACATCGCGGTGGACGAGGCCGGCGCACCAGAGCGAGTGCTCGGCGCCAAACTGCTGACGCTCCCCTCGCCCACGGCCAAGCTGATCCCGGAGCAACTCCGCGAGCAGGCGCATCATCTGGGTGTACAGCACCACGCGCAGCCCAGTGTGGTCAGCATCACGCAGAGCACGGAGCTCGGCACGCTGTACACCGCCGACGAGATCGCTGCGCTGTGCGACACCGCTCACTCACTGGGGATGCGGGTGCATCTCGACGGAGCGCGTCTGGCCAATGCCACCGCTGCGCTCGGCGGCACGGTGGGGGCCCTTCGCAGCTTCACGGTGGACGCCGGTGTCGACGTCGTCAGCTTTGGTGGCACCAAGGCCGGTGCGATGGGCGCCGAGGCCGTGATCTATCTCGACCCGGCCCTTGCGGAGCGCGCCAAGTTCGTCCGCAAGATGGTCACTCAGTTGCCCTCCAAGATGCGGTTCATCGCCGCTCAGTTCAACGGCCTGTTGCATGATGACCTCTGGATCCGATTGGCAGAACAGTCGAACGACATGGCCGCCCGCCTGTACGCGGCGACCCGCACGATCCCGGGCGTTGAGTTCGACCACGCGCCGCAGGTCAACAGCCTGTTCCCGATACTCCCTCACTCGGTCATCGAACCATTGCGCGAGTGGTGCTTCTTCTGGGACTGGGACGTCAGCCGCGATCAGGTGCGGTGGATGACGGCCTGGGACACGACCCAGGACGACGTCGATCGCTTCGTCGCCGGGGTGCGACAGATCCTGGCGTAAGAATCCGAATATTCGCTCTGGACGACGACCACTCCATCGCCTAGAGTGACGACTACTTGCTCACAGCAAGTATCTGCGCCGGCTTGAACTGGGGGTTCCATGGCAGCAGTCGATGTCTTTGGGCAGCGTGTCATTACAGACGATCGCTGGATGAACGATGGGGCCTGTCGCGGGCTCACTCATCTGTACTTTCCGCCGCCAGCCGAGCGACCACAGGCGCGCGATCGTCGCGAGGCGACCGCTCGTCAGGTGTGCGGTTCGTGCACGGTGAACGAACACTGCCGCGAGTTCGCCCGAGCGAACCACGAGTACGGTCTCTGGGGAGGCGAGAGCGAGGACGAACGCCATGCAGCGGGATTCCGCCTCATCGCTCCCATCGGCGTACGGGCGCGCAACGTCGGCTGACGCTGCGAGCGAGTTCCCTCACGCGTACGATGCGCGTGTGACCACTTCACTCACCCATCGCAACGCTGTCGCAGCCGCATGGGCCGAGTATGACGACCCCCGAGCGATCGTTCGCGTCGACGAGGTCAGCGCGAACGTTTCCACCAACCGAGTGTTCCGGTTGCATCTCGACGACGGCTCCACCGCCATCAGCAAGGTGTCGTCGTACGGGTCGTACTTCCTGTTCTACGAGGACCACGATCGTTTGAACCGTTGCGCGCGCTTCCTCGACGGCACACGGTTTCGAGGCATGCTTGCCGAAGTGTGGCGTCGACCCGATGGCCGCATCTTCACCTGGTACAACCAGCGGATGTGGGCAGTGTTCTACGACGACGTACCCCGCAGGGATTCCCTCCCGCGTGTGCTGACCGTCGATGAGGTGCACAACCTCGGCCGCGAGATCGCCGAGTTCCACCTGGCATGCACCGACATCGCGCCGCAACTCCCGGCAGGTTCCAAAACGGTGAAGAGCGACGCCATCCACCTGCTCGAGCTGTTGGAGAGCCCATTCGCGACCCGCAACTTCGAACTGCCGCCCGAGTCCATCGGCGTGCTGTGGAAGCACACCCACAAGTTCCTCGAGCGACTCATCTCCGTCGGCTACGACGAGTGGCCCAAGATCCCCTTGCTGATCGACTGGAATCTCGGCAACTTCAGCGTTGCCAACGATCCTGATGGCGGATTTCACCTGTTCAGCCGCTGGGACTACGACTGGTTCCGCATCGAACCGCGAGTGCTCGACTTCTACTTCCTGTCCCGCGTGTCCAGCAAGACCGGCGATCGCACCCGGTTCACCTATGGCCCGCACACGCTCGTCGAGCCAACGTTCTTGGAGTTCCTTCGTTCGTACCGTTCGGTGTTCCCGATGTCCGACGAAGAGGTGATGTTCTTGCCCGAGGTGTACCGCTTCTTCGTGCTGAACTACGTGGTCCGCGAGGGGGCGCGCTTCTTTCGACCCGACCTGTGTACGAAGTTCAGACGCGACACGGTGCGCACCTACTTACCGGCACTGGACCACTTGGACGCTTCGCCGCTGTTCACCACGTCGTGACACGATGACGCTCATGGAGTACACACAGATCACTGTTGGCAGAGACGGCCCGATCACTGTCATCACGATGAATCGGCCCGAAAAGCTCAACGCGTGGACCCCGCGCATGGCCGAAGAGCAGGCGCAGGCGATTCACGAGGCGAACCTCGACCCAGCCGTCGGAGCGATGGTGTTGACCGGCGCTGGCCGCGGCTTCTGCGCCGGCGCCGATATGGCCGACACGTTCCAGTCGCGCATCGACGGCGTCGACCCGGGCAACGACACTGCCGGTGGGGTGGGTGGCATGCCAGTCGGCCTCGACTGGGTTGCCTTGGTGCGCAACAGCAAGCCGATCGTGTGCGCAGTCAATGGTGCGGCTATCGGTATCGGCGTGACGATGTGCCTGCCGGCCGACCAAATCATCGCCTCCACAGCCGCCAAGTTCGGGATGGGATTCATCAAGATGGGCTTGGTGCCGGAACTCGCCAGCACCCGTTTCCTGGCTGCGCGCGTCGGCTTCGGCCACGCCAGCGATCTGTTCCTCTCCGGCCGGGTGATCGGTGGTGCTGAGGCCTTCCAACTGGGCCTCGCTGATCGTCTGTGCGAGCCGGAGGAATTGCTGCACACAGCGCTTGCCGTCGCCAGCAGTTATGCGGCCAACGCCGACCTGCAGCTGCGGATGACCAAGCAACTGATCACCAACAACGCGGTCGAGAGCGACTTCCACCTCATCCAGCGCCGCGAACAGGCGATGCTGGCCGAGTGCTGGAAGAGCCCAGAGCACAAGGAAGCGGTCGCCGCCTTCATCGAGAAGCGCCCACCGGTGTTCCGGCCGACGGTCTGAGGACGCGCATGTTCGATGTCTGCGTGGTGGGGAGTGCCAACCTCGATCTGGTAGCGACGGTCGACCGTCTGCCCGGACCGGGCGAGACGGTGAGTGGTACGCACTACGCCGAGTACCCAGGTGGGAAAGGTTTGAACCAGGCGGTCGCTGCCGCTCGAGCGGGTGCTGCCACGGCCTTCGTCGGCGCGATCGGTGACGACTCCGCAGGTGAGATCCTGCTGCAGGTGATGACTGCCGACGGTATCGACGCGCAGCATGTGCAGAGAATCTCCGCACCCACCGGCAGAGCACTGATCGGTGTGTCGGCGAGCGGTGAGAACTTGATCATCGTGGTCCCGGGAGCGAACGCCGCCGTCACCGGCGCCTCGCTCCCTCCCGCGCTCGTGGTGCTGGCCCAACTGGAGGTGCCGATCGAGGCAGTGCAACATGCCCTCACCGTTGCGCGCGCCGCAGGGGCCCTCACCGTGTTGAATCCAGCACCGGCGCGGCCGCTGAGCGAAGCCCTCCTTCGAGTGTGCGACATCGTCGTGCCGAACGAGCACGAAGTCGAGTTGTTGGGTGGTGCCGCTCACCTACTGGCGCTCGGAGCCAAGGCAGTGGTGGTCACCCGCGGCGGCGAGGGCGCAGACCTGCACACGGCCGAGGGTGTGCTCCATGTCCCTGCATTCTCGGTGACACCGGTCGACACCACGGCCGCCGGCGATTCGTTCTGCGGCGCCTTGGCAGCTCGCCTCGCTGCCGGTGATGAACTCCCGGTGGCCCTGCGATTCGCCGCGGCTGCCGGAGCCCTGTGCACTACTGCGGCCGGTGCCGTGCCCTCGATCCCCCACCGGTCTGCGGTCGACGCGATCCTGTGAGACGCGATCCTGTGAGGGGTGTTCTCAGCGCAGGGTGACTGCGACCCAACCGTCCTGCTCATCGGTGGCGACGACCCGCAAGGGTGCGAGTGCTTCCAGCACGTGCGCGTGAGCAGTGGCGAGCACACCGCTGATGACGAGTGCGCCCCCTGGAGCGACGACACGGCGGAGATCGGGCGCCAGAGCGATCAGCGTCGGGGCGAGGATGTTGGCGACGACGATGTCGTAGACACCCTGGACATCTTCGAGATCAGTGGTGCTGACGGCCACCCGGTCGGCCACACCGTTCGCGAGAGCGTTCGCCTCGGTGACCGGCACTGCTGCTGGGGCGATGTCGACCCCCACTGCAGTAGCTGCGCCGAGGACGCAGGCGCCGATCGCGAGGACTCCCGAGCCGCACCCGACGTCGAGCACCGAACAACCGGCGGTGATCAGTCGGCGCAGTGCTCGCAACGACAGGATGGTGGTGGGGTGATCACCCATACCGAACGTAGACCCCGGTTCGATGTGCAGCACGGTGACGCCGATCGGAGCGTCGTACGCCACCCACGCTGGCCGAACCACCAGATCGGGCTCGATGAGGATCGGTGTCGCGAACTCGCGCCAGGTGTCGGCGACTGTTTCGTCGATCTCAACCAGCCGCCACGGCCACTGCTGCGGCCACTCGATGGTGGCCGGATCGACGTCGCCCAGCGAGGTCCACAGTTCCACCCCGCCGTCGACCGTAGAACGCTCCTCGACGGCGACGACGCCGAGTCCCCACAACGCGTCCGAGGCGACTTCCACATCGTCCGGTCGAACGCTGACCACAAACGCGAGCATCAGTCGATCCGCCGAAGGTTGGCTCGATAGGAACGACCCCGCTCGACGTAGACCTTCGCGCCTTCTCTCGCCATGTGCGAGCGGGCGCGCCCGGCCTTGATGACCGCTGGCGTGCCCACTGCCAGGGCACCCGTTGGAACCTCGGTGTCGTCCAGCACCACTGCGTTGGCAGCAACAATCGCACCGCTGCGCACCGTCGCACGGTGCAACACCATCGAGGCATTCCCGATGAGACACCCGTTCTCGATCGTGCAGCCTTCGAGGTGCACCAAGTGTCCCACGACGCAGTCGTCGCCCACGGTGGTGCCGTCCTGCGCCGTGGTGTGCACCACACAGTTGTCCTGAATGCTCGTTCGGGCACCGATGCGGATGAATCCTTCGTCGCCACGCAGCACCGCTCCAGGCCAGATGGAGCTGTCGGCACCAATGGTGACGTTGCCGATCACCACCGCATCAGGATGGACGTAAGCATCGGGATGGATGTCGGGCACGAACTCGCCGAGCGCGTAGATAGGCACCAGGGAAGGGTACCGATCCGCTTCGTAGTGGAGCGAAGTGCTCTATAGCAGATACCGTGGAGACCTATGTCCCGCAGGATCGAAATCGAGCTCACCAGTGCGCGCCCCGACGGCACGTGGACCTGGCGAGCTGCAGGTGCCCAGAAACCCAAAGGCGTGCTCGACGGCGCGCTGCTTCCCACGGGAGCCTCGATCGGCCTCGTGTTGAAGGCAGACGCCGAATACGAGATGGACGGCATCACGATCCTGGCCGTGGCGTCTACCAAGCTGAAGTCCGACAAGGGCGGTTTGCTCGAGTTGATTCCCAGCGAGAAGCCCTTTGAAGAAGTGACGCAGCAACTCGCTCGTCGCGAGCGCAGCGATCGTGATCGTGGCCCCGGTGGCGACCGTCGCCCGCGCCGTGATGGCGCCCCCGGTGGCGACCGCGGCCCGCGCCGCGAAGGCGCACCGGGAGCCGATCGTGGCCCTGGTGGCGACCGTCGCCCGCGTCGTGATGGTGCCCCCGGAGCACCCGGATCAGACCGCGGCCCGCGCCGCGAGGGCGGCGACCGTCGCCCCCGCTTCGAGACCCCGCCGGAACTGCCGCAGCGTCCGAAGGCCAAGCGGCTCAAGCCCGGCCGTGCACACCGCAACGCCGTGGTGGCCGATCTCACAGAGGCTCAGAAGGCCGTTGCCGAGCGCGCCCTCGCAGGTGGCCTGCCCGCCGTGCGCCAGGCCGTGAACGAGCAGAATGCCCAGTTGAAGGCCGAGGGCAAGGAAGAGATTCCGGCTGCAGGCTTGCTGGCGATCGCCGAGCAGTTGCTCCCCAAGCTGCGCGTTGCCGAATGGCTCGACCGTGCCGATGCCGCACTCGCCGACCTCGACGAGCTCGATCTGCGCGATCTGCGCAGCGTCGTGGTCGGTGCCGACGACCCGATGGTCGCCCGCGACGAAGCCACCCGTGAAGTCGCCACTCGCCTCAAGGAGGCGTTGGTCACCAAGCAGGAGAAGGAACTCGCGCTGTGGTTCGAGGACATCGACGCTGCAATCACGGTGGGTCGCGTGGTGCGTGCGCTCAAGCTGTCGTCGCAGCCGCCCAAGGCCGGCGTGCGCTTCCCCGCCGAAATCGCGGCGCGCCTGGCCGCTGCTGCAACCGGCAGCCTCGCCACCGATGCTCTGCCCGACCGTTGGGCCGCAGTCCTCGAAGCCGTGGCCTTCAGCCCGATTCGTAGCCAGGTCACTCCGACCGCAAAGCCGGCTCAGGTGAACGATGAACTGCTCGCCACGGTCAAGCGCGTCGGCTCGTTGCTCCCGCAGGTGGCTGCGCTGTTCGGTGTGGATATCGATGCCAAGGCGCAGCCCAAGCCGCTCCGTCCGACGCGCCCGACCGCCCCGACCAAGGCTGCGGCCAAGCCGGCACCCAAGCCGCCGACACCGAAGCCCGCCGTAACGCCTGCTGCTCCCGCCGAAGCGGCTGTTGTCGAGACCCCCGCCGTCGCCGAAGCTGTGGCCGAGGTTGTGGTCGAAGCTGTGGTCGAAGTCGAAGCGGCTGTCGTCGAGACCCCCGCCGTCGCCGAAGCTGTGGCCGAGGTTGTGGTCGAAGCTGTGGTCGAAGTCGAAGCGGCCGTTGTCGAGACCCCCGCTGTCGTCGAAGCTCCGGCCGAAGAGGCCTGAGCCGACCCATCCATGGCAGACGGCGGCCCAGCCGCCGTCAGAGCGCCTTCCAGAGCGTGATGCGGCGTGCCGTGATACCGGCGCGCTCGTACATGTTCTTGGTCTCGCGGTCACCCGGTAGCGCTGTTCCCTCGAGCGCGGTGCATCCGGCTGCTCGCGCCGCGTCGGCGGCGGCGCGCAACATGCCGTCGCCGAGGCCCAGCTCACGTGCTTCGGGAAGCACAAACGCCTGAAGCACTTCTGCGGTGCGATCTGGGCGCAATGCCAGTTCCAGGTAGCCGACCACCAGTTCGTCGATCGTGGCCACCCACACGGCCCTCTCCGGGCGTTGCAGCATCCCGGCCCAGTCAACGACGGCGGGTTGCTCGCGGAGATGGACGGCACCGCCGCGTTGCGTGGCCAGGGCATCCCGAGCCTGGGCTTCGAGTTCGGCCACCGCCATCTCATCAGCAGCGGTGAGCCGACGCACTGCCTCGTGCATCACTCCCCTACCAACTGTTGGATCCGATGCAGAATCGTGCGTCGGGAGCGCCCGGCGGCTTCATAGTCGTGGATCAGCCGCAGATCCGCGTGCGGGAGTCGTGGCAGGAGCTGGACGATCTGCGCTGCAGCGAGTTCGTCGTAGCCCTCGAACGGCGGGCGAGACACCGATGCGCTCGGGAGCGTGGCGGCCGTGGCTGAAGGGCCCGACACACCGTGGCCCTGTCCGGCTACGTTCGTGGTGGCCGGCTGAGGCGGCGTTGGTCTGAACCGCCGTTCGAGTTCCTGGCGGCCGGTAGTGACCGCCATCTCCCCAATCCAGTGCGCCACCTTCACCTTGTTCTCGAGGCGCGACCGAACCCCGGCGACTGCCGTGGGGAGATCGGTCGCTGCACGGCTGATCAGCCCTGCAGGGACAGCGACAACCAGGTTCAGCACCTTCTCGACGATCGGGCGCTGATCGGTCATGTGGGGCTCAGGAGAACAGCGGGCACTCATCGTCGCCGACGGGGCACCCGGGGGCACCTTGGCGCACGAGTAGGAAGCAACTCGGGCACAGCCGCTCGTCGGCGCGCTTGGGCTGCAAGCGGTCGGCGGCCTCGCCGCGCTCCTCGGGCTCGTCCTCCTCGTCGTCATCGTCCTCAGCGGCGACCATGCGCTCCTTGAGGATCGAGTCGAGGTCGGCTTCGACATCGTCGGGTGCGACCATGTCGTCGTCGTCGTCCTCGTCCTCGCCGGCAGGGACAGCCCGGCGGACGGGGCCACTGGTGTCTTCTTCGTCGTCCTCCTCGGCGGCGACGAAATCGTCGTCGAGTGCCGAGAACTCGTCGTCCTCTTCAGCCAAGCCTTCGTCGAGTTCATCCTCGTCGAGATCGGCAGGGTCGATGTCGCCGGGCTCGAGTTCGTCGTCAGTTTCTTCGACCTCCTCGAACTCTTCCGAGGCGGGCATCACATCATCGTCGTCGTCAGCCATGTTCAGTCCTTGTATTCACCCGTGCGAGGCCCGGGATACTACGGCGAGCGGGACAGCAGGTTAGCCACCATGCGCGTGACACCGGTCACCCAGCGGTTTTAGGACTGTCCGCGACGGGCTTCGGCGCGCCGTTCCGAGTCGAGCCGCTCCAGCTCCGGGGCCTCGCGCGTGAGGTGCGTCATGGCTGCGGCAACCGTGCGGTGCCCGGCCTGCTCATCGATGAGGCGGTGCATCTCGAGCGCAATACGACGGTACGACGGATGCCCTTGAGGTGATGACCGCAGCTCCAGCATGTGGATCGCCTCCCGGGCGTTGAACTGCATCGTGTAGCGCATGCGGTACGCCATGCTGACGGCGTACTGCGCCTGCTGCGGGAACTCGTCCTTCAGCGCGTCGTACAACGCCGCCGAGCGGGCCATCGCATCGTCGAACACCTCAGCCATGCCAGCGTCCTCGACCAGTTCGGGGCGCACGTACCCGTGGTTGGGCGTCAGCGACTGCCACTCGATCGTGAGCATGCGGTGACGCTGCAGATCGCGGAACGCGCCGTAGTCGCTGAGCACGTCGAAGCGATAGTCGACCCGCTCGAACGCGCGTCCCGGCTTGTATCTGCGGTTCTCGCGTTCGCCGATATAGGCCTGCAGGAGCGCCAGACGCTCCGTCGGGCCCAACGTACGCACTCGCTCGATGAGCTGCTGTTCCGGCAGATGGGTGAGCGGATAGCAAATGGCGGCGAGCAGTTTGTCTTCTGCATCGGGGTCGAAGTCGACGAGCTGCACAGACGGCGCCTGCTCGACGGGCGTGGTTCCGAACAGTGAGTCGACGAGCGCTGCCGTGTGCTCACGGTTGCTGACCTGGTACTGCGTCCAGCGGCCGCCGCGGTCGGCGAGATCGACTCGCCGCAGGAAGCTGGGGATGACCTTGCGCAGTTCCGTGAGCATCAGGTCGGCGTAGTGCCGCGCTTCGGGCAACGGATGCGCACGCATGCGAATGAGCAGGTTCTCGAACGACTGACCACTGCCGTAGATGCCGACGTTGGACAGCGCCGCAGCCGGCAGCACACCGCGAACGGCATCGAGCGCCTTGGCCCGGGTGGCGGTGCGGTAGACGAAGTCGCTGTCGCCGTCCTGGCGCGGCACGGTGGCGCGCACGTGGTCGGTAACCCGTGAGAGCAGCAGGCTGTAGCTGTCGAACACGCGGTCCATATCGCCCACGTAGCGGGTGCCGAACCGACTGGAGAGGATCGCCGGATCTCGGTAGAACCGATAGCGGCCGCCGAGGCGCGCGTCGTAGCTGATGTAGCGGGTGCTCTGCTCGAGGTAGCTCATCAAGCGACCCCACTCAAGAATCTTGGTGAGGATGTTCGACGACTGTTCGCACGCCAGGTGCACACCACCCAGTTGGGCTACCGAGTCGTCGCCGTACTCGAAGAACACCTTCTCGTACAGTTCTTCGGCGCGCTCCAGCCCGACCCTGGCATCGACGGATGCGTCTCCGGAGACGTCAAGATCGCCGACGAACTCGTCGAGGAACAGCCGGCGCAGGCTTTTGGGACTGCGGCTGTAGCGAGCGAACAACGCACCCTTGACGACCTCGGGCAGGTTGACGAGCGCGAAAACAGGGCCGTCGAGATTGGTGAAATACCGGCGGAGAATATCTTCTTCGGCGGGGGTGAAGTCCTCGGGGACGTAAACCGTCACATTTCGATCCTAGGAGGGTCGGGGCCGTTTCCCTGGGATGCCCGAAGCGTTCAGAGGACGGTGACCCCGCTGGGCCGCCGCTCGAAGTCGGCTCGCACCTGGGTCCGCAAGGTATCCGAGGCCCACAGGTCGACGACGGTCATCGCCATTGCCTTGGCCCCGTCGATCACGGCCCGGTCGCCTGCCTCGTCGACGGCCCAGCGAGCGAACTCGAGGCTGTGGATCGGCACACCATCGGGGGCGACTTTGATCATCGGGTGGATGGAGGGCACCAGATAGCTGACATTGCCCATATCCGTGCTGCCCATCACCCGGCGCCCAGTGGCAGCGGGATCGAGCACCGTGCGGCCAACGGCTGCGGCGTTGGCCACATAGGCCTGCACCATCGGACCGTTGTCGACCATCTCGGCGTAGACGTTGTCGACCCATTCGTGACTCATCGTGCAACCGCAGGCGACAGCGGCACTGTCGAGCGCGGTGAGGACTCGGTGTTTCAACGGCTGCAGCGATGCAATGGTGCCAGCACGGACGTACCAGTCGGAGGCCGCTGCGGACGGCACGATGTTGGGCTTCTCACCGCCCTTGGTGATGATGCCGTGCACCCGTTCGTCGGGGCGGATGTGCTGCCGCATGGCACCCACATTCATGTAACCGAGCACCGCTGCGTCGAGGGCGTTGCGCCCCTCCCATGGAGCAGCCGCAGCGTGTGCGGCCAATCCGTGATACTCGACCAGCAGTTCCTGGATGGCGAGGCAGTCCATGTTCAGCAGATCAGCGTCGGCCGGGTGCACCATCATCGCCGCGTCGAGCCCGTCGAAGGCGCCTTTGCGGGCCATACGCACCTTGCCGCCGCCGCCCTCCTCGGCGGGTGTGCCCATGATGCGCACCCGGCCGCCCGCCTGTTCAGCGACGAAGGCCGCAGCCAGCCCGGCGCCGAGCCCGGCGGTGGCAATGATGTTGTGGCCGCAGGCGTGCCCCACGCCGGGCAGGGCGTCGTACTCACAGAGCACCGCGATGGCTGGCCCGGACGACCCGACGGTGGAATCGAACGCAGTCTCCAGGTCGTAGGCGTGACGCACTGGGGCGACACCTTCACGCTCGAGGAAGTTGGTCAGCAGTTCGTGAGCGAAATGCTCCTGGTAGTTCAACTCGGGATGAGCGTGAATCTGGTGGCTGGCGTCGAGCAGGCGGTCGGCCAGTTCGTCGACGCGGTCGCACACGGCCTGCTTGAGCGCTGCGGTGTCCATCCGCAGGACGCTAACAGCGCGTCAGGCGTGCCCGATCAGCGCGTCGGGCTCGACGGTGATGGTCAGCTCCGTCGCGTCCATCCAGCGTTCACCGTCGACCCACACTGTGAGCGGACGCCGAAAGCGCACGGTGGTCCCGGGGGTCTGACGAACGCCGATTTGCGGGTGCGGCAGGTGCGTCCCCGTGCGTGCTCGGCGGAGCGCCGCCAACCGCGTGCGCACGCCCATCTGCCAGTCCACGTGCACCACATCGACCTTGGCGTCGTTGGGGTGCGATCGCGGCGCCACGTCGAACTCACCGAGGAACTGCGCGTTCATCGCCAGGAGCAGCTCACCTCGCCACCAGTGTCGGCGCGCAACTACGTGTGCGACCGCCCATGTGCGCTGGCCGTCGGCGTCCAGTCGCAGCACATCCAGTGGTGCACGGACGACCTCACCGGGAAACCGTCCGGGTGTGCCGCCACCCATCGTCCGCGCAAGGTCGCCGCCGGCAAGACCCACGGGCGGTATGTCGTTGCCCTGTTCGCGGTGGCTGACCACGACGGCGCGGACAGCGCTGTCGGACGACAGCACCAGCAAGTCGTGTGGTGATGTCACCGCCTCTCCCCAGCTGTGACCGCGACGAATCGTCATGATGGAACCCCTGGAAGTTCGGTCACCTCGGCCACCAGCGGTTCCGCGTCCGGTTCAACCGTGCTCGATGAGGCCACGACACCACGGAACAAGCGATCGGCGGCCTCACCCGCAGTTCGGCGCGTGGCCCGCTCGGGAGCAACAAGTGCAAACTGACGCAGCAGGTCGATCAACTGTTTGGTCGTGCGCACGAAGTCGCCGCCGGAGAGGTCTTCCTCCCCCACTACTTCGGCAAAGCCCTCCCCCGCCGCCCACGCATACGCCAGCGCTACGAAGGTCGGGTCGGGTGGGCGATGGACGGACAACCCGGCCGCTTCCTCTGCATCTTGGAGGTGGTAGCTGATCTCGGCAATCGACTGCCACCGTCGACGCACCATCTCCGACGGATACCACGGCGTCGGCGGATCCTCGGGGCTGCGGTGCTCGTACACGAACACACTTGCCAGGCCCGCCAGCGACGCGGCGTCGAGGCCATCGAGTAGGCCGCGTCGAAGACACTCCGCCACCAGCAGATCACTTTCGTGGAACAGTCCGGCGAGGGTGCCCCCGGCCTCGGTGAGCGTCCACCCGTCCACGTAGCCCCACTTCTCCAGGATGTGGAGCACCCGATCGAAGTCGCGGGCGATGGACTGACTGCGGCCGCTGACCCGCGCCCGGAGTTCGTCGATCTCGGTCGCCACACGTTGGGCCTGAATCGCGAACTTCAGTCGATCGGCCAGATCCGGATCGTCCTCCACGGGGTGCACCCCGTCGTACTCGGGCACGACCTTGCGCCGACGAGCGTGGGGTGCGCACTCAGCGCGCTCGAGGCGGATCGCCACCTGACGCTGGAAGTCGTTGCGGTTCGGTGCGAACTCCGGTGGTAGTTCGATGCGGCCGATCGCGACCGGGGCTTCGTCGAAGTCGGCAGCGGCGAGCATCAGCAGATCGCGGCGAGTCGTAAGGGTCGTCAACCGCACCCCACCCTTGCGGAACGCGCTGGCCAGGATTGCCACCCGGCCCAGATAGCGGCCCTTCTCCACGTACAACACATCACCAGGACGCAGCTTCAGCAACGCAACGGAAACCGGGTCGTCGCGACGCGCTGCTCCCCCGTGTGCCGCTGGCTCCTTCTCGCGCTCCTGAATTCGACGGTACTCGTCGATGTCGCCGAATGGGCTGGCGGCCTTCGCCAGGAGTTCGTCGAGGTGCCGCTGACGACGTTCGAGGCGAGCCTCGATCCGCACGACTTCGAAGTCTGCCTGGTACTGGGCGAACGACAAGTTCAACAGGTGGTGGGCGCGCTCACTGGTGTACGAACGCACCAGGTTTGCGGCCATGTTGTACGTCGGCCGGAACGCCGAGTTGAGGTGGAACGTACGGCTGGCCGCGAGCGTTGCGATCTGCTCGAAGGGCACGAACGGGCTCCACAGCACGACCGCGTTGCCGAGGTCGTCAAGACCACGACGACCGGCACGGCCAGTGAGTTGGGTGTACTCGCCCGGCGTCAGGAATGTGTGGTGGTCGCCAGTGAACTTGCTGAGCTTCTCGATCACCACGGTCTTGGCAGGCATGTTGATCCCCACCGCGAGGGTCTCGGTGGCGAACACCACTTTGATCAGCCCTTCGATGAAGCACGCCTCGACCACCTCCTTGAAGGGTGGCACCATGCCCGCGTGATGGGCGGCGATGCCGGCGTCCATCTGGGCGAGGAACTGCGCGTAGCCGAGGATCGCCAGGTCTGCCGGATCCATCGCCCCCAGGCGGGCGTCGGCGATCTGGCGGATGCGATCGCTCTCATCAGCGGTCGTGAGGCGGAGTCCGGCGGCGCTGGTGGCCCGCGCCGCCTCGTCGCATTGGTTGCGACTGAAGATGAAGAAGATCGCCGGAAGCATCCCCTGGCGGTTGAGCAGTTCGACCGTTTCCAGACGCGACGGTGTGAACAGGCGCCGCTTGGACTGCGGCTTTCCCTGGCGGGCGCGGTCGTTGCGTCCGGAACGAGCGGCTTCGGCATCGAGTCGGATGGCGTCGTTGTTCGGTCGACCGCCCACCAGCACGGGCATCAGATGCAGTCGGTCGTGGGTACGGTCGCCCACGAGATACAGGTTGTCAAGACGCACCGGGCGCCGGTCTTCGAGAATCGCACGTGTGGCGCCACGTACGGTGGTGATCCACTCGGCCAGCTCAGACGCATTGCTGACCGTCGCCGAGAGGCACACGAGCTTCACCGAGGTGTCGAGGTGGATGATCACTTCCTCCCACACCGGACCCCGGTAGGTGTCTTGTAGGAAGTGCACTTCGTCGAGCACCACCGTGGCCAGACGGTGCAACGCAGGGCTGCGGGCGTAGATCATGTTGCGCAGCACCTCAGTGGTCATCACCACCACAGGGGCGTCGGCGTTGATGTTGTTATCGCCCGTGAGCAGACCCACCATGTGCGGTCCGAGACGCTGGGCGAGATCGTGGTATTTCTGGTTCGACAGGGCCTTGATCGGGGCCGTGTAGAACGTGCGCATCCCGTCGGCGATTGCCGCGTCGATCGCGTACTCGGCCACCACGGTCTTACCGCTGCCGGTCGGTGCCGCGACTAACACCGACTCGCCGTTGTCCAGCGCGTCGAGAGCACGCAACTGGAAGTCGTCGAGCGGGAACGGGTAGTGGGCGATCAGTTCGGCCCGGTCGTCGCGCACGTCCCTATCGTGTCAGGCCGCAGCCGCTTCGCGAGCGCGTTTGCGCCTCTGGGCGATCTTTCCGATGATGATCGAGATCCCGTAGAAGATCGTCATCGGGCCAGCGAGGGCCATCATCGAGTACGGGTCGCCGCTCGGGGTGATGACCGCAGCGATGACGAAGATGATCACAATCGCGTAGCGCCACTGCTTGATCAAGGTCTGCGGTGTCAGCACGCCGACGAGTTGCAGGAACACCAGCAGGACAGGGAACTCGAAGGTGATGCCAAAGGCCGCGACCATCAACCCGAACAGGCTGACGTACTTGCTGACCTGGAAGTTCGCCTGCACATCGCTGCCGGCCCACGAGATCAGAAAGTCGAGCGCCGGTGACAACGTCCAGTACGCGACAGCGGCACCGAGCATGAACAACAGCACCGAAGAGACGATGAACGGGACGGCGTAGTTCTTCTCCTTCTGGTGCAGCGCCGGCACGATGAAGCGCCAGATCTGCCAGAGGATCACGGGAAGGGCGAGGATGATCCCGCCGTAGGTGCAGATCGTGAGCCGCGTGGTGAACCCTTCGAGCGGTCCGATGAACTGCAGATTGCCGCACGTGATCTTGGTGTTGTTCTTACACAGGTCGACGTACGGCTGACGCATGAAATTCAGCACCTGGTCGTAGAACGCCAGCAGCACGATGATGCCGATCACGACGGCGAGCAGTGAGCGGATAATGCGAGTGCGCAACTCCGCCAGGTGCTGTGTCAGCGTCATCCGGTCATCGGGGGTCTTCATGTCCGGCGTGTCGGCCGTACTGGTGAAGGGGAGCTTCATTCGGCTGCGTCCTCAGGCGTGGATTCGGCCTGAGCCTCGGCGTCGCGGCGGCGGGCTCGCGGGTCACCGAAGTTCAACGTGGCCTCCCGCTGTTCCGCGGCGGGGCGCGGAGCGATCTCGCTCACGGCAGGTTGTGGGCGGGCGGCGGGAGCGGTGGGAGCGGCGGCTGGATCATCTCCATCGAAGTTGGCTGCCTGGCGCAGCACATCGGCCGGGTTTTCCACACCGTCGAGGTTCGCCGCCTGGCGGATGGCATCAGCAGTGCCGCGCAGCTCGCGCATCGGCTCGTCGAGCACAGACCGCAGTTCGCCCTGGAAACCGCCGGCGACCTTCTTGAACTCGGCATAGGTCTTGGTGAACTTGCGAATGGCGTCGGGAAGCTTCTCGGGTCCGAGCACCAAAAGAGCGATGAGCAGCAAGAAGACGAGTTCGCTGCCCTGGATGTTGAACACGTCGAGAGTCTACGAGAACGGAGTCCTGAGCGGTGCGTCGTAGAGGGTCGCGTGTCATCATCGCGGGGTGCAACAGCGACCGCCCACTCAGCTGCCCGCTCCGATCGGTTTCGCCCATCGCGGGGCACGGGCCTACGCACCGGAGAACACGCTCGAGTCGTTCCGATTGGCGCTGCAACAGGGTGCCACCGGCCTCGAGAGCGATGTGTGGGTCACGGCCGACGGTGTTCCTGTGCTCGACCACGACGGCATCGTGCGTCGTTCGTTCGGCCGAGGAAAGCCGATCGCCGGTGTCCGCCGCTCTGAGTTGCCAGGGCACATACCGTCGCTGGCAGAACTGCTCGAGCAGTGCGGTACCGGATTCGATGTATCGCTCGACCTGAAAGACCCCGCCAGTGGCCAACGTGTGGTCGACATCGTCCGCGAGGTCGCTCCGCAGATGCTGCCCAGGTTGTGGCTGTGCGCCCCCGAGTGGGAGACACTCCTGCCGCTACGAGGATCGGGTGTCCGCCTCGTGGACAGCACCCGTAAGAGCAAGCTGAAGGAGGGGCCCGAACGTCGAGCAGCGACGCTCCACCAGCACGGCATCGATGCCATCAACTTGCATCACAGCGACTGGAACGGTGGGTTGGTGGCGTTGTTCCATCGCTTCGAGCGCGTGACGTTCGGATGGGACACACAGGATCCCCGAATCATCGCCATGGCACTCCACATGGGCCTCGACGGTGTGTACTGCGACAGTCCAGACCGAATGATGGCGGTCTTCCGCGAGATGCTGGGCCGCCCCGGAGGCGAGTCGGCCGCTGACGCCTAGAGCCAGCGCCAGTCGCCGTAGGGCCAAATCACGACGAACGCACGGCCGATGATGTCGCTGTACGAGATCGGACCGAGGTCGCGGCTGTCCTTGGAGCCGCCACGGTTGTCACCCATCACGAAGACCGAATCGGCGGGAATCGTGAGCGAGGACTGTTCGCCGCCGCAGTTCGTCGGCGCGACGACCTTCGGGTCGAGATAGGGCTCAGCGACGGTCCGGCCGTCCACGTACAGCACGCACGAGCGATACTCCACTTTCTCGCCGGGCAGCGCCACCACTCGCTTGATGAGATCGCGTTCGCCGACGCTTTCGAGCGTCTTGAGCACCACGACGTCGCCGCGACGCGGGTCGTGCATGCGATAGCTGAGCTTGTTCACCAGCACGCGGTCGCCGTCGTGCAGCGTGGAGTACATCGACGAGCCGGACACGGCAAACTGCTGCAGCACGAACTGGCGCACCAGAAGCGCAGCCGTCACTGCGATGATGATCACCACGAACCACTCGATCCAGGAGCTGCCTTTGCGCTTGCTCTTGGACTGCGCAGCGCCAGTGTTGTCACCGTCCACGGGGTCGATCGTGTCGATTCCGACCGCTGCGGGATCCGAGGCCCACGCCGAATCTTCGTGAGCGGATCGATACTGGTCGTCGGACATCGAACCTACGTTAGCGGTCACCGACCGATGCACACCGTCAGCGGCAGGCTCAGAGCGACTCGATCAGCTTCTCCACGCGCTCGTCACGACTGCGAAATGGGTCTTTGCAGAGCACCGTGCGCTGAGCTTGGTCGTTCAGTTTGAGGTGCACCCAATCCACCGTGTAGTCGCGTTTACGTTCCTTGGCACGTTTGATGAACTCACCGCGCAGTCGTGCCCGCGTGGTCTGCGGAGGTGTGTCGATCGCATCGTCAATGTCCTGGTCAAGACACATCCGCTCCACCATGCCACGGTCCTGCAACTTGTAGAACGGGCTGCGTTCGCGCGAAATGTCGTGGTACTGCAGGTCGAGTAGCTGCACTCGGGAGTCTCCCAGCGGCAGGTCGTGACGGGCGCGGAAGGCCTCGATGAGTCGGTACTTGATCACCCAATCGACCTCACGGTCGAGTTTCAGTGGGTCGTTCTCGATCGTGGTGATGCAGTGCTCCCACATCTCCAACGCCTTCTGCTCCATCGGCGGGAATCCCTTGGAGCTTGCGTAGCGCAGCGCCCGGTCGAGGTATTCCCGCTGAATGTCGAGCGCGCTGACCTCGCGTCCGTTCGAGAGTCGCACCTTGCGTCGGCACGTCGGGTCGTGGCTGATGTCGCGGATCGCTCGGATCGGGTTCTCCATCGTCATGTCGCGCAGGACCACAGTCGGGTCTTCCAACATGCGCAACATGCAGGCCATCGATCCAACCTTCACGAACGTGGTGTACTCGCTCATGTTGCTGTCGCCGACGATGACATGCAGCCGCCGGTACTTCTCGGCATCGGCATGGGGTTCATCACGCGTGTTGATGATCGGCCGACTACGGGTGGTTGCGCTGCTGACCCCTTCCCAGATGTGTTCGGCGCGCTGGGCCATCGAGAACACTGGGCCGCGTGCGGTCTGCGACACCTTGCCGGCACCCGTGTAGATCTGCCTGCTGATCAAGAACGGGATCAAGACCTCGGCGTAATGTGCCATATCGTCGGTGCGGTTGGTGAGGTAATTCTCGTGGCAGCCGTAGCTGTTCCCGGCCGAGTCGGTGTTGTTCTTGAACAGGTAGATCGTGCCGTTGATGCCTTCCTCGCGAAGCCGTTCCTCGGCGCCCAGCAGCAGGCTTTCGAGGATGCGCTCCCCCGCCTTGTCGTGTACGACGAGGTCGTACAGGCTGTCGCACTCTGGCGTGGCGTATTCCGGATGCGAGCCGACGTCGAGGTATAGCCGAGCCCCGTTTTGCAGGAACACGTTGCTGCTGCGTCCCCAGCTGACCACCCGGCGAAACAGGTAGCGGGCGACCTCATCGGGGCTCAGCCGTCGCTGGCCACGCAGTGTGCAGGTGACGCCGTACTCGTTCTCCAGCCCGTAGATGCGGCGCTCCATGCGCGCACCGTAGCGCATCCCCCAACGCTCCTCCGTGCGAGTGGGTGGCATCCGGTGCGAGTGGGTGGTGCCCACCCCGAGTGGGTGGTGCCACCCGAGTGGGTGGTGGCACCCCGGGGTGTCACCACCCACTCGGAAGGCTCTGACGGATCAGGCAGCGGCTCGGCAGCGGACGTGGTACAGCTGAGCCAACTCATCGCAGATGGCCTCGAGGTCGAGCAGGTCGAGCTCCGTGACCCGTTCGATCTGCCAGCCGATGAGGTGACACTGCCGGTCGCGTCGTTTGTCGCGGGTGGTGCCGTCGAGCAACAGATGGTCGGGATGGATATCGATCTCCACGCCCCACCGAACGGTCGGCACGGCGAGGTCGACTCGAATCGGGCGACCATTCGGGAGAATGAGATCCGGGTGCTGAGTGACGACCGGAATCTGTCGGCGGCGCAGACCGTCGAGTACCAGCAACTCGGGATGCGAGTCGACCGGGCGTCCGCTGCGCAACAACAGCGTCGCCACGAATCGCTCCGAGCCAGACCGCCCCGGGCGTGCGAGGGTCGTACCCATTCGCCCCAAGGCCGCCATCGTCACTTTGTGTTCAGCGAGCAGCTGCTCCACGATCGAGCGATGGTCGACGGCGCCGAGGTCGGCGGCGAGATCGAACGCAAGGCGTGCCGGAGAGGCGATGCGGATTCCGTCCTTGCGGAGTATCGAATGCGCGGGTTCGATCTTCGTGGACTGGCGGAGTCGCACCCCGTCGAACGGGCCGATGTGGCGACCGTGCGGATGCGCGAAGTGGATCGGCTGGACCGCAGGCATTCGTCGAAGGCCCATGAGGCGTCCGCCGGCGGGGCCGGTGATGAAGCCTCGGGGGAAGGCCATGCTGAGCGCCACGCAGCGCGCCTCCAACGTGAGCGGTGCGCTGCGGATACGGAAGACGCGTTCGTACCAGAGCTCCAGCAGTCCGTCGGCAACGGCGCGGAGTCGCATTCTGCGGCTCATGCCCGCTCGGGTCAGGAGTTCGGCGGTACACATGCCGTGATGGGTGCGGAAGCACTCGAGTGCTTCCTCCGGAAGTGGCTGCATCGATCACCTCGTTGGTGAGAGACGAGTGGTTCGGGGGAAGCCAGGTCGGAACATATCGGGTCGTCCTACAACTCCCCCCGGGACTTCCGAGTGGGGAGTGACACACAGTGCGTCACTCGCCACTCGGGTGCGCACGAGGCACTCGCACGGGCGGCGAGGCACTCGCACGGGCGGCGAGGCACTCGCACGGGTGAGTCAGGGGGTGGCGAGGGATTCGGCGACGGCGTCGTCGGTGAGCCGCTTGAAGCAGCGACGACCGTTGGCTCGCGAGAGCACTGCTACCTCGAGATCGGTGGCCGCCAGCGTGCGGTCTGGACCGCTGAGCGCCGTCGTCGCCGACTGCAGTGCCGCCGCGAGGGTCTGCCCGTCGCGGTACGACTCCTTCATCCGCACGCCGATCGCTTCGGCGTCGCCGCCCAGCACGGTGTAGGTGCGCTCGTCGAGCACCGTTCCGTCATAGAGAATGTGGAACATCTGGTCGCCTTCGCTGCCCACGCCAACCTCGGCAACGAGGATCTCGACCTCAAGCGGCTTCATCTCGTGGGTGAAGATCTGACCCAGAATCTGGGCGTAGTTGTTGGCCAGGCTGCGGGCGTCGACGTCGTCTCGGCTGTACTGATAGCCCTTGAGATCCGCCGCCCGAACGCCAGCGACACGCAGTTGGTCGAACTCGTTGTATTTACCGACGCCAGCGAACGCGATGCGATCGTAGATCTCGCTGATCTTGCGCAACGTGTTGCTGGCGTTCTCGGCAACGAGCGCAATACCGTCGGAATAACGAACCGCGACTGCGGCCCGCCCGCGAGCGATGCCCTTGCGGGCGTAGTCGGCGCGGTCCTTCATCACCTGCTCGGGTGCGACGTAGAACGGCATGTTCATCGGTTGCGAACCTCCGCGACGATGGATTCGTACACTCCGGCAAGTTCGCCGTCGTCCACACGCGACCAACCGTTGGAGGTGATGGTGGCGACCACCGGGTAGATACCGCGTAACGCGTCGACCCCGCCAGTGGCAGAGTCGGCGTCGGCGGCTTCCCACAGACCACGGCACGCCAGCGCCACAGCAGCGTTGCGGTCGAGCGAGTCGCGCCAGCCAATCTTGATGACGGTGCCGGCATGCAGGCTGCCTGAGCCGGTGGCAACGTAATCGTGCTCTTCGTAGCGCCCGCCGGTGACGTCGTAGGTGAACAGGCGGCCGAGACCGCGCAGCAGGTCGTATCCGGCAAAGATCGGGACTACGACCATGCCCTGCATCGCCGCCGGAAGGTTGCCACGCACCATCATGCTGAGCTGGTTGGCCTTACCTTCCAAGCTGAGGTGCGAGCCCTCGACCTTCTCGTAGTGCTCGAGTTGCAACTGGAAGAGCTTCACCATTTCCATTGCCGGTCCTGCCGCTCCGGCGATGGCGACACCACTGTGGTCATCGGCTTGGACAACCTTCTCCATGCCACGGTGGCTGATCAGGTTGCCGCTGGTCGCACGCCGATCGCCGGCCATGACCACCCCGTCCGCGAACCGCAGCGCGACACAGGTGGTGGCATGCGGAACCGAGAGCTCGGCGGCGATGGAACCGGACATGACTGAAGAAGGCGCCAGGCCAACTCGCCTCAACAGTTCCGGGAAGCTGGAACCTGGATCGTCACCAGGTGTGAAAAACGGCATTGCCATGAGGTCACTCGCCGCCCTTTTGCACATAGGACTTCACGAAATCTTCGGCGTTGCTTTCCAACACCTCATCGATCTCATCGAGCAGATCGTCGAGTTCAGCCTTCAGCTTGTCGCCGCTCGCTGCGATCGCGGGATCCTCACCGACTGTCTCGTCGGTGCGACTCGGTACCGGTTTCTGCTTCTGCGTGCGCTCAGCCATGTGGTCCTCGATGTGTACAGAGTCTTCGCATTCTTACCTCACGACCCCAACCGGGCGAGGAGCTCTGCCGGGGTCGCGCTCTCGTCGATCAAGCTAGCCACGTATTCAGCGGTGCCGCGCAATGGTTCCATCATCGGAACACGCCGCAACGGACCACGACCGGCGTCGAACACGATGCTGTCCCAGTTCGCGGCGGCGATCTGATCGGGCCACTTCGCCAGGCAACGTCCCCTGAAGTAGGCACGAGTCGTCACTGGCGGCTCCGTCATCGCCCGTCGCACATCGGTGATGTCGGCCAGGACGTCGAGGCCAACGCGAGTGGCCAGACACTTGCCAGCGCGAAGGTCGTGGTATTGCAAGTCGAGTGCCTTCAAGCGCGGGTCGCCGGGGCGAACCCCGTGCCGCTCGGCATACGCGTCGACAATGCGTCGCTTGGCCACCCAGTCGACCTGATGGGCGACAGAGTCAGGGTCGCGTTCGAGTCCGGCGAGGATGCTCTCCCAGAGCACCAGCACTTCCGCACCGACCTCTTCGCCCACGGCCGACAAACCATACGAACGCGCGTACTTGGTGGCCTTTGCGAACAACGACCATTGCATCTCCAGAGCCGTCATACGTCGGCCATCTCGAAGCGACACCGTGCGACGCAGCGACGGATCGTGGCTGACCTCGCGGATTGCCTGCACCGGGTTCGCAAGGGTCAGATCGTCACCAAGCTCGTCGTCCTCGATCATCGCCAGGACGAGCGCTGTCACCCCGAGCTTCACCAGCGTGGCGGTTTCGCTCATGTTCGCGTCGCCAACGATGACGTGCAGTCGTCGGTACTTGTTGGGATCGCAGTGCGGTTCGTCGCGGGTGTTCACGATCGGTCGTTTGAACGTTGTCTCCAGGCCGACCTCCTCCTCGAAGAAGTCGGCACGTTGGCTGATCTGAAACGGCACCTCGTGGTTACGCATCCCGGGGACTTCGCATCCGACCTTGCCGGCACCAACAACTACCTGACGGCTGACGAAGTGCGGAGTGATCTGACGAACGATGCGATTGAAGGGCACGTCCCTGGCAACGAGGTAGTTCTCGTGGCAGCCGTAGCTGTTGCCCTTGCCATCGGAGTTGTTCTTGTGGCACAGGATCTCGGCACCCGCAGGCAGCATGGAATCCGCTGCAGCCATGCTGGCGCGCACGATTTCCTCCGCCGCCCGATCGAACACCAGCGCCTCCCGCGCTGTCAGGCATTCGGGAGTGCTGATCTCGGGATGCGCATGATCTACGTAGTAGCGAGCTCCGTTGGTGAGCACCGCATTGACCAGTGAGGTCTCGATTGCCGGCGCTAGCAGATCGTCGACACGAAACCCGCGAGCATCCATGCCGGGGTGCTCGTCCGCGAAGTCCCACCCAACTTTGCGGTTGTTGGCGGAGAGATACGCATTGATCAGCAACGACGACGCCATCACCGGGTTGGCGATGGACTCCGAGACCGGTCCGCGCACAAGGATGCCGTATTCAGTCTCGATGCCGCAGACCTTCGGAATCGCCATCCCGGCACCCTAACCCGAGCGACCCGCCACCCCGTTTGAAGCCGAAACCGCACGCAGTGCGGGTGAGGCTTCAAACGCGGTGTGGGACGGGGCGGGTGGGGCAGACTCGCGGAATGACCGATTGGTTGGAGATCACCCGGCGCAACGCACGCAGCGTGCAGACAACGATCGGCTGGATCTTCTGGGATCCTGGTGCGGTCGAGCGCTACCGGCTCATGGGCCTCCCCGACGGATTTGCCGGGCCACTCGGTTACATCGCCTCGCGCAGCGCACCGTTGGCCGGAGCCGGTCCGAACGCGGTGATCGCGGCGTTCGGATCGATCAGCCGTGTTGGCATCGAAGGCGCGTTCACACTGATGGGGTCGCCCGAACGGTTCCGCGACTTCTGGGACGCCCGTGATGCAGCCGTGACTGAGGGACTGCGCACTCACGTGCCTGAACTCATCGACCCGCTCGCCGAGTACGGCGAGCTGCTGTGGCCGGTGGTCGAACGTCTCCCCTGCGTCGGTCGAGTGTTCTTCGGTGCCCATCTGGCGATGCCGCGCTCCCCCGACCCGGTGATGTCCGGTTGGCACGCGGTGAACTGCCTGCGCGAATGGCGCGGCGACACGCACTGGGCACTTGTCGTCGCCGCAGGGCTCACGCACCCCGAAGCCTCGATCCTGCACAACGCCTGGCTGGGGTACGAGCCCGATTGGCTGGCCAAGTCGAGGGGCACTACCCCCGACGATCTGCAGCAGGGCTGGGCGTCGCTCGCGAAGAAGGGTCTGGTGGCCGACGGACAAGTGACTTCCGATGGAATCGCGTTGCGGCAGCGTCTCGAGGACGACACCGACCGCCTCACCACCCTGCCGTGGGAACTACTCGGCGAGGCAGCAAGCGTGCGGTTCGCCGAACTGTTCGAGCCACCATGTGCGACGCTGTTGCACCAAGTCGACATCACCGCCGGTACCAACTACCAGCCTGCATCGCGGGAACGACACTGACTAGAGGTACTGGCCTGTCGCGACTCGTTCGATCGCTCGACCTCCCTCGGCGCTGACCGCCTCCCGGCTCTTCACCAACGTACGGATAAACACGATCCGTTCGCCCTTCTTGCCGCTGATCTTGGCCCAGTCGTCGGGGTTGGTGGTGTTCGGCAGGTCTTCGTGCTCCTTGTACTCCTGCTTGACGCTGTCGAGCAGATCATCGAGGCACACACCGCGCTCGCCACCGGCGATGACCCGCTTGATCGCCAACTTCTTGGCACGGCGAACGACGTTCTCAATCATCGCCCCAGACGCGAAGTCCTTGTAATACAAGATCTCCTTGTCTCCGTTTTGGTAGGTGACCTCCAGGAACTGGTTGGACACATCGTCGCGGTACATCTCGGCAACCGTCGCGTCGATCATCCGAGAGATGTCGGCGCCAGCAGCGATCGGGATCTCGTCGGTGAGGTACTGAGCGAAGATCTGCGCCGCTGCCGCCTGATTGGGACGGTCGATACGGATCTTCACGTCGAGCCGGCCTGGTCGCAGAATGGCGGGGTCGATGAGGTCTTCGCGGTTCGTCGCACCGATGACGATGACGTTGCGAAGCCCTTCCACACCGTCGATCTCAGCCAGCAGCTGGGGCACGATCGTGCTCTCCATATCGCTACTGATGCCGGAGCCACGAGTGCGGAACATCGAGTCCATCTCGTCGAAGAAGACGATGACCGGCCAACCCTCCTCACTCTTCTCGCGAGCACGCTGGAAGACCAACCGAATCTGCCGCTCGGTCTCACCGACGTACTTGTTGAGCAGTTCCGGACCCTTGATGTTGATGAAGTAGCTACGCCCCTTGTCGTCGCCGGTCTTCTCGGCCACCTTCTTCGCCAGCGAGTTCGCCACCGCCTTCGCGATGAGCGTCTTGCCACAGCCCGGAGGGCCGTAGAGCAGGATTCCCTTCGGCGCCGGCAAGCGATGCTCGGCGAAGAGATCGCTGTAGAGGAACGGCAACTCGACGGCGTCGGCAATCTGCTCGATCTGCAGATCGAGACCACCGATGTCCGCGTAGGAGATGTCGGGAACCTCTTCGAGCAGCAGATCCTCCACCTCGGGCCGCTGCAACTTCTCGAGCAACAGATTGCTCCGGGTGTCGAGACGCATCGTGTCGCCGCTTCGCAGATGCGTGCCGCGCAAACTGTCGGCTAGCTCACAGACCCGCTCTTCATCGGCCCTTCCCAGCACCAGAGCACGCACGCCGTCGGCGAGTAGTTCCTTGATCGTGACGACCTCTCCGGTGATTTCCGGATGACGAGACATCACGACGTTGAAGCTCTCGTTCAGCGCAACCTCGGCACCTCGTGCGAGCGATTCGTGGTCGATGTCGGGGTGTAGGCCGACGCGCATCTTGCGACCACTGGTCAGCACATCGACGGTGCCATCGTCGTTCTTGCCGACCACGACGCCGTATGCCGAAGGAGGCTGCGTGAGTTTCTCGACCTCCTCGCGTAACGCGGCGATGTGTTCACGTGCTTCACGCAAGGTGTAGCTGAGCTTCTCATTCTGCGAAGTGACCTGCGCGAGCTGACCCTTGTTCTCGAGCAGTCGCTCCTCGAGCGCTCGCTGGCGTTTGGGTGCGTCGACCAGCTTGCGACGCAGCTGGGCGACCTCTTCCTCCAGTGTCGACGCCTGCACGCGCAATATCGCGAGGGCATCGACGGACTCGGCGGGGTCGTGGGCGGCGGCGTCGCTCATGGCAGGAACCTAACACCGCCCACGCCCTTGGTCGCCTGCAACATCAGCGCGTGACTTCGTTCGGCACAGGTCGACATGTATGATCACAACTGTCTGAACCTCGGAATTAGGAGACAAGCAACATGAAGGTGTGGATCGACCAGGACCTGTGCACCGGCGATGGCCTTTGCGAAGAGATCGCGCCCGACGTCTTCACACTGCTCGACGATGGCCTTGCCTACGTCAAGCAGGGCGACACGGTGTACGCCACCGCCAAGGGCAACGCTCAGGGAGCCGACGGCATGGCCGACATCCCCGACAACCGCCTCGATGCGGTCATCGAGAGCGCCGAGGAATGCCCCGGCGAATGCATCTTCATCGAGCCCTAGTTCTGACAGGTTGAAGAACTTGCGTGAAGGCGGCCCGATGGGCCGCCTTCATCGCGTCTGGGGGCGAGTCAGCCGAGGAAGCGTCCGACGGTGAGGAACGCTGTGTGCGCCACCATGCGGTGGTCGGGACGCACAGCCTGACCCTCGATGTACCAACCGCGGTGCAACACTTCCAGCGTGCGCGTGCCGCTCCACGCGCGGGTTGCCATCGCCTCGCGGGTCTGTACCGCCTGGGTGATCGACGGTGTGTAGGCCAGCAGGATGCCCCCGGGCCGCAGTGCCTCCATCGCATGCGGCACGACCTGCCACGGTTCGGGAAGATCGAGCACCACACGGTCGAGATCGCGTTCGGCGATACCGGCGTATGCGTCCGCCAAGCGGGCGTCGTAACGGTCCATCACGCCCTCGCCAAGGAACGTGCGCACGTTGGCCTTCGCCCGGTTGAGGAAGTCTTCACGGATCTCGTAGCCAACGATCTCTGCGCCGTAGCGCAACATCGTCATGCTGAGTGCACCCGACCCGAGGCCACTCTCGAACACGCGCACACCGGGGCCGATGTCGGCCAGCATGCAGATCGGCGCCAGATCCTTTGGGTAGATCACCTGCGCGCCGCGGGGCATCTCCAGCACGAAGTCTTCCAGCGTGGGCCGCAGCGCGGTGTATGACGCGTTCTTGGTGCTCTTGAAGACGGTTCCTTCGGGCCGCTCGGCCATGTCGGCGTGCGGCACCAACCCGGTGTGGGTGTGGAACTCGGCGCCCTCTGTGAGCGTGATCAGGTAGCGACGCTGCTTGTTGTCGAGCAGCAGCACCTTGTCGCCGTATGCGAACGGTCGGTTCATCGTTTGCGTCCTTTTCCAATTACCAGTTCCACCGGTACGGGTTCATGTGCGCTGGCCTTCTCCGCCAAGCGACAGAACGCGCACATGTCGCCCGTGGTGGGCGCACCGCAGGAGGTGCACTCCTGCAAGGAGTCCGTGGCCGCGGCCGTGATTCCAGTGAGGAGCGGCGCCATGTTGTCGAGGAAGTTCAAGTAGAACGCGGCTTTGCTACCGGGCGACTGACGTTCGATCTCGTTCAGCGCGGCTTTGTACGCGAGGTGCTTGTTGCCGACGGCCATCGGACATTCCTCGACGAGGTAGTCGATACCACGCACGATGCACCACGCAGCCATTTCGCGCTCGGTGAGCCGAACGAGTGGCTTGACCTTCTTCGGAAAGCCATTGCGGGCAGGTAACACCGGTGCTTGACGGGCCAAGTACTCGACGTCCCATCGCAGCGTGTTGCCGAACAGCACCGCCGCCTCGTCGTCGAGGTTGTGGCCAGTGACCAACACCGTGTAGCCGCCTTTCAGCGCCTCGCTGTCGAACAGGTGTCGCTTACTGATTCCGCAGGCGCTGCAGGGCACGCGCTTGGTGGCCCTGGAAGCAGTGGGCACGTCGTAGCCGTAGTCGGCGCGCAGCGAGACTTCAATGAGGTGCAACCCCCGTTCGGCCGCGAAGTTGCGGGCGTACACAGCGGACGTGTCGCTGTAGTCGCCGATCCCGAGGCCGAGGTACAGACCATCAGCTTGGTATCCCAGCTCGATCAGCATGTCCCAGACTGCGAGGCTGTCCTTGCCGCCGGAGACCGCGACAAGCACCCGGTCGTCCTTGCTGAGCATGTCGAACTTCTCGATCGCCTTCACCACCTGGCGACGACAGAGTTCCAGGAAGTGCTCGGCACAGAAGTGGGCGTTGTGACGCGGGAGGTCGATGATCGCTGGGGCCTTGCACGTACGACACTTCGATCCGACGGCGACCATCAGGCGCCGCCTGAGATCACGGGTCGGATTTCAACGACGTCGTCGTCAGTCAGATCAGCATCACCCGGTACGAGGGTTCCATTACAGATGACGAGGTGCGACTCGCGTGGCAGGTCGAGTTGTGTCAGTAACGCGTTCACCGAGCGCTTCCCGTCGATGACGAGTTCGCGTTTGGGGTTGCGCAGCAGGACCTTCATCGTGTCGTTCCCTCCGTGGGCATCGTGCCATTGTGCCGCGAGCGGCGGCAGAAGCGGCTCAGCTGGCGCGAGCTGCAGCCCGACGCTGCTGGCGCGTGGGCGGTTCGATGGCCTCGATCCGCAACACCTGGCCGGCGACAAGCCGCTCCGTGATGAGCACTTCTTGTTGACGGCCGAGGAAACGCTTCGCCAGCCGCGGACCCCAGACGAACAGGCCCACGATCATCCAACCGCGGCGGCCAGCGAAGACACCCTTGTACAGGGCGTTGTGACGCAGCATCGCCGTCGGCGACAACAGGCTGAGTTTCTTGGCCACGATTACAGCCGACGGACTTCGACGAACGTGGTCTTCTTCTTCCCCGAACGGCGACCGAGCAAGAAGAAGATGACCAGCAACACGACACCGCCGACCGTCAGGGCAGTAATCAGTGTCTGCTTCTTGTCCTCGAGCTTGCCTTGCCAGTCGTCCTGTACGGACTTGAACTTCGCCTCGAGGTCGTCGCGGGTGATGCGGGGCTGGGCCATGTCAGGACTGCTCCTTGTTCAGGGGCTTCTTGTTGATACGGGCGAGTGCGAGGAGGGCAACGAACACGCAGAACACCAGACCGAAGCCGTAGGGCAACAACGACATCCAGCGGCCGTGGAACGTGCCCGGCCATTCCGACTGGATCATGCGCAGCACACCAAGGACCAGGAACGCGGTTCCGCCGCCGATGAGGAGCGCGCCACCGAGGCCGTAACCGATCCAGCGCACAGCCCCGCGCAGCGGGCTGCGCAACTCCTGATTCGCGTACGCCTTGACCATCTGCACGACTTCGCCGATCTGACCGGCAGAACCGCGGGATTTCGGGTTGCGTGTGGAGTCGCTGTCCTTCTCGGGCACCCCATATATGTAGCACGCGAGCGGCGCGATCCCCTACCGGCACGCCGCGAAAGGTCCGGCCGAGGTCAGCGCTGCATGCGGAACGTCAGCACATCCTCGACGGTTTCGAGCAACTCGGCCAGCACAGCAAGTCGGTCCCCTGCGCCAGGGCCACACAGCACCCGGTACCGGTCGAAGTCCGACAACGGAGCCAAGCCAGCCAACTGGAACGTCGCCAGCGACGGATCGTCGCTGATCATCACCGTCGGGTCGACCCCGGGATCCCCCAAGGCTGCGGCAAGTTCGGCGGAACGGCGACAGCGGTCGGAGACAGAGCCGAGCAGGACCGGGTCGACGACTGCCAGCCCTTCATCGGGCCAGTCCTCGACGGATGCGTACGGGTACGGGTTGTCGGGCAGCCACTGCTGCACCAGAATCCGGCGGCCGATACCCGCCACCACGGAGATCCGGCCGTTCTGCAACTCCTCGACTCGCAGTAGGCGTGCAACGGCGCCGACCGGAGATCGAGTGTCACCACCGCCAACTTCGCTGCCGCGCTCGATCATCACCACACCGAACTCGGGCTCGGTCATCTCCAAGCAGTCGTGCACGAGCACGCGGTACCGCGGTTCGAAAATCTGCACCATCAGCAACGAACCCGGCAGGAAGGCCTTGCCGAGCGGGAACATCGGCATCGCTACCACTGGGTCACCGCGGGCCGAGATCGATGGCCGTCGGAGATGCGACGTACGCCGCCATGGTGGTGGCAAACACGTCCCAGATCGGCCGGTAGTTCACCTGTTCGGCGATCTGCGGACCGTTGAGCAGCAGCGCGAACTCAACCTCTCCCCCGTCGCGTAGCGGCACATACCCTGCCAACGCCTTCGCCCCTGGCTTGCCACCGACGCCGTCCTGGTAGTTGTACAACGTCCCGGTCTTGGCCCGGATGACGCCGAACAGCGGCTTGCCCTTCTGGAAACCGTCGTACAGCGTGCTCCCCGGCTGACCACCGAGCGGCAACTGTTCACGCAGGATGCCGGTGCCCGAAGCATGTTGCAGCACTTTGAGCAACGCCGCGCAGGTCAACCGATTGTCATCGGAGAGCCCAGAGCCGTCGGCAACGGTGACACCGTCCATTGGCACACCCCACGACTGCAGCGTGGCGTTCACCACCGCCAGTCCCGCGATGCTCGTACCCGAGCCACCCTTCGCGAGTCCGATCTCCTTCAGGAGCATCTCTGCCGTGTTGTTGTCGCTGGTGACCAGCATCTCGTTAATGATCGACGACAGCGGGTTGGATCGAATCGAGGCGATCGTCGTCGCGCTCGTGGAACGACCCGATTTGCCGACCTTGCCAATCATCACGAAGCGGTCCTGCAACAGCTTGGTGAACACGTTCGCGGCTCCGATCGCCGGGTCGTTGGCCGCCCTGGTGAGCGACTCACGCGAGTCGTTCACCAACAATCCGGCAATCGGCCCAGCCTCGACGAACTTCACATCCGGCGTCCAACTGGGGGCGTACCACTCGTCGTCATAGCGGCTGGCGTCGCCGACGACGGCACCGGTAATCGCTTTCACTCCTGCGCCAGCCACCGTGTCGGCGAGTTGCTCGATGATTGTCATGTTGAACGGCGGGTAGTACGGGTTGGGACCGTTCCACCACGTGTCGCTCAGCACTGGGTCGCCGCCACCGACGAGGAACAGATTGCCCTGCACCACACCTTCGCTGTCGAGGTCTCCTTGCACCGTGGTCGTGTAGGTGTAGTCGGGCCCGAGCACCTCGAGTGCCACCAATGCCGTGACCAGCTTCATATTGCTGGCCGGACGGAGCGAAAGGTTCTCGTTCTTGCCGGCGACGTGTTGGCCATTCACGGAGATGTCGACACACGATGAGCCGTCGATGAGATTCAGCAGCGGCCCGAGCGAACCCTGCAGACGTGTGGAACCGGCGTCGTCCGAAAGAACCCCCGGCGCGCGGCGCACCGACAGCAGTGGAGTGGACATGGCGGTTGGCGGCGTGACGATGCCGGGACTGGCGAGGGGTACGCGGACCTCAGGAGCGAAGTGATCCGCCACCTTCCACACTGCCCCGATGACCAGTGCCGGGATCATGGCGGCGACCAGCAGACCCGGATACGGATTGTGGCGACGGTACGGCATCATCCCGACAGCCCTCTGCGCTCCCGGAACTGTGCGTACTGCCAGAGGTGCCCAAGGGCAGTGACTGCCCGGTTGCCGCTGGCGTAACAGAGTCGGCCCGCGGCTCGCACCGCTCGCGGTCCGGGGTTGTCGGGATCGGCCACTGCCAACTCGGTGGCGCAGAGGATCGGCTTCCCATAGCGCTCGGAGAGAGCAACGGCTGCCTCGGCGAAGCGTTCGTCCTGTCGCTCGTGGTACGCAACAATTCGTTCGAGGCCGTGATCGGGGTAGAACCGGCCTTCCTTCATCAGCCGTGCCTGGTTGCTCTGAATCCCGAGACCGATGTAGATGATTGCGTCGACGGCCGGGTGAGCGGCGATCATCTCCAGCACCTCGGGGATCGTGTCGCGCGTTTCCCCACCGGCACAGTCGACAGGGTTGTTGTGGCTCCAGCGCGCCGGCAGCTTGGTGTCCAGTTGGGCCTTGAGATCGTCGGGCAGGGCCATCAGCCGCAGGCGGCCATCGCTGACGATGGCGTCGCTGGTGACGACACCCCAGCCCCCCGCCGTGGTGAGCACCACCGTGTTCGGCCCTTTGGGCAATGGCTGTGTGGCGAAGGAGGCCGCAGCCTCGAAGGCCTCTTCCACAGTGGCGGCGCGAGTGACACCGGCCTGGCGACATGCCCCGTCAAACACCTTGTCGTTGGCCGCCAGTGCGCCGGTGTGGCTGGCAGCGGCCATGGCGCCACCTTCGGTCGCGCCGCCCTTGACGAGTACCAGGGGCTTGCGGGCAGCAACCGAAGCGAACCGCTCGAGCAGCCCGCGGCCGTCGGCGATGCCTTCGACGTACGCCAGCGATACATCAGTGGCGTCGTCGGCGGCATACCAGTCGAGGTAGTCGGCCGGGGTGACCGCGGCAGCGTTGCCAGCCGACACTGCGCGGCTGATGCCCACACCGGTCTGGCGGGCGTAGTTGAGAAAGCTGCTGACAAAGTTGCCGCTCTGACTGGCAACGCCGATGCGACCGGCCGGTGGGTACGGGGCGACGATCTGCGCACACAACGACGCCGGCGTGCTGACGACACCCTGACCATTTGGTCCGGCCAGCAGGATTCCCAGCTCATCGGCCAGCGCCACCAGTGCAGCTTCCGCGACTCGACCCTCATCGCCAGCTTCCCCATAGCCGGCACTGGTGAGGAATGCAGCCTTCACACCTTTGGCTGCGCACGCCCGCAACAGCGCCGGATTGGCGGCCGCTGGCGTACAGACGAAGACGAGATCGATCTGACCATCGGGCAACTGCTCAATGTCGGCCACGGTGCGGATACCGAGCACTTCCTCACCCTGCAGGTTCGTGCCGAAGACACCACCCTTGTAGCCAGAGGCGAGCACGTTGTGCAGGCTGACGAACCCGAACTTGCCGGGGTGCGTCGAGGCACCTGCGATCAGCACACCCTTGGGGTCGAACAGCGCGCGAAACTGGGCATCGGTGGGTCGGGGCCGAGCGGTCCCGGCCGATGTCCGTCCTGGAGCGGTGTCGATCTCCACCAGCGCATCCACCGCCACCGGAATGCCGGCGGCGCTGATGATCAGCGGGTTGACGTCGACGCTGGCGACATCGGGACGTGCTGCGGCAAGTGCCGACAGTCCGAGGAGCACCTGGGCCAGCGCGGCACGGTCAACCGCCGCCTCACCGCGGAATTCTCCTAGCAGCTTCTGCGTCGCCAGCCCGTCGATCATCTCCTGTGCGTCGATGGCGGACAACGGCACTGGGCGGAACTGCACGTCGGCAATGGCTTCAGCGAGCACTCCGCCGATCCCGATCATGACGTTCGCACCGAACTGCGGGTCGCGGACGATCCCGGCGATGAGCTCCCTGTTGCCGCTGATCATCGGGGCGACGAGCACGGTGACGTCACCGTCGGCCGGGGTGGCCTTGGCCAACAGTTCCGCTGCTGCAGCATGAACAGCCGCGGCGTCGGCGAGGCGCAACTTGACCAGCCCGCGCTCGGTCTTGTGGGCAATCGCATCGCCACACAGTTTGGCCACGACAGGGAACCCCACCTCAGCGGCAGCGGCAGCGGCATCGTCGGCGCTGCGCACTTCGCGTTCGGGCGCCAACGGCACCCCGTACTGGCGCAACAACGCCTTTGATGCAGACTCGGAGAGCGTGTGGCCAGTGGTACTCATCGCTGCCACGGTAGCCAACGGCATGCGCCCGACACTGGACACTCCCGCGGCGCCCACAGCGTCGGCCTGTCAGGGCTCCAGAGCGGCAAGGAAGAAGTCGATGATGTGCTGCCGTCGACGGCGCAGCACGTCGGGCGACAACGCGTCGGCGTCGATCAGGCCACCCACGAACGGGGCATCACTGAAGTAGCTGAGCAGCGCGCCGTACCCGGTGAGCAGCAGTTGCGCTGGGTCTTGTCGACGAAACGTACCGGAGTTCATTTCCCGCTCGAAGAACAGCACTGCACGGTCGAACATCGGCCGCAGCACAGCCGCCATGTCGATACCCAGGTGGATACCTCCGTCGAGCGCCTCGCGGCGCATCAGGCGCACGTAGTCGGGGTTGTCGGCGAACAGGTCGAAGCCGGCACCGATGACGAGTTCCATCTTGCGGTTTCCGGTCTCTGGCGCGCCGATGGCTCCGGCGAGGCGCTCAATCCAATCGCTGAGCAACTGTTCGAACACCTCTTCATACAGCGCTTCCTTCGACGGGAAGTGGTGCAGCAGGCTGGGCCGGCGGATACCCACACCGGCAGCAATGTCGTTCAGCGAGGTTCCGTCGTATCCGCTGTCGGCGAAACACTTGCGCGCCTCGGCCAAAATCAGTGCACGGGTGGACAGTTGCTCGCCACCGTGTTCTGACATGATCGACAGCCTAGAAGGCCTGCGTGTGACCGAGTGCTGACGGCCTAACATCCGACCACGATGAGGACCGCCGAATGACCTCCGTTGCCGCAGGGCGAGTGCTCACGGCCGACGGTTGGGTACACGACGCGGTGGTCCACTCCGCCGATGGCGTCATCGTGGCCATCCGGCCGGGGGTCGGCGGCGGCGATCGGGTGCTCGTGCCGGGTTTCGTCGACCTCCAGGTCAACGGCATCGACGACATCGACGTGGCGAGCGCCACTGGAGCCGACTGGAACCGCCTCGCCGCGCTGCTGCTCGCGCAGGGCGTCACCACCTGGTGCCCGACGTTGGTCACCGCACCGCTCGGCCGGTATGCGGCGCCACTACGACGAATCGCCGAGGCAATGGCTCGCCCTGCATCGGGCCGACCGACAATCGCTGGAGTACACCTGGAAGGTCCATTCCTGGGAGGCGCTGCCGGAGCACACCGGCCGGACCTGATCGTGCCGATCGATCTCGACTGGATCCGCGGCCTTCCGTCCCATGTCGCTGTCATGACGCTCGGCGCCGAGCAACCGCTCGCAACTCACGCCACCCGGGTGCTCGCTGCAGCTGGAGTGCTGGTCGCCATCGGCCACAGCACGGCATCCGAAGCTGAGTTCGACGCCGTGGTAGCGGCCGGCGCACGCCTGGTCACACATCTGTTCAACGCGATGAGCGGTCTCGGCCACCGCTCCCCCGGTGTCGCTGCGTTCGCGCTCACCAACGAGGCCGTGTGCGCCTCGTTGATCGCGGACGGTGTGCACGTGCACCCGCGTATGGTGCGCATGGGGTTCACCGCGTTGGGAGCATCACGAGCGGTTCTGGTCACCGACGCAGTCGGCTGGCGCACGGGCACCGTCGGCACCATGCGGCTGGAGTTTCGCGACGGTGCGCCCCGTCTCCCCGACGGCACACTCGCGGGCAGCGCGCTGACAATGGACGCGGCGATCCGTGTGTGCGTGGCATCGGGGGTCGACCTCGCCACAGCGGTCCGGGCCGCCAGCAGCAACCCGGCGCGCCTCCTGGGACTCCACGACCGTGGAGGAATTGCCGTCGGCCAGCGGGCCGATGTGGTTGCGCTCACACCCGACCTGCAGGTTGAACAGGTGTGGGTCGCGGGATCGCCCACCCGCTGAACACCGTTACCCTGGTCCACCATGCAGATCGTTGCCGCACTTTTCGTCGAGAACTTCGAGATGCGCGAGGCGCCCGGCCCGTCGACTCGCATCGACCTCACCGGGGCGATGTTCTCGATGGCCGCACCCGACCCGGTGCCGGTCACGCTCACACCCCACCTGGTGGCGCTGATCTTCTGCCCTCCCGGTGAACCCGGTCAGGGTGTGTTCGAAGTCGTGTTCCGCAAGGGTCTGGGCGAGGACGCTGAGCAGATGGCCCGCAACGTCAGCCCGTTCAGCGTCGAGCCGGGCAAGTTCACGTACCGACTCGTACGTGGCGAACTGGAGTTCACCGAGTACGGACAGATCTTCGCCCACTGCCGCGTCGATCACGGACCGTGGCACCTCGTGCCGTTCACGTTGTTGCCGCCCGTCTGAGGAACACGGCAACCGTTCTCCTGCGAGACGACCGCCCAGCTAGATTCTGACGTCGTGTCCAACACGCTGACTCCAGAACTCGACCGACAGGCCATCGCACTCATCCGCGGTTTCGCGATGGACGCCCCGCTCTACGCCAAGAGCGGACATCAGGGAACAGCCATGGCGCTCGCACCATTGGCTCACACGATCTACAGCAGGGTGCTGCGCCACGATCCCACCGATCCGCAGTGGGTCGACCGCGATCGCTTCATTCTGTCCGGCGGACATGCCTCAATGCTTCAGTACGCCCTGCTGTACCTCGCTGGGTACGGTCTGGAACTCGACGACATCAAGGCCTTCCGCCAATGGGGCTCGGCCACACCCGGCCACCCGGAGGTCGGCCACACGGCCGGTGTCGAGGTCACCACCGGTCCGCTGGGACAGGGTTTCGCCAACGCGGTGGGTATGGCGCTCGCTGAGCGCCGCCTGCGCGGCACGTTCGGTGCCGATGTGGTGGACCACCGCACGTACGTGATCGTCGGCGACGGATGCCTGATGGAGGGTGTCAGCCACGAGGCTGCGTCGCTGGCCGGACACCAGCATCTCGGCGGTCTGATCTGCGTCTACGACGACAACCACATCACCATCGACGGCGACACCAGCCTGGCCTACAGCGATGATGTCGGGGCTCGGTTCCAGGCATATGGCTGGCACGTCGAGTACCTCGGCGAATGTGGCGAGGACTGCGACGCCCTCGAAGCTGCGCTACAGCGCGCGGCATCGATCAGCGACCAACCGAGCCTGCTCATCTTGCGCAGCCACATCGGTTATCCCAGCCCCGATCACACCGATCGGCACGAGGCGCACGGCAACCCGTTCACGGCTGAACAGGTCGCCCGCACCAAGGACGTCATGGGTATCCCCGACGAGCCGTTCTGGGCACCTGCTGAGTTGGTCGCCGCCTACCGCTCGCACTGCGCCACCCGCGGCGCGGCCGCCCGTGGCGCGTGGCAGCAGCGCTTCGACACCAGCAACCTCGACCGAATCGTGTGGGATGCCACATGGGGCGTCACTGGCGTCGACGGCTGGGAAGCCGCACTGCCGGTGTTCGAGCAGGGCGACAAGATCGCCACCCGCGTCGCCATCGAGAAGGCGTTCAATGCCTCACTCGAAAGCGTGCCGGCGCTGATGGCCGGCGCCGCCGACCTCACCGGTAACACGGGCACCAAGCTGACCGCGCAGATCAGCTCGACCCCGGCCACACCGGCAGGTCGCCAGGTGTACTACGGCGTACGCGAGCACGGTATGGGTTCGGCGATGGTCGGAATGGCGCTGCACGGCGGCGTACTGCCCGCCGGCGGCACGTTCTTGGTGTTCCTCGACTACATGCGTCCGCCCGTGCGACTTGCAGCGCTCAGCAGCGCCAAAGTCGTGTTCGTGTTCACCCACGACTCGGTGGGCGTCGGCGAGGACGGCCCCACGCACCAGCCGGTCGAGCACATCGCCACGCTGCGTGCAATCCCCGGTCTGCAGGTGATTCGTCCCGCCGACGCGAACGAGACCGTTGCCGCATGGAGGGCGGCCGTTGCCCACAGTGGCCCCACTGCGCTGGTGCTGAGCCGCCAGAACCTCACGGTCTGCACCGACGGTTCGGCAGTGAATCGCGGCGCCGCAATCGTACGCGATGCCCCCGATCCGAAGGTCGTGCTGCTCGCCACGGGCAGCGAGGTATCGCTGTGCGTCGAGGCGGCGGCCGAGTTGACCGCAGCCGGAATCGCTGCTCGCGTCGTCAGTATTCCTTCCTGGGATCGTTTCGAGGCACAGGCTGCGGCATACCGCGACGACGTACTACCGGCTGGCATCCCGGTGTTGTCGGTGGAGGCTGGCGTCACCTTCGGCTGGGCCAAGTACGCCGACGACAGCATCGGCATCGATCGCTTCGGTGCCAGCGCACCTGGTGGCGTCGTGCTGGAGAAGCTCGGCATCAACGTTCCCAACGTCGTGGCCCGTGCCGCCGCGCTGGCACACAAGGAGGGGTGAACAGCATGGATCGTCTCAACCACCTGTATTACGACCAGGGTCAGAGCCCGTGGCTCGACAACCTGAAGCGCAGTTATCTCACCGAGGGAACGCTGGCCGGTCTGGTGCACAGCGGTATCCGTGGACTGACCAGTAACCCCACGATCTTCCAGAAGGCGATCCAGGGTTCGGCCGATTACGACGAGCAGTTCCGCTCGCTCGTGAGCGCCGGCGGCGACACCATCGACCACTACTGGGCGCTGGTACTGCAGGACATCCACGGTGCCCTCGACGCGTTCGAGGGCCTCTACCATTCCAGCTTCGCCGGCGACGGTTACGTCAGCGTCGAGGTCGACCCCGGTCTGGCACACGATGGTCCCGGTACCGAGGTTGCTGCCCGAGCGTTGCACGAACGCGTCGCGCGTCCGAACCTGATGGTGAAGATTCCGGGCACTGTCGAGGGACTGCCAGCGATCCGACAGATGATCGCCGAGGGGCGCAACGTCAACGTGACGTTGATCTTCAGCCTCGATCGGTACCAGAACGTGATGGACGCGTACATCGATGGCCTCGAGCAGTACGCGAGCACTGTCGATGCCGACCTCGCGGCGGTGGCCAGCGTGGCCAGCTTCTTCATCAGCCGCGTGGACAGCGAGGTGGATGCGCGTCTCGATGCGATCGGCACTCCTGCTGCGTTGGCGTTGCGCGGCAAGGCTGCTGTCGCCCAAGCCAAGCTGGCGTATCAGGCGTTCCGCCACACGTTCAGCGGACCTCGTTGGGAAGCACTGGCCGCTGACGGTGCAGTGGTGCAGCGCCCGCTGTGGGCCAGCACCTCCACCAAGAACCCCAGCTACCCGGACACGCTGTACGTCGACGAGTTGATCGGTCCCGACACGGTGAACACGCTGCCCGACGCCACCATCGACGCGTTCGCCGACCACGGCACAGCCTCCCGCACGATCGACGAAGGTGTCGCGCACGCTGAAGAGGTATGGCGCCTACTCGCCGAGGTCGGGGTCGACATGGACGACGTGGCCGACAAGCTCGAACGCGAGGGCGTGGCTAGCTTCCAGAAGAGCTTCGATGATCTGCTCGCAGCGTTGGCGGCCAAGGCGGCCGAGCTGCGCTGATGACCGACGCCAACGCCACCGACGAACTGTTCGCCACACTGCTGGAGACTGTGCCCGTCGGTGCCCGCAGGCGCCTGTCACAGCAACTGTTGCGAGCCGCCGTCGAGTTGGTGCAACAGCAGCCCGATTTGCTCGATCTGAAGATCGCCGCAGCTGCTCTCCAGGAGTTGGGCGATGCGTTTGCGATGTTCGCATCCTCACAAGGCATTCCCAAGGTGACCCTGTTCGGCAGCGCCCGCACCAAGGAAAATGATCCGCTGTATGCCGCTGCCCGCACGGTTGCGGGCGAACTCGCCGCCCGCGGCTGGATGGTCATCACCGGCGCCGGGCCCGGCATCATGCAAGCAGGTATGGAGGGCGCGGGGCGCGAGCACTCCATCGGCGTGTCCGTGCGGCTACCGTTCGAGCAGGCCGCGAACCACATCATTGCCGGTGATTCGAAGTACGTCGCCATGAAGTACTTCTTCACCCGCAAGCTGATGCTCATCAAGGAGAGCAAGGGCTTCGTGTGCCTTCCTGGAGGCTTCGGCACGCTCGACGAAACGTTCGAACTGCTCACGCTCACACAGACCGGCAAGGGCGTTCCGGTGCCGATCGTTTTCCTCGACACACCGGGCGACCCGTACTGGGAGACCGTGCACGAGTTCGTGCAAGAACAGTTGGTCGAGCGCGGGCTGGTGGCGCCACAGGACACCAAGCTGTACCTCATCACCGAGGACTGTGAGGAGGCCGTGCGCGAGATCGTCGGTTTCTACCGCAACTACGACAGCCTCCGGTACGTGGGCGACACGTTGGTCGTTCGCCTGCACCAGGCGCCCAATGAGGAGCAGCTCTTGCTGCTCAACGATCGGTTCGGTCATCTCTGCACGTCCGGCACCATCCACCATGCCGAACCGTTCGAACCCGAGCGCAAGGAGAACGATCGCCTCGATCTGCAGCGGATCGCGCTGCCGTTCTCCAAGCACGGTTACGGCGAACTGCGTGAGCTGATCGACCTGTGCAACACGTTCGTCGACTGAGGGCCGGGACTACTCCTCGGCGGACTCGCGCCCGCGCAACAGGTGGGCGGCTTTCTCGATCGCTCGCCGCGCCTGTGTGAGCCGCTTGTCGTCGGCCGGACGCCCCGACTTCTCGGCAGATGCCTCGCGCAGTTGCTCGAAGATGATCTCGTCGAGATCCTCCACCACTGCGTCGAGACGCTCGGCCAGATGGTCGTAGTTGCTGCTCACAGCGCAGATGCCAGCAGGTCGATCGGGTGCTGCACGGTGAGCCCCGCCGCGGCAAGGTGCATGGCGCAACCGGGGTTGGCGCTGGCTACCAACGCATTCCCTGCGGTGCCAAGGCGGGCCCGATCGAGGGCCGCCACTTTGCGGTCGCGGATCTCGCCAGCCAGCTTCGGTTCGAGCGCGGCGTAGGCACCCCCAGCACCGCAGCACAGCCCATCGTCGTCGAGTTCCACCAGGTTGGCCACCGGTGCGAGCACGGTGCGCACAGCGAGATGTGTGCGCTGCACATGGCGTAGGTGACACGGGTCTTGCACGATGATCGTGCCCAGGTGCTTCGTCGGGTGCAAGCGGTCGATGTGGCGGGCGATGAACTCATGCACGTCGACGACACGCTCGCTGAAGTGCCGAGCCTCGTCGGTGCCCAACAGGTGTCCGTACTCCTTCATTGCAGCTCCGCACCCGGCGGAGTTGATGACGACCGGCGCATCCCCCGGCATTGAGCTGATGACGTCCTCGGCCAGGCGCCGAGCAGTCGGGGCGAGGCCGGCGTGCGAATGCAGCGCGCCGCAGCACGCACCAGCTGTGCCGGGTACGAGGAAGCCGAAGCCCATGTGCGCCAGCACTTTGGCGGTGCTGTGATGTGTGTCGCGCATCCAGGCATCCATCACACAGCCGGTGAACAGCCACACATCGCTGCCCGTCGTCGCGAGTGGTGTCGATCGCCGCAGCGGGAGAACGGGCAACCCGATTCGTCGCGGGACAAGATGCAGTCGCTGAGCGATGGCGAGCGCGCTGGACCCGATCAAGAGCAAGCGATGGCGCGGCAACACCGAGAACGCCATGCGTTGCCAGCGCGGTGTCATCCGGTGCTGTGCTGCGAGTGTCTCGCGAACACCCTCCTGCAGACGCCCGTACGGCACACCCGACGGACACGCCGGTTCGCATCCACGACACTGCACACAGGTCTCCATGAACGACACGAATTCCGCCGTGACCGGAGCATCGTCGTTGTGAACAGCACGGATCGCTGCGATCCGGCCGCGTGGCGACAGCGCTTCCTCACCGGTCGCCCGGAACGTCGGGCAGTGCGGGAGACACAGCCCGCAGCTGACACAGGTGGCAAGTTCGGTGTCGTCGATCTGGAACTTCACGGCGACCCACCGTAGCGGCGGCGGCGCAGTGCCGAGTAGTAACGCGACCATCCAAAATGTGCGCATCTGTGGGTGTTACGTTTGTCACAGCAGGCAGGGGGCCTGCACAAGGAGGGGTTCATGTACACATTGGGAGCAATCCTGCTGTTGGCAGTTCTGTTGGGCGGCGTGGTCGAGGTCATCGACTCGGTGCTCGAACTCGCCAAAGTGAAAGCCATCGTCACCAAACTCCCGGTGATCGGCGCCCACTGGGCACTGATCATCAGCATTCTGATGGTGTGGCTGCTGAAGAGTTACCCAGCTGGGGGCTGGGGTCTCGTGTTCGAAAACAAGTGGGAGAACGTCGTCGTCAACGGCGCAATCATCTACGGGTCCATTCCGTTGAAGGATGCCGTTGTCTCGATGGTCAACAAGGGCCTGCGCGCCTGACCTGCTCACTCTGAGCGAACGGCCCGGACCGCGAGGTCCGGGCCGTTTCCATTTTTCGTTCCACAATCGTCGAACAACACACGGTGAGAGTGCTGGATGCTTCCGAACACTGATCAGCTCGACGACAGTCACAGAAGCCGCCGCAGACGACGCAATCAGATCGCCGTCGCGGTCGCCGCAGTACTCGCGGTCGGCGGCACAGTGACAGCCCTCGCGATCTCCGACAGCCGCGCCGGCACGATCGCCCCCCGCGCCGTCGCAACGTCGGGCGGCGTCGACAGTGTCGGCGGCGGCTTCGTCGCCTGGCTCACCACCACCGGCCCAGGCGGCAGCGCGACCGTCGCGGGTGACGGCAACGACGGCGACGGCAACGACGGCACCGGCAACGGCAACGACGGCAACGACGGCAACGACAACAACGGCAACGGCAACCTCTTCGAGCGCGGCCCCTTCGGCTTCTTCGGTAACGGCAACGGCGCCTGCAACGGCTGCTGACCCGACGCCAGCAACGGCCGCGTTCGTGGCCGTGGGACGCGCACGCCGACAGAGAGCGGATACCGTCGCTGACCATGCCTGAAGGCCACACGATCCACCGCATCGCCAAAGACCACACGAAGCTTTTGGCTGCGCGGACGGTGCGGGTGACATCACCGCAGGGCCGCTTCGCCACCGACGCGGCACTCGTGGATGGCCGAGTGCTCGAGCGGATTGAGGCCGCCGGTAAGCATCTGTTCTACTGGTTCGACAACGGTCTGGTCGGGCACGTGCACCTCGGCTTGTTCGGGAAGTTCCGCGTCTCCCCTGGACCCGAGCACGCTCCGATCATCGGGCAGGTGCGGATGCGCATGTCCACAGACGCGGGAACGGTCGACCTCGCTGGTCCCACCGATTGCAGTATCGGCACTGCCGATGAGCGCGATGCGATCCTCGCTCGGCTCGGCCCCGACCCACTGCGCCGCGATGCCCGTCCGGAGTTGGCGATCGATCGTTTGGCCAAGAGCGCTCAGCCGATCGGTCAACTCCTGCTCGATCAGCGGGTACTGGCCGGAGTTGGCAATGTGTACCGCGCCGAAGCGTTGTTCGTGCAGCACATCGATCCACGACGTGCTGGTAAGGACTGCACACGTGAGGAACTGACAGCGCTGTGGCACACCATCGCCGTCATGCTGCGCCAAGGAGTGAAGGACAACAGGATCATCACCATTGACCGCTCCGAGTTCCCGCTTCCCAAGGGACCCTCCCGCCGTGGCGACACGACGTACGTGTACCACCGCGACGTGTGTCTGCGTTGCGCGAGCCCGGTGCAGACCGTGGAGCTCGGCGGGCGAGCCTGTTACTACTGCCCCACCTGCCAACCGCGCTGAGTCAGACCGAGTTCCATTGGGGTGCGTCGGTGTCGCCACGCCAGTACGCCAAGCGGCGCTGAGCCTCATCACGGGCATCGGGGTTCGTTCGGCTCGCCCGCACTCGCATCAGCGTCGCCGCCACATTGCGGAGCACCGCCAGTGATCGGGCGCCGGAGTCATCGGCGAGTGTGCGCCCGTACCCCTCCGCAAAGCGGACGTACGCACCTGCCTCGCCTCCCCAGCGTTGTTCCCACGTGAGCATCGCTGCGTGATCCCACGCCGCCGGGGCTCGGCACAGCAGGTCCCAGTCCAGTAACACGGGGCCGTCGGCAGATTGCACCACGTTGCCGGGGTGAACATCGCCGTGACACAGCACGTGCGGGGTGACCCGCGTCTGCCAGTCGCCGTGTTCCCGGATGTTGGCCAACAGTCCGGCACGTGCTCCGTCGTCGAGTAGATCATCGACCTCCTCCAGCAGCACTGCGGTATTCCACCAAGGAAACTCGGCGCCGCGCGGCAACGGATGACGGCCGACCACATCGGCGATTGGGGTCTCGTGCACACGCCGGACTGCGGCACCGACCGCGCACCAGTCGACCGGACCGTGTGAGTGGACGCGCTCGACGGCAAAGACCGAGTACCCCTCGACCACAATCGGTTCGAGAAGATGCCGGGCGACCGGTACGCCCCGCTTGGTGAGCAGTTCCGCCAACGAGAGAGCCTGCTCGGGTGGGGCGGTGGTGTGTCCGATGCGCAGCAGCACATCGGAGCCGACTGCGAACAACGCGTTCATCCCCACTCGCAGCAGCACTGGTTCGGGCAGACCCCAATGCGACGCGGCATGGTGCGCGACACGAACGACGGCTTCGTGGTCGCCCGGGGGGCGCGCCACGAAGGGCAGCTCAGACACCGAGACCCGGGTTCAACCGTCCTGCCGGATCGAAACGAACGCGTAACGCACGCGACAGCGCCGCCTCCCGCTCACCCACGGCGGCCTGCGTGGCGGGCTGCGCATGGTGGACGATGCCGACCCCGATTTCGGCGACGAAGTCTCCCGCAAGCTCAACGAGTTGCGTCGGTGACAGCGACCGACGACTGCCCGTGGGCAGCACCGGCGGTCCCCCACACGGCGCAAGACCGGCCGAGGTGGCCTGCGCCTCCACATCAGCAGGGTGCCCCTCGAGCAACGACCACACGCGACGGCCGTCCCACAGCACACTCACCGGCCGGTAGAGCGCGGCGAACACCGGGTACGGGTCGGTGGCGTCCGTGACGAACCACTGCGAGTGCTTCGCCAGCGGACGGGTGCGGAGAACGACTTCGCCGAGGAAGCCGAGCGTGCCGTACGAGCCGACCAGCAGACGGCACAGATCGAAACCGCTGACGTTCTTCACCGTCGGACCACCGGCCTTCACGATCTCACCGGCAGCCGACACGTACCTCGCCTGCAACAGCGTGTCGCGGACCGGGCCATACCCCAGTCGACGCACATCGCTATGACCGACAGCCAGTGCACCGCCGACGGTGCCCCCAGCAGGCAAGCAAACTGTCTGCCCGTGCGCTGCCATCGCCGCCACCAGTTCGTCCACCGGGGTGCCCGCACCGCACGAGACAATCATCTCGTCGGCCTGCACGAAATCGATTCCCAACGGGGCGGTCACGGTGTGCACACCAGGCACCGCGCCACCGCGAGTGCCGAGACCCGCGATCGTGACCGGACCCTGCGACCCGACGGCGGCAGCGAACTCATCGAGCGCGATCACACCCAGGCCCCCTCGGGTACGTGCTGCACATCGCCACATGCAGCAGGTGACGGAAGCACCTTGAACGGATTCGCCAGACCGCTGGGATCGAACGCCGCCCGCATATCGGCCTGCGCTGCAAGGTCGGCAGGGGCGAACATCAACGACATGAAGTCGCGCTTTTCCAGACCGATTCCGTGCTCTCCGCTGAGCACCCCCCCGGCCGCAACCGACGCGCGCACGATCTCCTCACCAGCAGCGTGCACCCGGTCCATCACACCTGGTTCACGCTTGTCGAACACCAGCAACGGGTGCAGGTTGCCGTCGCCGGCGTGGAACACGTTCATCACCAGCAGGTCGTGACGCTGCACGATCTCGTAGACCTGACGCAGCACCTCGGGCAGCATCCTGCGCGGCACCACCGTGTCGTGCAGGTAGTAGTTGGGCTTGATACGGGCGATTGCACCGAACGCGTTCTTGCGCCCCTTCCACAACAGTGCTCGCTCAGCTTCGTCCTTGGCGATCCGCACCGTTCCTGCTCCGTGCGCCATACCAATCTCCACGATGCGGTCGACATCGGCCTGCAGGCCGTGCGGCAGACCAGCAACCTCCACGAGCAACACCGCCGCCGCATGTACGGGCAGCCCGGCGTGGATGTACTCCTCCACCGCTTGCACACACAGCTGGTCCATCATCTCCAACGCCGCAGGCACCATGCCATCAGCAATGATCGCGCTGACCGTCTGCGCTCCAGCCTCGACGCTCGTGAAGTCCATCAACATTGTCTTGACTGCGGGCGGATTCTGCGTGAGGCGCACGAGCACTTTCGTGGCAATACCGAACATCCCCTCGCTGCCCACGAACGCCCCACGCAGGTCGAGTTCGTTGCACTCAGGAGCCTCGCCGCCAAAGAGCACCACCGACCCGTCGCTGAGCACCACTTCGAGACCCAGCACATGGGCCGCAGTGACGCCGTCACTGAGGCAGTGCGGACCGCCGGAGTTGTTCGCGACGTTGCCGCCGATCGAGCAACTCTGCTGGCTGCTGGGATCGGGGGCGAAGTGCAGGCCAAGGTGCGCCACCGAGCGAGTGAGGTCGAGGTTCAGCACGCCGGGCTCGACCCACGCCATTCGGTTGACGGCATCGACCGAGAGCATCCGATTCATTTTGGTGAGAGCGATCACCACCGCCTGATCGAGCGGTGTGGCACCGCCGGCGAGGCCAGTACCCGAGCCGCGGGCCACGAAGGCCGTGCGGTGCCGCACACATGCCAGCACACAGCCCTGCACCTCCTCGGTGGTCAGCGGGAAACACACCACACCCGCCGACCCCTCGATATTCGACGCGTCGCGTCCGTACAGCCCAAGTTCAGTGCTATTCGTGCGAACCCGATCGTCACCCAGCAGAGTGCGAAGATCGGCGACAAGCGCCCGGTTCATGCCCGACGGCGGCGGCCACCAGCGCCGCGTTCCTCGCGCACTTGACGCAGCACGATGACTTTGCCGGGCTCGACGGGTTGGCCATCCACGAACACGGCGTCACCGTCGTCGAGGTCGTCGGCAAGGGTGCTGACAGTGCCGTCCATGCGGGCACGCATCTCAGCCTCTTTCGCCTTCATCGCTCGTTTGCCGTCGGCAATCGCCTCGCGCACGCGGACACCGGCCTTCTTGGCCACCTGCATGGGAGCGAGGTCGGCCGAGACCTCCTTCACCTTGCGCTTGGCCAGGCCGAGGCCGGCGATACCGGCGGCAGCGCCACCGAGAAACCATGTGAGCCGCTTCATCATGCGCTCTTCCTTCCTTTGCGTCGCAGGCGCCGTACGGCGCGCCGCGTGCCGGTGCCGATCGCGACCGTCTTGATCACCGGTGTGGAGAGCGCCGCACGTGCTATACGACTGCCGCCTGCCATCGCCCCGCTAATCGCTTCTGCGGAGCCCAGCACACGGTCGAACCGATCGAGGTCGTGACGGGCCTCGGCCATCGTGGCCCGAGCAGCGACGGTGGAGGATGCCAATTCGGCAAGCAACGGACGCGTCTCGGAGCGCAGCGATTCCACCTCGCCTCGCAGTGCTCTCAGCGTGTCGAGCACGCGCATCAACACCACGATCAGCGCGGCGAAGCCGATACAGCACAGGACAGCAGCGAGGACAACGGCGAGTTCTCCGGCAGTCATGGCGTGGCTCCTTCCTGGCGTTGTTGCATGCGGTCGGCCACTACGGCTTCTGCGCCTTGGCGCGTGGGTTCGTAGTAGCGCTTGTCGGCCTGTTCGGTGGGCAGGTACTGCTGCTCCACCCAACCATCGGGGTGGTCATGAGGGTAGTCGTAGCCAACTCCGTGGCCGAGGCTCTTGGCACCCTGGTAATGCGCGTCCCGCAGGTGTGGCGGCACTTCCCCGATGGCGCCGGATTGCACATCAGCGCGTGCATTCCAGATCGCCAGCGCAGCCCGGTTGCTCTTCGGGGCGGTCGCCAGATGAATCGCTGCCTGGCTGAGGTTCAGCTGCGCCTCTGGCAAGCCGACGTGTTCGACGGCCTGGCTCGCGGCGACTGCCACCAGCAGCGCCTGCGGGTCGGCCATACCGATGTCCTCGCTAGCGAAGATGATCATCCGGCGGGCGACGAAGCGGGCGTCCTCCCCCGCCTCCAACATGCGAGCGAGGTAGTACACGGCCGCCTGCGGATCACTGCCACGCATGCTCTTGATGAACGCGCTGACAACGTCGTAGTGGTCGTCGCGCCCATAGCGCAGCGCACTCGTGCCGAGCGCGGATTCCACGTGCTCCAGCAACACATCGCCAGGATGCGCAAGGGCGCAGGCCACTTCCAGCGCCGTCAGCACCTGGCGGCCATCACCAGCGGCGCGGTCCACCAGATGTGACACGGCTTCGGGGGTGGCCGCGCGACCTTCGGCCTGCAGACCGCGGTGGATCAGCGTCTCGATATCGGACTTGGCGAGCGGCTCGAGCCGGAACAGCGTGCTCCGACTGCGCAGCGGTGGGTTGACCTCGAAGAACGGGTTCTCGGTGGTGGCGCCGATGAGCGTCAGCGTGCCGTCCTCCACAGCGGGCAGCAAGGCGTCCTGCTGCGCCTTCGAGAAACGATGAATCTCGTCGAGGAACAGGATCGTGCCTCGCCCGTGCTCGCCCAAACGCTGCCGTGCGCGCTCGATCACTTCGCGAACGTCCTTGACGCCGGCGGCCACCGCGCTGAGTTGCTCGAAGGCGCGCTTGGTCGTGCCAGCCACCGCGAGTGCCAGCGTGGTCTTGCCAGTTCCCGGGGGACCCCAGAAGATCGCACTCGTGAGTCGATCCTGCTCGACGAGCCGGCGCAGCGGGCGACCGGGGCCCACCAGATGGGCCTGGCCCACGACGTCGTCGATCGTGCGCGGGCGCAGGCGGGCCGCGAGCGGTGCCTGACTGCGCAGTCGATCCTCGGCAGCAGCGCTGAACAGGTCGGTCACCGGTGTTGCCCCAGCACTGCCTGATACGGGCCCCGGCGCCAACCCGGCACGTGATCGATCAGCCACTCGGGCGTGACCCACTTCCAGGCGACGAACTCGGTTCCGTCCGGTGTGGGTGCCAGGTCGGCCGACCGTGGATGGAACGTGAACCAGCGTTGCACCTGTCCGATGCGGTGGTGCATCCCGCCCTTGGCGCGCTGCACCTCCAGCGGCCACTCGTACACCAGCCATTCCGGGTGCTCGCTCACCAGTTCCACATCGTGTTCGTCGAGGCCGGTCTCCTCCAGCATCTCGCGCCACGCACCCTCCAGCGGTGTCTCACCGTCGTGGAGCCCACCTTGCGGCAGCTGCCAGTGCCCGCGGGCGTCGCGGCGCTCGAACGCCAGCACCTCATGAGTGTCCGGGTGGCGCACGACGATCACCACTCCGGCTCGAAAGTGCGCGCTGGGCATACCGCCACCGTACCCGCTCCCCCACCCTCCCGGCCGCCCCCCGCCCCCACCGCGTTTGAAGGGTCGGCCGCACCATGAGCGGTTTCCCCTTCAAACGCAACTGGGCCGAGGCAGCGTTTGAAGGCGTGGCCGCACCATGTGCGGTTTCGCCTTCAGACCCTGGCGAGGAAGCGACGAAGGGTGCGCTCGATCGTGGCATCGGACATCTTCCAGGTGAGTTCGATCGGCGTCCAGCCATCGAGCACCAGTTCGTTCTGACGGGCCGCGTCCTTGTCGAGGTCGCTCGACAGTCGATGAAAGCCGAAGCTGTTCCCCTCGAGGTACAGCTTGCGATCCGGCCAGGAGAAGTCGATGCGATACCGCAGACCGTCATACTGCACACGGTGCTGTTGCTTGGGCCGTGGCAGCCCCGCCCGGTCGATGATCCGAGCGATTCGCGCCTCCAACGGACTCTCACCGGGGTCGTATCCGGGGATTCGCTGAGCAAGCACCATACGAAGAGCCTTGACCGAGCGGCCAGGAGCCGGCCGCGTGCGCCCCACTCGTTCCCGCAGATCCTCGAGTTGCAGCTGCTTCGTTCGGAGGAAGTGGTCCACCAGTTCACCGAGCGCCTTCACCGTCAGCGTCGCGCTGAGGTCGAGCACGGTCCGCAACGTCGACGTGCACTGCATGCCATCGCGGGTCGTGGTGTCCCCCGGTTCCAGCGTTCCCGATCGATGAGATCGGACCCCCGGAATGTCGACGGGGTGGCCGAGATCGGAGATGACATGGATGACTCCGTCATCGAACAGCTGCGCGCCGAGCACACGACCGGCGGTCAGATGCGACAGCCACACCTCCTGTCCGGCAGCCAGGGACACAGCGCGTACCGCTTGGCGCCAGGTGGGCGGCGAGCCGGTCACCGCCGACACGCCACGAAACACCTTTCTGTACCGCCCGCTCTTCCGGCGGTGGTCCACTTGGTCCTGGCTCAAACCTGCTCGCCGAGCGATCGCGGTAGGAATCAACCCGTCATGACGCTCAGCCCATTGTTCGGGACGCATCGCGCCTCCCTTTTCCATGCAGCGTTTGCAGCCGTAACCGCACAACGTGCGGTTACGCCTTCAAACGAGGTGGGATGGTGGGGGAAGCGGTGGGGGCGGCGGTGGGGCCGACACCGATATGGACGCGGGAGGCGTCAGGACTTGGGCGGAAGAACGCGGATACCGAGCTCGTCGAGCTGCTTCTGACTGACCGGCGTGGGAGCGTTGGTCATCGGGTCGAGACCGGATTGGGTCTTCGGGAAGGCGATGACCTCACGGATGTTCTCCTCGCCAGCCAGGATTGCCACGAGTCGGTCGATGCCAAAGGCGAAACCGCCGTGCGGAGGGGCGCCGAACTTGAATGGGTTGAGGAAGAAGCCGAACTTCTTCTGGGCCTCTTCATCGCTGATTCCGAGCAGCGAGAAGATGCGCGCCTGCAGCTCGGGCTGGTGGATTCGAATCGAGCCGGAGCCCAACTCCCAACCGTTGAGCACGAGGTCGTAGGCCTGGCTGCGGACGCTCATCGGGTCTGTTTCCAGCAGGTGCACATCGTCGGGGTGCGGCTGTGTGAACGGGTGGTGACCCGGCTTCGGACGACCGCTGACATCGTCGACGCCGATGAACATCGGGAAGTCGACGACCCACAGGTAGCGATACGGGCCCTCAAACACCGGCGGACGACCGAGGTCGTTGCGCAACGTGCCGAGCACTTCGCACGTGGTGGTCCACTCGTCGGCGACGATCAGGATCAGGTCGCCAGGCTTGGCGTCGAGACGGCTCGTGAGCGCCGCGCGCTCAGCGTCGCTGATGAATTTGGCTACGGGCGATTCGAACGCGCCGTCAGCGGCGACCTTCAACCACACGAGGCCCTTGGCGCCCATCTGCTTGGCACGATCGGTCATGTGGTCGAGCTTGTTGCGGCCGAACTCCTCCGCCTTGCCCGACGCGTTGATTCCCTTGATGCACTTCGCGCCAGCGAACGCCTTGAACTCCGTGGTGGCGAACACGTCGGTGAGCTCGGTGAGTTCCATGCCGAAGCGCATGTCGGGTTTGTCGCTGCCGAAGCGGTTCATCGCCTCGTGCCACGTGATCTTGATGATCTCGCCCGGCTCCTGCCCAGCAGCGCGGGCGGCGGCCAGCACGGCGGCGCCGATCGCAGTGTGCACATCGTCCTGGTTGACGAAGCTCATCTCTGCGTCGAGCTGCATGAACTCGTACTGGCGGTCGGCACGAAGGTCTTCGTCGCGCAGACAACGAGCCAACTGGTAGTAGCGGTCGATACCGGCGACCATCAGCAGTTGCTTGAACAGCTGCGGGCTCTGCGGCAGGGCGTAGAACGAGCCAGGCTGCTGGCGGCTGGGAACGATGAACTCGCGGGCACCTTCGGGCGTGCTGGGCACCAGCATCGGCGTCTCGACCTCGACGAAGCCCTGGCCTTCCATCGCCAGGCGGATCGCCGAGTTCACACGCGACCGCAGGCGCAGGTTGCGCTGCATGCGCTCGCGACGGATGTCGATGTAACGGTGCTGCAGGCGGGTGTTCTCGGCCACCTGATCAGCGCGCTCGTTCACCGGGAACGGCGGCGGCTCGGCGGCGTTGAGTACCTCGACCTCGCACTCCTGGATCTCGACGCCGCCCGTGGCGATGCGGTCGTTCAGGTTCTCGGCGGGCCGGGCAGCGACGACACCGGAGACGCGAATCACGTACTCGGAACGAACGTCGACATCGTTGCGGACGACGCACTGCGTGATGCCGCTGTGATCGCGGAGGTCGACGAAGGCCAGCTTCTCGCCGTGTTCGCGGCGGGTGGCCACCCAGCCGGTGAGCACGACGCGCTGGCCGATGTGCTCGGGGCGCAGTTCGCCGCACTGGTGGGTACGCATGGAAGTGGAGCTCATGAGATGGCTTTCCTCAGGTGGTCGATGAGTTCGGTGCGGGGCACGGTGATCTGAGTGCCCTCACCGTCGGGGGTGCGCTCTGCGCGCAGTGGACGCACGACTGCGGTGCCGGCGTCGACTTCGTTGCTGCCGATGATGACGGCGTACGTCGCCCCGCTGCGGTCGGCGGCCTTCATCTGGCTCTTCATGCTGCGGTTCTCGTAGGCGCGATCGGCGCTGACGCCGACGGCGCGCAGGGCGTTGGTGATGGCCATCGCCTCACTGCCATCGGTGGTGTCCACCACGAACACAGCCACCTCAGTGGCCGGCGGGGCGAACACGCTCTCGTCGTCGCAGGCTAAGAGCGTGCGATCGAGACCAAGTGCGAAGCCAACTCCGGGGGTCGCCGGCCCACCGAGCGATTCGACGAGTCCGTCGTAGCGGCCGCCACCACCCAACGCGTTCTGCGCCGAGTCGAGCGTGAGGCCCTGGTACTCGAATGTGGTGTGGCGGTAGTAGTCGAGCCCACGCACGAGCTTGGACTCCACCGTGAACGGAATGCCGAGTGAGGTGAGACCGGCCTGCACCGCTGCGAAGTGCGCAGCGGCACCCTCGCTGTAGAAGTCGGCGATCTTCGGAGCGCCCGCCACCAGCGCGGCATCCTGCGGGCGCTTGGAGTCGAGCACTCGCAACGGGTTCTTCTGCAGCGTGACCTTGCTCTCGTCGCTGAGCGCTTCGAGGTTGGCCTCGAAGTAGGCCTTCAACGCCTCGACATAGGCGGCGCGGTCGGCCGGTTCGCCGAGGGAGTTCAACAGCAGCTTCACCTGCTGCAGACCGAGCGAGCGGAAGAACTCCCAGCCGAGCGCGATGATCTCGACGTCGAGGTTCGGGTCGTCGGCACCGAGCACCTCGATGCCCACCTGGTCGAACTGCCGGTAACGGCCACGCTGAGGCTTTTCGTAGCGGAACTGCGAGCCGGTGTACCAGATCTTCCAGGGCGTGAGCGGGCGGTGTTGCACGAACGCACGGCAGATGGACGCTGTCAGTTCAGGCCGCAACGCGATGTGTCGACCGCCCTTGTCGACGAAGTCGTACATCTCCTTGGTGACCACGTCCGTGGCATCGCCGATGCGTTGGAAGACGCCGAGGTCTTCGAGCAGTGGCGAGATCACCTGGCCGTACCCGGCGCCCTCGACCACCTGCGCGAACACATCCACGAACTTCCGCCAGCGGGCGGATTCGGGGGGAAGGATGTCGCGCATCCCGGGGCTGGTCTGGAACTCGGGCACGGGACTCAAGGCTACCGGCGCCAAGTCGCCGGCTCAGGGAACGTTTTCAGCCGCCCTTACCGGGCACCAGGCGGTAGGCGTCGTACACCGAGTCGATCTGCTTGATCACGCGCAACACACTCTCCAGATGCGAGGGGTCGCCCATCTCGAATTCGAACCGCATCTTGGCCACCCGGTCGGAGCCGGTGTGGGTACTGCACGCCACGATGTTGACGTGCTGCTCACTCAGCGAGTTGGCGACATCCCGCAACAACTTCGAACGGTCGAGAGCGACAACCTCGACGCCTGCACGGAAGAGCGTTCTACCTTGCTCGTGATCCCACTCGACGTCGAGCAGTCGTGCTGCTTGCTCGCTCATCAGACTGACGGCGTTGGAACAGTCGGTGCGGTGGACTGACACGCCGCGCCCGCGCGTGACGAAGCCGACGATGTCGTCGCCCGGTACCGGCGTGCAGCATCGCGACAAACGCACCAGCACGTCGTCGAGGCCCTCGACATGCACACCGGCCGCATTGTGGGGGCGCTTCGGACCGCGGTGAGGAAGTACAGAAGCGGGAAGTTCTTCGTTGTCGTCGGACTGGAGGCGACGAGCCACTTTCTGAGCGATCGAGCGGGCGGACACGTGGCCCTCACCGATCGCCGCGAGCAGCGAGTCGAGGTCGGCATACGAGTGATCCTCGATCTCTGCGAGGAACGCCTCGTGCTGCCAGATGCGCTGGATCGGCAAGGCCTCGCGGCGGAACTCCTTGGTGAGCTCCTCACGGCCAGACTCAATGTTGTCCTCGCGTCGCTCGCGCGAGAACCACTGTTTGATCTTGTTGCGCGCTCTGGGCGATTCGACAAACTGCAGCCAGTCGCGAGACGGGCCGGCCGACTCCACCTTGGAGGTGAAGATTTCGCAGGTGTCGCCACTCTTCAGCTGCTGCTGCAGCGGCACCAGACGACCATTCACCTTGGAACCGATGCACTTGTGCCCCACCTCGGTGTGCACGGCATACGCGAAGTCGATGGTGGTGGCGCCCACGGGCAGCGTCACTACTTTGCCCTTGGGGGTAAAAACGAACACCTCGTCCTGTTCGAGATCGGTCTTCAGGTTCTCCATGAAGGCCGCCGGATCACTGATCTCCGCCTGCCAGTCGATGATCCGATTCAGCCAGTCGATGTCCGAGGCAGCGTTCTCGTCCTTGTACGCCCAATGCGCGGCAACACCCCACTCGGCACGCTGGTGCATCTCTCGCGTGCGAATCTGCATCTCGATCACCTTGCCACCGGGGCCGATGACCGTTGTGTGCAAGCTCTGGTACAGGTTGAACTTGGGCATCGCGATGTAGTCCTTGAAGCGGCCCACCACCGGTTTGTACCGACCGTGGATACACCCCAACGCGGCGTAGCAATCCTTCACTGAATCGACGATGACGCGAACAGCGATGAGATCGAAGATGTCGTCGAACTCGCGACCCTTCTGCACCATCTTTTCGTAGATGCTCCAGAGGTGCTTGGGGCGACCGGTGACGTCGGCGACGATGTTCAGCTCCTGGAGCCGGCCCTTCACCTCGGCGATCGACTTGGCCAGGTACACCTCGCGTTCGGGCGACCGGGTCGCCACGAGATGATCGAGTTCGGCGAACCGCTTCGGATACAGCGAGGCGAATGAGAGGTCCTCGAGCTGCTGCTTCAGTTCCTGCATGCCCAGACGGTGCGCCAGCGGGGCGTAGATCTCCAGCGTCTCATGGGCGATGCGTTGTTGCTTCTCGCTGGGCATTGCGGCGATCGTGCGCATGTTGTGCAGCCGATCGGCGAGCTTGATGATCAGCACGCGCAGGTCACGAGCCATCGCCACCAGCATCTTGCGCATCGTGGCGGCCTGCTGGGCCTCCTTCGAGTCGAACTGGATGCGCTCGAGTTTGGTGACACCGTCGACGATCTGCGCAACCTCAGCACCAAAATGCGCCTCAACATCCGCAAGCGTGATCTCGGTGTCCTCGACCGCGTCGTGTAGCAATGCAGCGGCCAACGAGATCTCGTCGAGGCCAAGGTCGGCAACGATCATCGCCACTGCCAACGGGTGGTTGATGTAGCTCTCGCCACTGCTGCGCAGCTGATGCCGGTGCGCTTCACGCGCTGTCTCATAGGCGCGGTTGATCAACGTCGTTGACGCCTTCGGATGCCGCCGCTTGTAGGCGTGCAGCAGAGGCGTCAGTTCCTCGGCCGTCGCGTTCTGGTGGCGACGCCACGGCAGAACACGATCGACCGCAGCCATCAGTAGTGAACCAGGCTCTCGACCAGGTGACCCTGCAGCCGTTCACGGCCGCCGAGCCCGTCGAGCTCGAGTAGGAACCCGAGACCTACGATCTCGCCACCGAGCGCCTGCACCAGACGGGCAGTGGCCTCGGCGGTCCCACCGGTTGCCAGGACATCGTCGATGATCAAGATCTGCTCACCCGGGTGGATGGCGTCACGGTGGATCTCGAGTTTGTCCGTGCCGTACTCGAGCGAGTATTCCTCGCGCACCACGGCCCACGGCAGCTTGCCGGCCTTACGCACCGGAATGAACCCGGCATGGAGGCGATACGCAACCGGGGCCGCGAGGATGAACCCACGGGCTTCCATGCCCAGCACCCGATCGACCTTGATTCCGCTGAAGCGATGCACCAACTCGTCGACCGAGCGGGCGAAACCGTCGGCGTCGCCGAGGAGAGGTGTGATGTCGCGGAAGGTGACACCCGGCTTCGGGTAGTCGGGAATCTCCCTGACCAGCTTGGTCATCCAGTGTCCGGCGGTGGTCATGGACAAGAGGGTACCTTCACGCTCAGGTGCGGCGCTTCTTCTTCCGCGGGCGCGGCGCGTGCGACAACACTTCCTCGGCCGTGAGCACCGCCGACACCGCGATCGAGTCGCCCGATTCGGCCACCTTCTGGCGGCCCTCACGACGACCGGATGGCATCGCTCCGTGCACCAGGCGCTCGAGTTCAGCGCCAGAAGCATGACGGCCGCGCAGCGACTTGTAGCGCGGCTCGTGCTCCTTGGCGATCGCAACCAACGGGGAGGCGATGAAGATCGAAGAGTACGCGCCGGTGACCAGACCGACCAGCAGCGCCAACGCGAAATGCCGCAGGCTCACGGCGCCCATAATTCCCGAGCCCAGCACCAGCAACGAAACCACCGGCAGGATGGCTGCGAGCGTGGTGTTCAGCGAACGCATGAGCACTTGGTTCATCGACACATTCAGCACGTCGGCGTACGGAATGCGCGTACCGCTATAGCGCCGTTGGTTTTCCTGCACCTTGTCGAACACGACGATCGTGTCGTACAACGAGAAACCCAGGATCGTGAGGAAGGCCACCACTGTTGCTGGCGTCACCTCGAAACCCAACAGCGAGTAGACGCCCACGCTGAGCAACACGTCGTGCAGCATGGCGGCAATCGCCGCGCCTGCCATGCGCCACTCGAGTCGCCATGCGATGAATGCCGCTACGAGCACGGAGAACACAATGAGCGCGCGCACAGCCTTGTCGGTGATGGTCTTGCCCCACGTGGAACTGACCGCGTTGGTGCTGACCTCGTCGAGCGACGCGCCGACCTTCGTTGCGAAAGCCTGCTGCACCTTCTGGCGCACTGCGTCGGTCTGCTCGCCGACCTGCACCTCAAGTGTGCGCAGCCCGGTATCAGCGTTCGTCAGCACCTGCACCTTGGCGGTGGCGCCGTCGATGCCGTTGTCGGCAAGCACCGCGCGAGCATCGGCTTCGGTGAGATCCTTGGACGGCACTTCCCAGGACACGCCGCCCTTGAAGTCGAGGCTGAGGTTGAGGCCGCTGAAGATGATCGAGCCGAGGCTGATCACCAACAACAGACCGGAGATTCCCAGACCCCACCAACGGCGGCCGTAGAAGTCGACTGCAGTCTCGCCGTGGTACAGGCGACCACCGCGGCCGCGCCGCTGACGGACGATGTCGTCGACGATCACGGTGTCGACCGATTCGTTGTCGATCATGCTGCTCACGCCGCACCTCCGATGTTCGAAACCTCGATGCCCATCACCTTGCGGCGCTCCATCCACGTGGTGCGGGCCAAGAGCAGGACAGTGGGTCGGGTGAAGAAGTACGCCACGAACATGTCGCACGCGGTGGACAAACCGAGGAAGAAGGCGAACCCGCGGACCGCACCGACGGTGAGATACCACAGCACCAGCGCACCGATCAGCGACACGAGGTCGGCGATCACAATGGTGCGCCAAGCCGCCGTGAAGCCGCGCTGCGCGCTGTTGCGCAGCGTCTTACCCGAGCGCACTTCATCTTTCAATCGTTCGAAGAACACCACGTACGAGTCGACGGTGACGCCGACCGACACGATGATGCCGGCGATACCCGAGAGCGACAGGGCCAGACCCTGAGTACGCGACAGAATCGAGATGATGCTCCAGAGCAGCGAGCCCGACACGGTGAGACCGGCAGCCACGATGAAACCGAGCGTGCGGTAGTAGAACGCCATGAACACCAGCACGAGGGCCACACCCACGAGGCCAGAGATCCAGGCTGCGCGCAGCGAATCCTTGCCGAGCGTGGGCGACACGTTCTGCACCGACTCGAGTTGCAGCTGGACGGGAAGTGAACCGCTGTTGATCACACGGGCCAGGTTGCGTGCTTCACCTTCGGTGAACGAGCCGCTGATCTGCACACTGCCGTTGAAGTTGGCCGTCTGCACGGTGGCCACCGACTGCAACGTGCCGTCGAGCTCGATGGCGAGCTGCTGGGTCGGGCAGGTCGTCTGCTTGTTGTAACACTGGTTGGCCAGGTTGTTCCAAACGTCTTCGCCCGCAGCGCCGCCGCGCAGGTCGACCGTGACACCCCAGCCGCTGTTACTGATGATCGAGGCACCAGCGTTGTCGGAGAACACTTCGCCGGTGCCCTGAGCCGGACCGACCGGGCAGTACTGCGCCGGATTCGAGTTCTTGACCGGAAGATACTGCGTTGCTGTCGGGTCGCTCTGTTGAATCGGGACACCGTTCGCATCGACAGGCGCCGCGGTGGTGCTGGTCGTGCTGCCATCAGCGACGGTGCTGGTGGTGCTGCTACCGGCCGCAGCCGTGGTTGTTGTTCCAGGTGCCGTCGTCGTGGTGCTGCCGTCAGCCGGGCGCGAAGGCCCGCCTGCTGCAGTCGTGCTCGTGGCAACCGCCGTGGTGCTACCACCAGCCACCGTCGTGGTGCTGGTACCGGCGACCGTCGTGGTGCTGGCACCGGCGACCGTCGTGGTGCTGGGGCTGTTGTTGACGACCTGGCATCCACCCATCACCGGACGCAGGTACACCTGACCGGTGACCTGCACCAGTTCTTCAGCCTGACGCTGGTTCTTCACTCCAGGAAGGTTGACGACGATCGTGTCGCCCTGACGCAAGATCTCCGGCTCGGATACACCGAGGCTGTCGACGCGCTCGCGGATCTTCTCCACGGCCAGATCGAGGCTCTGGGAGTTGTACTGGGTGCCGTCCTTGGGCCGCTGGGTGACGGAGATGCCGCCCTGCAGGTCGAGGCCGAGCGCAGGCTTGGTGTCGGTGAGGAGCACGGCGAACAACGCACCGTACGCGAGCACCAACACACCCACGAGGGAGATGATGAGCTTCTTGCGCATGGACGTAGGTCAGTCGTCGACTTCGGTGCCGGCGGCGGGCTGGATCTTGCCCTTGGCGTTGTTGACGTCTTCCACGGTCGGCTCCGCGGTCTCACCCTTGGCGGTGTCCACCTTGCGCTGGATGGCGGCGCGAGCAATACGGATCTGCACGTTGTCGTCGATCTCCAACCATGCAATATCGCCCTCGAAGGCGCTGATGAACCCGTAGAGGCCGGAGGTCGTCATGACCTCATCGCCGACCTCGACCGAGCTCTGCAAGGACGCCGACTCACGTTGGCGGCGCTTCTGCGGACGAATCAGCAGGAAGTACATCGCCAACGGGATCAGCAAGAAGATGATCAGCGACGGCAACGGGTTCGATTTGGTGGCTGCGAGCAGCGTGGAAAGCATGGAACGGTCCAGATCTTCGCGGTGGAACGGCCTGACGGCCGACGGGCGATTCTAGCCATGCCATCCCGCAATGTGCGGTTCACCCCGGTGACAGGTCGGTCAACCCCAGATGGACAGTTCGTGACGACGCAGGTCGTCGAAGGTGCCGGCACTGATCGCGTCGCGCATTCGAGCCATCAGCTGCAGCGTCCAAGCGATGTTGTGGAGGCTGACCAGCCGTGCTGCGGTGGGTTCTCCCACCTGGAACAGGTGGCGGATATAGCCCCGGCTGTGGCGGGCGCAGACCTCACAACTGCACTGGGAATCCATCGGCTCGTCGCTCAACGCGTGGACCGCGTTCTTGATGTGCAGCTTTCCGGTGCTGGTGAGCGCTGTGCCGTGGCGACCAATGCGGGTCTGCATCACGCAGTCGAACTGGTCGACGCCGAGCGCAACGGACTCGACGAGGCTCGCTGGGTCGCCAACGCCCATCAGATAGCGAGGCCGGTCAGACGGCAGGTGTTCGAGCGCGGCTGCAAGCGCGGGCAACATCTCTGCCCGTGTCTCGCCCACGCTGAGGCCACCGATGCCATATCCGTCGAAGCCGACCTCGACCGTGCGCTGGGCACTCTCTGCCCGCATCACCTCGTCCACACCGCCTTGCACGATGCCGAACAGCGCCTGGTCAGGTCGCTGATGAACGGCTTTCGCCCGCGCTGCCCACATCGACGTGCGCTCGACCGCGCGGCGGACGACCTCGGGCGGGGACGGAAGCGGCGGGCACACATCGAGCACCATCTGGATATCGGCGCCCAACAACTCCTGGGTGTGTACCGCGAGCTCCGGCGTGAAGCGAAGTTTCGAGCCGTCATAGGTGCTCTTGAACGTGACCCCATCGTCGTCGACCTTCGGGTCGAGGCTGAACACCTGGAACCCGCCGGAGTCGGTGAGGGTCAGGCCTCCCCAGCCGGCGAACTTCCCCAGCCCGCCCAAGTGGGCCACCGTCTCCGCACCCGGGCGCAGCATCAGGTGGTAGGTGTTGCCCAGCACGATCTCGGCCCCGAGCCGCTCATAGTCGGCGGCGCTGAGGTACTTGATCGCGCCCCGTGTGCCTACGGGCATGAAGCACGGCGTGCGATAGCTGCCCCGGGCGGTGTGGCCCACGCCGGTGCGGGCTGCGCCGTCACTGGCCAACAGTTCGAAATCGACGGGATGCATCTAGCTCAGACTCCGATCCAGCAACATTGCGTCGCCGAAGCTCAAGAAGCGGTACTGCTCGCGCAGGGCTTCCTCGTACAGGGTGCGCCAGCGAGGGCCGACGAACGCGTCGATCATCATCAACAGCGTCGTGCGCGGCAGATGGAAGTTCGTCATCAGCACGTCGACCACCTTCCACTCGTATGGGCGATGGATGAACAGGCGGGTGCGCCCGGTGCCGGTTCCGAGCGTCGCTGCGCTCTCCAGCGCACGCACACTGGTCGTACCGACGGCGACCACCCGCCTTGCAGCCGCGCAGGCCTCGAGGACGGAGGGCTCGACCCGGTACCGCTCGCTGTGGATCAGGTGGTCGCGCGGGTCGGCGGTGCTGACCGGCTTGAACGTGTCGAGCCCGACCACCAGCTCCACCCGGCGGGTCTCGATGCCCATCGCCTCGATCCGCTGCATCAGCTCGGGAGTGAAGTGCAGACCGGCGGTGGGCGCTGCGGACGAGGCCGGCTCATCGGCGTAGATGGTCTGGTAGCGATCATCGGCGGCCGAGCGGGCGGTGATGTACGGCGGTAGCGGCATCTCGCCGTGCTGCTGCAACAACGTGAGCGGATCGCCGTCGCCGATCAACTCGATGATCATCGTGTCGCCACTCTCGCTGCGGCGAACGACCCGAACCAACGGCTCACCGTCAGAGAACAGTTCCTCGCCCGGATGCAGCTTCTTGGCCGGGCGAACCATTGCTTCCCATGTGCGGCGCTCGGTATCGAGCGGTTCGAGCAATAGCGCCTCGGCGCCTCCACCGCTGGCGCGTTGCAGTCGCAGCCGGGCGGGAATCACCTTGGTGTCGTTGACGACCAGTACGTCGCCCTCGAGTAAGTACTCAGGAAGATCGCGCACATGCCGGTGGAGCGGCCCGGACGATCCCTGATCCACCAGCAGTCGGGCCGAATCACGCGGCTCCAACGGGTGTTGGGCGATGCGCTCCTCTGGCAGCGGGTAGTCGAAATCCTCGAGACGCATGGCCCGGCAAGGCTAACGGCCTCCTCCCCCACCAACGTTTGAAGGCGTAACCGCACTGGGTGCGGTTACGCCTTCAAACGCTGTGGCCGACGCTGTCGCGATGGGCTGACTCGACGGGCTTTTGGGTCAGATCAGGGTGGTCAGCACCGCGTTGAACGTGGCGCTGGGGCGCATGATGGCAGTGGTCTTGACCACGTCGGGCGCGTAGTACCCGCCGATATCGGCCGGACGGCCCTGTACGGCGGTGAGCTCGGCGACGATCGTCGCTTCAGCAGCGCTGAGCTTGGCCGCGAGCGGCGCAAACTTGGCGGCGAGCACCGGGTCGGCGGTCTGCGCGGCCAACTCCTGGGCCCAATAGAGGGCGATATAGAAGTGGCTGCCACGGTTGTCCAGTTGGCCGACCTTGCGGGCCGGGCCCTTCTCGTTCTCCAGCAGTAACCCGGTGGCCTTGTCGAGTGAGTCGGCCAGCACCCTTGCGCCCGCATTCCCGGCGAAGTCGGCCAGGTGTTCGAAGGACGCTGCGAGGGCAAGGAACTCGCCGAGCGAGTCCCAGCGCAGGTAGTTCTCCTTCACCAACTGCTGGACGTGCTTTGGCGCCGAGCCACCAGCACCGGTCTCGAACAGACCGCCGCCGGCCATCAGCGGCACGATCGACAGCATCTTGGCGCTGGTGCCCAACTCCATGATCGGGAACAGGTCGGTGAGGTAGTCGCGCAGTACGTTGCCGGTGACCGAGATGGAGTTCAGGCCCTGACGGATGCGACCCAACGAGAAGCGGCACGCAGCTGACGGCTCGAGGATCTCGATCTGGAGACCCTCGAGGGGGTGCTCAGGCAGGTACTCGCGCACCTTGGCCAGCAGCGCTGCGTCGTGCGGGCGCTGCTCGTCGAGCCAGAACACAATCGGGTCGCCGGTGGCGTGCGCACGGTTGACGGCCAGCTTCACCCAGTCGCGAACGGGTGCGTCCTTGGTCTGGCACATGCGCCAGATGTCGCCGGCCTCGACCACATGCTGCATCAGCACCTGACCGTTGCCGTCGACCACGCGGACGGTGCCATCGGCAGGCACTTCGAACGTCTTATCGTGCGAGCCGTACTCCTCGGCAGCCTGAGCCATCAGGCCCACATTCGGCACCGAACCCATGGTCGACGGGTCGAACGCACCGTTGGCACGGCAGTCGTCGATCACGGCCTGGTAGATACCGGCGTAGCTGCGATCAGGGATGACCGCTTTGGTGTCCTGCTCGCCGCCCGCCGTGTTCCACATGTGCCCGGAGGTGCGAATCATCGCCGGCATAGAGGCATCGACGATCACGTCGCTGGGCACGTGCAGGTTGGTGATACCTGCCTCGGAGTCCACCATCGCGAGGGCGGGACCGGTCGCGTAGGTGGCCTCGATGGCGGCGAGGACTGCGTCGCGCTGCTCAGCTGGCAACTTGCCGGCGGCCTCGATGACCGCACCGAGTCCGTTGTTCGGGTCGGCGCCTACGGACTGCAGCGCGTCGCCGTACTTGGCGAACACATCGGCGAAGAAGACCTTCACCGCGTGGCCGAACATGATCGGGTCGGAGACCTTCATCATCGTCGCCTTGAGGTGCAACGAGAACAGCACACCCTGCTCACGGGCTTCGGCTATCTGCTCGCCGTAGAACTTCACCAGCGCGTTCTTGCTCATGAAGGTTCCGTCGATGATCTCGCCGGCCTTCAGCGGAGTGCTGGCCTTCAACACGGTGACTGCGCCGTCGACTGCCACGTGTTCGATGCGCACATCGGTGGCCTCGGGCACGGTGACCGATAACTCGTTGCCGAAGAAGTCGCCTTCCGTCATCGCTGACACATGCGTCGTGGAGTCGGCCGACCACTTGCCCATCGAGTGCGGGTGCTTGCGGGCGTATGCCTTCACCGACGCTGGGGCGCGACGATCGGAGTTGCCTTCACGCAGCACCGGGTTAACGGCGCTGCCCTTGATCTTGTCGTAGCGGGTGCGCAGGGCGCGGTCGGCGTCGGTCTTCGGTTCGTCCGGGTAGTCCGGCAGCCCGTAGCCCTTGGCCTGCAGCTCTTTGATGGCGGCCTTCAGCTGCGGCAGCGACGCACTGACATTCGGCAGCTTGATGATGTTGGCCGAAGGCTGCAGAGCGAGCTGTCCCAGCTCGGCGAGCGCATCGGGCACACGCTGGGCCTCGGTGAGCTGCTCGGGAAACTGCGCAAGGATGCGGCCGGCGAGCGAGATGTCGCGCAACTCGACCTCCACACCGCACACCCCGGCGTAGGCCTGGATGATCGGCAACAGTGAAAACGTGGCCAGCAACGGGGCTTCGTCCGTGTACGTGTAGACGATCGTGGCCTTCTGAGCAGTCATGGGGTGTCACTTCCGGCATGCGTGGGGTCGCCTGGTTCAGCGCCACCCCCCGAGGCTACCGAGCGGGGCGTTGCGGTCGGTAAACCCACGCCCACTCTCGTCCGTCGCTGCCCCGTCGCCCGCCCCGTCGCCCGCCCCGTCGCCCGCCCCGTCGCCCGCCCCGTCGTCCGCAGTGTTTGAAGGCCAAACCGCACGGAGTGCGGTTTGGCCTTCAAACGCAGTGCCTGGGAAGCGGGCCGGGGTGCGGGGTTAGCATCGGCGGCGATGGAATTCTCTTGGACGCCCGAGCAGGAAGCACTTCGAACTGAGGCCGCGGAGGTCGCCCGTGCAGCCGTCGATCGGTATGGCCGCTCGAACGACTCGTGGATCAACGGGTACTCGAAGGAGTTCTCCAAGGAACTCGGCGCCCGCGGCTGGATCGGTATGACCTGGCCGGACAACGTGTATAGCGGCGCACGCCGCCCTGGACTCGACCGACTCATCGTCGGCGAGGAAATGATCAAGGCCGGTGCCCCGATCGGCGCCTCGTGGTTCGGAGACCGGCAGATGGGCCCCGGTCTGCTGGCCTACGGCACCCCCGATCAGCAGGCAGAGTTCCTGCCAGCAATCGTCGCTGGTGAAACGACATGGTGTATCGGGATGAGCGAGCCGAACGCCGGCAGCGACCTGGCCGGTCTCACCACCGCCGCCGTCCGTGACGGCGACGACTGGGTGATCAACGGACAGAAGATCTGGACCAGCTTCGGCGCAGTGTCTGATTACTGCTATCTGATCTGCCGCACCCGCAAGGAAGGTCCACCCCACGCCGGCATCAGCGAGATCATCGTTCCGATGAACACCCCCGGCATCGAGGTGCGCCAGATCAAGGATCTCACCACCAACCGCCACTTCTGCGAGGTGTTCTTCACTGATGTACGCGTGCCCGTGAGCAACCTCGTCGGTGTCGAAGGCGCCGCGTTCAAGCAGACAATGGCGCAGCTCGAGCACGAACGTGGCGGCATCGATCGGGTCGTCAGCAACTACGCGTTGTACCTCGCCGCCCGCGCACGCGCCGACACCACCGACCCGTTGGTGCGCCAAGAGATTGCCCGCCTTGAAATCGGCTATCGAATCGGGCGCATTCTGGTCACACGCGAGGTGCTCAAGCAGGCACCGGCCGGTTTCAGTGCTGCCACCAAGTGCTTCGGCACGGAACACGAGCAACGCGTGGCCGACTTCGTCTGGCGCACGCTGGGCGCCGACGGCACGCTCTGGGACGACACGACCAAGGGCCTCTGTTACAACCCGGGGTACACCATCATGGGCGGTACATCGAACGTGATGCGCAACATCATCGGCGAACGAGTGCTCGGCCTGCCTCGCTAGGACCCACACACGTCTGAGTAGCGTCGACCACATGGCCGACCTTCTCGCCCTCTCTTCACGCATTATCGACAGCGGTCTCACCGACCAGCCCGTCAATCGTGTCACCAACGAGTTGAGCGAGGTCGCCGACGGTGTGTCGATGGTGGAGAGCTTCAGCCATTGCATTGCCTTGCGGAACGCAGAGGGTCTGATGTGCTTCGACGCCTCCGGGGTGCACACCGGAGAGGCCGTGCGCGCTGCGCTCCGCACCTGGTCGCCCTTGCCGGTCAAGCACCTCGTCTACACCCATGGTCATGCCGATCACGTGGGCGGCAGCACGTTCTTCAGCGACGACCACCCACACGTGATCGGCCACGAAAACGTTGCCGCCCGCCTCGACCGCTACGACTACACGAACAACTGGAATCTGATCATCAACAACCGCCAGTTCGGTGGGCTTGCCGGCGATCTCAACCTCAACCTCAGTGTCGGCGATGGCGATGTCGGCGTGGCCGTGCAGGCCAACCCAACGGCGCGACGCTTCCTTCCCAGCAGCACGCTGCGACCGGACGAAACCTTCACCACGCACCATTCCGTCACCGTGGGAGACGAAACGATCGAGTTCCATCACGGCCGCGGCGAGACCGACGATCATCTCTGGGCCTGGCTCCCCGAGCGCAAGGCACTCGTCACTGGTGACTTTCTGATCTGGAACTTCCCCAATGCGGGCAACCCGCAGAAGGTGCAGCGTTACCCGATGGAATGGGCCCGCTCGCTGCGGGCGATGGCCGCCACCGGCGCCGAGTTGCTCTTACCTGCGCACGGTCTGCCGATCGAAGGCGTAGGGCGTATCCATCGTGTGCTCACCGAGATCGCTCAGGCACTCGAGGATCTGGAGGCGGAGGTCGTGGCGATGATGAACGCCGGCGAGACACTCGACACGATCATCCACACCGTGCGGGTGCCTGCCGACACGTTGGCCAAGCCGTATTTGCGGCCGTTGTACGACGAGCCCGAGTTCGTGGTGCACAACATTTGGCGCTTGTACGGCGGGTGGTGGGACGGTGCCGCCTCCCGGCTGAAGCCTTCACCGGACGCCCACCTGGCAACAGCGATCGCCGAACTCGCAGGTGGCGCCGGTGCATTGCTCCACCGCGCCCAACAGGCGGTCACCGACGGCGACCTGCGCTTGGCGTGCCATTTCGCCGACCTCGCCGGGTGGGCCGCCCCGAGCGATGCCGCAATCCATCACGGTCGGGCCGAGATCTACGTGGCACGTCGCAAGGCCGAGCCGAGTCTGATGAGCAAGGGCATCTTCGCTGCGGCTGCCCGCGAGAGTCGCCTGATCGCCGACAGCGACGCCGCTACTGCCGGCTGAGGCTCACCAACACCAGAGCAGCAGCAGCCGCTCCCATTCCCGTGAACTGCCACTTTCCCACCCGTTCCTTGTCGACCACGAGCGCCAGTACGACAGTGCTCGCCGGATAGAGCGACGCCACCACTGCGACGACCGCAAGCAACCCGCCGCGCACGGCCACGAGATACAGCAGGTTCGCGCCCATGTCGAACAGACCGGCGACCACAGCAATCTGCAGTGAGCCTCGGTGCCTCACCGGTGTGGCCCGGGTCGCCCCACTGACGATCAGCAAGAAGGGCACCGACGCCAGTCTGGCAATCACCAGCGGCCACATTCCGGAGTGAGCGTCGGTGCGGTCGAGCGCCACGAACAGCGACCCGAAACAGGCGCCGACAAGAACCGACAGAACCACGATGCGACGCGGCGTGTTGTGCTGGTGAGTGCCGAGCGCTCCGCTCACCAGCGCCACCGCCGCAACAGCGACCACGATGCCGACGATCGCCAGCACACCTGGCCGCTCGCCAGATGCAAGCCCAACGACTACCGGAACGGCCGCACCAACGACGGCACTCACCGGAGCAACCACGCTGACATCACCGTGCGCGAGTCCGTGGTAGAGGCCGACGATGCCTAACGAGCCGACGATGCCACCGCCCGCCGCCCAACACCAGGTGGACACACCCGGTGCCGATGTCCCAGCGACGAGCACGATTGCACCCACCATCACGAGGCTGACGGTCTGACCAAGCGTGGCCACCACAAGGCTCTTCTGCACGCGGCTGGCACGTCCGCCCAACCAATCGCCGACGCCGTACACCGCGGCAGAGAGGAGTGCGAACACGATCGACATCGTGTGATGAGGGTAGACCCAGTGTCTCTATGATTCTCAGTGACTCCGATTTTGACGAGCACCGGCGAGACTGAAGGCATATTCGGCTCCGTGCCGACGGATGCCTCGAAACATCCACTCCGGAGAGTCGGTGAGATGTGAGCACACGCAGCAACTGGATCGGTCGCCGAGCAGCACCGTCAAGCACCGCGTTGGAAACCGCGACGTCCATCATCCAGAACTTCAATGATGCTGTCGTCGTGTCCGATGAGGCGTCACGCATCCTCGCGATCAACCCTCAGGCCCAGCGCCTGTTCGGCATCGTCGGCGCGCCGCCGGAGCATCTCGATGCACTCGTGCCGTCCAATCTCGACGTCGAGCACCACCGGCACGTTGCTACGTTCGCCGCCACAGGTCGTGACACGCTCGACCTCAGCGCCACCCGCGACCTGTTCGGCCGCAGGGCCGATGGCACCCTGTTCCCAGTGGTGGTCAACATCTCCCGCTGGGAAGCACCCGACGGTTCCGTGCAGTTCGTGTCGGTCGTGCGTGAGGACGCCCGCCGCCGTCTCGATGCGGCGTCCATGGAGTGGACGCGCCTACTGCTGACTGGACTGCTGGCCACCAGCAGCACCGAGATCCTCGTCGTGGACGAACGACTGGCCGTGGTCGCGGCCGGCGACTCGTTTCGACGACGGTTCCTGAACGGTGACGATCCGACTGGAATGCGGTTGCCCGAGTTAATGGCGCAATATCCGGCGGCACCCAATTTCGATGTGTTGTTCGCCGCTGTGCAAGCGGTCGCCGGAAACACCGAAGTGCGTGTCACCGCCGGCACCGGATGGGGCCTTGGCGATCGGTGGTTCGAAGTGGTTGCATCACCATTGCGTCCGGGTTCGGGCGTGCTGCTGGAGGCCACCGACGTCACCGAGCTGGTGCTCGCCGCACGAGCCAACGCAGACCGACCAGGGCGCGACTCGGCCACCAGCCTGCTGTCTCGCACCGGCATCATCGACTGGATCGAATGCGAACTCGCCGAACGGTCGCAACGCCAGCTGTGCATCACCATGTTGCAGATCGATCAGTTCGATGTCATCGACGAGACACTCGGCCCTCGCGCAGCCGACGAACTGCTGGCACAGATCGCGGTGCACTTGAAACTGCAGATCCCCGCCTACGCAGCAGCGGCGCGCACCGACCGTTCCACGTTCTGTATCGCGTTTCCGTGTGGCACGTCCGAAGAGGCCGACGAACGGTCCTCTGGGCTTCGCGATGCGGTCCGACAGCCGGTCAGCGCCAACGGCCGCACGCTGCGCCTCACGGCGTCGGTGGGTGCGACGTTCGGCAGCGAGCACAGGGATGCGTCACGCTCGCTGCGGGAGGCGGAGGAGGCGATGCTGGAGGCGCACCGACGCGGCGGCAACCGCTATGCCCCGTTCATCCCCGACGCGCTGGATGCGTCTGATGGAGTGCTGCGCAAGTGGAACGCGCTCACCGAGGCACTGCAGTTCCGCCAGATGGAAGTCTGGTTTCAGCCAATCGTCCGCCTCTCGAACGGCCGACCATTTGCCGCCGAAGCACTGAGCCGCTGGCACCACCCACAGTTCGGCGAGATCTCCCCCGTCGAGTTCATCCCGATCGCCGAGTGGGGGGCCGAGATCAGCCGTCTCGGCGCCTTTGTGCAGGACCGTGCAGCCGAGGTGGCGATGGCCGTACGCGGCGATCGCGGTGCCCGAGTCAGCGATCTGCAGATGTCCATCAACGTCTCGCGCCATGAACTAGCTGTCCCCAGTTTCGCCACTGGTTTCCTGTCCCGAGCGAGCGGGAACTCAGTGCACCCCGACTGGTTCGCCTTGGAAGTCGGTGAGGACGCGCTCGCCGACGACGACCCAACCACCGTCTCCAACCTGCAACGTCTGGCCGCGGCCGGTGTCTGCATCACGGTCAGCGACTTCGGCTCAGGAGCATCGTCCGTCGAGCGCTTGCTGGAGATACCGGTCACGAGGGTCAAGATCGCCCGTCGCCTCGTTGCCTCCATGCTGAGCGATCCGCAGTCGGCCCGCGTCGTTGCCACCGCCATCGCGATGGTGCATGAACTGGGCATCGATGTGGTCGCCGAAGGGGTCGAGACGGCCGATCAGGCGAACGAACTCATTCGCCTCGGTTGCCACTCGGCACAGGGCTACTACTTTGCCCCCGCAGTCCCTGCCACTGAACTGGCCGACGTGCTACGCGACCTCGGCTCGCTCACCAGTCCGTGACCCGGTAGTCCTTCAGAAACTGGCCCCACACATGAGCGCCGGAGTTGTGCCCGGCAATGATCGGGTCGACGATTCGTGCAGCCCCGTCGACAATGTCGAGCGGCGGGTGGAAGTGGTGCTGCGCTGTCTTGCGTTCGGCGATGTGCGTCGGGTCTTCATCGCTCACCCAGCCTGTGTCGACGCTGTTCATGTGAATTCCGTCAGCGTGGTAATCGGCGGCTGAGGTGCGCGTCATCATGTTCAGCGCAGCCTTCGCCATGTTCGTGTGTGGATGGCGTGTGGTCTTGAACCGCCGGTAGAACTGACCCTCCACAGCAGAGACGTTGACGATGTGCTTGTCGCGTTCGGGCGTTCGCATCATCAGCGGCTTCAGGCGCGCGTTGAGTACGAACGGTGCGACGGCATTGACCAACTGGGTTTCCAGCAACTCCACGGACGACACCTCAGCGAGCGTCAGCCTCCAAGAGTTGCGATCACGGAGGTCGATCTGTTGCAGGTCTTGGTCGAGCCGACCTTGTGGAAACAGATCGCCGCGCCCGATGTGGTCGTCAGGCAGCAGCTGCGCTTGCGACAGTGCTGCCGAGCGAGAGACGCCAACCGGCAGCACGGTTCCCGTGTCAGCTCCCTCAGCCCTGCCGGAGCTCAACATGTCGTAGCCGCGCAACCCCTCGTAGGCGCCCACCAAGCGGGCCGCAGCCGGTGGCAGCGCGGCCAGTGGCCCGGATTCGGTGGCCATCATGTGCAGATAGAAATCGGGCGGGCGCCGCACCGTCTGACAGGCGTTATTGATGATGAAGTCGAGGCGATCGCGGGTCTCGATCAGGTGCTGACAGAACGCTTCCACACTCGGCGTATGGCGCAGATCAAGGCCGAAGATCTCCAGACGGTGGCCCCAGTCGGCGAAGTCGACTTCCTGGGCGTATCGCTGCGCGGAGTCTCGCGGGAAGCGGGTGGTGACGATCAGTTGCGCACCGGCGCGCAGCAGTTTGATTCCCGCCTGATAGCCGATCTTCACCCTGCCACCGGTGAGCAGGGCCACGCGGCCGCTGAGATCGGCGGTCTCGGAACGCTTGGCAAAGTTGAAATCGCCGCACGCCGGGCACATCTGGTCGTAGAAGGGATGGATGAGCGTGAACTTCTGCTTGCAGATGTAGCAATGCAGCTTCTGCACCGACTCGCGGCCCTCGGCGGACAGCGAGTCCGTCTCGTCGATCTCGTCAGCCTCGATCTCACGTGGGGCGAACACGTTGGGCGTGGTGAACACCGGCTTGGCCCGCAGGCTGCGGATACCGGTCTCGTTCAGCACACCTTGGTCGCGTTGTGCTTTCGTCTGCTTGGCCTGACGCCGCTCGGTCTTGATCTGACGGCGGCGTTCTTCTACATCGGGCTCGTACACGTTGCCAGCCGCGTTCAGCAGCCGCGTGCGCTCGGCAAGCGGCAGTTCCTGCAACAGCGAACGATCGGCAACGATCAACTCGAGCAGTTCGGTGGCAGCTCGCAACCGCTCAGCAAGTTCATCGGACACGCCGACCGAGGGTACCGACCTCAACCACGGAAGGCGCTCACGCCGAGCGCGTGGTAGGAGGGCGACGACTCATGACCTGTCGACCAGGCCGGGCTCGGCCAACACCGTCGAGCTGATTCGAGCGGGCCGCGGCAACAGGTAGGCCACGATTGCGCCTGCCACGATGACTGCCCAGACGACCGACACGCCCGGCTCGAGCGCATCGGGAATCATCCAGTTCGTCCAACCTCGTGTGGCGACCTGTTCGCCCCAGAAATCCTGCGCCATGTTCACGAGGCCGTACGACACGAGCAACGCCAGGTACCCCTGCAGCGCCCGTCGCGCTGAGGTGCGCGGCATGCCACGAGGCGCTCTCCACACGGCGATCACCGTCACCACGAGCAATGCGGAGGAGAGGCCGTGATGGTCGCCCAGGTGCACGGCGGGAACCAACCCGGGCTCACCCGCCTCTGCGACCAGCTGTTTGGTCAGGAACAGCCGCCCAGGCAGGGAGAACCCGGCGTACGCAGCGATCCATGGAAGCGAAAGTATTCCCAGTGTCACGGCGACTGCGGCCGTGGCACGCCCACACGACACCCCGGGCCAGTGTGTCGAGGCGCTCACGACGAATGCCAGCACGACACCGGCGACGGGCAGCAGATTAATGAGCTTGAAGTCGAGATCGTCCGGGTCGACCATTCCTGTCATGACAGTGGCGCAGAGAAGGATCGCGGCGAGCCCAGCGACGCGTTGCCATCGACGAACGAATGACCCGGAGGTGACACCGACGAGCGCGATGGCCGCCAGTGACCCCGGGAACGCGACATATACAAGCGCCCTGCCGACACCTCCCCCGATACCGCTGTCGCTCACGCGGTAGAGGCGTTCAGGCGGCAGCCGGCTGTAGGTGACGAGGATCAGCATCGTCGGCACCACCCAGAGAGCCCAGAGACGTAGCACTGTGACCTTCATGGCTCCTCCTCGGTCAGCTCCATCGTGAACCTCCCGGACGGATTCGTCCCGGGACTGAAGTCCACACCTCGCCGACATTCAGGGGTGGAGCGGACCTTTGACACTCGTCGTCGGATCGTGCGCGGCGGATACTGAAGTCGACAGGGAGGTTCGCCGTGCTCTGGCTGCAGATCCTCATCATCGCCTCGGTTGCCATGCTGTTCGCAGTGGCGCTCGTCCTCTCGCTCAGGCGCCCGACAACATCGTCGGCACCGCCCACCGACCGCCGGAGGCTCCTGGCCGCGCTCGCCCTCCTTGCGGTCGGCGCCGGGGTCTGGCTGGCCACAGAGGTGAACATGCCACCGACGCTCAACAAGCAATCGACGTGGCCACTGTCGCTGCTGCTCGGTCTCCTCGCTGTGCTCGTCGCCGCTCGACCGCGTACGGGCCGCATGGTCATGCTGGTGAGCGCAGTGGCCGCACCAGTGCTTGCCATCGTCGGCATGGCGCTGATCTACACGTTCGGTTCGGGTGTGTCCAACGACGGGAGCAGCGAGCCCTTCGCCGCGATGGCGATGGTTGCCGTGATTGGTGCGGCGGCGGCGTACACCGCACCCGCTGTCGCGACGGCGGCCCTGCTCCGCCCGCGTGCGGCAATGACCGCCGTCGAAGGTGCCCGATACTCAGCGAATACGATGCGGGAATATGAGCGACACTGACGACACAACCCTGGAAGCGTCGCGACCGCCACGCCGGCCGCCGGACCTGGACACCGATTTCTTCGCGGTCGCCGGGCGTCAACGTGCCTGTCGCAGCTACACCAACGAGGACGTGAGTGACGAGACGCTGCGAAAATTGCTGCACATCGCAACCCGCGCCCCGAGCGCGCAGAACGTCCAACCCTGGCGCTTCGTCGTCGTGCGCGAAGCGCACAACCGAGAGGCGATCGGTCGTTTGATGAAGCAGATCTGGGAAGCAGGCGCCCGCACGATCGCCGCGGATGAGTGCGAGCCTGAGGTGTTCCGCGACGTAGACCGGGGCCTCGGCGACGGCGAGCTCGCCGCCGCGCCGGTGCTCGTCGTCGTGGGAGGTGACAGCCGAGTGGTCCATCGCACCCAGATCCAGGCATCGGTCATCACGGCCGTGCAGAACGTCCTGCTGGGGGCGACGGCCTTGGGTCTGGGAAGCTGCCTCACCACCTTGGCCACCTTCCGGGCTGATGAAATGAGGGCACTCGTCGGGTTTCCACCGGAGATCGATCCGGTCGCGGTGATTCCGGTCGGACACCCGCGACGGCTACTGACGCCACCGCAGCGGGCGTCGTTAAGCGAGAAGGTCTTCGGAGAGCGTTACGGCGAACCCTGGCCGGGGTGAACCGCACACACGCACACGCCCACCACGAACGGTTCACCCACGCGCCGGCCGGGGATGAGTTCGGGCAGACCGTCGAAGCCTGTCGCGAATCGATCGGCAGTCGTCAGCCGCGCCGATCGACGACCGGCAGCACCAGAAGGGACGGCCGCGTCGCACCGTGGAACACATGGTTGCGCGAGGCACACGGGTTCGCCTCGAAGAACGGGAAATCACTGGTGGACACGTCGATGCGGATCCGGTGGCCCACCTTGAACAAGTTGGCGATCGGCCAGACCTCGACCTCGAACCGGTACACCTTCCCCGCGTGGAGCGCCACCGGCGTCTCGTGGGACTCCACGTGGGAGCCCTTGAGCGCGCCGGTGTTGAGGAGCTTCGAACGGCCGTCGGGGGCGACATCGCAAAGGCGGACGCACCAGTCGACGTCGGGGGCGTCGCTCGACGCGTAGAGCACGAGCCGCGGGGTGCCGATCACCTCGAGGTCGGCGTCGAGCGGCTCCGACGTGTAGGTCAGGCAGCCCGCCTCGAACGGTCGCTGGTCGGCGACGTCCGCTGGCGTGCGGTTGGGCGCCGACGGGTCGTGCGTGATCGCGTCGGGCTCGTCGTCCTCACCCACGCTCGGCACCAACGCGCCGTCGTTGAGCGACGACGCGCTGCCGGTCGGCCCGGCGGCAAGGAAGAACGGCGTGTCGACTGCGGGCACCGGCCACGCCGGCTCGTCGATGTAGTCCTCCTTGCCCATCAAGTAGAGCCGCACCGGGGGCTCGTCGAGCACGCCGTTGTCGGCGCCGCGCAGGAAGTGGTCAAACCACGCGACGTGAAGCTTGCCCAGCCCGCCGTCGCCGAGGTCGGTGCGCGTCATCAGGCTCCCCGGCGCGACGAGCAGTCGCTTCGGCACGTCGATCGCCTCGTGGCTGGTCAGCGTGCCGCGGATGAAGTGGTCGTACCAGACACCGCCGTGCAGCGTCGGAATCGTGATCTCGTTCGCCCGCCGGATGAAGCTGCGCTCCTTCCAGTAGTCGTCGTACAGGTCGTGCTCGTACATGTCGGTGAGCCAGTCGAGGTTCGCTGCGTTCTTGCTCGACGCGACGCGCTCGCCGTAGTGCATGAAGCGCGCTTCGTACACCGCGCGCTTGCGCTCGTAGCTCGGCGCGTCGCGATCGCCCGGGTCGATCGGCGCGGTTCGCTGGTGCATCCCGACCGACCAGCCGATGCGGTTGTCGAAGCGAAAGACACCTCCCACGCGCCACTGGTCGAAGTAGAAGTCGCCCGGGTGCATGTTCGCGGCCATCGCCTCGAGGTGCGGCGGCTTCGTGAGCGCAGTGATGTAACAGGAGATCGCGGCGGCCGACGCGCCCATGATCCCCACGTGACCGGTGCACCACGGCTGATCGGCCACCCACTCGACCAGGTCGTGGCCGTCGAAGGGACCGCCACGGAGATTGTAGTAGTCGTACACACCTTCCGAGAACCCGGTGCCGCGCGCGTCGGCGACCGCCACGACGAAGCCGGCGTCGACGAGCGGCTGGACGCTCATCAACATCGGGTTGAGACCGGCCGGCATCGGTGGGAGCGGCAGCTGGATCGGTCGGCCGTCGGAGCCGAGCGGCATCTGGAACGCTGCGTCTTTCTGGTACGGCGTGACGAGCACGACCGCGGCATGGGTCGTGAGCTCGCTCGGCCGGTACAAGTCGACGGCCAGGCACACTCCGTCGCGCATTGGTACGTAGGTGTCCTTGTCGATCTCCATCAGACGATGTCGTCCCACAGCGCGCGCTCGTCGCCGTGTGGGTCGTCGTCCATTGCCGACTTCTCGGCGAACAGCATCGTGGCCCGACGGCTCGCGTCATAGGTGTCCCACGGCACGAGGCCGGCGTGGCTCGGGTTGCCGTTGCGCGCCAGCGCCACCACCGCGCCGCTCATCTCCGCCGTCAGCCGCTCACGCCCCGGTCCCTCGCTCGTGACCGTCGCCGCGGCGAGGTTGTGGAAGAAGAACGGGTAGTCGACCCCGTGCCCGGCGCCGATCAGGCCGCCGAACGCGGGCGACTCCCAGTCGAAGCGGTACATGAAGACGGGCGCCGACCCGGAAGCAGCGCATGCCTCGGCCATCCGGACCGACGGGATGCGCATGTGGAAGTCGGTCGAGATCGCGAGCTGGAGGTCGCGTGGATTCGCCTTGGGACGGGTGCGGCGATAGCCGGCAATCACTTCCTCCGCGCGGCCTCCCAGCGGGGCTCGGAGCAGTTCGAGCAACCACGCGTCGTCGGGCTCTCCCTCAGGCGCGGGCATCGCCATCGCGAAGGTCTTGAACTCGTCGCGGCACGTGCCGATCATCATCGGCACGTCGGGCGCCGAACCACTGCGGACCGCGTCGACCGGATCCTGGGTGATGTGCGTGCCGTCGAGCACGGGTGCGTAGCCTCGCCCGGTGCCGATGCCGGTCATGCCCATGCCGACTTTCTGCTGCGCTTCCATCAACCGCTCGCCCGGCATGTCGTGCAACTTCGAGATCTGCTTCGATGTCAAGCCGAGCGCGTCGAGGGTCGCCTCAGCGAGCGCGGTGCCCCCCGCCGCGGTCTCGCAGCGGAGGCTCGAACCGCTCATCAGCGACGCGCTCTGGAAGAGCCCATGCGCGCTCGGCATCGCGAGCATCGTCGACGTCTTCCAGCCGCCACCCGACTCGCCGTACGCGAGCACGTGTGACGCGTCGCCGCCGAACGCAGCGATGTTGTCGCGCACCCACTCCAACGCGGCGACGAGGTCGAGGATGCTGGTTGCGCCCGACGCGGCGTACTCCTCGCCGCCGATCTCCGCGAGGTACAGGTGGCCGAGCAGACCCAGGCGGTGGTTCACGGTCACGACAACCGCGTCGCCCCGAGCAGCCACCGCGGCACCGTCGTACGCGGGCCACGATCCCGAACCACTGGTGAACCCTCCCCCGTGGAAGTACACGAGCACCGGCCGGTCTGCCCCTGCGGTCGACGGCGTCCAGACGTTCAGCACGAGGCAGTTGTCGCCGACCGACGGCTCGGCCATCCCGCCGAAGACCACCATCAGGTCGCCGGCACCCTCTATCTGGGGCTGCCACGCAGACGGTCCGAACGCGAGCGCGTCGCGCACCCCGCCCCACGGCTCGACCGGTCGCGGCGCCTTGAACCGGTGCACGCCCGACGTGTCGGCCGCGTAGGGCACGCCCAAGAAGGTGTGCACCCCGTTTCGAACTTCGCCCCGGACCTTGCCGCCCGTCGTCTCGACCACCGTTTCGCTCACTAGTCCCCCTCGTGTCGAATCCGACGAGTTTGGCGCGAACTGTCGCACTGCGCCACATCGTCTGGCTCAGTGACGCTGTTTTGGAGGTTGCGGCGATCAACAGACCGGGGATCGAAGGTGCTCGGTGGTGACCGCGTTCGGCGAGCGCACTCTGCAGCTCGAGCGCCCACTCGTCGGCGTCGGTAGTTGCGCTCAGCCGGACAAGTGCAGACTTGTCGATCGGCCATGGGCGCACGACCACGCCCTGGACATGACCTCCGGATCGTTGAGATCGGCGGCCAACGATGCGACACGTTCGAGGTGATCGACGGTGAGAGTTGTCGAATCGACAACAAGAGTGGGCGTGACGGGACTCGAACCCGGGACCTCCACCGTGTCATGGTGGCGCTCTAACCAACTGAGCTACACGCCCTCATGGGCCAGAGCACGCTACCCCAGCAGCACCGCAGTGCCAACGTTCGACTTCGCAGTCCCGGCAACTTCACTCGCCGCGAGCAGTCTGGACACAAGCCCACACAGATCCGGGCGCAACTTGCTATGTTCAAGCAATCGTAGATTCTCCGTTCAACGAAGGAAGCCCAGAGGGCGACCTCCAGCGGCCGCAGACTTTTCGCGCGTTCGAAGACATGGTGCTCCGCCACAGTGCTGATGCAGCGATGCTGCTCCACCCCAAAGACGGTGTGGTGTACGCCAGTCCGGCGATGGAACATGTCATGGGCGTGGACCCAGATGAGTTCCTCGGGATGTTCGCAGCCGAATGGGTGCATCCTGACGATGTCGCCGAGATGATCGAGCAACGCCGCCTCGCAGTTCATCTGGGTCACAGCGGCCCGATAGAGATACGCGGTCGCCACGGTGACGGCACGTTCCATTGGTTCGAAGCCGAGTGGTGGCACATCGTGTTCGACCACACTGTCCTGCATCTGCGCGACGTGAGCGAACGGCGAGCCGCCCGCGAGGCCGATGCTCGCCAGGACGCCCGGCTCCGTGCTGTGCTGCGCGACAGCAACGAGATCGTGGTCATTGTCGACCCCGACGGACGTCGGTTGCGCTACGCCAGCGGCTCCACGGAGCGCTTGCTCGGGTGGGTCGCCGCCGATCAGGTGGACGCACATTGGCCCGACCTGGTTCACCCCGATGATCTCCACAGCGTGACGATGGAAATCGATCGAGTGCTCACGACATTGGGCGCGTCGTTCACCGCCGAGGTCCGTATCCGACATCGCAATGACAGTTGGCTGATGTTGGAGGTGAGGGCAACGAACCTCATCGACGACCCGCTCATCGGCGGCATCATCGTGCATGCACACGACATCACCCGCAGCTACCAGCTCCAGCGAGAACTTGCCCAGCAAGCACTCGTTGATGGCCCAACAGGGCTCCCGAACCGGATTCTCCTGCTGGACCGTATCGACGTTGCGCTACAACGCAGCGCTGACCCCAGCGACCAGGTGGCGTTGCTGTGCGTCGGACTCGACCGCTTCACCAGCATCATCGACACATGGGGACACGACCTGGCTGATGCTGTCGTGCGTGAAGTAGGCGCCAGGTTGTTGCACCTTGGCGGCCGGAGCGACACGGTTGCTGCGGTGACCGCCGACGAGTTTGCAATCTGTCTCGAACGGTCTCCAGGCCCGGCGGAGCTCGCCGCGTTCGCGCAGCGCGTACTCGACGCCATCAACGAGCCGCTCTTGCTCGATGGCCAAGATTTGCGGCTCACCGCACGAATCGGCATCGCCGTCGCTGGAGCCGTCGCCGGGAACGAATCCACACCTGACGAACTGCTGCGTGATGCCTCTGCAGCCTTGCATCTCGCCAAGAGCTCTGGGGTTCAACGCGTCGCATGGTCCGACACCACGTTGCGTGCCGCTGTGCGCGACCGTCTGGAACTCACCGATGCGTTGCGCCACGCCATCGCCGATGAAGAGATGGTGCTGCACTATCAGCCCACATACGACACGAGATCCGGCGCGATCATCGCCGCCGAGGCACTCGTGCGCTGGCAACACCCTCGGCGCGGATTGTTGCCACCTGACCAGTTCATCCCCCAGGCGGAAGTTTCCGGGGCCATCGTCGAACTGGGCGGCTGGGTACTGCACACTGCGTGCCAGCAAGCCGTGCAGCTCGGTTTCCACACCTTCGACGTACCGCTCGTGATGTGGGTGAACGTCTCTGCACGGCAACTGGCTGCGGCCGGTTTCATCCAGCAGGTCACCGAGGCGCTCGCTGCAGCACAGTTGCCATCTGTTTGCCTCGGTCTGGAGATCACCGAGACCGTGCTCCTCGAAGCTGAAGCTGGCTTTGAGGATCGAATCTCGCAGTTGCGTCGTCTGGGCTGCCATATTGCGATCGACGACTTCGGCACCGGGTACGCCTCGCTCACCTATCTGCGCCGTTATGAGATCGACGTCCTGAAGATCGATCGCTCCTTCGTTGCCGGCTTGGAGAACGGCGGGCACGATGTCTCGATCGTCGCCGCGGTGAACGGGCTCGGCCTCGCGCTCGATCTCACCGTCACCGCCGAGGGAGTGGAAACGATGGAGCAGCTCGACCTGCTCACCCAGATCGGTTGCCCGACGGTCAGCGGCTATGCCCTGTGCCGTCCGATCCCCGGCGAGCAACTCGCCACGGTGCTGGGCCAAACCCTCGCCGATCGCTGCGCGATCTTCGCCGCCGCAGCCCGCTGACGCCCGTCAGCGCAGCCGCAACGACACCTCGTTGGCCAACAGACGTCCAGTCCGCGTCAGGCGCACGCGGACTCCGTCGGTCACGACCAAGCCTTCTAGCTCGTCGATCGGCAGCGCCTCGACCGGAACGCCGTCGCTCATGCGCAACGCAAGCTGCAACCCTTCCATCCTGCGAGTTTCAGCATCGAGATCTTCACCCGCCGCTTCGGTGCTTTCACCGGCGTCTACCGCCTCGATGTAGCGCTCAGGCGTGCGCAGATTCCAGAAGCGGCGACCGTGCGCATGGCTGTGGGCTGCGCTGCCGAAGCCGCGGTAATCGCCCTGTTGCCAATACAACATGTTGTGCCGACACTCGTGCCCGGGTACCGCCCAGTTGCTGACCTCGTAGTTGACCAGCCCGACCGCAGCCAGCAGATCGTCGGCCAGCTCGTACTTGTCGGCCAGGTCGTCGTCATCGGGGTGCAGCTCTGGCTTCGCCGCCAATGGCGTACCGGCCTCGATCGTCAGCGCATAGGCCGAGATATGCGAGGGGCCGAGATCGATCGCCTGCTCGAGCGTCGTACGCCAGTCGGCCAGCGACTCCCCCGCCCCGCCGTAGATCAGGTCCAGGTTGAACGTCGGGATTCCGGCTTGCTTGATCGCTGTCACGGCACGCACGACGTTGCTCGGTACGTGCGTGCGTTCGAGTGACTGCAGCACATGGCCAACCATCGACTGCACGCCCAGGCTGACTCGGTTGACCCCACCGGCGCGATAGATGTGCATCATCTCGAGCGTCACGTCGTCGGGGTTGCACTCGATGGTCACCTCTGCGCCATCGGTTGTGGGGATCGCTCGAACGACCTCGATCAGTGCCGCTGCATCGACGAGTGTGGGTGTACCGCCGCCGACGAACACGCTTGTCACCGGCGGGAGTGCCGACCGCAGGATGTCGCGTTGTAGCGCGTCGAGATACTGCGCTTGCAAGTGGTGGCGATCAGTCCAGGTCGCGAACGCGCAGTAACCACAGCGAGCGGCACAGAACGGGATGTGGAGATACACGCCGAACGGTTCGCTCACGTGGCGAACCTATCGGCGACTGGCCGGGTCGGCGCGGCTCAGGGGCGGAAGAGCAGGTCGAGTGCGTCGAGGCGCTGGCCGACCTGATCGACCGGCACATCGAGCATGGCGGCGATCGCCCGGGTGTCGTCGCCGCGAACGGTGATGACCTTGCCGTTGAAGTCCTGACGCTGCAGCTGAATCATCTTCAAGAACCGGGTGAGCATCTCGAAGGGCTGACCGCTGAGCTGCGTGAGCTTCAGCAGGTCGACCGCCAACTTCTTGCTCGCCGCCTGATCCGCGTCGTCGGGCGTCGCGACATCCTCACGAGGCAGCAGTTGATCGACGGGAACGTTGTAGAACTTCGCCAACCGCTCGAGGCGCGGAACGGAGATTGCGCGCTCTCCACGCTCGTAGGCGCCCAACACGCTGGCCTTGAACTCCTCAGTAGAGGTGGCCTCGACCTCCTGGAGCGACAGACGCTTCTGACGACGGATGACGCGGAGACGCTCACCGACCTTGCGGCTGTAGGGAGACGAAATCACATCATCATCATCGAACTCACGCATGCTCACTGCTCCTCTTTCTGCATTGGGCTGGCCAACAAGATCGTCGGCGAAAAGAGGCGACCTTGCCCTCCCGTGCGGAAAATCGACTCAACGTGGTCAGTCTGACACACCACGCACCCGAAATACAACACAAAGTGACTCGTGCCCACTATGCGTTCACGCGAGGACTGCGGCCACCACGGCGGCGGTCTCGACACGAAGCACCTGTGCCGACAGGCTGACCGTGGCCTGCGCCAACGCCAGTTCGTCAGGGGTGAAGCCACCTTCCGGGCCGACGATGACGACGGTGGCCCCCGTGAACGGTGGGCCATCAGGTTCGGCGATCACCGCACCCTCACGAGCCGCCATCTCGGCGTACTCCACCGGACCGCTGACCGTGGGCAGCCACACCCGGCGGCTCTGCATCGCCGCCTCGCGCGCGATCTTGCGCAGTTTGGCCAGTTGCTTCTGACCGCGCTCGCCCTCCCAGCGCACCGCGCTCCGCGCGCAGTGCAACAGCACGATCTCGCCCACACCCACTTCGGTGAGCTTCTGCACCATCCACTCGACACGGTCGCCTTTGGGGATCGCGGCAGCGATTGTCACCGCCGGCACCACCGGCTCGTGGATCACTGCACCGACCGGCACCAGACCGCCGCCAGCGACGGTGCATTGCCGCCAACCGCCGTTGCCGTCGCTCACCGTCACCACCTCGCCGTCACGAAGGCGCAGCACTCTCAGCAGGTGGTGTGCATCATCGGGGTTGAGTTCGGGCGCGTCGAGCGACGTCACGAACACGTGCGCCGCGCTGGTACGCAGCGCCGGGTTCACTGGAAGGCCGACTTGATGCGGGCCATCAGCCCGTGCTCGGTCTGCACTTCTTCGCCACGCGCCTCGGCCAACTTCTTCAGCAGCTCGGTCTCGAACTCGGTGAGCTTGGTGGGCACCTGTACCTGTACCCGCACCTTCAGATCGCCGCGGCCGCGGCCCTGCAACCGCGGCACACCGCGTTGGCGCAACACGAACTCGCGGCCGGGCTGGGTGCCGGCGGGGACCACGATCTCCTCATCGCCGTCCAGCGTGGGCAGCGTGAAACGAGTTCCGAGTGATGCCTGGGCGATGGAGACCGGTAGATCCGTGACCAGGTCGTCGGCTTCTCGACGGTAACGATCGTGCGCAGCCACGCGCAGGTGCACGTAGAGATCGCCGGTGCCGCCGCCCCGCGGGCCCGCCGCGCCTCGGCCGGTCAGCCGCAGCGTGGAGCCCGTGTCGACCCCAGCGGGAACATCCACCTGATAGGTCTTCTCCGTCACTACGCGGCCGTCGCCCTTGCAGGTGGCACACGGAGTGACGATTACCTGTCCGAGCCCGCCGCACTTCGCGCACGCTGACGAGGTGACCATCTGGCCGAGCATGCTCTGGCGCACACGCTGCACCTGACCACGGCCGTTGCACTCGCTGCAGGTGACGGGCTTGGTGCCCTCACCGGCACCGGTGCCGTGGCAGTCGCCGCACTTCAGCGCGGTCCGCAAGGTGACCGGAACCGTGGCGCCGAACACCGCTTGCTCGAACGCCAGGTCGGCGACGACCTCGAGGTCTTGCCCACGCGGTGGGCCAGCCGGACCGCGACCACCGCCGCCGCCGCCTTGCCCGAACGGGCTGCCGCCGCCGAAGAACGCTTCGAAGATGTCGCCAATGCCGCCGGAACCGCCGCCGAACATATCTCCCATGTTCGACCCACCAGCACCGCCCACACCTTGCGCCCCGAAGCGGTCGTAGCGCGCCCGTTGTTCGGCATCGCTGAGCACTTCGTAGGCCTGCGCAACCTTCTTGAACTGTTCTTCGGCAGCAGCGTCGCCGGGGTTGGCATCAGGGTGGAGCTCGCGGGCCTTCTGTCGGTACGCCTTCTTCAACTGGTCGGACGTTGCATCTCGCGACACCCCGAGCAGCTCGTAATACTCAGACATTGGCTCCCCCACCGTCGCCGAGACGGCGTCCCAATCGATCACTGACCACTTCGACGGTAGCGAGGGCCTGCGGATAATCCATCCGCGTCGGCCCGAGGACGCCCACCGTGCCCACGTGCTCGCCCTCGACGATGATCGGCTTGACGATTACCGAGCACGACACCAGCGGCTCCACACCGTGTTCGGCACCAATCGCCACCGACAGCCCACTGTGCAGGACATCGCGAACCAACGACACCATCACGTACTGCTGCTCGAGCGTGTGCAGCACCGAGCGCACCGTCTCCACGGTGTCGAACGCTTGCGCCATCGACGATGCACCACCAACGAAGACCGGCTGTCCGGAGGCCACCGCACCCAGCGCAGTGGTGGCCAACTCGCACACCGCGTCCACGTCGACGTCGCCAGTGGATGGCACCGGGCGCACATTCTCCAGCGACCGGCCACCCAGGAACTTGTGCAGATGCGCCGATGCTGCGGCCAGCTTCATCTCTGAGATATCGCTGCTGCACTCGACCGTCTCGCTCTCCACCGAACCGTTCGACAGCACTGCCACGACGGTGGCATGCCGCGAGCCCAGACCCACCACCTGCACCGACCGCACCATTGCCGATTCCGCCTTGGGTCCCACGACCACTGCGGCGTGATGCGTCAGTTGCGCAAGCAGGTTGGTGGTCTGATGCAGCAACTCTTCGAGCCGTCCGTGCGTGGTGTCGAAGAAGTTGCCGACCCGCTCGGACGCTTGCTGGTCGAGGCGGCCGGGCGGAGCCATGTGATCGACGAAGAAGCGATAGCCCTTGTCCGTGGGGATGCGGCCTGCCGACGTATGCGGCTGCGCCAGATACCCCTCCTGCTCGAGCACCGCCATCTCATTGCGAACCGTGGCCGAGCTGACCATCACACCGGCCGCATTGGCGACATGGGTGGAGCCCACTGGTTGCGCAGTGGTGATGTATTCCTGCACCACCGCTCTCAGGATTGCTGTCTTGCGTTCGTCGAGCATCACGGTCCTCGGGCACACAGCAGGACTGCTGGTTGGCGACTGCTTTAGCAGTCCAGGCTACCGACTGCCAGCCCGCGCGGAGCGATATCTCGCCATCGCCTCGTCACGCTCGGTCGCATGGTCGACCATCGGCTCGGGGTAGGCGGCGGGACGGAGCAGACCGGGATCGTGCACGATCGAACCACTCAGGCCCGCCAGTTCGGGCACCCACCGGCGTACGTAGTCGCCCTCGGCATCGAAACGCAGCGCCTGTGTGGTCGGATTGAAGATGCGAAAGTACGGTGACGCATCGGTGCCCGTACCGGCAACCCATTGCCAACCATGGTTGTTCGATGCGAGATCGCCATCGATCAGATGCCGCAAGAAGTGGCGGGCGCCCCACTGCCACGGCACGTGCAGATCTTTCACCAGGAAGCTGCCGACCAGCATCCGTACCCGGTTGTGCATCCACCCGGTGGCCGCCAGCTGGCGCATCCCGGCGTCGATGATCGGGTATCCGGTGGTGCCCGCAGCCCAGCGTTCGAAGCGTGCCCGTGCGGCAGCGTCTTCATCGACGGGCATCGCGTCCATCTTCCGGTTGAGGTTGTGCCATGCCGACTCGGGTCGGCGGTACAGCACATCGGCGTAGAACTCCCGCCAGCCGAGCTCGTTACCGAACGTGTCGTGGCCCGGCGACGGTTCCAGATCGGCCAGCAGTTGACGCGGGTGCACCAGACCCCAGCGCAGAGCAGCAGACAACCGACTGGTGCCATCCACGGCGGGCAGATCGCGGCGATCGCGGTAGTGCTGCGCGTTCGGCAAGAACATCTGCCACCGGTCGTGCGCAGCAACTTCGCTCGCGCCGGAGAGCGAGATCGTGGTGTTCGCCACTGGCGGCGGACCGTCACTGGACAGCTGTGTCGCGCCCCACCAACGAACGTCCGCTTCCGGTGCCGGCGCGCTCCATCCACGAGCGCGCCACGCCTTGCAGAACGGCGTGAACACCGCGTACGGCGAACCGTCGCCTTTGTTCACCGTTCCTGGTGCCACGGCGTAGTTGCTGTCGATCGACACCAGGCGCACGCCACTCGCAGAGAGTGCAGCGGCGACGGCGTCGTCGCGCGACTGCCCGTACGCCCCGTGATCGGCAGTGACATACACCGCGGCGGCCCCAACTTCGGCTGCCAAGGACGGCAGCACTGTGCTGGGGTTGCCGTGGCGATACACCAACTCGCCGCCGATGGCGTCGTCGAGCGACCGCAGCGCTGCCGCCATGAACGCCCTGCGCGGCGCACCACTGACGGCGAATGCAGGGTCGACCACGAACAGCGGCACCACCCGGGCGCCGTCCGCTGCTGCCGCCTCGATCGCCCGATGGTCCGCCAGCCGAAGATCGCGCCGGAACCACATCACCACCGTGCGACTCATGCGGTAACCCCCGCACCGAGACCGGAAGCGTTCGCCTCGCCGAGTTGCGCGCGTCGTCTCAGCGTGTAGCCCACTACCACGGCGACCAGCGTAAGGACCGCGCCATACCCAAGGCTCCATTCTGCACTCACGTGATCCGCCACCCAACCGGTGATCGGAGCCCCGATCGGCGTACTGCCGAGGAATGCCACCGCACCGAGCGCGAGGATGCGCCCGCGCATATCGGGGGGAGACTCCTGTTGGGTGATCGCGTTCTGCCCAGCGATGAAGGCGGCGCCGCCCAACCCCACCGGAATTCCCAGCAGCACGGCAATCCATCCGGATGGTGCCCATGCCAGGCACAGGCCGGAGACACCGAGCAGTAGCCCGTTCCCGAAGAACCAGCGGGTCGTGACCCGTGGCCGCGCGGCAGTCAGCAACGAACCGATCATGCTGCCCAGGCCGGTTGATGCCAGCAGGATGCCGAACATGGTTTCGCTGCCGAAGCGCCGGTCGGCCAGCTTCAACAACGACACGTTGTAGTTGAACGCGAACGTTCCCACCACGGTGAACACCACGAACACCACTCGCATCCGCGGGTCGCGAAACACGAATCGAATTGCGTCACGAACAGGGGTGCCACCGCGCCTGGCATGCGGCGACAAGTGCAGCTCCGAGCGATCGATGGCCATCAGCGGCCACAGGATGGCGGTGAACGACACGCCGTTGGCGATGAACAACCAGCCCACGCCGAGCGGTCCCTTGAGCGCCGCCGCGATCGCCGGGCCGATGATGCGCGAGCCGGTCATGACTGCTGTGTTCAACGACACTGCGTTCGGGATCTCGTGTGGCTCGACGAGTTCGGTGACGAAGCCGCGACGGGCTGGATTGTCGAACGCGTTGATGAACCCCAGCACCAGGCTGAGGCCGTACAACACCGGCAGATTGACTTTGTCGATCAGATAGAGGAACCCAAGTACGAACGCTTGGAGCGCCTGCAGCGACTGGGTCAGCAACGTCATCCGGCGCTTGTCTCGCCGATCGGCAACCACCCCGGCGTACACACCGAGCAACAGCATCGGCAGGAACTGGCAGAACATCGTTACACCAACGTCGGTGGCGTTTCCGGTGAGCTGGTACACCAGCAGCGCCATCGCCGTCATCTGTATCCAGGTGCCCACCGTGCTGACGAGGAGCCCGACGAAGAACAGCCGCGCATTGCGATGGCGCAACGACTGGAACATCTGCGACTGAGCCATCGGAGACCTTTCTATCTGCTGTCGCCGACGATGGAAGGGTTCGGGGCGGACGACACGGCAGGATGGACGGGTGTTGTCCCAGAATGGAACTCCCGACGAGGTGGTCGAAGCCTGTCGACACGCGGGTGTGGGGCCGGGGACGCATCTCGCCGTGGTGGCCGCCCCTCACGGACTGGTGGCGTTGGCGGTGGGTGATCTACGGCTCGCGTTGGCCCACGGTGGCGCCGAGTGCATCGCCGCTGTGGACGATGCGCTGCGACCGCGCTGGGTCTGCTGGTCCGGGGCGACTGCCGCAGCCTTGATTCCGCAGGGTGTGCGCCTCTCCAGAGCCTGGGATCTCCTGGCCGTTCATCGCATCCTGTACGGCGGTTGGCGCGCCGACCCAGTGCGTATCTGGTGCCAACTACACGATCTCGACCACCACCGCGCTCCGGTCGCGGGCCAACTCGATCTGCTCGGCGCTGGCGGCGACGACGGAGACCCCGACCAGGCCATCCGGCCCGACGGCTATCTGCGGCCGGAATGGGTCGAGGGCGGGTGGCGCCACTCCCCCGCCCACGCCGCAGAGTGGGCGGCGACGGCACTCACTGCCCAGTCGCTCCAGGCGCACCTGCTGGCCGGATTCCGACGTGATGGCACTGTCGCTGGTGATCCCGAGGCGATGGCACGTTCGGAATCCACCACCGAACTGTTGTGCGCCGAAATGGCCGCCGATGGACTTCCGGTGGACATTGATGTCGCCGAAGGAATCATCGGAGCGCTGATCGGCCCACGCCCAGCGAATGAGGCCGACGCCGCCGCCGGGCGCGCACGACGAGACGCCGAGGTGCTGCGCCACCTCACCATGCCGACGGGCGTCGACCTGCGCAATCCGGCGGATGTCAAAGCGATGCTGCGCCGAGTGGGAATCGACGTTCCCGACACCCGCGCCTGGCGGCTGGAAGCGATGCGCGAACAGCACCCCGTCGTCGACGCGCTGCTGCTCTGGCGCAAGGCTGAGCGTGTGGCCACCACCTTCGGCTACGGATGGCTCGACACCAACGTCGGGGCAGACGGTCGGCTGCGCGGCGAGTGGTCGGGCAGCGACGGCGCGGCAGGGCGGATGACCGCCCAGGCCGGATTGCACAATCTGCCCGCCGAGATGCGCCCAGCGGTGCATGCCGGGCAGGGCCATGTGTTCGTACGCGCCGATCTCGGCCAGATCGAACCACGGGTGCTGGCCGCGGTGTCACGCGACTCGGCACTGTGCGCCGCTGCTCATGAGGACGATCTCTACGCGCCGGTCGCCAAGCGGCTCGGTGTCGACCGGCCGACGGCGAAGATCGCTGTGCTGGCGGCGATGTACGGACAGACGAGCGGCACTGCCGGTCAGGCGTTGCGCGGTATGGAGTCGGCGTATCCGGTGGCGATGAAGTTTCTCAGCGACGCAGCAACCGCTGGTGCCGAGGGCCGCGATCTGCGCACGTTCGGCGGACGGCGTATCCGAATGTGGGACATCGAGTCCGCCGGCGACTATCGGGCAGCGGCGGCAGCACGGGGCCGCTTCGCGCGTAACGCCCTCGTACAGGGCGCAGCCGCAGAGCTGTTCAAGGTATGGGCCGTCACCGTGCGCGCCCGCGGGGCAGACCTCGGAGCACGAATCGTGTTGTGCCTGCACGACGAACTTTTGGTGCACTGCCCCGAGCACAACGGCGTTGCCGTCGCTCAGTTGCTCGTCGACTGTCTGCACGAGGCATCATCGAGATGGCAGCAGGGCGCTGGTGTCCGCTTCGTCGCTGATGTGTCCGTCGTGCACGCTTGGTCCGACGCGAAGACCTGACCCACGCTGATCAGTCGTCGAGCTTGAGGGCGGAGATGAACACGTCGCCGGGAATTTCCACGCGCCCGATCGACTTCATCTTCTTCTTGCCCTCTTTTTGCTTCTCGAGCAGCTTGCGCTTACGCGTGATGTCGCCGCCGTAGCACTTGGCCAGCACGTCCTTGCGCTTGGCCTTCACGGTCTCGCGGGCAATCACCTTGCCACCGATGGCAGCCTGGATGGGGACGTCGAACATTTGCCGCGGGATCAGTTCCTTCAGCTTCTCGCACATCCGGTTGCCGTAGGCGAACGCCTTGTCGCGGTGCACGATGGTGCTGAACGCGTCGGCCGGGATGCCGTTCAGCAGCAGGTCGACCTTCACCAGGTTGCTGCGCTGATAGCCGTTGAGTTCATAGTCGAGGCTGGCGTAACCCTGTGTGCGGCTCTTCATCTGGTCGAAGAAGTCGACCACCACCTCGGCAAGCGGCAACAGGTAGTGCAACTCGACACGCTCGGGCGACAGGTACTCGAGCTTGGTCATGTCGCCGCGCCGGGTCTGGCACAGATCCATCAACGTGCCCGTGTACTCCTTGGGGGTGATGATGCTCACCCGGAAGTACGGCTCTTCGATGTAGTCGATGCTCTGCGGTTGCGGCAGATCGGCCGGGTTGTCGCACAGCTCGACCACACCGTTCGTGCGGTGCACGCGGTACTCCACACTGGGTGCCGTGGCGATGAGCGCCAGGTTGAACTCGCGCTCGAGGCGCTCCTTCACGATTTCCATGTGCAGCAGGCCGAGGAAGCCGCAGCGGAACCCGAACCCCAGGGCCCCCGACGACTCTGGCGCGTAGGTGATGCTCGCGTCGTTGAGTTTCAACTTCTCGAGGCTTTCGCGCATCAGTTCGAAGTCGTCACCATCGATCGGGAACAGACCACAGAACACCATCGGCTTCGGGTCGCTGTACCCGTGCAGTGCCTCGCTGGAGCCACCATGGAACGTGGTGACCGTCTCGCCGGAGCGAGCCTGTGCGACTTCTTTGATGCCGGCGATGAGGTACCCCACCTCACCGGGACCGAGTTCGTCGACCGGGGTGGGTACCGGGCGACGGACGCCGACCTCAATCGGGTCTTGCGGCGTACCGGCCTGCATGAACAGCAACTTCGACTTGCTGTTGAGCCGCCCGTTCATCACACGCACGCTGGACACCACACCGCGGTACTGGTCGTACTGGCTGTCGAAGATCAGCGCCTGCAAGGGGGCATCCGGGTCGCCCTTGGGAGCAGGAATCCGCTCACAGATCGCGTCGAGCAGGCCGTCCACACCATCACCGGTCTTGGCCGAGATGCGCAGGATGTCAGCTGCTGGGATGCCCAACACGGTCTCGATTTCCTGCGCATACCGGTCGGGGTCGGCGGCTGGCAGGTCGATCTTGTTCAGCGCGGCCACAATCTCCAGGTTGTGTTCCAGCGCCAGGTAGCAGTTGGCCAGTGTCTGCGCCTCGATGCCCTGGGCCGCATCCACCACCAGCACCACACCCTCACATGCCGCAAGGCTGCGGCTGACCTCGTAGCCGAAGTCGACGTGACCGGGCGTGTCGATGAGGTGAAGCGTGAACCCCTTCCAGTCGACGCGCACGTTCTGCGCCTTGATCGTGATGCCACGTTCACGCTCGAGATCCATCGTGTCGAGGTACTGCGACCGCATATCGCGCTTCTCGACCGCGTTCGTGAGTTCGAGGATGCGGTCGCTAAGGGTGCTCTTGCCGTGGTCGATGTGGGCAATGATGGAGAAGTTGCGAATGCGTGCGAGATCCATGGCCAGTCGCCCGATCCTACCGGCGAGATGGCCCTGAGGAGGTTGGGTCCGTGCGGCCATCGCTGTTAGCCTTGTGAAGCCGTAATCGGGCGCGTTCGGCGCCCTCAGTGTCAAAGGGTTCATCACGTGGCCAATATCAAGAGTCAGAAGAAGCGCATCCTCACGAACGCCAAGAGCGCCGAGCGCAACAAGGCCGTGAAGAGCGAACTGAAGACCCGCGTGAAGAACGCTGTCGCTGCTTCGGGCAGCGAGACCGGCGAGGATTCGCTGCGTCTGGCAGTCAAGCGCCTCGACATGGCCGCTGCCAAGGGCGTCATTCACAAGAACCAGGCCGCTCGCCGCAAGAGCCGCCTGATGAAGAAGATCAACGCCTCCGGCTGAGACGCTGCACACAGATCTTGAACAGGCCCGGGCCGAACGCCCGGGCCTTTTCGCGTCCCTCCGCCGGTTGTCAGCGACGACCGGTGGCGCCGCCCAGTTTCGACAGGCGGGCGACCAGCACTTCCATCACGAGATCTTCGGGCCACTCCTTGGCGCCGCGTAGATCGAGGTCGGCCTGTGCCAGCAACCCGATCGAGCGGGTGACGGCGCCGCCGCCAAGTTTGCGGTATTGATCCAGTGCCTTACGGGCCGGGAACCCTGGCTTGATGCCCATCGCCGCAGCAGCGGCCGTCTCGTCGCGAGCGTTCACACCATCGAGCGCAAGCAGCTTCGAGTAATGGCTGTGCAGAATCGACATCACTTGCAGTGGGTGGCGTTCACCAGCGCGCATCATCCGCTGCAGCAACTGCAACGACACCGTGGTGTCGCCGCGGTCGATCGCGTCGGTGAGATCCCACGGTGGCACCCCACCGGCGTCTCCCAGGAACGGTGCCACCTCGTCCCTGCGCAGCGTGGCACCTGCGCCGTACGTGGAGTGCAGCGTCTCGAGAATGCCCTGCAGGCGCCCGGCGTCTTCGCCCAACCAGGTGGTGAGCAGTTGCACTGCCTGAGCATCGAGCTTGAGACCCATGGCTCGGATCTGCTCGTCGAACCATCCGGATCGCTCGCGCCCGCGGCTGGGAGGTGCGGTGGCGATCGTGGTGGCGGCGGCCGCCTTCAACGCATCGGTGAGCGACTTGGGGACGCGCCCTCCACCGGCAACCAGCACCAGATCGGTGCTGGGCAGCGGGTCGGACAAGTACGCCACCAGCGGGGCGACATCGTCGGCGACGAAACGACCAATCCCGCGGGCGACGACCACTCGCTTGTCGGTGAGGAACGGAGGAGTCTGTGCCGAGTCGACGACGGCCCGCAGTTCGTAGGCCTCACCGTCGAAGTCGTCCACCATCAGCGTGCGGTCACCGTCACCGACCAACTTCTTCACGAGGTCGCCGATCGCGGACAGCATGAGCGATTCGTCGTCGCCGGTGATGAGGTAGCACGCCATGGTGTTGTCAGAATGGCACACCTGCACGGCCGGTCCGCGAGCGTCGGCGCACGACGAGGTAGTGGACACACACACCTGCGGTGAGCGACCCCCAGCCGAGGGCACCCCAGCCGGGCGACGGTTCCAACTGCCCGGCCACTTGCGCCACCGTGGCCACCCAGCGCGTGCCCACCACGTTGGGCAGCATCAGCAGACGGCCGAGCGCAGACGGCAGCACCGGTGCGATCAGCGCTGACGGTATGCCGTACAGCATCACCAGTCCGGCGACCGGCACGGCAGCGATGTTGGCCGGCACTGTCACCAGCGGGAGGCGATGGAACACCAGCAAACTTGGCAGCGCCACACCGGCTTGCGCGCCAAGCGTGATCGAGAGCGGCAGTCGCAGCCACGCGGGGCCCGGTAGACGGGAGAAGAGCCATGGCCCCGCCAGGCAGACGCCTGCCGTTGCGGCCACCGACAGCCAGAACCCCACCGACCACACGAGGAACGGGTCGACGAGCACGAGCCACCCCACGGCCAGCGACAGCAGGCGTACGGGAGTGGCCTGGCGACCGCGCACATGTGCCGTCGCGGCCAGCACCGCCATCACCCCAGCGCGCAGCACGGACGGTTCGAAGCGGGTGAGCGCCATGAACCATCCGATCAGCCCCACCGTGGCGGCCCAGCGCCACCAGGGGCGTAGACGGCGCAGCAGCGGCATTGCTGCGAGCAACAAGAACCCCACGTTCTGTCCGGAGACGGCGGTGAGGTGCGACAGCCCCGAGCGGCGAAAGTCGTCCACCAGCCACACCGGTTCACGAGCGTCGTCGCCCAACACGAGCCCGGTGAACAACGCAGAGTCCGCGGCGGGCATCGCCGCCTCTGCTGCGCCACGGAGTCGCCTGCGCAAGCGGTTCGAGGCTCGGGTGAGCGCCGAACCGGGGTCGACGTCGGCAACGACGTCGGCCTGCAGGCGACCCATGACATGGCGGAGCGCCGCACGGCGGGCCCCGCTGCGCATCGGCCGGCGATCACCCTGCACCCACACGTACTCCCCCGACTGCACCTGACTGGGCCGGTTCCGCAGAGCGCCGTACAGCCAGGTGTCGAGGCGCTCACCGTCGATCTCCACTGTCAGCCGCAGTCCAGACCCGTAGACCGCCGGGTCGGCCACCACCTGCGCCCACCCCGTGTAGCTATCGGCATGCCGAAGGTGGGCTCCGGCCCAGTCGCGATCGCTGCGTACCGCGCCGCCGACGAGCGCGGCAATGGTCACCATCGCCGTCAGCACGTGCCCTCCTGCGATGAGCACGGTGCCAACGAGTGCGAGCACCGCGACACCGAGGGTGGAGCCCACACCCAGCCACACGCCCGACACCAGGCAGAACGCCACCAGTGCCACCTGCGCATCAGTGATGTGGTGCCCGGGGCGGGCGGCGTCGAGGCCGTACGCTCGCCTCATGCGTTCTCACCCGGCCGACGCCGCACCGGTGCCGTACGGCCCGGTGGCCTATCGGCGACAGTTGCGCACGTTCGGCGCGCTCGCTGCCTTGGCGCCACCGGCTGCGTTGGGTGTGTTCGCGCTGTTGGCGCTGCACTGGGGTTCCAGCACCGCTGGAGTGCTGGGATTTGCCAGCGCGCTGTTCGCTGCGCCCGGCCTCTTGGTGGCCGGTGCGCCGCTCGCCACGGGCGGCACCGTGTACACGCTGGCAACCCTCGCCAGCGCAGCGGTGTGGATGGCGCTGGGCGCCATCGCTGCCCGCCGGGCCACGCGCCGCCCGGCCGCCGACTGGCGCGACTTCTGGCGTGAGTACCTGTGGCTCGCCGCAGGTGTGTGGATCGGCGTGATCGGCGCAGTGCTCGCCGCAGATGTGTTGCTGGGTCAAGCGTTTCTCTAGTGGTCACAGGGTCACCAACCCGCGGATGGCATCGAGTTTGGCCGGGCCGATGCCACGGACTTGGCTCAGCTGTTCGACGGAACTGAACGGCCCGTGCTGGTCGCGAAAGGCAATGATCGAGGCCGCCGTTGCAGGGCCGACACCCGGCAACACATCGAGCTCATCGGCGGTCGCGGTGTTGAGGTTCACCGGCTCGCTGGGCGTGGCCGATGTACCGCCCGCAGGCTCAACAACGATGGCCTCCCCCACCCGTGGCACGTACACGCGCTGTCCGTCGGCCACGATGGCGGCCAGGTTCACTGCGTCGGCGTTGGCTTGCACGCTGAACCCGCCAGCGGCGCGGACCGCATCGTTCGCCCGTGCACCCTGCGGCAACGTGTACACGCCGGGGTGGACCACTGCGCCAGCGACGTAGACCACCACCTGCGCTGCGATGCTCGTGGTGGTAGTCGTCGCCCGTGCCGGCGGCGCGTCGCTCAACGTGCTCGACGTGCTGGCTGATGGTGAGCCGGCCATCGGCAGCTGCGACTCGGTGGTGGCCACGGGTGGCCGCACGAGCCAGTACGCACCGGCGAGCACTGACAGCACGACGGCCGCCGAGCCCACCAAGCGACCGGGCCCAACCCACTGCACCCACTGTTCTACACGCTCACGCAACGAGCGTGGCGGCACAGGCCGATCGGGCATCTCGGACACGATGACTCCCAGGACGACGCGGGCATGAAGCCCGAGCGAACGACTGGAGGAAGCCGTGGCCGAACATATCGGCCCGGTGGATAGCTACGACGCGACGCTGTGGGAAAGTTCGTCGCGCACGGCAGTCGCGAGCTGACGACGAGCCACCCAGTCGGCCTCGATCTCCATCGGAATGCGACGGTACGCACCCTGGTGATCCTTCCCGCGCAGACGCCACAGCACGTAGTGCCCGACGTAGCGACGGATGAAGCCGACGGCGCCGAAGCGCCGCCATTGCCGGACATGCACCTGTTCGTGGCGCAGGAGGTACGCCGTGTCGGCACCGCGGCGCACGATGACCAGCGACCCCAGCGTGAAGCCGTCGGCACCCTTGGGCACCGGACCACCCACCCACAAGCGGTATCCGTCTCGCTCCTCGATCACCATGGGCCAGGAGCCTACCCCGGTCGCCGACCACCCCCGACCGGGTCCCGGACGCCTCCTCGGACGCCTCTGAGTCACCGCCCACAACGTCTGGGCGGTGACTCAGAATGGGGTGAGCGTCGGTGTGGGTCAGCGGGTCCTGATCCGACGGCGACGCGACCCGATGACGAGGGCACCACCGAACATGACCGCAGCGGCCGCAAAGAACGCCGACGCCGTGTTGGCGCCAGTGGGCGGCAACACGTCTGGGATGATGATCGGCGTGCAGGCAGTCGTGCACACGGACACGGAACCTTGCGGGCCACACATCTCGAACGTCACGGTCTCGGCCCCAGGGGTGAACATTCCGGCAAGACTGTCGCCTGTCGCCCACTCCTCAGCGCTGACGTCCGAGTAGGTGAGCAGCACCAACGTGTAGGCACCCGGCTGTAGGTCGGCGACGAAGTAGGGGAAGACATCGGCCATGACGCGTCCACCGGACAATGCCTCCGCGACAGGGCCGACGGCGCTCGGATAGTCGAACTGGGTGTCGAGGTCGTCATTTCAGCCCACGACACCGTTGTCCGGGATGGCGGGGTCGAATGTCGAGTACAGCGCCAGCATCGGATCGAGCACCGGAGCGAAGGCTGCAAGAGGGTCCACAGCCCGACTGACAGGGTCCGATTCCACCGCGCGGAATGTGAACGTGCCGGCCTGGTCGATGGTGACCGCCAAGGCCCCGTACACATGCATTCCAGCGGTGACTGCGCAACTGCTGTCGGAGTCGCCCACGTAATGGTCGCCATTGCCTAAGTTGTCGGAACTCAGATCCAGTTCCGGTGCGACCGCCGGGATGGTGACGGATGACGTCACATTCAGGACACCGGCCGGGACGTGTTCGGGTGACAGCGCAGTGACCGAGGCTGCGTGTTGCGTTGATGTGCCGGTATCGGTGAACGTGGCAACCTCTCCTGCATTCACCACGATCGGCGCAACAATGGTGCCGCTGTCCAAGATGGCTCCATCGAAGTCGGCGATCTGGAACTGATCACAGTTCGTGAGGGTGAAGGTGATCGTGTCGCCGGTGGCGACGAACCAGTCATGATCACCTTCATTGGCAAAGCAGTCGACATCGACATCTCGGTTCGCGGCCTGAACGGTTCTCGTCCCTGCCGTGGAGAGGAGCACCAAGGCAGTGACACCAAGAGTGGAGAGAATCAATCGAGAGCGCATGCCGACCACCTCGTAGTAAGGAGTTACGCGTCAGCGTGAGCGCGTGGTGAGTCAGAACCCAGGGGCTAACGACAGTCGGTTTCTCCTGGTTTCTCACGTAACGCGTGGACTCGTTCACTCAACGAGGTGATTGCCCGCCGCGCATTGTCGAGTCGTTTCAGACCATGCCGGAACGGCCAATTGTTCCGGTGGCGAACGCGATCAGGATCGCGACTGCGATGACCACGATCACCGCCACGATGGACCAGCCGACCATGCGACGGCGATGGCGTTGGCTGCGGTGGCCGTCAGTGGACTGATCAGTGGTCGGAAGCATGGTGCACAGTAACCATGAACTGTCCTAGATCGTGGGACCCTCGGCCGCCAACGCTGCCGGTGTGCCGACCTCAGTCACGTGGTGGGACTCACCCTCCGCGCGCGGGACTCACTCGTCGACATCCCGACGCGAAGCCCGCGATCGATCTGATCCTGGTTTCGCCAGTTGTAAACCGTCTGAGCAGTGATCCCGAGTGGCACGGCGATCTCTGCGACCGGCTTGCCGGCCTCGGTCAGATCGAGCACATTGCGACGGAGCTCGACCGGGCATCTCCTTGGCACGATGACCTCCTCATCAGTGCCCGAGATTCAACTACCGCCGAACGCGCGATTCCAGGGTCAGACCATTTCAGAACGCGCCGGAACGGCCAATCGTCCCAGTGGCGAACGCGATCAGGATCGCGACTGCGAGAACCGTGATCACCGCCACGATGGACCAGCCGACCATGCGACGGCGATGGCTGCGACGGCCTGTGGCGGGCTGATCAGTGTTCGGAAGCATGGTGCACATTAACCATGAACTGTCCTAGATCGTGTGACTCTCGACCGCCAACGCTGTGTCGAGCCGTCTGGCCGCTGAGCCGATCGGGAGTGTCTTTGGCGTGCCAATGATGCCGCTCGAGCTCACGCTGGCGAGGTTGGCGTCGGTGAGGTAGGCGCCGGTGACGGTGGCGCCGGTGAGATCGGCGCGGGTGAGGTTGGCGCGGGTGAGGTTGGCGCCGGTGAGGTCGGCGCCGGTGAGGTGGGCGCCCGGACATTGAGCGTTCGGGCCGATGTCGCAGGTGCCGACGAGCGCGCCGGAGCGACTGCCGCCTGAGGCTGTGATCGCGACAACGGTGCCGGTGATGGCCAGCACCGCGGCGACCGCGACGGCGATCAGGTTGCGGCGGCGGCGACGGCTACGGGGACTGGTGGTTTCGGGCGCGTCGACCTTCGGGAGCATCCGGCACCCTAACCGTCAACTGTCCTACACGGTGATGGCTCGGCCACCGGGCTGAACTGCGCCGGAGCTAGTAGCCCGGGTCGCTGGGCCAGTTGGGCTGGAACATATGCCACTGCTCGGGGGCCCGACGGATGAGGAACTCCAGCTCGTGGGCCAGGTTCTGCGTGACGCGCTGCACGTCGGCGCGCAGGCCACCTCGTCGTTCCATCGACAGCGGCGGGCGCACGATGGCGTAGTGCCCGTTGTACTGCGGTGTGAAGTAGCACCCGACCGGCAGTACCGGGGTGCCGAGACGGATGCCCAACGTCGCCGGGCCGGCGGGCAACGTGGTGCGCTCACCGAAGAACTCCACCTCGACTCCGCTGCGGTCGATGTCGCGATCCGATAGCAAACACACGATCTCGTTCTTCTTCAACGCGGCCATCACCGCGGCACCGGCACCCTGCCCGGTGGGAATCACGGTCATCCCGAGTTCCTTACGCAGATCAGCGAACCACTCGAACAACTCAGGTGGCTGCAGCGCCTCGACGACTACCGTCATCGGGTACCCCTGGTCGGTCATCCAGCGTCCGGCCCACTCCCAGCCGCCGAGGTGCGGCAAGGCGAAGATGCACCCCTTGCCCAGCGCCAACGCGTCGGTGATGTGGTGGAAGTTCTCCACCGACATCGTCTTGTTGACGACCTTCTTACTCAGCGAGGGCAGCCGAAAGCTCTCCACGTAGTAGCGGGCATAGCTGTCGAATGCCTGCTGCGCAGCGACACGCAACGAGGCCCCGCGCAGGTTCGGATTGACCCGCTGCAGATGGCGCTCGATCATCGCCCGCTTGGCCGGGCTGGTGAGATTGGAGCCGATACCCAGGCCGGTGGCCGTCGCCGAAGCAATGGGGCCGGGGATCAGCTTCGCCGCGAGGGCGCCGAACTTGTAGGTGCCGACGATCGCCGCGTCGTTGAATCGGCTGCGGGCGGAACGCTCACCGGGTTCAGTCACGGCGGAACGACTGGCGACCCGTGGCCCGCGTGATGCGAGTGCGCCGACGCTCGGTGCGTACCACCCGCCGACTCTGGCGACGGCTGCGGCGCAGTTCGATGCGCTCGGCGGTCACCGGGGCAACCGCAGCCTGCTTCCAGACCTTCACGAACCGTTGCACAGCAGTGATGAAGGTAAGGCCGAGTGTGATCCACAGGATCGGGATGAGCAGCAGCGGGAACAGCAGGCCGAGGCACAGGGCGATGATCCGCTCTGCGCGCTCCATCAGACCGCCCTTGGCATCCAGACCCAGCGACTCGGCCTTGGCGCGCATGTAGCTGATGACCGAACTGAGCGCCATCACGGCGAACGGCAGCAGCGCCAAGTGCGGATCCTCGGTGCTGGCGAAGTGCCACGCCACGCCACCGAACAGCAGCGCATCCGCAAAGCGATCGATGGTGGAGTCGAAGAACGCGCCACGTTGGCTGGACGAACCCGACGCCTTGGCCAACGCACCGTCGAGTAGATCGGGCAGCGCGGCGAGCACCACGAGGAGCAAACCGAGGCGCAGCTGACCGAAGCCGATCGCGACGGCAGCACCGATGGCCACGAGCAGACCAATCGCCGTGAGGTGGTCGGGCGTCAGCCCTGTCTTGCGCAGGCCATTGCCCAGCGGCTTGACGGCCTTGTCGACCGGGGCGCGGAACTTTCCGTCGAACATTGCATTGAGGTTACCCGGCGACGGCACACCGTTTCGTGCGCGCCGCAAAGCCGCACGTCAACGCAGACGAATCAGACGTCCCAGTCCTCGAGCGGGTTGTCCTGCACGAGGTGCTCGACGACACGGCCGTTGACTGCGTCCACCAGCACCAAACCACGGCGGCGCGGCGGCTCTTCGGCCGAGTAGCACAGCACCCGCCACGTGGGCCGGCTGCGCAGCCCGCGCCACACCTGCTGCGCCGAGGCATGACCCACGGCGAAGCCGACGGCGCCCTGCGCAGCCACGAGTGCCTGCTGCTCGTCGAACTTCATCCGCCAACCCGAGGAGATCGAGAACAGGCCCACGACACCGAGCAGGATCGCTGCCCACAGGAAACCGCTGTTGACCATCGCCGAGTCGTTGCGCTTCACCAGCCACAGCACCAGGCACAGCAGTGCAACCGTGAGATAGAGGATGCCGGGCTTGCGCCGCCGACTGTTGTCGGGGAACTCGTAGTTCAGGGTGTGCTCGACCGCGTTCAGGTCGTCGGGGAGTACGTCGCGCAGATCGTCATCGGCACGGATGTTGGGGGCGTCGCTCATGCGTGGAACAGGCTAATGCGCACGCGGCTCAGTCGAACAGGCCAGTGGGCCGCTCGACCGACGGAACGGGCAGCCCGATGTGCGCGTAGGCGGCCGGCATGGCGATACGACCGCGAGGGGTCCGAGCGAGAAGACCCTGCTGAATGAGGAACGGCTCGTACATATCCTCCACCGTTTCCGGCTGCTCCCCCACGCTGATGGCCACCGTGCTGAGCCCCACCGGGCCGCCGGCGAACTGCACGCAGATGGCATTGAGGATGGCGCGGTCAACCTTGTCGAGGCCGCGTTCGTCGACTCCGAAGACCTTCAACCCTGCACGTGCCGTGTCCTCGTTGATGGTGCCATCGCCGCGCACTTCGGCGAAGTCGCGCACACGGCGCAGCAGACGGTTGGCGATACGCGGCGTGCCGCGCGAACGGCGAGCAATCTCCCAGGCACCCTCGGATGAGGTCTGCACATGAAGAATGCCTGCGGTGCGGCGAACGATGGCCTCGAGTTCGTCGTCGGCGTAGTAGTCGAGCCGGGCCACCAGACCGAAGCGGTCGCGCAGTGGGCCGGTGATCATGCCCGTGCGGGTGGTGGCACCGACCAACGTGAAGCGCGGCAGCGTGAGCCGGATACTGGACGCCGAGGGACCCTTACCGACGACGATGTCGAGCATGAAGTCTTCCATCGCGGGGTAGAGAATCTCCTCCACCGCCCGTGACAGGCGGTGGATCTCGTCGATGAACAACACGTCGCCCTCTTCGAGCTTGGTGAGGATGGCTGCCAGATCGCCGGCCCGTTCCAGCGCCGGGCCGGACGTGATGTGCAGATGCACGCCCATCTCGGCAGCCACGATGGCGGCCATACTCGTCTTACCGAGGCCGGGGGGCCCAGCGAGCAGCAGATGATCGGCTGGATGGCCGCGACGCTTGGCGGCCTCGAGCACGATCGAGAGGTGCTCTTTCAGCTCCCGTTGGCCGACGAATTCACTGAGCCGCTTCGGCCGCAGGCCGACCTCATCGGACTCTTCTTGAGAGCCAACCGGTGCAGGGTCGAGAAATTCGTCACGCACGCTTGGCTCCCAACAGTTTCAGTGCGTCGCGCAGCATCGAGCCGGCGTCGCTGTCGGAGGGTACTTCGCGCAGCGCCTCGCGAATCTCCTCTGGCCCATAGCCGAGACCGGCGAGCGCTTCGCGCACATCGCCGATGACAGAGTGCTTCGCGCCACCCACCGAAGGCAGGGGGTCGAGCATCGGCAACGACAGTTTGTTGCGTAGTTCGATCAGCAGACGCTCGGCTGTCTTCTTGCCAACACCGGGCACCAACGTGAGCGCCCCGAGGTCGCTGGAGGCGATGATGTCGACCAAGGCCGACGGCGAGTGTGTGCCCAGAATCGCGAGTGCGAGTGCCGGACCAATGCCGTGTGTGGCGATGAGCACCTGGAACGTGGTGCGCTCATCGCGATGCAGAAAGCCGAACAGTGTCTGCGCGTCTTCACGAATGTGATGGTGCACGTACAAGAACGCCGGCGAACCCGGTTCCAGTTCGGCGAGCGTGCGCGGAGTGACCGCGACCAGATAGCCGACACCGGCGACCTCGATGAGAGCGTTGGCATCTTCGGTGCGCTCGAGCACGACACCGCGCAGCGAGCCGATCATCGACCCACCGCCTGATCGACCCGACGACGCATCGGCGCCGCCGCCAGATAGCACAGCGCCAGTGCGGCCGCATCGGCAGCATCCGCAGGCTTGGGCGGCGTGGACAGCCCCAGCCGGGCCTGCACCATCTTTTGCACCTGTGCCTTGTCGGCCCCACCCCAACCGCACACGGAGTCCTTCACCTGGTTGGGTGTGAACTGCATGACATCGCACCCGAACGTGGCGGCTTCGGCGAGGGCCAGACCACTGGCCTGCCCCACGCTCATTGCGGTGCGCACGTTGTTCTGGAAGAACACCTGCTCGACAGCAACACCGTGCGGGCGGAACTCGTGCAGCAACGCCACCAGTTCGGCTTTGAGTTCGGCCAGACGTTGCGGCAATGCGTCGGTGGGGGGCGTACGGATGACACCGAGGCTGAGTGTCTTGACCTCACGCCCCACGGACTGCAGCACGGCGTAGCCACAACGCGTGAGACCGGGGTCGATACCGAGGACTACCAGGCCCTGTTGGACGGGGATTCCGGGAGCGAACACGTGTACGAGCGTAGCGGCTGCGACCCCATGGGGTGCGGATCCTGTGGCACCCTTAGGGGATGCCTCATGCCGTTCGCATCACCGGCCGTTGGGTCGCCCTCCTCACGGTCGCCACCCTCGCCGTCGGTTGCAGCGGATCGGATTCGAATGGCGGCGATTCGGGTGTCGCCACCACCGACACACTCGCCCCCGGCGACACTGCAATGCTCGAACCGCTGTTCTGCGACCCACTCGACGAGCGGGCGTGCCTGCTGCCCTGGCCGAACGATGCATTCACCCGCCCCGACGACACCACGCCCACCGGCCGCCGGTTGGACATCCTCGACGGCGCTGCGCCGCAGAACGTCGACGGCGTGCCCATCGACCTCACCGATCAGAACCGGGCAGACGGCTTCTCCCCTGGGTCGTCGATCCTGGCGTTCGTGCCGATGCTCGATGTCGAGCGCACCGGCATCGCCCCCAGCACCAACATCGCCGCCTCGCTGAACGACGACGCACCGATCGTGATCCTCGACACCGACGCCGGCACACGGGTTGCCTATTGGGCCGAACTCGACGCCACCGGGCCGGTCGACGACCAAGTGCTGATCGTGCACCCAGCGGAGGCGCTTGCCGAGGGCCACCACTTCATCGTCGCCCTGCGCAACCTGGTGGACACCGACGGTCGGGCCATTCAGCGCACACCGGCGTTCCAATCGATGCTCGACGGAGCGCCCGAACCCCCGCAGCGGGCCTACCCCTTCCGCGATCTTTTCGCAGCGCTCGACACCGCCGGCATCAGTACGCCCGGGCTGTACCTGGCATGGGACTTCACCGTGGCCAGCGCCGACAGCCTCAGCGGCCGTCTGTTGCATATGCGCGCCGAGACCTACGACGGGCTCGGCAACGGAGCACCGGCCTTCGCAGTCACCACCGCCACCGACGACGGCACCGTGCGCACAGTGGATGGAACGTACGACGTGCCGAACTACCTCACCGGAGACGGGTCACCCGGCAACAAGTTCGATCTCGGGCCCGACGGCCTTCCGCGACAGAACACCGACACACCCGTGCTGCACGTCCCGTTCCGCTGCGTGCTGCCGCTGGGCGCAGCGACACCCGTGCCAGCGATCGTGTACGGACACGGTCTGATGGGCACACTCGACGAGGTGGGCGCGCTGTCATTCGCTGCAGCCGCTGGCCTCGCCGCCGCATGTGCGACCGACGAGATCGGCATGAGCAGCACCGACCTCCCGAACCTGGTCACTGTGCTCGGCAATCTTTCGCACTTCCCCGAGCAAGCCGACCGCATGCAACAGGGGTTGTTGAACCAACAACTCCTCGGTCGTCTACTGAACTCCCCCACCGGGTTCGTCACCGATTCCGCGTTCCAGTCCGGCGATGGCCATCCGTTGGTCGCCAACGGCGCCACCCAGTTCGTTGGCAACAGCCAGGGCGGCATCCTCGGCGGTGCCGCCAGCGCGATTTCCACCGAGTGGAGCCGTGTCGTGCTCGGCGTGCCCGGCATCACCTACTCGCTGCTGCTCCCCCGCTCCAGCGACTGGCCGCAGTTCGCCAGCGTGTTCGAGCAGGCATACCCCGATCCCGCCGATCGTCTGCTGGCGATGCAACTCATCCAGTTGCTCTGGGACCGCGGCGAGAACAACGGCTACGCGCAGCACCTCACCAGCGACCCGTACCCCGGCATTCCCGCCAAGCAGGTGCTGATGATCGAGGCGTTTGGCGATCACCAGGTGGCCAACGTGTCCACCGAGGTGCTGGCTCGCACGCTGGGTGCGGCTGCTCTGCAACCCACGTTGGCGAGCGGCCGCAGCAAGGACGTCGTCCCACAATGGGGCCTACCCGGCTACACGGCCGACGCACCGATCACTGCCCTGCTGGAGATGTGGGACTTCGGCACCCCGGCTCCGCCCACGGTGAACCTGCCCCCTACCGAACCCGAGTACGGCCAGGACCCACACGGTGCTGGCTCGCGCGAACCCAAGGTGTTGCAGGAGGCGTTCACGTTCTTGTTCACCGGCACGCCCGCGTTCGTGTGCGGCGGGCTGGCCTGCACCAGCACCGTGCTCAGCGGCTGAGGCTGGCCAGCACTTCCACCAGTTCGCTGACCGGACGGAACGTCAGCCCGGCAATCGCGCGATGCACGTATCGGACGATGCCATCGCCGTCAATGATGAAGATGCTGCGCCGCGGGAACCCGAGCGGCCCGAGTGTGCCGTATGCACCGGCAACCGACTTGTCGGTGTCGGCCAGCAGCGGGAACTTGAACCCATGCTTGGTGCTGAACCGCTGATGGCTGTCGACGCTCTGCGCGGAGATCGCCAGCACCTGCGAGTTCAGTGCTTCGAACTGCGAGAGGTCGTCGTTGTAGGTGTTGAGCTGACGGGTGCACACGGGAGTGTCGTCGCCGGGGTAGAACACCACGACGACGGGCCGGCCGCTGAAATCGGCCAGTGACACGGTTTCGCCAGAGTTGGAAGCCAGCGAAAACGCCGGTGCCACGTCGCCGATCGAGATACTCATTCGCTGACCGCTTCCATCAGTGCTTCGCTGATGTCGAAGTTGCTGAACACATCCTGCACATCGTCGTTGTCCTCCAACGCGTCGATGATACGCAGGATCTGGCGAGCGTCGGCTGCGTCGGTGACCTCCACCGTGAGACTGGACACCATCGTGCTCTCTGCCGAGACAACTTCCAGCCCGGCGGCCAGCAGCGCATCGCGTACATCGAACACGAGGTGCGGATCGCAGGTGATACGCCAGGCGCCGTCACCGTCGTCGGCCACATCGTCGGCACCAACTTCGAGCGCCAACATCATCAGCGACTCCTCATCGCCGCCGTTCACCAGCAGCACGCCACGGCGGCTGAACTGCCAGCCAACCGCGCCCGGCTCGGCCAGCGAACCGCCGAGCTTGGAGAAGATGTTGCGCACATCGCCGCCGCTGCGGTTGCGGTTGTCGGTGAGCACATCCACCAGCATCGCCACACCGCCTGGGGCATAACCCTCGTAGGTGATCGCTTCGTAGTTGCCGCCGCCTGCCAGACCTGCGCCGCGCTTCACCGCACGGTCGATGGCGTCGTTGGTCATCTGCGCCGCTTTGGCCTTCTGCATCACGGAACGCAACGAGGCGTTCGACGAGGGGTCGGCGCCGCCTTCGCGCGCCGCGACCTCGAGCAGTCGGGCGATCTTGTTAAAGACCTTGGCGCGGGCCTTGTCGGCCGCACCCTTCTTGTGCTTGATCGTTGCCCATTTGGAATGGCCGGACATCGGATACTCCTTCGTCGATGTGTCAGATGATGTGGTGGTGACGCAGGAACTGCTCGTGCAGCCGCGCGTCGGGTGTGAGTTCTGGATGGAATGATGCCACCGTGACCGAACCCTCGCGGGCCAGCACCGGCACACCTTCGCATTCGGCGAGCACCTCGACACCAGCGCCGAGGCGTTCCACCTTGGGTGCGCGGATGAACACGGCGTGGAACGGGTTCGATAAGCCCGTCACCGGGATGTCGGTCTCGAAGCTGTCGACCTGACGGCCGTAACCGTTGCGCCGGACGGACACGTCGATGGCACCCAGGCTGCGTTGGTCCTCGCGGCCGTCGAGCACTTCGGTGGCCAGCAGGATCATTCCGGCACAGGTACCGAACACAGGTAGGCCGTCATGCAACCGATCCGCCAGCACGTCGAACAACCCCGACGAGACCAGCAACTTCGACATCGTGGTGCTCTCGCCGCCGGGCATCACCAGGGCCTGCACCTTGTCCAGATCCGCAGAAATGCGCACCTGCAGCGTGGAGGCGCCTACTGAACGGAGAGCGCGCTCGTGCGCGACGAACGCGCCTTGCAGTGCAAGGACACCGACGATCGAGGCTGACACCCTGGAGGCTCCGCACTACGCAGCACGGGTTGTCCTCACCAACCGCGCTCGGCGAACTTGGTGGTGTCGTCCATGCCGATACCGGTCATCGGGGCACCGAGGCCACGGCTGACCTTGGCAAGGATGTCGGCATCACGGAAGTGAGTGGTGGCCTCGACAATCGCCCTGGCGCGAGGCGCCGGATCGTTGCTCTTGAAGATGCCAGAACCGACGAACACGGCCTCGGCACCCAACTGCATCGCGAGCGCCGCGTCGGCCGGGGTGGCGATGCCACCGGCGCAGAACAGCGGCACCTGCAGCTTGCCCGTCTCGGCGATCTCCTGCACCAGCGGCAGCGGCGCCTGCAGCACCTTGGCCCACTGGAACAGTTCGGCGGAGTCGGCCTGAGTGATCTTGCGGATATCGCCCAGGATGCTGCGCAGGTGGCGCACGGCCTCGACGATGTTGCCAGTGCCAGCCTCACCCTTGCTGCGGATCATGCAGGCACCTTCGCTGATGCGACGCAGCGCCTCACCGAGGTTGGTGGCGCCGCACACGAAGGGCACGGTGAACGCGTACTTGTCGATGTGGTGGGCCTCGTCGGCCGGGGTGAGCACTTCGCTCTCGTCCACGTAGTCGACCCCGAGGGCCTGCAGGATCTGCGCCTCCACGAAGTGGCCGATACGAGCCTTGGCCATCACCGGGATGGTGGTGACGGCCTTGATGCCCTCGATCATTTCTGGATCGCTCATGCGCGAGACACCGCCGTCGCGACGGATGTCGGCGGGCACTCGCTCGAGCGCCATCACGGCGCACGCACCTGCGTCCTCGGCGATCTTGGCCTGCTCGGGGTTGACGACATCCATGATGACGCCACCCTTCAACATCTCAGCCAGGCCTCGCTTGACCTGCATGGTGCCTGTGGCTCGCGTAGAAGACGGCGTCGAATTCATGAGTGCAGCGTACCGTTACCGGGCCGTCGGCAACCCAGGATTTCCCGACGCTGCGAGTCGGGTTGACGTGCCAGGTCAGAGCTCGCGGAGGAGCGCGATGCGCTCTTCGAGCGGCGGGTGAGTGTTGAACAACTTGTTGAACCACGCCAGCTTGCCGCCGTCGCCCACACCGGACATTGGCTGCTCGATCCACATGTGCGCCGTGGCAGTCGTGGCCGAATGGGTGACCGTGCTGTCCTCGCGCAGCTTCTCCAGCGCCGAAATCAGCCCCGGCGGGTAGCGAGTCAGCTGACATGCCGACACGTCGGCCAGCGTCTCACGCTTGCGACTGATCGTAGCCTGCATCGCCTTGGCGATGATCGGGGCGAAGATCAGCAGCGCAAAGCCGAAGATCGCCAACACGTTGCCCGAGTCGTTACGGTCGCCCGAGCGGCGCGAGCGGCCACCGTTCCACCACATCAGGCGAATGCCCATGTTGGCCAGCAGCGCCACCGCGCCCACCAGCGTGACCGCCAGCGTGTTGACCAGAATGTCGTAGTTGCGGATGTGCGACAGCTCGTGGGCCACCACACCTTCGAGCTCGACCCGGTTCATCTTCTCGAGCAACCCGGTGGTGACCGCGATCGCCGCGTGCTTCGGGTTGCGGCCAGTGGCAAACGCGTTCGGGGCCGCATCTTCGACGATGTACACCCGCGGCTTGGGGAGGCCGCTGGCGATGCACAACCCCTCCACCACGTTGTGGAGCCGCTGGTACTGCTGCGGGTCGGCCGGCTTGGCGCGGCTGACGGCAAGCGCGATTGCATCGGCCTTCCAGTACGACCCGAAGGCCAATGCCCCCGAGACCACCAGGGCAATGGCAGTGCCGAGGATCCCGTTGCCCATCCACAGCCCGAAGGCTGCGCCGACGAGGCACAGGATGCCCACGAATGCGGCGATGAGCGCGACGCTACGCCGCTTGTTCGATCTGATCAGTTCCAGCATGACGGGTTCAGAACTGAACCTTGGGCACCTCGCGGCTGGCCGCGTCGGTCTCGAAATACTCGCGCTTGGTGAAGTGCATCATGCCCGCGAAGATCATCGTGGGGAAGGTCTGCAGCTTGTTGTTGTAGCCCAAGACGCTGTCGTTGTAGAACTGCCGGGCATACGAGACGCGCCCCTCAGTGGCGGTGAGTTCTTCCTGCAGCGCAAGGAAGTTCTGGTTGGCCTTGAGGTCGGGATACGACTCGCTGAGGGCAAACAACTGGCGCAGCGCACCCGTGATCTGGTTGTCCGCTGCGGCCTGCGCTCCGGGCGTGTTGGCGGCGCTCATCCCGGCATTGCGGGCGTTGATGACGGCCTCGAGTGTGGTCTTCTCGTGAGCGGCATAGCCCTTCACGGTCTCGACGAGGTTGGGGATGAGGTCGATACGACGCTTCAACTGCACGTCGATTTGCGACCAGGCGTTGTCCACCTGGTTGCGGCGGCGGACGAGACCGTTATAGGCGGCGACGGCGAACAGCGCGAGCAGTACGACGACGACCAAGACGATGATCCAGATCATTGGAGTGACTCCGAAAGGTCGGGCAGCGCCGGACGGCGTGCTACCGCCTCATCATACGGGTGTGGCGGGTGCGCCGGGGTGACAGCAGCCATGGCGACAGCGGCGGGCCCTGATACACCCGGGTCGGCGCCAACATGCGATAAATCTCGGCGTAGCGCTCGGCGAGTGCCGACATCGAGAAGTCGTCGGCCCGACGGTCGCCAGCAGCGGTGAGCCGCGCCACCAACTGATCGTCAGCCAACACCCGCTGCAGCGCGGCGGCCAGCGCCGCAGCATCGCCAGGCGGCACCAACAGTGAGTCGACGTCGTCGGTGGCCACGTTGCGGTAGCCGCCGAGCGAGCTGGCCACGATGCACGTGCTGGCCGCCATCGCCTCGATCAACACCACGCCGAACGACTCGCCGTGCAATGAAGGCGCGCAGAACACATGGGCACCCTTCAGTCGGGCGACCTTCTCCTCATCGCTGATACGACCCAGCCACACGATGCGCTGGTCGGCCGCGGTGCGTGCGCGGAGGCGCTCGGTGTCTGGGCCGGAACTGGCCACCCACAACGTGACCTCGGGCCCCATCTGCGCCATCGCATCGAGCAACACGTCGAGACCCTTGCGCTCCTCGTGGCGGCCACAGAAGAAGATCGTCGGCCCGGTCGTGTGGTACTCGACGGACTCGCGGTACACGTCGAGCTCCACACCGTTGAACAGTGTCTCGTACTCCCCCGGCACGGCAGGTAGCACCAACGCGAGCGCGTCCTTGGAGACCACGACGCGGTGGCCGATGTTCTTCGCCGCGGAACGCATGGGGGCCGAGCCGTACTTGTAGCTCGCGCTTTCGCCGGCCGCGTGGAACGTGGCCACGATCGGCGCGGGGTGCAGCAAGGTGGCCGTCATCGTCGGCCCGGGTGCGAACGGTTCATGCATGTGGAGTACGTCGAACTGCTCGTCGAACAGCACGCGCATGGTGCGCAGCGCACACGCCGGATCGGGGGCCAGCGGGGCGATCGAGCCGTTCGACGCGGTGGGCAGGCTGTTGCCCAACGGCGTCACGAACGTGTCCGGGGGTGGGCCGTCGCAGGGCCCGAGCACCCGCACCTCCATACCCATTCGCCGCAACTGTCGACTGAGGCCCAACACCTGGGCCTGCACACCACCCGGCACCGACAGGCTGTATGGGCAGATCATGCCAACGCGCAGCACACGATCAGTCGACGCCATTCCGGGCACCTTATCGGCCGAGCGAACGGCCTGCGCTACCGTCACGGTATGGCAGACAGCAGCAGTTCCACCTCCTCCGGACCTGGTCTCGGCGACCTCCTCGGACTGTTGGGGGGCAGCAACCCGCTTTCCGGGATCAGCAAATCGATCGCCCAGTTTCAGAAGGGCGTCTCCCAGTTCCTCGAGAGCGTCGAGAAGTTCAACGACACAATGGATCAGTTGAACGGCGTCGCCACACGGCTCAATGGCATGCTCGACACCGTCGAAGCGCCGGTCAAGGCGTTCGTACCGCAGTTGACGCGCACCATTCGCGCCGCCGATTCACTCGTCGAACAACTCTCCGGACCGGTGGAGAAGATCGGCCCGACGCTCACCCGTTTCGCCGAGACGCTGTCCAGCCCGGTGCTGATGTCGTTGGCGGCGCTGCGCGGGGGCAACCTACGGCCCCAGCCGGAACCTGTCGCCGCCGACCCCGACCCAGCCCCAGCCCCAGCGAAGAGCACCACGAGCAAGAAAGCCCCGGTGAAGAAGGCCGCGCCGCGCAAGGTGCCGAGCAAGCCCGCTCCCGTGAAGAAAGTTGCCACCAAGAACCCCGCCCGCTGAGGAGCGCAGAGTGCCCGAACTCAGTGCTTGGCCACGAACGGCAGCGGCACGACTCGGCCAGCAAGTTGCGACCCGCGCACATCCACAGTGACCACCGCGCCCTCGGCGGTCGAAGGTGACAGGAACGCGAGCGCAATGCCGTGTTCGAGCACCGGTGAGAAGTTGCCGCTGGTGGTGACGCCGATTGGCTGTCCGTCCAGCAACACCGCACAGTCGGCCCGCGGCGGACGACGTCCCTCGGTGGCGATACCGCGCAGCACGCGGGCCACACCCCGTTCACGTTCTGCTGCCAGCGCAGCCCTACCGCGAAACATGGGCTTGTTCCATGCCACAACCCAGCCGAGGCCGGCTTGCAACGTGGTGATCTCGGCACCCAGTTCGTGACCGTGCAGCGGCAGTCCGGCTTCGAGCCGCAACGTGTCGCGCGCCCCCAGGCCTGCAGGCGTGATACCGGCATCGAGCAACGCGGTCCACAGGTCTGCTGAGGCAGCGATCGGAACGGCGATCTCCACACCGGCCTCACCGGTGTAGCCGGTGCCCGCCACCACACACGGCACGCCGCGCCACATCAGTTCCTGCACGCGGAAGCGGCCCACCTCAGCGGCTTCAGGGAACACACCGACGAGGCGTTCTTTGGCCCGAGGGCCCTGTACCGCCAGCACCGCTCGATCGCGGGTGGTCTCGATGCCACCGATTGCGGCGCGCACCGCATCGGTGTTCGAGGCGTTCGGCATCACGTCGAAGACGTCGTCGCGCACCCACCACACGATGATGTCGTCGAGCACCGAGGCATCGGCCTCGTCGAGCAAGTGCGTGTATTGCGCCCGACCGGGCCCCACTTTCGCCAGATCGTTGGTGAACGCTTGCTGCAAGAGATCGAACGCGTCAGGGCCATGCACCCGCACGGTGCCGAGGTGCGACACATCGAACACGACGGCATCGCGTCGGCAGGCAAGATGCTCGTTGATCGTGCCCGATGGGTAGGCGACTGGCATCTCCCAGCCGCCGAAGGGCACCATCTTCGCGCCGAGGGCACGGTGGAAGGAATCGAGCGGGCTGACTTCGTAGTCGGACACCCCAGGCCTCAGACGGCCCGAGCGGTGACGGCAGCGGCAGGTGTGGCCGGCACACCGTGCTCGGCAAGTTGCACGAGCGAGGCATCGAGGTCGGACTTGACGCCACCGATTGCCAGAACGTTCAGCACACCCTGACCGCCGCGACGCACGATGTCGATGAGCGTGTCGCCATCGCACAACAGCACGTCGGCACCGCTGATCACCAACGTCGCCGCAGAGATGTCGACATCCACGTTGGCTCGCAGATACCCGAACGCCTTGCGCACAGATTCGAGCTTGATACCGGCGTCGAGCAGGCTCTTGATGACCCGCAGTTCCAGCAAGTCGCGATAGCTGTACAGACGGCGACTGCCGCTGCCGGTGGCGTCGCACAGCGACGGGCGCACCAGGTCGGTACGCGCCCAATAGTCGAGCTGACGATAGGAGATCCCCACCACACCGGCGGCCTTCGTGCCACTGAAGCCAAGTTCCGTGGTCTCGGTCGTCTCGTTCATCTCGAACCTCCAATGGGATGACACGCCAGTAACTACAGGCGTGTCACCGGGTTGTCATGGTACGGGAGCGGTCGCGCGAGGTCAAGCACTCTTCGCGCGAATGACTCGCGCGTTGCGCGCGAACGAGCGAAGGAGTGCTCCGGCCAGTCAGCCGGCGAAGTCTTCCGGGCTGACGTCGTCGAGGAAATCGCGGAACTCGTCGAGGATCGCTTCCTCATCGCCTTCCTCATTGCCCTCGGGAACCTCGACGGCAGCCTCGTCGAGCAACGCTTCGCTGGCGAAGATCGGAGCATCGACACGCACCGCGAGCGCGATCGCGTCGCTGGGCCGACACGACACGACGTGCGTGCCGCCAGCAGTGACGAGATGCAGTTCGGCGTAGAACGTGTGCTCACGAACCTCGGTGATGATCACCTTGTCGAGTGTGGCGCCGAGCGTTCGCATCATGATCGCCAGCAGGTCGTGGGTCAGTGGGCGAGGCGGAGTGATTCCTTCCATCGCCGTGTGGATCGCCGACCCCTCGTGAATGCCGATCAAGATCGGCAACACGCGGCCGCGGTCGCCGTCCACCTCGCGCAGCATCACGACCGGCGTATTCGCCGGCAACTCAACGCGTACCCCTAAGAGCTGCATACGTACCACGGGGATGATGGTACCCCGAGGTGGTCGAGACCGCAGCGGGAAGCTTCAGGGCTCGAGATGATGTTGCAACGCAGCGTTCAACATCGCTTCGCGCAGGTCGCCGCCGAGCCGCGACAGCTGCTGCAACGTCTGCACGGCCTGCTGTCGGCTCTGCGGGTTGCGCTGACGGATGAGCGGCGTGACCAGTTGTTCGAACAACGCCGCCTCGCGGTCGGCGGCCTGCCGCCACGCACGAAGGTGCCGCGGCTCGACGCCACGTTCGAGGAAACCTTTACATGCGCGAGCGATCCCCAAGTCGGAGTTCGTGTACAGCGCAGACGTGCCGGTTCCGCGAGGTGTGATCAGCCCGAACGACTCGAGTTCGGTGAGTTGGCGACCGGTGATGTTGGCGTGGATGCACAACTCGTTGGCGTTGTAGTTCTCCGGCACCGCTGTTGGCACCGACGGCGACACGCCGCCGCTGCCCTGGAAGAACGCTGCTGCAGGGTTCAACGGTGGCGCCGCGGGCGGTGGCGCCGACTCGAGCGCTGGCCCCGCGTAGGGCATCACCCGTGCGGCCGCTTGTGGCACACGTGCCTGCGCTGCCGGGTGGTGGCCGGTGGGGACGGGTGTGCCCTCGGGGATGATGAGTTCGCCGGTCTCGTCGAACTCGGCTTCGAGCACCGTCACGTTGCGGATACCGCGCGGCGGAGTGAGCGCACCCGAGTCGTCGATCTGGCCGCTCTCGAGTCGGTCGCGGATGACGCGCAGCGGCAGGAAGTTCTCACGTTGTTCGCGCAGGATGACGCGCAGTCGATCGACATCGGCGTCGTAGAACTTTCGATAACCCGATGCCGTGCGCTCAGGGTCGATCAGGCCCTGACTCTCCAGGAAACGGATCTTGGAAATGGTGACATCGGGGAACTCCTCGAGCAACATCCCGAGCACTTCACCGATCGACAGATAGGGGCGTTCCGACACGGTCAGCCGTTCACCTTCTCGAAGAACACGAGGCGAAACTTGCCCACCTGCAACTCGTCACCCTGGTGCAACAGTGCCTCGTCGATGCGCACGCCGTTCACGTAGGTGCCGTTCAACGAGCCAGCGTCGCGCACGGTGTACCCGCTGTCGCCGCGAACGATCTCGGCGTGGCGCCGCGACACCGTGATGTCGTCGAGGCTGACCTCGCTGTCCGGGTGGCGGCCGAGACGCGTGACCGGCGCATCGAGCGCCAACGCCGAACCGGCCTGTGAACCGTTGCGCACGACGAGTGACGCACTGGCCGGAAGATCGCCGATGTGCACGATGACATCGTCAGCGGCACCGGGTGCGTCCTGCAACGGATCCACCTTGGCCAGGGTGACCGTGTGGTCGTCGATGTTGTCCAGCACCGCTCCGCACGCGGAGCAGAAGCTGGATTCCTGCGGATTGCGGTGACCGCACTGGTTGCAGAACACATGGTCCATCGCCAGCAACACTAACCGTCGATGAGACCCTGATAGGCCAGCGCATCCAGAAGGGCGCCGATTTCTGCGGGATCGGTGCATTCGATCTCGCACAGCCAACCAGCGCCGTACGGATCGCTGTTCAGCAACTCGGGCGAATCCGCCAGCGCGGCGTTGATGGCGACGACGGTGCCCGACATTGGTGCGTAGATGTCGCTGACCGACTTCGTGCTTTCGACCTCGCCGAAACTGTCGCCAGCCTTCACGATCGCGCCCACTGCGGGCACCTGCACGTACACGACATCGCCCAGGGCGTCCTGCGCGTAGTCGGTAATTCCGATCTTCGCACGGGTCCCTTCAAGGGCCACCCACTCGTGGTCGCTGCTGTAACGGAGATCCTGCGGAACCTGCATGCTTGCGAGGCTAGCCGCGCCGCGCTCGCCCGGACCGCAGGCTGGCGCGGATCGTGGGCACATAGCCGAACGCCGTGTAGTAGCTGAGTACCAAACCGGGGATGCCCACCAGCCACGCCGCGATCTGGAAGCCAGTGTGCGCGAAGAAGTCGCTGGCGCCCAGCATGAAACCGGGGAACGCGAACATCAGCAGGAACGTCGCCGTCTTCCCCCACCAGGTGACGTCGAAGCGCTCCATCTTGAAGGCCACGGTGGCGATCGCGATGGTGCCACCCACCACCACCTCGCGAACGAGCACCACCCAGCAGAACCACAGCGGCGCCGACCCGTCGATCATGATGCCGGTGATGCCGACGATGAACAGCAGTCGATCGGCAGTGGGGTCGAACATCTTGCCGAACTCGCTGACCTGGTTGAAGCGGCGAGCCAGCCACCCATCCACCCAGTCGGTGGCACCAAGACCGCCCAACAGCCAGGCCGCACCGGCGCGGTTGTCGCGACCGAACAGCATCCACAGAAAGAGCGGGATACAGCACAGCCGGACCAGCGTGAACAGGTTCGGTGCAGTGAGCAACTTGTGCGTCGACAGTTGCGAGTCGGGTTCAGTCACGCACGGAGCGTACAAGTGAGCGCACCCGGCATGCGTACGATGCCCGTCATGACGCAGGCACTCACCACCACCGGCTCACCTGGTTCGCTCTCGGGCACCGTCGCGTTCATCACCGGCGCCGGTTCGGGGATGGGCGCCGCCTTCGCCCGCCGACTTGCGGCCGACGGAGCGCACGTCGTCGTCACCGACATCAACGGCGAGGGCGCCGCCACGGTTGCGGCAGAGATCGCTGGCGAGGCGATCACGCTCGACGTGGTGGATTCCGCAGCGTTCGACGCAGCTATCGATGCCACCGTGGCGCGGCACGGCCGCCTCGACATCGTGGTCAACAACGCCGGCATCGCACCGCCCTCCGACGCGACGAAGACCCAGCAGATGATCGAGAACCAGATCGCGCGGATGGAAGGGCGCATGAGCGATCTTGTGCCATCGAACACCACGATCGAACTCAGCGACGCCGACTGGGACCGGATGATCAAGGTGCACCTGTACGGCACGTTCCACGGCATACGCGCTGCGCTGCGGCACATGACCCCAGCCCGTACCGGCAGCATCGTCAACATCTCCTCGGTGCTCGGCCTGCGCCCGATGGCCGGACCACTGCACTACGCGGCGGCCAAGGCGGGCATCATTGCGCTCACCAAGTCGATCGGCCAGGAGGTCGCCGCGTTCGGGGTGCGCGTCAACGCTGTGTGCCCCGGCTGGGTAGACACCCCACTGCTGCACCAGATGGACCCGATCGTGATGGGTGCGATCGTCGCCCAGGTACCCGCCGGCCGCATGGCCCAACCCGAAGAACTCGCCGAGCTCGTGCGCTTCCTCGCTGGGCCGGAGAGTAGCTACTGCAACGGAGACGTGTTCTCCTCGTCCGGAGGGGTGTCCTGATGCCCACGATCTTCACCCGCATCATCGCCGGCGAGATCCCCGGCACGTTCGTGTATCGCGACGATCAGTGTGTTGCGTTCCTCTCGATCAACCCGTTGGCCCACGGCCACACGTTGGTGGTGCCGATCGCGGAAATCGATCAGTGGGTCGACCTCTCCCCCGACCTCGCCGCCCATCTGTTCGCCGTCGCTCACCGCATCGGGCGGGCGCAACAGCAGGCGTTCCCCTGCGAGCGGGTCGGCCTGATCATCGCCGGTTACGAGGTGCCACACACCCATCTGCACGTGGTGCCCACCGAGCACATGGGCCAGTTGAACTTCGCCAACGCGGCGGCATCGGCCAGCCGCGACTCGCTCGACTCGGCTGCCGACGCGATCCGCACGGCGCTCAGCAACCTGGACTAACGGCCAACGGGTTCCACGAGTTCCGGCCCCTTGTTGCGCACCGCGTTCACCGCTGTGCTGACCGCGTGCATCGTGAGTACACCCTCGGGTGCTGGCACCAGCAGCCGTTGCAGCGCCGCGAGATCCTGATGGCTGTTGTCCAGCCATTCCGCCCAGTCGGCCTTCTCCATGAGCACCGGCATGCGGTCGTGCACGGGTGCCATGGTGGCGTTCGCCGACGTGGTGATGACGGTGAGCGTGTGCAGCCACGGATCACTGGGGTCGGCACCGGGTTCGCGCCACGCGGCCCACAGTCCAGCGGCCGCCAAGGGTGCGCCATCAGCGCGATGGATGAACATCGGCGTCTTCGCCGGCTTGCCCGCGGCGGTGAGCCCGGTGCCCTGCTGCCATTCGTAGAAACCGTCCATCGGCACGAGCAGTCGGTGCGTGCGGAACAACCCCTTGAACGACGGCTTCTCGCCCAGCGTCTCGGCGCGGGCGTTGATCATCTTCGAGCCGATGCGCACATCCTTGGCCCATGACGGCACCAGACCCCAGCGGTAGGTCTGCACCCGCCGTGCGCCATCGCTGGCGGCGACGATTGCGTACACGTCGTTGGTGGGCGCGACGTTGAAGCTGGGAGCTAGTGGCTCGCCGTCAACCGCCGCGCCGAAGAACTCGGCGATGGCTGCAGGGGTACTGGACGAGACGTAACGACCGCACACCTCGCCGACCGTATCCGCTGCGCACACTGACTCGCAGCGCGCTGGGCGTCAGCGATCAGGGGATCGGCGGAGGGCCCCCGTCGACCGACGTGGTCGGGTCGGTGGTGGTCGGCAGGTTGATATCGACCATCGGCGGCTTGGTGGTGGTGACCCGGATGGTGGGCGGCACCGTCGGCAGCACCGTCACCGGGTCGGTGACCAGCGTCGTGTCGCCGGTGGTGGTGACCGTGGTGCTGATCGTCGTGCTGGTGAGATCGGTGGTGACCGTGGTGACCACGGTGGTGGGCGTGGTGTCGCTCTGACCCGAGCCGGTGTTGAGCGCGGCCGCCGCACCCACGAGACCAATGACCACCGCACCAGTCGCCAGCACACCGGTCATCGCCGCACGCTTGCGCTGTGTGGCGTTCATCAGGGTGGCCAGGCGGTGCAGCACCGTTTCACGCGGTTCGTGCAGGTGGCTGGCGAGCACTTCGAGGTCGTCGCGGCGCAATGCCACGACAGGTGTGCGCTTCTGGCGACGCAGCGTGCGCACCAGTTCCAGGTAGGCCAACAGCAACGCGTCGGGCTCTTCGGGCTGGAAGCTCTGGCGCACACCACCGGCGATGATTGCATCGTCGACGACGGTGACCGGCAGCCGCGGGGGCAAGATGGCGCCGAGGTCGCAGCCGTACAACTGCGCCAACTCGTCGATCGTGATTTCGTCGAGCGCGCGGCTGGCCTTTTCGAACTCGCGCAGATCTCGGTAGCTGAAGCGTCCCTGGCTAGAGCGAGACACCGCGAGGCGACCTTGACTGTTCGCTTCACGGCTGGCTACCAGCAGGTTCGCCAATCGGAGGGCGAATGCCGGGCTCGTGATGTCGATTGTGGGCACGTCAGCCATGGTGTACTCCTCGTAGAACCCACGTGTCCTACGGACATAGTGTGCACCTTTCATCGTCACTCTGTGAAGCGACTTGACCATTTTCGGAGAAATTTCTTTCCGAAGCACTCATAGTGGCCGCCACGCCCTGTCTCAGTACTGCATCACCTCTGCGAGTGGCGCGCCCATGCCGGTTTGCCGACGAAAGGTGCTGCGCGCCAGCGATCCAGCGCTTCGTGTATCAGGCTTCGGGCGTCAGGCCGCCGCCTGGGTTCGTGGTCGAGTACGTGCCCGCTGGGCCACTCGCCCTTTGGGTGGGCAGTTGATGATGGTGCCGTCGGCCAACTGGAGTTGGAGGTCGTCGACCCCGCCGAGCACCTGCACACCGGGGAGGTGTTTGACGGTGTGGTGGTGTCGGCACCACATGACCAGGTTGTCCAGATCAGTGGAGCCGCCGTCTTCCCACGCGAGCAGGTGGTCGATATCGCACCATGCTGCGGGGATATGGCAGCCGGGAACCCGGCAGCCGCCGTCGCGTACGACCAACGCCTTGAACTGGGCCTCGGTGGCGTAGCGCTCGGCGCGTCCCACGTTCAGGATGTGGCTGCCGGCGGTGAGGACTCGCTGCACCAGTGCCTGTTCGGCGAGGAACCGCACCATATGCGCCGGCACCCGATCGCCGTGTGCGGTGAACCCGTCGCCATCGCTGCGGCCGGTGAAGTCGTCGGCGTCGATGTTGATGAGAATGGTTGGCTTCTCGCGCCCACCGGTCACTTCGCCTTTTGCGTACGCGATACACAGTTGCACCAGACCGTCAGACAGGCGCTGCTCAGTCGTGCGTGGGTCGTCCTTGCACGGCTTGCCGGCGACGTGGGAGATGCTGTTGGTGACCTGGCGGAGGTCGACCAGCGGCAGGATCGCAGTCAACTGCCCCATACCGTCGCCCAAGTTGCGGGTGCGCAGCGACCGCTTCGCATAGCGGCGTGCTTCGGCCTGCTGGGGGGTTTCCCCGCTGAACGTGCGCTTCCAGCCCTCGGCCGCGTCCTGCGCATCACGAGGATCGGCACCCATGCAATCGTCGACCAGTTGAGCGACATCGGCTTCCGATGCGCCATCGGGCGGCGAGGTAACCGCATCGAACAACGACTCCGCGGTAGCGGCCGACACATCGCCCTTCTCCGCCGCCTGCTTCAACGCATCCGACGCCCCCAACGCAGCCCCCAACTTCACCCGCGAGCTGGCATCACCCTTCGAGGTCTTCGTGACCCCAGCCAACCAGTCGGCCATGTCACGCGAACCCGAGGCCTGCCACACCCGGCGTCGGTCGGCTTCGTGCACCATGCCTGCGTGCAACACCTTCAACCGGTCGATATGACGTTGCACAGCAACCACACCCGATCGCAGATCATCGTCCAACAACCCTGCCGCCGGGAACATGGCAACACCGCTGATCGCCAGGTCCAGGAGTGCGAGGGCATCGTCCATGTAGAGAAGGATAGCGAACGTCTGTTCGTCTGTCAACACCTGGACAGAAGAACTTCCACAAGTCCGTACCGGCCGCGCCCGTGGCCGATGAAACTGCTGCCGTGTAGGACGTTCACAGTTAACGTTTGGCGTGCTTCCGAACACCGATCTGCTCGACACCAGTCCCCGCAGCCGCCGTCGACGCCGCAACCTGATCGCCGTCGCGGTCGCCGCGGTGCTCGCCATCACCGGCACCGTGATCGCGGTTACAGCCTCAGGCGGCAGCCGGTCCGGCACGATCATCGGTCGGTGCGATATCGGACCAGGAGCAGAGTGCTCCAATGCCGACCTGTACCAGGCCAACCTTCGGTATGCCGACCTCACCGGCGCGGACTTCGGCGGAACGGACCTCTCCGAGGCCAACCTCTACCGTGCAAGCCTCGCCGGCGCCAGCCTGATGGGCGCCAGCCTCACCGACACCAAGCTCGTCAGCGCGGATCTCACCGGCACCAACCTCCACCAGGCCAACCTCGACGGTGCCAACCTCACCGGCGCCAGCCTCAGGAACGCCAACCTCAGCGACGCCAGCATCCGTCGCACCAACCTCAACTACGCCGACCTCCGCAGCGCCAACCTGACCGGCGCCAACCTCGGCAACGCCAACCTGACCGGCGCCGACCTCACCGGCGCCGACCTCCACGAGGCCAACCTGATCGGCGCCGACCTCACCGGTGCTTACCTCACCGGCGCCGAGCTCAGTGGCATCTACCTCGGCGTCCTCGGCACACCGGCCGCGCTACCGGCAGGCTGGGCAATCGTCAACGGCAACCTCCAGCCAGGCTGACCCGACGCCGGCACCGGCCGCGCTTGTGACTGCGTGAGCCACCACGGTGCAGGACAGTTGACGGTTAGGGTGCCCGATGCTCCCGAACCTCGACGTACTCGACGCCAGTCCCCGCAGTCGCCGCCGCCGCCGCACCCTGATCGCCGCCGCCATCACCGCAGTGCTGGCCATCACCGGCACCGTTGTCGCGATCACGGTCTCCGGCGGCAGTCGCTCCGGAACGCTCGTCGGCACCTGCGACATTGGCCCCAGCGCACAGTGTCCCGGCGCCGACCTCCGCGGCGCGAACCTCGCCAGCGTCGACCTCGGTAGCGCCAATCTCCGTGGCGCCAACCTCAGCGGAGCGAACCTCACCGGCGCCAACCTCCAAGGAGCCGACCTCACCGACGCCAACCTCGGCCTTGCCAACCTCACCGGCACCCAGTTCGGCCACTCGACGACCTACCGCACCGACAACGCCAACCTCACCAACGCCGACCTCTACGGCGCCAACCTCTACGGCGCCAACCTCACCGGCGTCACCCTCTTGGGCGCCAACCTCACCGGCGCCAACCTCCACAGCGCCAACCTCACCGGCGCGTACATGAGTACCGCCCACCTCTACGGCTGGTACAGCGGCATCATCGGCTATCCAGCCTCTCCTTTGCCGGTCAGTTGGGTAGCCAACAACGGCGCCCTACACAACTGACCCACGCCGTCGACGTCCTCGACGGTCATGTCGCCCGGCCCGATCAGCGCCACGAGTGTGACCGCACGCTGTTATGCCTCGCCCCTGTCGCTGCCGTGCTTGCCATCACCGGCCACGCTCGTGGCCCAGGGAGCCACCACCGTGCAGGACGGTTGACGGTTAGGGTGCGCGATGCTCCCGAACGTCGACGTACCCGAAACCACAAGTCCCCGCAGCCGCCGTCGACGCCGCAACCTGATCGCCGTCGCCGTCGCCGCGGTGCTCGCCATCACCGGCACCGTTGTCGCGATCACGGTCTCAGGCGGCAGCCGCTCCGGCACGATCATTAACGGCTGCAACCTCGTCCCGGGCGCACAGTGCCCGGGGGCCAACCTCGAAGGCGCCGACCTCACCGGCGCCAACCTGAGCGGGGCCAACCTGAGCGGGGCCAACCTCCTCGGCGCCGACCTCTCGGGCGCCAACTTGAATGGCGCCGACCTGACCGGCGCATCTCTCGGCAGTGCCTTCCTCGTAGGCACCATCCTCCACAACGCCAACCTGAACGGGGCCAACCTGACGAACGCCTACCTCAGCGGCGGGTACCTCGACATCATCGGCACACCGGCCAAGCTCCCGACCGGCTGGATACTCCTCAGCAGCAGCGTCCTCCGGCCAGCCTGACCCCAAAGCGGCTACGGCCCGCGCTCGTGGCAGCGTGACCCATCACGGTGCAGGACAGTTGACGGTTAGGGTGCGCGATGCTCCCGAACGTCGACGTACCCGAAACCACAAGTCCCCGCAGCCGCCGCCGACGCCGCAACCTGATCGCCGTCGCTGTCGTCGCGGTGCTGGCCATCACCGGCACCGTTGTCGCGATCACGGTCTCGGGAGGCAGCCGCTCCGGCACGATCATCAACGGCTGCACCATCGGACCGCGAACACAATGCCCGGACGTCGACTTCACCAACGCCAACCTGGCCAACGCCAACCTCAAAGGTGCCAACCTCAGAGGCGCCATTTTCAACGGTGCCAGCCTTGCACAGGCCAACCTCAGTGGCGCTGACCTCACCGGCGCGAGCTTCGACTCCGCCAACCTTGAGGGTGGCGGCGTAGCTACCAACCTCAGCAGCGCCATCCTCACAAACGCCGTCTTCAACAACTCCACCTTGGTGAATGTCAATCTCGGAGGCGCCGACCTCGGTACCGCCAAACTCACGGGTATTCGACCAACGCTCCAAATATACGGCACTCCGAAGGCGCTCCCGACGGGCTGGGTACTCGTCGACCACGTCCTCCAGCCAGGCTGACCCGAAAACGGCAACGGCCCGCTCCGACGCGGGCCGAACCGGTAGGACAGTTCACGGTTAGGGTGCCCGATGCTTGCGAACGCTGACGTGCCCGAAACCAGTCAGCGCAGCCGCCGTCGACGCCGCAACCTGATCGCCGCCGCGGTCGTCGCAGTGCTCGCCATCACCGGCACCGTTGTCGCGATCACGGTCTCCGGCGGCAGTCGCTCCGGCACGATCATCAACGGCTGCGACATCGGCCCGAATGGTCAATGCCCGCAGGCCAACCTCCACGGCGCCAACCTCGCGGGTGCCGACCTCACCCGCGCCGACCTCTGGGACGCCAACCTCAGCGGCGCCAACCTCCTCGGCGCCAACCTCACCGGCACCGACCTCGGCCACGCCAACCTCGCGGGCGCCGACCTCCACGGTGCCGACCTCACCGGCGCCGACCTCTCCGGCGCAAGGCTCGACGGCGCCGACCTCAGGGGTGCCAACCTCACGGGTGCCAACCTCACAGGTGCCAGCCTCATCTTCGCGTATCTCGCCGTCGCCAACCTCCGCGGCGCCGACCTCACCCAAGGCGTTAACTTCACTGGCGCCAACCTCTACGGCGCCAACCTCTACGGCGCCGACCTCACCGGCGCAAAGCTCTCCGGCGTGGCCTCAGGGGGCATCGTCTTCACACCGGCCGCACTACCGACGGGCTGGGTGCTCGTCAACGGCGTCCTCAAGCCAGGCTGACCCGAAAACGGCAACGGCCCGCGCCGACGCGGGCCGAACCGGTAGGACAGTTCGCGGTTACTGTGCCCGATGCTTCCCAACACTGACGTGCCCGATGCCAGTCCCCGCAGCCGGCGCCGACGCCGCAACCTGATCGCCGTCGCGGTCGCCGCGGTGCTCGCCATCACCGGCACCGTTGTCGCGATCACGGTCTCAGGCGGCAGCCGCTCCGGCACGATCATTAACGGCTGCAACCTCGTCCCGGGCGCACAGTGCCCGGGGGCCAACCTCACCGGCGCCGACCTCACCGGCGCCAACCTCCGCAGCGCCAACCTCTCCGGCGCCGCCTACCTCAGCAGCGCCGACCTCTCCAACGCCGACCTCCGCGGCGCCGACCTCTCCAACGCCCACCTCGACTACGCCGACCTCACCGGCGCCAGCCTCCACGGCGCCGACCTGGCCGGCGCCGACATGCCCGGCGCCTACCTCAGCGGCATCTACCGCGGCGTCAAAGGCACGCCGAGGGCACTGCCGACAGGTTGGTTGGTAACCGCCGACGGTGTCCTCCGGCCAGGCTGACCCGAACGCGGCTACGGCTCGCGCTCGTGGCCCAGGGCGCCATCACCGTGTAGGACAGTTGACAGTTAGGGTGCCCGATGCTCCCGAACCTCGACGTACCTGAAACCAGTCCCCGCAGCCGGCGCCGACGCCGCAACCTGATCGCCGTCGCGGTCGCCGCGGTGCTTGCCATCACCGGCACCGTTGTTGCGATCACGGTCTCGGGCGGCAGCCGCTCCGGCTTGATCATCAACGGCTGCGACATCGGACCGGTAACACAGTGCCCGGGGGCCAACCTGACCGGCGCCAACCTGACCGGCGCCCGCCTCACCGACGCCAACCTGACCGGCGCCTACCTCACCGACGCCCACCTCAACCGCGCCTACCTCACAAACGCCAACCTCACAAACGCCAACCTCACCTGCACCGACCTGACCGGCGCCGACCTGACCGGCGCCTACCTCAGCGGCGCCTACCTCAGTGGCTTCTACCTCGGCATCATTGGCGTACCGTACGCACTGCGGACGGGCTGGGTGCTCGGCGGCGGCGTCCTCAAGCCAGGCTGACCCGAAAACGGCGACGGCCCGCGCCACCCGAAGGTGACGCGGGCCGAACCGTGGAATCAGCGCGTGGGCGGCGACAGCCCGAGCGCCTGGTCGAACCAACTGGAATCCCCTTCGTGTGTTCGTTGCGTAGCTTCCCGGTAGCCCCCACGACCCCTGAATGCAGAGAGCCGGCCCTTTCGGACCGGCTCTGACCTGCTTCTTTGTGTCGGGCTGGCGGGATTCGAACCCACGACCTCTTGTCCCCCAGACAAGCGCGCTAACCAAGCTGCGCCACAGCCCGTATGTCGACGGTCGACTCTATCCGTCAGACGAACAACTGCACCACCCGCCAGCCGAGATACGCGGCCAGCATCACCATCAACACCTTGAAATGCCACGGGGCCTTCGCTTCGGCGTCGTCGGCGCCCTCCCCCGCAGCCAGTTTGCGCAGGTTGATGTTCTTGGCAGTGATCGGCTGCTGCGCCGCCACCGCTCGACCACACGTCGGACAGGTGCCGTCGTCGTTCATCGCCGAGGGCGTCCAGTACTTGGCGCAGTCCTCACACCAGGGCACGACCAGCTCCTATTCGCTGCGCTTGCGGACGCGCAGCTTGATCGGCGTGGAACCGAACTCGAATGCTTCACGGATCGAGCGCTCGAGGTACCGCAGGTAGGTGTGCGGCAGCTCACGGTTCACGAACAACGTGAACGTGGGCGGGTCGGTAGCGCCCTGCAGGGCGTACATCACCTTCACACCATGGCCTGCAGGCTGACGCTGCTGGGCAGCGGCAATCACGCGGTTCACATCGCGGGTGGGCACTCGGCGGTGGTACTGCTCGATCGCGTCCTGCAGCACGGGGCGCAGCTTGTGCACACCCTTGCCGGTGAGTGCGGAGATCTTCAGGATCGGGGCATCGCCCACGAAGTACAGCTTGCGCGTCACATCGGCGCTGACTTCCAGGCGCTTCTCGGGATCCTCGATCAGCTCCCACTTGTTGAGCATCACCACAATCGGGCAACCCGAGGCGTCGACGCGCTCGGCGAGGCGTTGATCCTGGCTGGTGACGCCCTCGGTGGCGTCGATGACGAGCAGCGCGATGTCGGCGGCGTCGATGGCCCGCAGCGCACGCACCATCGAGTAGTACTCGGCCGAGTCGTCGATGCGACTGCGGCGACGCATACCCGCAGTGTCGACGAACACGATCGGGCCGTCCGGTGTCTCCACCACAGTGTCGATCGCGTCGCGAGTGGTGCCGGCCATGTCGTGCACCACCGAGCGGTCTTCACCGACAAGACGGTTGAACAACGTGCTCTTGCCCACGTTCGGGCGACCGACGATGGCCACGCGCGGCGGGGCGATGTCGTTCGGATTCCACAGACGCTCACCGTCGTCACCCACGGGGATGGCGTCGGCCGGGTCGTCGGGCTGACCCGTGCCGGCGGGGAAGTTCGCGACCACTACATCCAGCAGGTCGCCAGCGCGGCGACCGTGCAACGCACTGACCGCCAACGGCTCACCGAGGCCGAGGGCGAGGAACTCCCAGCGATCGTTCTCGCGGCGGTCGTTGTCGGCCTTGTTGGTGACCAGCAGCACGGGCGACTCCAGCCGACGCAGCCAGTTCGCCACCGACTCGTCGTCCTCGGTGAGCCCGACCGAGGCATCCACCACGAACAACACGACGTCGGCGGTCTTCACCGCAGCCTCGACCTGACGGCTGACCTTCTCGTCGAGTTCGTTGCCGCCGGGCAGCCAGCCACCCGTGTCGACGAGGTTGAAGTGGTTGCCGAGCCATTCGGCTTCGACTTCCTTGCGGTCGCGGGTGACGCCGGGGCGGTTCTCCACGATGGCCATCTGTTCGCCGACAATACGGTTGAACAGGGTGCTCTTGCCCACATTGGGGCGCCCGACGATCACAACGGTGGGCAGGCTCATGACACGGTCTCCAGGACTCGTAAATCGAGGGCGCGACGTAGCGCGATCCCATCGGTGGGCACGACCTCCACCGGATGTGGCAGGTCGGCAGGTGTGGTGCCATCGAGGAAGAAACCCTCGCTGAGACACACATCGGGCAGCAGGTAGCGATGTCCGGCGGGCTGCGTGGCCAGGACGCGGGCGATGTCTTCGCCCACCATCAGACCGGTGACGCCGGTGTTGCCACCGAAGAACTCATTAGGAACGGGCAGCAGACGCACGTCGGTGCGGCCCAATGCGGCGATCATCGGGGCCAGCACTCGGGCACCGAACGCGCCGGTGAGGATGCCAACCGGCGCAGTGGGGCGCGGGGCCAGGCGCACCGGGGTGGCAACCACGTCGCCGGTGTCGTGCGTGCCACGCAGGCCGGTGTCGCCAGCAGGGTTGCGCGGCGCCCGATACCCCTCGGCGGGTGCGCCGTCGACCGAGGCGAAGAACCCACTGCGCGGACCGGTGGGTTGCTGAACCGCACCGGTGAACTCCAACTCGAACGTACGCGCCATACCGATGCCGTCTTCATGCATCGGGAATCCCTCGTAGGCCTCGGCCTCGGGGAACGGCAGATCAGCCATGAGATAATACTCGTCGGCGGCGAACACCATCCGCTTGCCGAGCACGCGCAGGAAGATCTCCTGCCAGTCGTGGATGCTGGCGACCATTGCCCGAGCCTCGTCGAGGGTGTGCTCGCGCATCGCCGACTCGGCGTTGAAACGACTGAGCCCCAGCGGCACGACGGCCACCGATTCCAGTTCCGGGTATTCGTCGAGCACACCCGCCATCGTGCGCTCGAACACGACACCGTCGTTGACGCCCGGACACAGCACAACCTGACCGCGCACGTCGATGCCGTGATCCAGCAACGCCCGCAACCAGCGCAGGCTCATCCCGCCGCGAGGGTTCTTCAACATGCGGCTGCGCACCTCGGGGTCGGTGGCATGAATGCTGACGTGCAGCGGCGACAGGCGCTCGGTGATGACACGTTCGAGGTCGGCCTCGGTGAAGCGGGTGAGCGTGGTGAAGTTGCCGTACAAGAACGACAGGCGGTAGTCGTCGTCCTTGAGGTACAGGCTGCGGCGCAGGCCCGGGGGCAGCTGGTAGATGAAGCAGAACTCGCAGTGGTTATCGCACGTGCGCACCCGGTCGAACACTGCACTGGACACCTCAGCGCCGAACGGTTCGTCGGCACGCTTGTCGACTTCCAGGGTGACTTCGACACCGCCGCGCTGCACTTCCAGCGAGACCTCGGCATCGTCGACGGCCATTCGCCATTCGATGACGTCACGTGGCACGATGCCGTTCACCGTGGTCACGACGTCGCCAACGACGAGGCCGGCCCGCGCTGCAGCGGACCCTGGCGCAACGGCGACGACGACGGGCGAGGACATGGGCATCCAGGCTACCGCGGGGGTCGGTCGACCGCCGCTAGCCTGCGGTGATGTGACCGTCGACCGCGTGCTCCTGGCAGAACCTCGCGGCTTCTGCGCGGGCGTGGAGATGGCCATCAAGGCCTTGGCGTGGATGGTGCGCAGCTTCGAGCCGCCCGTGTACTGCTACCACGAGATCGTGCACAACAAGATCGTCGTGCAGCGTTTCGAGGCCCAGGGCGTGGTCTTCGTCGACGAGATCGCCGATGTTCCCGTAGGTCGCCCGATCATGCTCTCCGCCCACGGATCGGCGCCGGAAGTGGTTGCTGCCGCCCGCGCCCGCGGCAGCTACGTCGTCGATTCGGTGTGCCCACTGGTGACAAAAGTGCACCACGAGGTGAAGGTGCGCGCCGGCAAGGGGTACCGCATCGTCTACGTCGGCCACGAAGGACACGAGGAAGCCGTGGGCACGATGGCCGTCGCCCCCGACTCGATCAGCCGGGTCGAAAGCATCGCCGAGGTGGCGGCGCTCCCCCACTTCGACGAACCTGTCGCCCTGCTCGCACAGACCACCCTGTCGCACCGCGATTGGGAGGGTGTGGCCATCGCCGTGCGCGAGCGCTACCCCTCGGTATGGTCGCCGGGCCGCAGCGACCTGTGCTTCGCCACCACCAACCGCCAATCGGCGCTGATGGCCATGGCCCCCCGTTGCGACGCGATCGTCGTCATCGGCTCGGCCAATTCGTCGAACACGCGGGCCCTCGAAAAGCTGGCGATTGCCGCCGGGTGCCCGCAGGTGTTCCGAGTGAACGGCGCCGAGGAACTGCCCGACGATCTGCACGGCACGGTCGGCGTCACCGCCGGCGCATCAGCACCCGAGGAACTGGTGGAAGCGATCATCGCCCGCCTGAACCCACGCGAAGGCGTCGAGCATCTGCGGGTCACCGAGGAAGACGAGTACTTCCCGCCGCCGCGCAACATTCGCGACCTGCAGTCGGCGATCGGTTTCGCTGCGGCAGCCATGTCTGGCGGCCCGGCAGAGCGTTCGCTGATGTTCGACGACCGCCGCCTGGCCGCCAGCGATGTGCTGGCAACGCTGCTCTCTTCGTAGTCTGAGCCCCCATGCTCTCGCCCACCGCCGAAACCTTCCGCCTGTTCCTGCACGTCATCTCCGCCGCCATCTGGGTGGGGGGTCAGTTCGTGGTTGCTGGAATCGTGCCCGGTATGCGCCGCGCCCACCCCGAGGCGTTGAAGACCCTCGCTCAAGGATTCGCTCGCGTGGCATGGCCGGCATTCGGCGTACTGGTGATCACCGGCATGTGGAGCCTGATGGACATCGACATCACCACGATGTCGTCCGCCTTTCAGACCACCGTGCTGCTGAAGATCGCCTTCGCGGTCATTGCCGGTATTGCCGCTGCCATCCATGCGGGTGGCAAGAGCAAGGCGGCGCTTGCCATCGGCGGCGCGCTGGGTGCGGTGTTCTCTGTCGCTGCACTGTTCCTCGGGCTGCTGATCACCCAGTACGCCTGACGCCTCGAGCGCACATATCGGGCTCTCGTCTCGTGTCGGCTTCTGGGCAGGAATCGTCCCAAATCGGCGTCTGGGCGGGATTCGTCCCGGCTTCCGGGAACGAAACTGCCCAGTTCGAGCGCACCAAGCTGATACAGACGTTGGAGTGGAGTGGGGCGCGCCGGCCAGACATCGCTGTGGGACGGATCAGCCCCAGCAGACCTAGTTGCGCGGCACCTGAGTCCACGGCACTTCGCGGTCCACGCGCACATCGCCAGGTAGGCCGAGCACACGTTCGCCGAGAATGTTCAACATCACTTCCGTGGTGCCGCCCTCAATGGAGTTGGCCCGCGAACGCAGGAATGCCTTCTGCGGGTAGTGGTACTCCATCGCGCTGTCCGGGCGCACCATCGTGTACTCCTCGTACAACATCCCGTCGGCACCCATCAGGTTGACGAGTGCTGCATAGATGTCTTTGTTGAGCGTGGCCGAGGCCATCTTGCCGATCGAGCCTTCCGGACCCGGATCGCCCATCTTGCGGTTCTGGTTGGCACGCATGTTGGTGAGGCGCAGCACCTCGGCGCGGCTCCACAACTTCATCACATCGTCCTGCGTGGATGCGTCCTTGCGGAACTCCGGAGCGTCAGCCCAGGCCTTCATCAGCGGGGCGATCACGCCAGAACCGCGCTGCGGAATGACGCCACCGATGGAGACACGCTCGTTCATCAACGTGGTGAGCGACACGCGCCAACCGTCGCCGGGGGCTCCCAGCATCTCGCGCTCGGGAACCCTGGTGTCGGTGAAGAACACCTCGTTGAACTCCGCTTCGCCGGTCATCTGCCGCAGCGGCAGCACCTCCACACCGGGTGCATGCATGTCGACGACGAAGGCGGTGAGTCCGGCGTGCTTGACAGCCTCCGGGTTGGTACGCACCACCAGCAGACCCCAACGCGACAGGTGCGCCAGCGTGGTCCACACCTTCTGGCCGTTGACAATCCATTCGTCGCCGTCCTTCACACCGCGTGACGACAAGCCAGCGAAGTCCGAGCCGCTGCCCGGCTCGCTGAACAGCTGGCACCAGATTTCTTCACCCGTGAACAGCGGACGCAGGTAGCGCTGCTTCTGCTCCACGCTGCCCCACGTGTGCACCGTCGGGCCACACATACCGTGGCCGATCGGGTTGCGATACACCGGGTTCGGCGCACCCTCGGCGTAGATGCGTTGGTTGATGACGTTCTGCAACTTCGGGTTCAACCCAAGGCCACCGAGGCCCTCATCGAAGTGCACCCAGGCCAGACCGCGATCGAACTGGGCACCCAGAAACTCGATCGTGCTGACCTGCTTCGGAGGGAAGTTCGCCAGTAACTCGTCGACCAGTGCATTGACCCGTGCTTCATCTGTGACCGCGCTCATAGCGACGGACGTTACCGGCTCACCTGCAGCGCAGCACGAGTCCGGGAAGCTGCTCGAGGCGCTCCGCCGCAGCACGACCCTCATCGACATCAAGGTCGAGCACGACCTGCAGGAATGCCCAGACAGCCTCCACGTGCACCTGCATCACCTGCCGCCACGAACGATCGCCGACCACGGCGGTGCCGATGGCCGATGACTGCAGATAGTCGCGGGCAATCGCTGGCAGGCCAGGAATGCGGCCCGCGAGTTCGGCATAGAGCGGGACATCGCTGCAGGCTTGGTGTGCGGCACCAGCGATGTCGAGGCGCCACACCGGTTTCCCGGGCAGCAACGCCCACGGCCGATCGGCGTTGCTGTCGGGCGGCGTGGACGTGTCGTCCATGCTGATGATCAGCAGCGTCGGGACATCGATACCACTGAGCAAGCCGTCGCTCATGATGCTGGTGTACGGCTGCATGCCGACGACTGCCTGCACCTTCGGATGAGCCGCGACACCACGGCTTCCGGCTGCAGTGGCGAACGCCGTGAACGCGCCGTATGAGTGACCAGCGAGCGCGACCTTGGTGTGGTCGATGGCGTTGGCCACATCGATCGGCACAAGATCGCCGGGCAGCGCCAGGAATGTGTCGAGAATCAGGTGCGCATCGGCGACCCGGTTGACCTCGTTCGTGCGGTCGTCGGTGTTGGTACCGAGCAGCCAGTCGAACAGCGAGTCGCCAGGATGATCCGACGACACGACCACCGCACCTCGAGCGGCAAGCGCCTCGCAGATCATCGCGTAGGCGAATCGCATACCCGTGCGACCGTGCGAGAACACGATCAGCGGGTACTGCCCCGACCGTGCCACGACTTCATGCTGGGCACCCGCCGACTGGAACGAGGCACCAGGGAACAGCTCATACGCGGTGTACGGCTCACCCGACTCGGCCGCCGGGTACCACATCTCCACACCGAGCATGCGGCCGGACCGCTGGGGGTCGACCACCAAGGTGCTGCGTCGGCCGACCGGGTAGCGCTGCGCTTCCAGTGGCGCTCCGGCGGTCAGTTCCAATGCCTCACCCATCGGGCGTGCTCCTTCTGTTCAGATGCCAACTCGGGGAACGCGCCCCGCAAGCGAGCGAGTACCCGCAAGGGCACCGGATCGTCCATCGCCACCAGCGTGGCCTTCAGGTTGTTGAGTATCCGCAACAGGATCGAGCGCGAGCTTGTCGGGTGCAGCAGGCGCGGGTCGAAGGGATCACGTAGACCGGTGCTGCGGCGCCACGCCGGTTCAACCTCGTCGTGCTCGAGCACCTTGCCCGAATGGAACGGGTCGCCGTAGCGACCGTCGCACGCCACCAAGAAGTGGCCGGGCAGGCCGACGCCCTTGATGTCGAGATCCAGCCGGCGACCGACCTCGATCGCGCACACCGACAGCGTGATCGGGATGCCGATACCCCGCTGCAGCACCTGATGCAGGTACGAGTTGCGCGGATCGCCATAGTCACCGAGATTGCCGCGCAGGCGACCCGAGGCGAACAACGTGGTCATCACCGAGTCGAAGTTCGGCGCGCATTCCTCGGCCAATCGGTCGAGATCGAGGATGACCGACGGTGGGTCGGCACTCGGCTCGAAGGCCGCGCCGATGAGTGCGGCCATGAGGTCGAGATGCGCCTCGGCAGCTGGTCGATTGACCAACTGGATGAATCGATCGGCCGACTCCATGTGGGCAACGTATCGTCGTCTACGTTTCCTCGGCATGTATCCCGGCGCGTTCGTAACAACCCACCCCGACAAACTTGCAGTGATTATGGCCGGTAGCGGCTTCACTCAGACCTTCGCCGAGCTCGATGCCGCCGCCAACCGCGTCAGCCATCTGCTACGCGCAGCAGGTGTGCAGCCGGGCGATCATGTGGCGATCTGCATGGAGAACCACGACCGGTACTTCGAGATCACCTGGGGCTGCTACTACGCCGGGGCGGTGTACACGAACTGCTCCAGCCGGCTCACGAGCAGCGAACTCGCGTACATCCTCAACGACTCCGCCGCCAAGGTGTTCTTCACCTCGAAGTACAAGTCCGACCAGGCGGCGGAAGTGCTGCCCGAGACGCCGAACGTGCAACTGCGACTGATGCTGGACGGCACCATTCCTGGCTACGAGAGCTACGAGGCCGCCGTGGAGGCGCAACCCGCCACCGCCCTGCCCGAGCAGCGTTTCGCTGGCACCGACATGCTCTACAGCTCTGGCACCACCGGCAAGCCGAAGGGTGTTGCTCGGGCGTTCGTCGAGCAACCGTTGGAGACCACGGGCACTGGTGTGATGGGGTTGTTGGCGCTGCTGTTCGGCGGCACCAACGACACCGTGTACCTCTCCCCCGCTCCGCTCTACCACGCCGCTCCCCTGCGGTTCTGCATCGCCGCCCATCAGTTGGGTGCCACTGTCATTGCGATGGAGCACTTCGACCCAGAGCAGTACCTGCAGGCGATTGAGCACTACGGCGCCACCCACAGCCAGGTGGTGCCGACGATGTTCGTGCGCCTGTTGAAGCTGCCCGCCGATGTGCGCGCCAAGTACGACGTGTCGTCGTTGCAGTACGTCATCCACGCCGCCGCGCCCTGCCCGGTGCCCATCAAGGAACAGATGATCGAGTGGTTCGGCCCAGTGATCCACGAGTACTACGCGGGTACCGAGGGCAACGGCTTCGTGTATTGCAACAGCGATATGTGGCTGGCGCACAAGGGCACCGTGGGGACCCCGATCAACTGCGTACTGCACATCTGCGGCGAGGAAGGTGAGGAGCTTCCGGTCGGCGAGTCGGGCACCGTCTACTTCGAAGGTGGCGCCGAGTTCGAATACCACAACGACCCGGAGAAGACGAAGGGCTCACGACACCCCAGCCAGCCGTGGAGCACCCTCGGCGATGTCGGCTACCTCGACGCCGACAACTTCCTGTATCTCACCGACCGCAAGGCGTACATGATCATCTCCGGCGGGGTGAACATCTACCCGCAGGAAGCCGAGAACGTTCTGGTCACACACCCGAAGGTGATCGACGTCGCTGTCTTCGGGGTGCCCAACGACGATTTCGGCGAAGAGGTCAAGGCCGTCGTGCATCCAACCACAATGCCGGCCGACGCCGACGAGGCCGCGGCCCTCGCGCACGAACTGATCGCCTACTGCCGCTCACAACTGGCCGACATCAAGTGTCCGCGCACCATCGACTTCCGCCCGGAACTTCCGCGGCACGCCACCGGCAAGCTCTACAAGCGCCTGCTCAAGGACGAGTACTGGGCCGCCGCCGGCCGAGCCATCTGACAGCCTCCAGCCCGGCTCTGGTCACGCACCGATTGCGGGCTCCCGAGGCCACCGTGTGACCAGAACGGCTGGGTTGCGACACTCTCCGTTCATCTCGAAAGGGGGCATTCGACATCTTGAAGATGTCTTGAGTTAACCTCGTGTTCATGTTCGCCGATGTAATGACACCGGCCTGACTTGGCGAACCGTTCACCTGGTAGGACCGGAGATCGGAGCCGAGTCGCCTTGCGCCTCCACCATCTCCTCCTCGGAACATGCGCCCTGGCGGCTGGCACGATCTCCGTCGTCGGCGTGGTCACCGCAGCCGACCGCCAGCACGCATCACCCGCCCCGGCGCTCGCCGCTCAGGCCGAAGTTGCCCCCGCCCTCGCGCCGCAACCCGGCCAGACCCTCACAGTCCACGTCCCACCCACGGCGCTCGTCAGAGTCGATGCGCATGGGGCCGTGACCGCAGCGGCAACCAACACCGGGGCCGCCCCTCAACCCGGCGACGATGTCTATCTGTTCCACCCTGACGGCACCATCACACATGCATCCGACTTTGACCTCGGTGCCGTCACCTGGATCGGCGACTTCAGCCACCCGGGGGTCTACCAGCAGCAAAAGTGACAGGAAGCTCCGCTTCGACATTCTCCGAACGTGAGCCGACCACTACTGTGGGCGCATGGCGCATGGTGCGTGGATGATCGCGAGACGACGAGAGCGAGTCAACGGCGCCCGTACGCCCACGTCCGAACCCGATGAGACGTTCGACATCACCGGCGAACTGATTCGGGTCTCCGACGACGATGTCCAAGCCGGCATCCTCACGCGCTTGGCCTACAACGACAAGGACTGGCGCACCAGCGGTCTAATCAGCACGGTGATCATCGCCGGGCTGTGCAGCCAGATCGCACCGTGGTGGCAGGTCGCGTGCTTCGTGGTCGCACGGTTCCTGGCCGTACTCGGCAATGCGGTGCTGATCCGCCGAGTCCAACGCCGGGGCGTCGTGGAGGCCCTTCGCGACGGTTACCTCACCACGATGGAGTTGTGGCTGGCGGCGATCGCGCTCAGCTGGTCGTGCGTCATCTTCCTCACACCAGCACCGTTGCTGGAGCACCCCACGTCCGTGCTGGCGCTGCTCGCCCTGTTCGGCGTCGAGAACGTCATCGTCCACGCCACCGCCTTCAGCCCGCGAACGGTGGCCGTCGTGACGTTCACCTTCTGGATCAGCGTCTCGCTGCGCGCTGTCGTCGATCACAGCGAATACCGGCCGCAAACGCTGGTGTTCATTGCCATCTATCAGGGCGTTCTCGCACTGCATGCGCTCAACCTGCAACGACAGAACGTCCGCAGCGTGCGCTCGGAGATCATCAATCGGACGCTGCTCGACCGGGTGACGCAGTTACACCAGCGAGTGCAACAGCAGCACGACCAGCTGACGCAAGTGAATACGCAGTTGGGGGCGGCGCTCGAGCAGTCGACCGACCTGGCCAACTACGACCCGCTGACCGGGATTCTCAACCGCCGCGCATTCCTCGCCGCGGTGACGGGCGAGCTCACCCGAATGCGCAGCCACCACGAATCGTCAGCCGTGGTCCTCCTCGACCTCGATGGCTTCAAAGCAGCCAACGACAACCACGGCCACATCGCCGGCGACGAGGTCTTGGAGAAGTGCAGCCTGATCCTGCGCGATGAGATGCGTTCCAGCGACATCGTCGCTCGGTGGGGTGGTGACGAGTTCATCGTCCTGCTGCCGAACACATCGCCGAAGAACGCTGCAGCGTGCGCAGAGCGCTACCGATCGGCCCTCGAGGGAGCGTCGTCGGCCACGTGGCCGGAGCAACTGCACGTCACCGCATCGCTCGGCGTGGCCGAGCTTCGCCACGACGTCGGGTTCGACGAAGCGCTGGCAGCAGCGGACCGTGCGTTGTACCGCGCGAAGAACGAGGGCCGCAACACAGTCCGCGTCTGGCCTACGACAGCACGACCATCTTGATCTCGGTCATCTCGCGCACGCTGTAGGCCGGCCCCTCACGGGTATTACCGCTGTCGCGCAGACCCCCATAGGGCTGCTGATCGGCACGCCAGGTAGGAACCTCGTTCACCAACACGCCGCCGAAATCCAGCGAACGCACGGCGTGGAGCGCGGCGGTGATGTCGGCCGTGAAGATCGAGGCCTGCAGACCGAACCGGGTGTCGTTGGCCAACGCGATGGCCTCGTCGAGTGTGTCGTACGCAGTCACAGCCACGACCGGGCCGAAGACCTCCTGCGAGCAGACCTTCATCTCGTGGCGGGCATTGACGATGAGCGTCGGACGCAGCACACCGTCGGCCTGCACTACTCCCCCGGCGGCGATCGTCGCCCCAGCCGCCGTGGCCTCCTCGATCCAACCGACGACCCTGTCGCGCTCAGCCGTGGAGATCAGCGCCGACACCTCGGTGGCATCATCGAGTGGGTCGCCAACGATCAGCGAGTCAACGTGGGCGGCGAGTTCGGCAGTGAACTCGGCAGCGATCGAACGGTGGACCAAGACCCGCTGAGTCGAGATACAACTCTGACCAGCATGGCTGAATCCGGCGACCTTGATCTTTGCGGCCGCACTGTGCCAATCGCCGTCGGCCTGAATGATGCACGGGGCGTTGTTGCCCAACTCGAGACCGACGCGCTTGCGCGGCGCCCGAGCACGGATACTCCAACCGACATCGGGCGAGCCGGTGAACGTGATCAATGCGACGTCGGGGTGATCGACCAGTGCGTTGCCGACAGTGCCGCCCCCGCCGGTGACCACCTGCAGGTACTCGGGCGGAAGGCCGCACTCATCGATCAACATGCGAGCGAGCGCGAGGCTGCTGAACGGTGTTTGACTGGCCGGTTTCAGCACCACCGGGCAGCCGGCAGCGATGGCCGGGCCAACCTTGTGCACCACCAGGTTCAGCGGGAAGTTGAACGGCGCGATCGCCCCGACGACACCGATTGGGACACGCAACGTGAAGCCGAGCTTGCCTTCGCCCGACGGGATCGCGTCGAGTGGAATCATCTCGCCACTGAGTGTGCGGGCCTCCGCGGCGGCGAACTGGAACGTGCCTGCGGCGCGTTCGGCTTCGACTCTCGCGGTACGGATCGGCTTGGCGGCCTCACGGGCGATGATCTGGGCGAACTCCTCACGCCGTTCAGTGAGGCGCAGCGCGGCCCGGTCGAGGATTTCTGCCCGCTTCCACAGCGGAAGTGGGTTCACGCGCAGTGCCTGCTTGGCGATCGCGACCGCACGGTCGACGTCGGCGGCCGTCTGCGCTGGCACCTCCCCGATGACGGAATCGTCGTAGGGCGAACGAACAGTGATCACGGCGGACATGCGACCGACGATACTGGGGCCGATGAAGCCCTCGATCCATCCTCGCCACCCCTACCTGGACTGGGACGGGCCGATCGCCTTCGCTCACCGCGGCGGAGCCAGCGATGTCCCCGAGAACACGATGCCGGCGTTCCAGTACGCGGTCGATGCCGGGTACCGCTACGTCGAGACGGATGTGCAGGTCACCGCCGACGGAGTGCTGGTGGCATTCCACGACAACGACCTGCGCCGCGCCTGCGGCCGCGCCGGGCGGATCAGCGATCTGCCATGGCGCGACGTCAGCTCCGCTCGGGTTGACGGCGCAGCACCCATCCCGCTGTTGGAAGACCTACTCGGCACCTGGCCGGAACTGCGTGTGAACATCGATTGCAAGACGGATGCTGCAGTCGACGCACTCGTGGCCGGCCTTCGTCGGTGCAACGCCCTCGACCGAGTGTGCGTCGGCGCCTTCAGCGACTCGCGGATCGCCCGCCTGCGCAGCACCCTCGGCGAAGCGCTCTGCACTGCGCTCGGCCCACGCGAGACGGCGCTGCTGCGCTATGGGCGACCGCGTCGGGCAGCAGGGAACGCTGCACAGGTTCCGGTGCGCCAAGGTCCACTGCATGTGACCACGCCGGCGTTCGTTGAACGGGCGCATGCACTCGGCATCGCCGTACATGTCTGGACCATCGACGAACCGGTCGAGATCCAGCGACTCCTCGACCTTGGTGTCGACGGCGTGATGACCGACAAGCCATACGTGCTGCGCGAGGTCTTCGAAGCTCGTGGCGTCTGGCACTGAATGGGTGATCTACCCTCGCTGACGATGGTAACCGAACGCGCCGAACCAGCACCACGCCCTCTGTCGATCACCAACGCGTTGCTGACCGACGGACGTACCGTGACGGTCCGACTCGCGGACGGGCTCGTGCACGCGATCGACGCGCCGACACAGCCGGGTGACGACGTACTCGATGCCGATGGCCGGCTGCTGCTGCCGGCGATGGCCGAAGCCCACGCACACCTCGACAAGGCATTCCTCGCCGAGACCGTGCCGAACCCCACCGGCGACCTGATGGGGGCGATCCTCGCCATCGACGCAGCGCGCGACCGAATCACCCTCGCCGACACCGAGGAGCGAGCAGAACGGGCCGCACGGTTGATCGCCGCCAACGGAGCGACCGCGATCCGCACTCATGCCGACATCATCACCGCCAACGGGTTCACATCGTTGACGGCGCTACTGGCCGTGCGCGACCGCTTACGCGACCTTGTGCACATCGAGGTCATCGCACTGTCGGGCTGGCCGTCTGTCGGACCCGCCGCCGCTGAGCAACAAGCACTGCTGCGCGAGGCAGTGGCGATGGGTGTCGACGGGATCGGCGGGTGCCCGCACCTGGAGGACGATCCAGCGGCGGCCAACGACCTGTTCCTCACGATCGCCGCCGAGTCCGGCCTGCCGGTCGACCTGCACACCGACGAGACGCTGGTGCCAGAACGGTTCGCGCTCGAAGACCTCGCCGATCGAGTGCTGGCCACCGGGTTCCCCCACCGAGTGGCCGCCAGCCACTGCGTCAGCCTGGGCATGCAGCCTGAGGCCGTGCAACGGCGTGTCGCCGAGAAGGTAGCCGCTGCCGGGATCAGCGTGATCGCCCTGCCCAGCAGCAACCTGTTCCTCCAAGGTCGCGACCAACAACACGCAATGCCGCGAGCGCTCACTGCGATCCGCGCGCTGCGCGAGGCCGGTGTGAACCTGGCGGCCGGTGCCGACAACCTGCAAGACCCGTTCAACCCGGTCGGACGCGGCGACTGCTTGGAGACCGCCTCGCTGATGGTGATGGCCGGCCATCAGCTGCCTGCACAGGCGTACCACAGCGTCAGCGCCGCTGTGCGCAGGTTGATGGGGCTTCCCGCCGCAGCGGTCTCGCCAGGCGCCACCGCAGACCTGGTGTTGATTCCAGCAGCCAGTGTGCGAGAGGCCATCGCCCTCGCACCAGCTGGTCGCATCGTCATCCGCGGTGGCCGGCGAGTCGACGGTTGGTAGGAAACAGAGCGTTCACATCCAGGCGCGCTCAGCAGACATTTCGGTGTCGTACGATCTCGCTCCAATGGTGACTGCTCCCACCCCAAACTCGCCGGTCGGCCAACTGGCTGGGCGGCGGGTGATCATCACCGGAGCGGCGCGCGGGATCGGCGCCGCCATTGCTGCAACCTTCGCTGAGCAGGGTGCCCGACTCGCGCTGCTCGACCTCGATGGGGACGAATGCCGCAGAACGGCTGCCCGCCTCGACGCCACCTCGTTCGCCGTCGACCTCTCCGATCCGGTCAGCGCCACGTCGGTCACGAGCGAAGCGATCGCTTCGCTCGGCGGTGTCGACGTGCTGGTGAACAACGCCGGAATCCTGCTGTTTGCACCGCTGCTGGACATCACGGTCGCTGACTGGGACCGCACCTTCGACGTCAACGTCCGCTCGATGCTCCTCACCACCCAGGTGGTGGCCAAGGCGATGATCACCGCCAGCACCGGCGGCTCGATCGTCAACATGGCCAGCATGGGAGGCAAGGTCGGGGCACCGACTCAGGCCCACTACGCCGCGTCGAAGGCGGCCGTGATCAGCCTCACCCGCGTCTCGGCAATGGAACTCGGCCCACACGGCATCCGCGTCAACTGCATCTGCCCGGGCTACGTGCTCACGGAGATGGGGGCAGCCACGCGTACGCCCGAGATGGTGGCCCAGTGGTCGTCGCTGTCACCGCTGGGACGTTGCGCGCAGCCCGAGGAAGTGGCCGACATGGCCCTCTTTCTCGGCTCCGATCAGGGGCGCTACTGCACCGGTCAGGCGATGAATGTCAGCGGCGGGATGGTGATGCACTGATGCACGATTCGACACAGCCCGAAACCCCCGCGCCCACTATGGTGACCCGGATGAATGACTCCGTGTCCCGACCGGCGCTCAGTTTCAACGGGGTCTCGATGGTGTACCCCGATGGAACGCACGCCCTCGGCGAAACCACCTTCGACGTCCATCCTGGCGAGTTCGTCACGGTCGTGGGCCCATCGGGCTGCGGGAAGAGCACGTTGCTCAAGATCGCGTCCGGCCTCAACGCCCCCACCACCGGGTCGGTCACCGTCGACCGCACGAAAGTCGGATACGTCTTCCAGGACGCCACCTTGCTGCAGTGGCGCAACGTACAACACAACGTGGAACTCCTAGCCGAACTGGCCGGTGTGTCCAAGACCGAGCGCGCACAGCGGGCCACCGACGCGATCAACATGGTCGGCCTCGGCGGTTTCGAGCGCAAGTACCCGAAGCAACTGTCCGGTGGTATGAAGATGCGCGCCTCGCTGGCACGCACGCTGGTGCTCGACCCCAGCATGTTCTTGTTCGACGAGCCATTCGGCGCGGTCGACGAGATCACCCGCGAACGCCTCAACGATGAGGTCATCAGCCTGTTCGAACGCCAACGGTTCGCAGCCCTGTTCATCACTCACAGCATCAGCGAAGCCGTGTTCTTGTCCACCAAGGTGATGGTCATGAGCGCTCGCCCCGGTCGCATCGTCGCCTCGATCGACATCCCTTTCGAGTACCCACGCGTGCCGGATCTGCGCTTCGAACCAGAGTTTGCACGCATCTCCGGCGAGATCTCCCACGCGCTGCGAGGTGCGCACGCATGAGCGACCTACATAACCCGTTCATCGTTCCGGGCGAAGACGCCGGCGCTGTCGAGCACCACATCCTCGATGCGGCGCCACCCACGCCCAATGCGAAGTTCCAGTGGAGCACGCTCATCGGCCCGCTCGTCACATTTGTGCTGTTCCTGCTGTTCTGGCAGTACATGCACGAATCGGGGATGCGCACGTTCTTCGACAAACCCGGTTTCATGTTGCCCTCACCGGTCACGGTGGTCGACCAGGCATTCCTCACTGCAAAGGCGCGGGGCAAGCTGATCAACGGCCTGGGCTGGACGGCGCTCGTTGCCAGCATCGGTCTCGCCATCACCATCGTGCTGGGTATGACCTTGGCGATGATCATGGCTCGGGCCAAGTGGGCTGAACACGCCGTGTATCCGTACCTCGTCGCACTGCAGGCCACCCCGGTGCTGGCCATCGTGCCGGTCATCGCCGCCGTCTTCCCCGATGGCATCGGACCCCGCCTGTTCGTGTGTGTGATGATCTCCATCTTCCCGGTGGCCAGCAACACGTTGTTCGGTCTGCTCTCAGCAGACAGCGGCCAGCACGACCTGTTCACCCTGTCTGGAGCCTCGCGCTTCACCCGGCTGCGCAAACTGCAGTTGCCGGCGGCGATGCCAGCGATCTTCACCGGCTTTCGTATCTCCGCCGGTCTGTCGGTGATCGGCGCAGTCGTCGGCGAGCAGTTCTTCCGCTCCGGCGGCATGCCCGGTATCGGCATCGTCATCGAGGAGTACCGCCAGAAGATCCGCTTCCCGCAGATCTACGGCGGCCTCGTGCTCGTCGCTGCGCTCGGTATCGCCGTGTTCTTGTTCTTCGGTTGGCTCACCAAGGTCGTTGTCGGCCATTGGCACGAGTCCACCCGTTGAGCCCACAGGTCCCATCCACCCTGAGATTGCCCACAATCTCTCAATCAGCGTGAACACACCAACACAAGGAGCCACCAGAATGCAACACCGTCGCAGTCAGCAAATGCTGCTGATTCCCGTCCTTGCCGCCCTCGTTCTTGCCGCCTGCGGCGACGACAAGAAGTCGGACTCCTCGTCCGGCGGAGTCGGCGTCCTGGCCAAGATCTGCCCCGAGACCGTCACCATCCAGACCGACTGGATGCCGGAAGCCGAGCACGGCTTCCTGTACCAGATGGTCGGCAAGGGCTACACCGTCGACACGGCCAAGGCCATCGTCACCGGGCCGCTCGTGGACAGCAAGGGCAACGACACCGGCGTGAAGATCGCCGTCCAGTCGGGTGGCGGCGCTCAGAACTTCCAGAGCGTTACGTCGATCATGTACCAGAACGACAACGTCCTGCTCGGCTACGTCTACACCGACGAAGCCATCCAGAACTCGGCGACGTTCCCCACGGTGGCCATCGAGTCGGGTTTCGAGAAGAACCCGCAGATGATCATGTGGGACCCGGCCACCTACCCCGACGCGAAGGGCATCGCCGATCTCGGTAAGGCCGGCGTGAAGGTGCGCTACTTCGGTGGCGCCGCCTACATGGACTTCCTCACCAGCACCGGCGTGCTCGACAAGGCCAACACCGACGGCTCGTACCAGGGCGACCCGAGCCTGTTCGTCACCGACGAAGGTAAGGCAGCCCAGCAGGGCTTCGGTTCCGCCGAGCCGTACACCTACGAGCAGGTCATCGAAGGCTGGAAGAAGCCGGTCAAGTACGAGTACATCAACGACATCGGTTGGAAGAACTACGCCGAGTCCATCGCCACCAAGCCGGCGAACATCGCCAAGTACTCGGACTGCTTCAAGAAGCTCGTCCCGATCATCCAGCAGGCCAGCGTCGACTACGTGAACACCCCGACCAACGGCAACGCCGTGATCCTCGACGCCGTCAAGCAGTTCGGCAGCGCGTTCGGTTGGGACTACACCGCCGGCGCCGCCGAATATGGCGTGGCCACCATCAAGAAGGACGGCCTGGTTGCCAACGGCACCGACGGTGTCATGGGCAGCTTCGACCTGGCCCGAGTGAACGACCTGATCGCCAAGGCGATCCCGGTCTACACCGCTCAGGACAGCCCGCCGAAGGAAGGCCTGAAGGCCGAGGACATCGTCACCAACGAGTTCCTCGACAAGTCGATCCACCTGTAATCCCCTGAGGATTCAGTAGCAAGTAGTGGTGAGAGGGCGTCGGCTTCGGCCGGCGCCCTCTTCGCATACCCGGGCACACGCAATGACCGAGCGCTGCGAGCCTCAGCGACCCGAGTCGGAGATCCCGGGCAGGTAGGCACAGAGATCGAACGCGTTGCCATCTGGGTCCACCAGGTTGGCGATGCTGCCGTATGGCTCTGAGCGCGGCTCGTGCACGAGCCGAGCGCCAAGACTCTGCAGCCGCGCCAACTCGTCGGCGAACTCGTCGACTCCGCAGGTGAGGTCGAGGTGGGTTCCGCCCGGTCGGTGTGGACCGCGCTGAAACCCCAGACGCCGAACCCCCAGCACATCACTCACGACGATCCAGCGACCGCCGTCCTCGCGTTCGCTCTCGCGCAGATCAAGCGCTGCGGACCAGAAGCGCGACAACGCGTCGGGCGATGGGGTGTCGATGGTGACGAGGTCGAACGTCGTCGCCATCAGCTCGTCACGCCGGCGATCGCCAGCACCACCTGCAGCAGCACATCGGCGCCGGCGGTCACATCGGCGAGAGATGTGTGCTCGGCAATGTTGTGTGACAGCCCGTTGACGCTGGGTACGAACACCATCGCCGTCGGACACACACGGGCCAGCATCTGCGCATCGTGACCGGCACCGCTGGGCATCCGCATGGTCGAATGACCCAGCCGCTGCGCAGTGGATTCGACGAGGTCGACCATCGCTGCGTGGAACTCGACCGGCTCGAAACGAGCGAGCGTGCGCCGCTCGATGGTGACGCACTCCTCCTCGGCAAGCGCATCGGTGTACGCCGCAAACACCGACTCAGCCTGCTGGAGCAGCACTTCATCCGTGTTGCGCAGATCGACCGTCATCGTCACCGTCGCGGGTACGACGTTCACCAGGTTCGGGCTGAACTCGCACCGGCCGACCGTAGCGACCTGACTTGCGCCCATCTCCTTGGCGAGTGCCCGCACACCGGTGTTGATCGCGGCAGCGACGTAACCGGGATCGCGGCGCAGTCGCATGGGCGTGGTGCCGGCGTGCGCCGACTGACCGGTGATGGTCAGTTCGGTCCAGGAGATGCCCTGCACTCCGGTGACCGCACCGATGGTGACCCCTTCGTCCTCCAACACCGGACCTTGTTCGATGTGCAGTTCCACGAACGCATGGGGCGCAGCAGCGGCGGGGCACGGCGTGGGCCCGGCGTATCCGATTCGGGTGAGTTCGTCACCGAGGCGGGCGCCATCGTCCGCTGCACAGACATCGAGCGCGTCCTCCAGCGCCATACCGCCCACATAGACCAGGCTGCCCAACATGTCGGGCTGGAAGCGGGCACCCTCCTCATCGGTGAAGAACGCCACGCTCACGGGATGGGTGGTGCGCACGCCATGCTGCTCGAGCAATTCGATCACCTCGAGGCCACCCAGCACGCCGAGGTTGCCGTCGAAGCGACCGCCGGTACGCACGGTGTCGATGTGCGAGCCGATCATCACCGGCGCGGCACTCGGGTCGGTGCCCGCGCGGGTGCCGATCACATTGCCAACTGCATCGATCACGACCTGCAGCCCCAGATCGTGCATCCAACTAGTCACCAGGTCGCGGCCTTCGCGATCGGCGTCGGTGAGTGCCAAGCGGGCATTGCCCTGTTCGCCGTTCGGCCCCTTCACGGCACCGATCTCACCGAGTGCCTCCAGCCGCGACCACAGCCGGTCGCCGTCGACACGCAGCGCTTGCCAGGTCATGCGGGCCGCCCGAAGTTGAACGCCTTGATCTCGCGCAGCGCCTCGCAGAACCCGCGAACTGCGCCGTCGAACAACGTCTTACCCAACTCTGCGGTGGCCGAAGTGGGGTCGCCGATGTAGCCGTCCGGGAAGAAGTCGTTGCTCATCCAGCCGAAGCTGACCCTGCCACCGAACCGCACGTAGTGGTTCAGCGCGATTGCATCGGGGATCCGGCGTTCTGCCTTGCTCATGTCCACCAGGTGCGGGGCCAGGTGCAACATGATCGAGGTCTCGTCGGTGCCGCCATGCACACCCATCCCCAACTCATCGGCGGGCGAGACACCGCCCTGATCAGGTGGCACGCCCGGGTGAGTGAGGAACGTCATCAGGCCGTGAGCCAGGCGCAGTTCGCGGTTTGCCACGTTCAACAACGCGCTGTTTCCGCCGTGGCCGTTGAGGAACACGAGGCGTTTGGCTGGCGTGGTGGCGATGCACCGGCCGAGATCGTCGAGCACCGACAGCAACGTGGTGGCCGACAGCCAGATGGTTCCCGGCGACCAGGCGTGCTCGTTGCTCTTCGTGTAGTCCAGCGTCGGGAGCAACCACACATCGAGTTCCTCACCCACTTGGGCCACCGCCGCCTCGGCAACTGCTGTGGCAACGACGCTGTCGGTACTGAGTGGCAGGTGCGGACCGTGCTGCTCGATCGCTCCAAGTGGCTGCACGAGGATCGTCGTGTCGGTCAGCAGCTCGGCCACCTGGGGCCCGGTGAGGTCGGCAAAGCGGCGAATATGTGCGGTCACACGGAAACGATATCCGCGCTTCACGAAGCGCCCGGCAGAATGGTGCACATGGCGGCTCCCGACTTCGACGCAATCGTGATCGGGGGTGGACACAACGGCCTGGTGTCTGCCGCCTACCTGGCGAAGGCTGGCATGAAGACGCTGCTGATCGAGGCACGCCACGCGGTAGGAGGCACCGCGGCGAGCGAGCGCTGGTCGGGAGCGATGGTCAACATCTGCAACTGCGACCACATCACTTTTCGCACCACACCCGTCGCCGAAGAGCTCTCACTTGCCGAGCACGGTCTGAAGTACCTGGAGATCGATCCTGCGCAGGTGAACATGACCTGGAGCGGTGGGCCGGCGTGGTTCAGCCACCACTCCGTCGACGAAACCATCGAGTCGATCGGGCGCAACTACCCAGCCGAGGCCAAGGCCTACCGCAAGTACGTGAAGGCCGCGATGCCAGCCGTGCGACTGGTGTTCGATGCAGCCAACGACCCGCCTTCGCTCGGCGGTCTCACTCGCAAGGTGCTCGACAGGCGGGGCGCCGGACTCGCCACGCTGCTGCGCTGGAGTCGTCGCAGCGCAGCCGACATCATGCGCGAGTACTTCAGCACAGATGCGCTGCAGGCACCCGGAATGCTGGTCGGCCCGATGGTGTGGGGCATCTCCCCCGAACTGCCGGGCAGCGGTTTGGGCGCGCTCACGTATGCGCTACGGCACGTGGGCAAGGTTGGACGTCCAGTCGGCGGAGCCGGGCAGGTGCCGACCACCATCTTGAACGCGTTCGAATCGTTCGGTGGTCATGTGCGCACCAGCACGAAGGTCACCGCCATCACGTGCGAGGGGTCAGGTGTACGCGGCGTCACACTGGAGGACGGCACCGAGATCACCGCCGGGGTCGTCGTCTCGGCGTGCAACCCGCACGACACCTTCGTGCGCTGGCTGCGCGATCCCCCGCCGCAGGCGCGCACGATGGTGCAGCGCTGGAAGGCCATCCCCCACGAAGACGGCTACGAGTCGAAGATCGACGCGATTCTCACGCGGGTTCCGCACCTGCGCGCTGCGGCCGAGGGCGGTGTGCCCGACGACCTCGGCGCCACGTACGCCATTGCCCCGTCGCTCGCCGACATGCACCGCGGCTATCAACTGATGGCATCCGGTCAGGTACTCGACACACCAGGCCTCCTAGCGAACGTGCCCAGCGTCATCGACCCAGCGCTCGATCCCGACGGTCGCCACATTCTGTCGCTGGAAGCGCTGTTCACGCCGTACGGTCTGCCCGGCGGGTGGGCCAGCAGCCAGGAACCCTCACGCTGGCTCGACCTGTTCGGGTCGCTCGCCGAACCGGGCTTCAGCGACACGATCATCGACTGGCGGGCGATGACGCCCGATCGCTACGAGCGCGAGTTCCATCTCCCCCACGGCCACGCCACCTCGTTCGCTGGCGGCCCGCTGGCTGCGCTACGCAACAAGAACCCGGAACTCACCCGCTATGAGACACCGGTGAAGGGTCTGTACATCACCGGCGCGGCCACGTTCCCTGGTGCCGGCGTGTGGGGTGCCAGCGGCCGCAACGCCGCAATGAAGGTGCTGTCGCAACGCTGACCCCAAGTCGGCGTTCAGCGCAGGACAGGTCTGGCCCGAACACCGAGTTGAGCGGTCGAACCGGCCGATGCAGGTCCTCGAAGAATTCTTTTCGGTCGGGGTTGTGGTCCGAACTGGTGTTCGATAATACGGGAACTGTGGAAACATCCCTGGAACTACTCGAACTCGGCGCAACAGCAGTCGCGATGGTCAACGTGCACTCGCTGTCGCGCGACTCGTTGGCAGCGGGTGCGCTCGGGTTGCAACAGCACCTCGATCGGGTCCGCGCGTTACACGCGGTCGTCGTTGCCGAGGCCGACCGGCAACGTGTGTGGGAAGGCACCGGGGCACGCAACATGGCCGACTGGCTGGCAGGGCGCACCAACACCTCGTATGGCGACGCGGCCTCGCGCGTCCGGTTGGGTGAAGCGTTCAACGCGTCGCCGGAACTGAAAAACGCGGTCAACAACGGCCACATCTCCGCCGCCTCCGCGGAGTCGTTGTTCGACGCGGTCACCAACCCACCCGACGGTGCTGATCTGGCCGCGTTGCTGGACGCGGTCAAAGGCGCCGGCCCACGCGACGCCAAGGACGCCGCCGAGAAATGGCGCGACACACACCGCAACGAAACACCCGAACAGTTCGAAGAACGCTGCCAACAGCAACGGGCCGTGCGTTCGGGCAGACCGCTCGACGGGATGGTCACCACCACCGTCGTGCTACCCGTGCTCGCCAACCGGCAGTTCCTCAACTCCATCTCCCACGTCGCCGGCAAACCCTCCGAAGGCGACAGCCGCACCACCG
>WLIV01000049.1 GCA_009702045.1 Actinomycetota bacterium | reverse complement strand
TTGGGCCAATCGACCAAGGTCGGCGTGATCGGTGCCCTCATTGCTGTCGGAGTGAGCTGGGGTTTCTTCATCTACAAGATGGTCGACTCTGGCGTTCAGGCGTGGAGTCCAGAGTTCAATGCGGCGTTGGCAGGGGTGCTGGCCGACACGCTGTACATCGCGTTGCTGACCATCTTGGCGTTGACTGTGGTGGGCTCGGTGGTGGTCGCGCTGGTGGTGTTCGTCGATGCACTGATCACCCAGTTCTGCCCGACGCCTGATGAAGGCTGTACCACGATCAGTAGCGCAGTGACGCATGTACTCACTGGCGCGATCTTCGGGACCGCACCGATGGTGGATGTGAACGCGTCAGACCTGATCTCTGTGCAGACGCCGACGATCTCGTTGACCAACCCCGAACTGGGGTACGTCCAGGGCAACGGTCTGACGGTCTCGTTGCCGGTGGACAGCACGATCACCCATACCGATGTCGACCTGGCATGGCAGATGAACCTCTATCTCTGGATGTTCTCGATCGAGAACATCCGTTCCGGCAACATCTCGCACGAGATCAGTGCGCCCGTTGCGGTGACGCCGCCGGCCGCGAGCAGTCCGGGTTCGTGGGACTCGGTGACGGTGGCTGCCACACGCACCGGTAAGGACCTGTACCGGGCGACGAAGCACGAGACGGTGGTGTTCGCTGCGAGCAACGCGTTCACGTTCAACACGGCGGGGTTGAACCGCTCGTTCTCGTACACGTTGAACTCTGCCTATACCTTTCCGAGCTACGAATGCTGGACGGTTCCCGTCCCGCTCCCGCCACTCTGGGTCATCCCGGTGTGCTACGGCCGGACACTCGACGGGACCACCTCGAGCGACCTGCCGCCATTGGTCTACGACGTCCTGCCCCCAACGTTGTCGGGCTTCCTCGCCACCACGCCTCGCGGTGGCGGCACAGCGTTGGCGTGGGATTCGGCATTCGCTCGGATCAAGGATGCCGACCGCGACGGGTTGCTCGCCGTCAACGATGGCGGTCTCGACCTGAACGACTCCCTGGTCGACGCTGATGGTGATGGTCTCACCGACGTGCGCGAACTGGAGTTGCGTGCCGACGGGTACGCGGTGTCGCTGTCGCTGGCCGACAGCGATGGTGATGGTCTGAGCGACCGACAGGAACTTGCTGCTGGTTCGAATCCGGCGTTGGCCGACACCGACAACGATGGCTTGTCCGACGGTGAAGAGGCGCAGCATGTGGTGGCCGACGCGAACGGGGTCACCCGCATGGCCGGCGGGTGGGACATCACCGTCGCCGGTCGCACGGTGCGGGTCTATTCCGACCCGAGCATCCCCGATTCTGATGGCGACGGAATCAGCGACAAGGCAGAGAAGCAACTGGCGGCGTCGGCCGTCCCGGCCGATCGTGTCGACGACATGGCCCGGCCGTATCACCCGAACGTGGTCAACACGGCCCCGATCGGTATTTCGATGAGCACCTCGAACCCGGCGGCGTTCGTTGCTCCGGGCGACACGGTGGACGTGACGACGAGCGTGACGGCCAAGACTGCGCTTGCACCGAGCGTGCTCGAGATCACCCTGCCCGGCGCCGCCGGGCCGTCGCCGGCACCGGCGCTGCTGGACTTCGACCCCACCACCTTCGTGGGCACCCAGACCCGTGAGCAGACCACCTCGTTCACCGTGCCCGAGGGAACGAACACAGTGAAAGTCGGCGCTGACGTTCGCGCCTGGCTGCCCGACGGCACCCCGAGCGCTCCCGTAGTGCAGACACAACCCGGGCAGCAGGTGAGCACCAGCAAACCGATCATCGATGGGGAAAGCGACCTGCTGTCGGTTGCCGACCTGTTCGACTCGTTCCGCATCTTCGGGCACACCGTGGCGGGCACGAAGCAGGACGTGATCGCGGTCAACCCGCTCACCGGGTCGACCACCGCGATCGACACCGACGCCGACACCAACGTCACCCCGTCGCGGGCGGACGGCAGAAGTGACTTCGACGGGGGTACGGCGGGGAGCGCATGCAACGCTGCCGGCAACTGCATGACGATGTGGAGCGAGTACAACAAGTGCAGCACCGTGCAGATCAACGGACTCAAGAACGTCAACGCCTACGCCAACATCGGTTCATCCATCGTGGACCCTCCGGAGTTCGGGATCTACATCAACCGCCATCCCGACACGGCGAGATCGTGGACCAACATCAACCTCGATCAGCTCGAACTGCTGTGGAGCTCGGTCGATCACGGCGGCGAGAACATGGCCCCGAACGCCGAAATCACCGCCCAGCCCGGTGTGAACAACGGATTCCCGTTGACCACGAGGTTCTGTGGCAACGCCGTCATCAACGTACGCGAATTGAACCCGCCCTACGCGAACATCAGTAACAGTACGCACCTGTTCACGTGCGAGACCACTGGGTGCACCGATACGTGCAATATTTCGGCCACGAACTGCAATGGCGCCGACGGACTCCAGATCGACTGGACCACGAACTGCCAGACCCGTTGCACCCCCCGCGCGGGCTGGTTGTACGGGCACGGCTTCAGCAAGGACAGCCAATACCGTTATGACAATTCGGACCTTCTTGGCCCAGTTGCGGAGATCAAGATCTCAGTGACGAACGACGGTCCGCCGAACCAGGTGTGGTCCCGAGTCACCGGGCCGTCGGGGGCGGCGTTGTCGGCACCGGCGAAGGTGGTCTCGCTCCAGGGTGCGTGGACGGACGCAGCGATCGCCAGCGATGGGGTCGGCTTCGGTGCCGTCTGGACGTCGTCGAGCGGTGACTCGTTCTTCGGCACCTTCTCCCAGACCGGCGTCTCCCAGCAGAGCCTGTATGGAGTGCAGACGTTCGGCGACAACCCCGTGGTGGTGTGGGTCCGCGACCGATACATCGTGATCTCGTCGAAACCGACAACTCGTGCAGTGCCGTGCTTCATCGGCGAGTGTGGTGGTGGGACGGTCTCGATCGAGTACACGGCGCAGGACATGACGTCGGGCCGCACGATGGTGATCGGTGAGTTCAACGAATCCGGCAGCGGTTCACCCATCGCGTCCCAGCAGTTCTACGACGCAGCGGTGGACTCGTTGCTGATGGTCGGCACGTCGCTGGTCGACGCCTCGATCGTGGGTGTTCTGTGGCCGGCGTTCTCCACTCGGCTCCAGTGCACCGTCGCCTGCAGCCCGATGGCGTCGCCGGTGGAGCTGTTCGCTGAGGGTGGTGACCGCAGCGTTTCGGTCGATCCGGTCACCCGCCAGTGGCTGGTCAGCGTTCAGAACTCGGCGGGGATCGCCCTCGGGCTGTTTGCTCCCGACCTGTCCAGCGGCGGCACCGTGACGACCGTGTCCACCGCATCTGGCGCCACGCCGAGCTTGGCGTGTCCGTCGGCGTTGCCGGTGCTTGATCTTGGTTTTGAGGAGTTGCCCGGAGCGACGACGTTCGTGGACGGTACGGGTCGTGGCCGCGACGGTGTCGCGGTGGTTGGTTCTGGCCCGGATGCGGGTGCAGCCGGTGCGCCGGGTGCCACCGGGTCGCACCTGGGGGCGACGTTCGCAAATGCTGGTCAGTCGATGACGGTGCCGAGTCCGATGGTCGCCGGTGCTGATGTGGCGTTCTCGTTGGCGTTCTGGATGCGTGTCGACGATGCGTCGTCGTCGGATCCGTTCGTGGTGTCGTGGGACAGTACGCACCAGCTGCGGGTGCGCCCGGACACCGGTGTTGTGGAGTGGCAGTGGGGGTCAACCGTTCAGGCGAGCTCGTCGGCTCAGGGCTGGCAGCCGGTGAACGACGGTCAGTGGCATCTTGTGGTCGCGAGCCGTCCGGCGTTCGGATCATTGCAGTTGACGGTGGATAACCATCCGCAGTTGTGGACCGGTGGCGGCGGTGGCCTGCCGACTGGGCCAGCGCAGGTGACGGTGCGCGGTGGCGGTTCGCCGGTGAGTATCGACCAGTTGCAGTTCTACAACGTGGCGCTCTCCGAAGCAGCGGTGACCCAGTTGCGTACGAGGGTGAAGCCGTCGTGCATGTTGGTGCAGAACTCGTCGAATGGTCAGGCGTTCAACTGGTGGAAGGTGTTGACCTCGGTTGCAGATACGCGTGGTGGTGCGCTGACCTCGTCGGCGTCGTTGACGTTGCGGGTGGACAGCGATGCTGCGGTGTCGTCGGTGGTGGTGCCGTCGACTGCGTTGAATGCTTCGGTGCCGTCGTTTGTGTTGTCTGGTTCGGCGTCGGATGGTGTGGAGGGTTCTGGTGTTGCCAAGGTCGAGGTGAGCCTCGATGGTGGTGCGTGGGTGGTGGCGTCGGGTACGGAGAGTTGGACGTTGCCGATCTCGCTGGGTCAGGGCAATGTGTCGATTCGTACGCGGGCGACGGATGCGGCGGGCAATGTGGAGGTTCCGGGTTCGGCGACGGTGTTGTTGGTGGATCGTGTTGCGCCGTCGGTGTTGTTGGATGCGCCTGGTGTGTCGTTGGCGCCGGTGCGTGATGTTGCGACTGGTCTGTTGTCGGTGTCGTTGTCGGGCACTGCGTCGGACTCGGGCAGTGGTGTTGATGGTGTGGAGGTGAACGTGTCGCTGGTGGGTGAGGCGGTGTCGGCGGATTCGTGGCAGCGGGCGTCGGTGTCTGGTGGTGTGTGGTCGTTGGACTATGTGTTGCCGACTTCGGTGTTCGATGTGAGTGGCCAGTACGCGGTGAGTGTGCGGGCGTCGGATGTGGCGGGGAATGTGACGGCGGATGACGCGGCGACTGGGCAGGTGTTGTTGGATGATCGGGCGCCGGTGGTGTCGTTGAGTGCGACTGATCGCCAGCGTGCGGTGGTGGCCGGGTCGGTCGAGTTGTCGGGCGCGGTGACTGATGTGGGTGGTGTGGGTGTTGGGTCGGTGGAGGTGTCGTTGACGCCGATCGATCAGGTGACCGGTGTTTCGCTGTTGGATCGGGTGTGGTTGCCGGTGGTGTTGTCGCAGCCGAATGGCACGTCGACGTCGTGGTCGTTGGCTGTTCCGTCTGGTGTGGAGGGGTTCTTCCAGATTGATCTGCGGGCGACTGATTCGCTCGGCAACGAGACGGTGGCGGCCAAGGTGTGGTCGGGTCTTGTGGACACGAAGGCACCGCGTTTGGTGTTGTCGATCGCGGCGACCGGTCGCAGTCGTCGGAAGGGCCAGTTTGTTGAGGTGGCGTATGAGTGTGGGGCGCAGGATTTGTTCTTGAATACGGCGACGTATCGCTGTCCTGGTTTGTCGAGTCAGCCGGCGGTGCGTGGGTTCCTTCAGCCGTCGCCGTTGTTGGATGCGTTGCAGGTGTTGTTCCCGGATCAGCCGGTGTTGACCGATTTGTCGGAGCGGTTCACGAAGTGGGAGAGCACGTTGAGCACGGATGCGTTGTTGAGCGCGTGTGACGTGTTCGGTAACTGTGCGTCGCAGGGTGTGGGTGTTGCTCCGTTGGTGAGCTCGGTGCAGCACACATTGCTCACAGGCGCGGTGTTCACTCGCACGGGTGCGGTGGTGGAGATGGTCACGTATGCGAATCCGGCACCGACCGCTGTGATCGTCAGCCCGGGTGATGGTGAGCATGTTGCGGTCACTGACACGGTGGGTGTGGTGGTCGATGTTGAGGCTGCGGCGTCGATCAAGCAGATCGATGTGTTGCTCGATGGTGTGGTGGTCGCGACGCGCACGTTCGTGTTGAACGCGACGACGTTGCATGACGAGCGGATCCCGGTGACGGTGACTGGTGGTGTGCATACGGTGGAGGTGTCGGTCACCGATTGGGATGATGTGGTGGTCACGTCGGGGATCGTGGAGTTCTTCGCCGATATGGCGGCACCGGTGTTGTCGTTTGATGACAGCACGATCACGGTGGGTCGCACGTGGTCGGTGGGGACCGATTTCTACCGGTTCTCGGGCACGGTTGTTGATGATGGCACGGTGGCGGCGGTGCAGATCAAGGTCAATGGTGGTCGTTGGAGTGATGTGTCGTTCGGGTCTGGCATCTGGCGTACTGCGTTGCAGGTGCCGGGTGCGGATGGTTCGACGTTGTCGGTGATGGTGCGGGCGTTCGATCGTGCTGGGCGGGTCACCGAGATCGGTGGCGCCACCCAGGTGGATCTCGCACCGGTGCAGGCGGTCGCGTATGTGCGGCCGGAGACCACGATCGATAGCGGCCCGGATCCGGTGGTCGCGGCGAGCAGTGTCACGTTCGGGTTCACCGGAACGCCGGGCGACAGCAATGTCACCAACTACTTCTGCCGCGTCGATCAGCTTGCTCCGGTGATGTGTTCGGCGGCGTTCATGCTCGAAGGTTTGGCGGCAGGGAACCACACATTGACGGTCGCCGCGATCGACGACCTCGGTTATGTCGATCTGACTCCGGCGACGTGGTCGTGGACGGTGCTCGCGGTCGGCCCGCAGCCGACGTTGGTGTCGCATCCTGCTGCTACGACGACGCTGCACACCGCCGTGTTCGTCTTCACCGGTGGTCCGGACGCGACGTTCGAATGCAGCATCGACGGTGCTGCTCCGGTGGTGTGTTCGAGTCCGTTCACGGTCAACGATCTGGTGGACGGGGTGCACACGTTCGCTGTCACTGCCACTGTTGGCGGCCTGTCGGGCACCGCGGTGTCATCGACGTGGACGATCCTCAACGACGCACCCGTCCAGTCCGATCAACAAGCCGACATCGATGCTGATGATCCGCTCGGCCAGGGCTTGACGTTGGTCGCGAACGACACCGATCCGTTGGTGTATCGGATCGTCGATCTGCCCGAACACGGGTACCTGGTCGGCACCGCACCCAACGTCACCTACATCCCGTTCATCGGGTATCGCGGTGCGGACACGTTCACGTTCGCGGCCGATGACGGCCAACAGGTGTCCGGTCTCGGGCAGGTCGAGTTGTTGGTGCGAGTGCCTGATCATGTGAACCCGGTGATCGTCAGCCGTGGCGATCAGACGATCTACACGACCTACCCCGGCACCGGCCCGTTGCAATATCCGCTGCCGACAGCAACGGACAACTCGGGCACCGTCACACTCGTGTGCACTCCTGCGTCGGGCACAGTGTTCGCGCTCGGTCGCACCACAGTGACCTGCAACGCCACCGATCCCACCGGCAACACTGCGGTCGCGAGTTTCGTGATCACCCACCTGATCGCACCCGAAACGTTGCCTCACGTCGGCAACGGCTACCTGGCACTCCAAGAAGCGTTGCTACTGATCGCCGCCGGCTTCGTGCTGGTGATGATCGCCTGGCAGCGCCGCCGCGACCTGCTGGCACGCAGCTAAGGCATGCGCAGCGGGGCCAACGCTGCCGGCACGGCGACGCTCAACCAGCGTGTCGTGTCGTCCAGCGTGGCCTCGGTGAGCAACTGTCCCAGGAGCATTCCCTGGAACCAGGCGCAGTAAGCGAACGAGTCGAGATCGTGGTTGATGATCCCCTTCGTCTTCGCGAACTCGAACAGGTCGGCGATGATCGAGACCATCAGGATCTGGAACTCGGCGACCTTCGGTTGCAGTTCGTTGGATTCCAGCGAGGCGGCGGCCAAGGTGGCTCGCTGGATGCGACGGGCACGGTTCACGGGGCAGGTGACCGCCCGCCGCAGTTGTTCTTCGATGTACTGGCAGAACTCCTCGTGGGTCTCCGCGGCCATACCTCGGTCGAGCAACGCCCGGTCCTCGGCCATCACGAGGTCGCGGTGGATCGCCGTGGTGGCCGCACGGATCAGACCGTTGCGGCTGCCGAAATGGTGGTAGAGCGAACTGGAGGACGCTCCGGCTTTGAGCAACACCTGCTCGACACGGAATCAGTCGGCCCCATCACGCCGCAACGAGGCGGTGGCGGCGTCGAGGATTCGTTGCCGCCCATCCTGGAGAGTTGCCGTGGGCCGCATGCAGGGAAGACTATACCGGCTCTACGCGTTGAACGCTGGGGGCGTGTGATGGGGGTGCCCCTGGGATAGGGGTCCGCGTTGTGTGTCGGAGGCCTCGACATTCTGTGGATTGCGACATCTGCAGACAAGGAGGCCTCCGACGTGAGGAACGGTAGTGGCGACGCG
>WLIV01000048.1 GCA_009702045.1 Actinomycetota bacterium | reverse complement strand
TGTCTGGTGGCGGCGGCGTGTTCCAGTGGCGGCGACGGTGGTGCGTCGTCGGGACGCACGAAGAATGCTGCGTTGCCGGTTCCGTTGGCGTTGGTCAATGGCACGTTCACCGCTGGCGCTGGCGGTTGGGTCGGTTCTGGTTACACGTTGGGTGATGGGTGTTTTGGTGCGGGTGTGAGTACTCCGTCGTTGGGTAAGTGGGCGCCGAACTCGTTGACGTTTTCGTTCACGTCGCAGGCGGTGACGCAGAAGGTGGTGGTGGCGGCGCCGGGTCTGGTGACGTTCTCGGTCACTGTGTACGACGGTGGGATGGCGAGTCCGTTCCAGGTGTTGTTGCAGGACTCGAACGAGACCGCCACGGCAGGTCAGGCGGCTACTGGTTGGGCCTTCACTCCGGCGAAGGCGGTGTCGGTGTCGGTGACGACCACGGTGGTCAACGAGCCGGTGACGATCACGTTGTCGGGTGTGTCGGCCAACTACTGGGGCAACTGCTACGGGGTGCAGATGACCAACGCGTCGTTGGTGTCGACGGCAACCGCCGTTGCGACCGCTGCGACCGTGTCGGCGACCACCGCACCTGCGACCACCGCACCTGCGGCTTCGGGACGGTTGGCGTTGGTCAACGGCACGTTCACCGCCGGCGCTGGCGGTTGGGTCGGTACCGGCTACACGCTGGGTGATGGCTGTGCTGCTGCGGGTGTGAGTACTCCGTCGTTGGGCAAGTGGGCGCCGAACTCGTTGACGTTCTCGTTCACATCGCAAGCGGTGACGCAGAAGGTGGTGGTGGCGGCGCCGGGTCTGGTGACGTTCTCCGTCACTGTGTCCGACGGTTCTATGGCGAGTCCGTTCCAGGTGGTCTTGCAGGACTCGAACGAGACCGCCACGAAAGGTCAGACCACCCCTTCGGGGTACGCAACGCCGAGTGTGGTGTCGGTGGCGGTGACGACCACGGTGGTCAACGAGCCGGTCACGATCACACTGTCGGGTGTGTCTGCCAACTTCTGGGGCAACTGTTACGGGGTGCAGATGACCAACGCGTCGCTGGCGGCGGGCGCGAGCACCACGATCCCCAGCACCACGATCCCGGCAACCACGACAATCCCGACGACGACCACGATCCTGACGCCGACGGTGTCGTCATCCACCTCGACCACCACCGCTCCGGCGGCTCCGGTGGTCTACACCGCCAAGGTCGGCGATGTCGGCCCCAGCGGTGGCCCGGTGTTCTTCGTCGATCTGACTGCTCCGGTTGGCTCTCAGTACATGGAAGCAGCTCCCAGCAACTGGAGCGGCGGCCTCTCCGATCCAGCGTTGTCGTGGGTAGCGGCCAGTGCCGCGGCCAACGCCTACCGGGGGAGCGGTGCCACTACTTGGCATCTGCCGACCAAGGACGAACTGAACAAGCTGTGCCTGTACGCGCGCAACGTCACCACCGGAACCATCTGTTCAGCCGCCGCTGGCACCAAGCGAGCCGGGTTCCCGTCCGGTTTCTACTGGAGCTCCACCGACTCATCTGTCGCTGCCAACGCCTGGGCGACCTGGCTCGATCTCGGCCTGTCAAGCGGAACCAGCAAGCTCGGCTCACTACTCGTGCGCCCAGTGCGCTTCTTCAACCCCTCCGCGCCACCAGTGACCACCACCACGATCATTATCACCACGAGCACCGCGTCCACTACGACCACCACGACGATTGCCAAGCCAGTGGTCACCACCACGACCATCGCTGCACCACCAACATGTGCAATGGGCGGAGTCTGCAAACTGAATGACGTCGGGCCGAGTGGCGGCATCATCATCTCGGCGAACCTCGCTGCGGCAGCCGGGTCGCGCTATGTCGAATCGGCACCGCTCTCATTCGCGACCGCGTACGGTGCCGGGGCCAACTACGCCACGGCGGTCAGCAACCTTGCCGCCTACAACGTCGGCGGACGCACCGGATGGCGCCTGCCGACGATCCTCGAACTGAGACAGTGGGAGGGTGCTGGAAAAGCTGGCATACCAGGAGTGCCGTACGGAACCAATCCGTACTGGACTTCGGAACTGCTCGCGGGGTTGACCTACATCTACTGGTGTTATGCCTACACGGATATCCAATCCGTCCATCAGAACACTGAACTGATCAACTACTGGGGCTTCCGAACCTTCTAGTCGCTTGTCGTGGACAGTTGCGGACAGTATCGTCTGGGAACTGGCTGGCTGCCTCGTTGGGCAGCAGCGGCATGGTGTACTCGCTTGCTCGTGGTTCCCTGTCGGTTGCCACTCACCACCGTTGAAAGCGACCGTTGCGATGCCCGTGCCGATGATTGAACGTTCGTCGGCTCGCCGGCTGTGCGCCGTTGTTCTCTGTGTTGTGCTCGCCGCGGGATGCAGCGGCGGTTCGTCGGACACACCTGCGGCGCCGGCTGGTCCGGTCGCGTCGGCACTCCAGCCGAATGCCAATGGTTGGTCGTTCCCGAACTTCCCGTCTGGTTCGTTCCCAGATGTGAACTTCGATGAGGCCGACATGGTGAGCATGTTCGGCTCGGGCGACAAGGTGTGTGTCGGAGGTACCGCCACACCGTGTGTCCTGACCGCTGAGGCCGCTGCATGGGCACAAATGGTCAACCAGGCGCGCGCCAGCGGGCACTGCGAAGGAATGGTGGCGCTCGCTCAGGCCCGATTCAATGCCCAGGCTGCGCCGTCGACCGTGGAAGTCCCCGCCGACGCAGACACTGTGCACACGGTGATCCGCTCGTTCGCCACGCAGTTCCTGCCAGAAGTGCAAAAGGCGGTGGAGAAGTGGACGAACAAGTCGCTGCGTCAGAAGGTCGATGCGCTCAAAGCGTCCTTCGCCACCGGCCAACTGCAGTACACCCTTGGGGTGTATGTGGCCGCGGGTGGGCACGCCCTGCTGCCGTACGCAGTGGACTACCCGACCCCCGATGTGGCGCGGATCCAGCTGTACGACTCGAACTGGCCGGGTAAGAATCGTTACCTCGACGTTGATCTCAAGAATGAAACCTGGTCGTTCTCGTTCAGTGCCCCCGACCAGACCGCAGACCCGGCGCCGTGGACCGGCGGTGCGGGCGATATGGACCTCACCCCGTTCGACTCGCGCATCGGCACCTGCCCGTTCTGCGGGTCTGATGTCAAGGTTGCCAAGAACACACTGCTGATCCGATCGGTTGATCTGAACTGGGAGGTGCAGGCCAACGGCGAGACGGTGTCGCCGCAGTCGGCAGCGCAGAGTGCCGACGGAGCGTCTGCTACTCCGGTGAAGGGCTGGTCGGTCACCCGTGTCGGACGCAGTCCGGGTGCCACGCAGGATCGACCGAGCTACGACTACGTCGTGGAGATTCCGCAGACGTCGAGCGGGAGTTCCTCCACGTCGGGTACCTCGGGCGGATCGTCTGATGGGCAGGTGGTGAGCTTCAGTTCTTCAGGCACCGCGTCCGTCTTTGCTGTCACACCAAAGGGAATCGCCCACTTCACCACTGACGGAGCGAACGACTCCCCGGTTGTCATGACCGACAGTTCGATCACCACCACCGATCCATCGGTGTCGCTGTCCTTCGCCGCGGACAACCTCGTCGCTTCCACGTCCGGGGTCGAGGCCACGCTCGACCTGTCGGGTGAAACGATCGCTGTCACGGCAACGTCGTCGACAGGGCAGGTGACCACGCAGCAGGTGACCACCGTTACTCCCGCCGTGAGTATCCAGGCCGATCCGGAGGTCGAAGGCGGCGTCAAGGTGCTGGCCAAGACCGTGGAGGGCGTGGTGTCCGAGACGGTGGTGGATCCGGATGGGCAGAGCACCACCGAGGTTGTCGACGTCGTGTTCAATCCGAACACCGTCGAGGTGGAGCTGCCTCCAGCGCTGGCGAGCCAGCCGAACCCGAACCTGCCGCCCGCCATCGAGCGTGACCTCGCCAACCCTGACTACACGGCCGATACCAACTATGTGCCCCAGGTTGCAGGCGCCAGCACCACGCTGCCACCGGACACCACCACGACAACGACCACTGCGCCGTTGCCCACTACAACCAGCACGACGACTACCACGACTACCACGACGACGCCGCCGCCGACGACGACCGCCCCTTCGACCACGGTCAGTCGAATCGTGCCGACGCTGGGCGGACTCCTGCCGGGTATGTACACATTCGGTGACCCCGCGTTCACGCTGCAGGTGCCTTCGAGCCCCAGTGCTGGAGCGTTCAGTTTCACCAGTTCGAATCCGGCGGTGGCCACTGTTGGGTCGGCGTCGGGTGTCGTCACGATGCTGCACGCCGGGAGCGTGACGATCACGGCGACGCAGAACGCGTCCGGTAGATACCTGGCGGCATCGACCACCGGGCCGCTGGTGGTCAACAAGGCAACGCCGGTACTCAGTGCGCTCTCGGTCGATGGACGCATCTTCGGTCTGAGCTCATTCACCATCCCGGGCCCGACCAGTGCCAGCAACGGTGCGGTCACGTTCTCGAGTTCGAGTTCCAATGTGGCCAGCATCGGCGCGGCGACCGGTGTGGTCACGATCGCGGGGGTCGGCACCGTCACGATCACGGCAACGCAGGCCTCATCGGCGGACTTCCTTGCGGCGAGCACCAGCGTCACCATCAGCGAGCTTCGGGCTCCGACCGCTGTGGTGTCCGAACTGGACTCGGGCGGGACTCATTCGTGCGTGCGCCTGAGCGACGCAACGGTGTGGTGCTGGGGAGCCAACGCCAGCGGCGAACTCGGGGACGGAACCTACAACCCGTCGTCGACCCCGGTGAAGGTCAGCGGCATCACCAACGCTGTAGCGATCTCCACCGGCGGCGCACATTCATGTGCGCTGCTCTCCGGTGGCTCCATCGTCTGTTGGGGATCGAACAGCAACGGACAACTCGGTGATGGCACGACCGTCACCTCCAATGTGCCGGTGGCCGTCACCGCCCTCGGCGCTGCCGACGCAGTGAGCGTGGGCGATGTACATACCTGCGCACTGCTGAAGGATGGCTCGGTGTGGTGCTGGGGCAAGAACCAATACGGCCAGCTGGGGAACAGCAACAACACCGACTCGTGGACACCGGCCGCCGTTACCGGAATGGGAGTCGGCAAGGCATCGGCCGTCGCTTCCGGCGGCTACCACACGTGCGTGGTGATGGCGGACACCACGGCACAGTGCTGGGGTTTCAACGGCAACCTGGAACTCGGCAACGGCTCGAACGCGAACACGAACTCACCGGTCGTCGTTACCAACCTGACCAACATTGTGAGCCTCGCCAGCGGTGCCTACCACTCGTGTGCCATCGTCAGTGGCGGCACTTTGCTGTGCTGGGGATACGGCCTGGAGGGTGAACTCGGAACCGGTGTGTATGCCAACAACGGCACGGCGACCGCCGTCACCGGTATCACCACCGCTGTCGCGGTCACCGCCGGAGCATTCCACACATGTTCGACGCTCACCGACGGCTCGGCGATGTGCTGGGGGTACAACGCGATGGGCGGGCTTGGCGACGGCACGTTCACTCACACTGCTCTGCCGACGCAGGTGACGGGGCTCACGAATCCCAGCTCGATCTCGGCTGGCGAGTACCACACGTGTGCCGTCGTGCCGAGCGGGGCGGTTCGCTGCTGGGGAAGTAACGGCTCCGGACAGGGCGGCGATCCCGACCTGCTGAACTCCAACCTCGCTCGCTCTGTGAGGGTGGCGGTGTAGCAGGTCGGTGCCCAGACGCGGCGTGCATCGATGGAGCTGTCGTGCAGCGGCAGAGGTTTCGATGTCATCCGGCCGGCGCTGCGAGTGCCCACAAGTTCACGCCAGAGGTCCCGCTGCCCCTTGACGTCGCGGGCTTGACCGCAAACGTGCGGTACGCCCCGCGACATGAAACCGAGATGCGGCGCCAGAGATGCCGCTCTGCACTACCGGGGCGGCCCGAAGGCACGTTGGTCTGGGCGTGAACCAGCGACACTGGCTGGCTCAGAACTTGCGAATCAAACGCACGCAGTACGGGAGGGTTACATCTTGGAGGTAGTTCGCTGGACCGTCGTCGACGACATAGGCCATGTCAAGTGTAACCCCGCCGAGAGAACTCGTCATATGTTGTGAACTCCAGTAGTCAGAACATTGCGAAGTATCCATGTGTACGTCATATGCAGTACCGGTCGAGTTGAACATCATCCTCAGCTGCTCCACGGTTGGTAGGAACCAGTCCGCCTTGTAGCTGCCATGGCCCGTGCGGTAGCTCATCGCCTTCGCCCAGTTGGACCAAGGGTCGGTGCCATTCCATTCGTTGACATAGCGGAAGCCGCCGAACAGGTCGGAGCAGCACGACCAATACGGCAGCATCGCCTCCAAGTACTTCGAACCGTCCGGCGCATTGGGATTCACGTAGAACACGGTTCCTCCACCTGGACCAATATCGCCGAGTTGGTAGATCTTGTCGGGGGGAGCTGGCGTCGTCGGTGGCCACGTACCCGGAACGAAAACGACTGTTGGAATCGGGATGATGATGGTCTCGCGCACCGGCCGTACCGACAAGCGGGCGGCCATCGGAGCCGATCCATCGCTTCGCCTTTGCGATACCTGGAGAGCCCATGCGTCTGCGTCAAAGAGCCCTGCGGTGCTGTAACTCGTGAAGACTTCAGCGCCGGTCATCCAGAAGGCCTTTGCGGTCGACAGCGCCGGATTGCTGTCAGCACTCCAATAGAGAGTGCCGAACCCGGGCTGCACAAAGACGGAATTTGGACAGTCAAAAGCCGAGGCAGGTAGCCCTTGCGCTATCCGGCACATGAGTCCTTGCTCGCTGTAGTACGGGAGGTGCCATTGCTCGCCGGAATTGCCGTACGTCGCCACCAGTGCTGTGGCGTCGTCCCAGCCGAGGCGGGGGTCACCAGTGGTTCCACCGTTCCAGTTGTTGGGCGCCATCTGGATAGCGATGATCGGCACTTGATTATATTGATCGTGGCCGATCCCGACCGCGTAAGCGTCTGCCCGTCCGTAGAAGATTACGGTGCGTCCCTTGGAGTCGACGCTGCCGACGATGCAGGGTGTGGGGGCCACGCATTCGGCGTGTACGACGGGCGCGATAGTGGTGGTGGTGGTCGCAGCGCTCACGGGAGCGATGGTGGTGGTAGTGGCGGCGGCAGCAGCAGCAGCTGCCGGGTCGACGATGGTGAGTGATGCGCCGGTGATGACGGGTCCGATGCAACCGGTTTGTGATGAAGTGGCAGTGACGGCAGCGATCGTGATCGTGACGTTCTCGTTGGCCGCGGTGGTGGTGACAGAGAGGGTCGACGCCGTGGGTGAGGTATATGACATACCGGTGAGCGCGCCGGTGGAGGGTGCTTCGTTGTTGTCGGCCATGGTGAAGGTGTACGTGCTGGCGACGTTGCCGCCGACCCGACCGCTTGCTGACAGTGTCACGGTGCTGCCCTTATTGGGGACTGTCAGACTTTGGGTGACAGTGGCGGCGCCTGTGCCGAAGGTCAGCGCATTGGCGGGGTCGCCGAGTGATGGCCACCCGTTCGCGCACTTCCCCCAGTTGCCGAGTGGGAATCCTGCGCCGACCCATCCGCCTTGGTCGGCGGTGAAGGTTCCGTTGATCAGCCCGACGAGGGCGGCGTTGCGGGTGCGGCCGCTGGCGTTGTTGGTGCCGTCGCTACATGCGGCAGCGGCCAGCGAGATGCACAGCAGTACGGCGATGGTGCCCGTGGCGCGTCGTCGAGCGGTTCGTTGGGTGTTCATGGGTGCTGGTTCTCGCAGTCGGTGACGTTCGGCAGCCAACGGCGGATGCAGAGCCAATCAGCTCAAACTGTATCCGAGGTTGAAACTAGGTGTGCTTGTTTCTGTGCGGGTGGTGTGTGGGTCTGGTTGAATGTTGTTTCTCGGTACCGATGCGCGGTCCTCGATGATCAAAGGATCCGCCCGTGGCATCTCGCTTGACTCGCCGTTATCGAACTGTGATCGCTGGGATGCTCGTGTTGTGTCTGGTGGCGGCGGCGTGTTCCAGTGGCGGCGACGGTGGTGCGTCGTCGGGACGCACGAAGAATGCTGCGTTGCCGGTTCCGTTGGCGTTGGTCAATGGCACGTTCACCGCCGGCGCTGGCGGTTGGGTCGGTTCTGGTTACACGTTGGGTGATGGGTGTTTTGGTGCGGGTGTGAGTACTCCGTCGTTGGGCAAGTGGGCGCCGAACTCGTTGACGTTCTCGTTCACGTCGCAGGCGGTGACGCAGAAGGTGGTGGTGGCGTCGCCGGGTCTGGTGACGTTCTCGGTCACTGTGTATGACGGTGGGATGGCGAGTCCGTTCCAGGTGTTGTTGCAGGACTCGAACGAGACCGCCACGGCAGGTCAGGCGGCTACTGGTTGGGCCTTCACTCCGGCGAAGGC
>WLIV01000047.1 GCA_009702045.1 Actinomycetota bacterium | reverse complement strand
TGGGACGGATCCTTCCCAGAAGCCGCGGACGACGTCGGCGACGCTACGCGGATGGTTCGCTGTCAGCAGCGTGCCCAGCACCGCCCGCCGCAGCCGCAACCCAGCAATCGGAGTGAGTTCCATCGCCACGACTGGGTACGCCGACTCGTCACGAGCGGCAGCCCAACTTTGCCCGATTCCGCCTCTTTCAGACTTCTCTACCGAGCGACGCCGACTGCACCGCGATCACGAGGAGTGCAGCAACCAGGGCGAACATCCGAAGTCTGAATCGCCGAGCACGAGGGTCTCGATCGGCAGCCAATTCGGCGTCGTCCTTGCCGAACTCCAGCGGCATGGTCCCGCACTGCCAGCAGCGGTAGTCGTGCGCTCCGAGCAGCAAGCCAACTCCGATGAAGCAGAGCCTCGCCGTCCGCTCATTCGCACACGGCCATCCGATGCCCGCCACGCATGGATCGCCGACGCTCGATTCCGCCTCTTTCAGACTTCCACTCGCAAGTCACGTAGCGCAGATCGGCAGATCTGGGCGTGCAAGCTTCGGCGTTCAGGCGGCGTGGTGCCCCATCTCATCGCCAACATCGAGCTGGTCGCAGCAATGTTGGCGTTCAGGCGGCGCGGTACGCCTTCTCACCGCCAACGTTGGATCAGGCGAGCACTTTGCCCGAGATGGCGCTCCGTGTCCAGCGGGAACCAGCGATGCCTGGCGCGAGATCTAGGCGGCTTTGGTTCCGGTTTCCGGGACTGATCCTGCCCAGCAGCGGATGTCGGACGAATCCTTCCCAGAAGCCTGCTGCGCGACATGGCCCCAGGCGGCGAAGTCTGAAAGATTCGGAACGTGGCATTACGGGCGGGGCCGAGCGGCCCGGTCGAGCAACACGCGATCTGCCTACAGGGTGGCGTTGAACAGGTCGACGGTGCGCACGAAGGCGACTTGCGCTTCGGCGGCGTTGTACACCTCGGGGCGGGCGTCATTGAAGAACGCGTGGTCGCAGCCGGGGTGGATGTGCAGCGTGGCGTCCTTGCCGAGCGTCTGCAGTTGCGACTGCAGCGCCGCAGCGGCCTCGGGGCTCGCCCAGCCATCGTTCTCGGCGTACTCGCCGACCACCTTGGCGGTCAGCGCCGACCAGTTCGGCTGCACGGAATCCCACGGAATCGCGCCGTAGTACGGGGCCACGGCGGCGACTGCATCGGGACGCTGGCAGGCGACGACGAGCGCCAGACCGCCGCCCATGCAGAACCCGACCACACCAACCTTCGGCGAGCGCGAACGAGCAGCCAGCAGATCAATGGCACCGGAAAGGTCCTTGCCCGCGGTGTCGAGATTGAGGGCCATCATCAGCTTGCCGGCGCCGTCGGGCTCGGTCGTTGACTCACCGTGATAGAGGTCGGGAGCAAGAGCCGTGAAACCCGCCGCAGCAAAGCGGTCGACGACATCCTTGATGTGCGGTACGAGACCCCACCACTCTTGGATGACAAGCACACCGGGGCCGTTGCCCGCCATGTAGCCGTCGCACGTGTGACCATTGCTCTTGAACGTGACCATCTCACCCATGAGCACGAAACGTAGCAAACGGGCGGCGAACGAAGTTTGTACAGGTACAAAGTCATGTCTGTACGCCATGTCATGTGACAACTACGATGCATGCATGACCGCGCTCGACACCCACCCCGCCGATGCCTTTGCCAGCGACCGCGCCCACGTGTTCCACTCCTGGAGCGCACAGGGCGCCATCAACCCGTTGGTCGTCACTCGCGCCCAGGGCAGCTACTTCTGGACCGAGGACGGCACCCGCTACCTCGACTTCTCCAGCCAGTTGATGAACGTCAACATCGGTCACCAGCACCCCAAACTGGTCGCGGCGATCAAGGAACAAGTTGACCGTCTGTGCACGATCGCCCCGTTCCACGCCAACGACGCCCGCAGCGAAGCTGCCCGACTGATCACCGAGGTGGCCGGCACCGGCCTCACCAACAGCGACCTCAACATGGTGTTCTTCACCAACGGCGGCGCCGAGGCCACCGAGAACGCTGTGCGCATGGCGCGCCTGCACACCAACCGCCACAAGATCCTGAACCACTACCGCAGCTACCACGGCGCCACCAACGGCGCGATCACGCTCACCGGCGACCCGCGTCGCTGGCCCAGCGAGCCGGGGATGCCCGGCGTCGTCAAGTTCTGGGGTCCGTACCCGTACCGCTCGGCGTTCCACAGCACCAGCGAGGCCCAAGAGTGTGAGCGCGCGTTGCAGCACCTCGACGACACGCTGATGGTGGAAGGCGCGCACACTGTCGCCGCGATCATCATCGAGACCGTCGTCGGCACGAACGGCATCCTGGTCCCGCCGGACGGCTATCTGCAGGGAATTCGCGAGCGCTGCGATCGCCACGGCATCATGCTCATCTGCGACGAAGTGATGGCCGGGTTCGGCCGCTGCGGCGAGTGGTTCGCGTTCCAGAAGTGGGGCGTGCAGCCCGATCTGGTGTGCTTCGCCAAGGGCATCAACTCGGGCTACGTGCCCCTCGGTGGCGTCGTCATCAGCGACAAAATCTCCGCCACATTCCGAGATCGGGTGTATCCCGGCGGCCTCACCTACTCGGGCCACCCGTTGGCCTGCGCCTCGGCCGTTGCCAGCATCAACATCTTCAAGGAAGAGGGCATCATCGAGCACGCTCGCTCGCTGGGCGCCGATGTCATCGCCCCCGGTCTCGAGAAGCTGAAGGCCAACCACCCCAGCGTCGGCGATGTCCGCGGCATGGGTGTGTTCTGGGCAATCGAGCTCGTCAAGAACCGCACCACCCGCGAGCCGATGGTGCCGTTCAACGCCGCCGGCGCCGACGCCAAGCCGATGCAGGAACTGCTGGCGGCGTGCAAGGCCCGCAAGCTGTGGCCCTTCACCCACTTCAACCGCCTGCATGTCACCCCGCCGTGCACGTCCAGTGTCGACGAGATCGAGGAAGGTCTCGCGATCCTCGACGAGTGCCTGACGATCACCGACCAGTACTACACCGGCTGAGCACCATTCAACACTCCGTCGACCTGCTGCTCGAGAACGGCTGGCAGCCGGCCGATCTCGTGCACGCGGTCAAGCGTGGCATCAACCAGCGCGCCTCGCGTCTGGTCGTCGTGTGTCTCGCCGTGCACGCCCGACAGACCGGGGCGACCGAGCGCGCGCCTGAGGAGTGGCTCGACCAACTCACCGAGCTGGGAGTGCTGCACCCCGAGCGCGGCACGATCACCGGCGGGGTCAGCGACCCGGTGGCCACATGGGCCAAGGCTGAGAAGGTGCACCCCGACGAGGCGCACGAGCAGGCCAGCGAAGTACTGACGCTGCTGCGCTCGCTACCCCGCTTGTCGCACCTGCTGCCACCACCGTCGAAGTGGCCTGCCAGCAACAAGGGCCACATACCGACCGTCAATCACACCGGCGAGATCGACGCCAAAGCGTTGAAGGTCATCCGCGCGCTGTTGGCCAAAGCGGAGGGCACCGAGTTCGAAGCCGAGGCAGAGTCATTCACCGCCAAGGCGCAAGAGCTCATGACCAAGCACTCCATCGACGCTGCCGTGCTGGCGGCCTCGGAAGTCGGAGCGACGCACCGCGGCGTGACATCCCGCCGCGTGCACATCGACAACCCGTACGCCGACGAGAAGGCCACGTTCCTGTCCGCCATCGGCGAGGTCAACGGAGTGCGCAGCGTGTGGTCGCCGCAAGCCGGGTTCTCGACGGTGATGGGCTTCCCCGTGGATGTGCAACTCACCGACCTGTTGTTCACCTCGCTGCTGGTGCAGGCGACGCGAGCAATGTCCGAAGCAACAGCGCGCGACCGCCGCTTGAGCACCCCGTCGTTCAAACGCGCGTTCCTCATCGCGTTCGCCGACCGCGTGGCCGAACGGTTGGAAGAAGCCCGCGACCATGTCGCCACAGCGGCTCAACAGCAATACGGCTCGGCGCTGGTGCCGATCCTCGCCGACCGCAAGGAAGCGGTCGAGTCCGCCTACACCGAGGCCTTCCCCAACGTCACGATGATGCCCGCACGGCGACTGAACGCACACGGTTGGCATGCCGGACGTGCAGCTGGCGACCGGGCCGACATTGGAGCCGGAGCCGCGCTCACGCAGGGGTAATACTAGGCGCCGTGCCCGTACACACCGAGAACCACGACCGCGTCCAAGTACTCCGCTTCGACCGTCCCGAGAGCCTCAACGCGTTCGACGCCCAGCACTACGGACTGCTGGCCGATGCGCTACTGGCCGCCGATGCGGACGACGGCGTCGGGGTCATCGTGCTCACCGGCACCGGCAGGGCGTTCTCGGCCGGCGCCGACCTGAAGGCGTTGCAGACCGGCGGCCACGACGTCGGCGTTCAGTTCACGCGCATGCTGGACGCGTTCGCCATCGGCACCCCGGTGCTCGCCGCGGTGAACGGTCTGGCCGTCGGCATCGGCACCACGATGCTGCTGCACTGCGACGTCGTGCTGGCCGACCCAGCAGCCCGGTTCCGCACACCGTTCGCCGCCCTCGGCACCACACCGGAGGCCGGCAGCAGCTACCTGCTCGCCGAGCGCACCAATACGCAGTTCGCCAACCTGATGCTGATCGCCGGCGAGTGGATCGATGCCGAGACCGCGCAGCGCAACGGTCTGGTGGCACGGGTCAGCGCCCCCGGCCAGGTGCTCGCTGAAGCCCTGGCGATGGCCACGCAGATCAGCCAGTGGTCACCTGCCGCGTTGGCAGCGGCCAAGCGCCTCACAGCGCATGGTCGCCTGGCGGCTTCGCGCGTTGCCCGCGACTTGGAGATGCAAGAGGCCGCCCGTGTGGGCACAGGCGGCCTCTCCACGTTCTTCAGTTCGTAGTTCCTACCCGGTCAGCCGCCAACGTGCCACGTACCGCCGCTGCGCAGCAGGGCGCCCAGGTCTCCGGGGCCCTTCTTCTGCGAGGCGGCCAGCACCTGATCAGCGACCATCGTGCCGTAGTCGGCGCGTTCGACATCGCGGAAGATACCGAACGGTGTGGGTGAGTGATCGTCGTGCGAGAGGCGGGCCAGCGCGAACGCAAGACCCGGATCGTGACGCTGAGCGTCGTGCACCAGCAGGGCGGATTCGCCGACCTCGGCCACTTCTACGATGCGCAGCTGACCGTCGGTGCCCATCGTGACGCCCTTGTGGCCCTCGGCACCGAACCGGATCGGCTGACCGTGCACCAGGTCGATCATGTTCTCCTCACGAGCGTGCTTGCCCGTGACCGCGTCGTAGGCGCCGTCGTTGAACACGTTGCAGTTCTGGTAGATCTCGACGAATGAGGCGCCCTTGTGCGCGTGCGCCGCACGGAACGTGGCCATCATGTGCTTGCGGTCGAGGTCGTGCGTACGGGCGACGAACGAGGCCTCCGCACCAAGCGCCAACGACAACGGGTTGAACGGGTGGTCGATACTGCCGAACGGAGTGCTTTTGGTGACCTTGCCTTGCTCCGAGGTGGGCGAATACTGACCTTTGGTGAGACCGTAAATACGGTTGTTGAACAACAGGATCGTCAGATTCACATTGCGCCGCAGCGCGTGAATCAGGTGGTTGCCGCCGATGGAGAGCGCGTCGCCGTCGCCGGTGACCACCCACACATCGAGGTCGGGCCGAGCGACTGCCACACCCGTGGCCACCGCCGGGGCACGACCATGGATGGAGTGCATACCGTAGGTGTTCATGTAGTACGGGAAACGGCTGGAACAGCCGATGCCGCTGATGAACACCGTGTTCTCGGTCTTGATACCCAGTTCGGGCATCAGCGCTTGCACGGCATGCATCACGCCGTAGTCGCCGCAGCCGGGGCACCAGCGAACTTCCTGATCACTGACCCAGTCCTTCTTGGTGGTCAGCGGAACTGCAGTATCGGTCACTTCCCGGCTCCTTCTGTGAGGGCGTCCTGAATCGCATTCTCGAGTTCGGCCGATGTGAACGGCAAACCCTGCACCTTGGTGATCGGCTTGGCATCCACGAGGTAATCGGCCCGCACCAAACGGCACAGCTGCCCGAGGTTCAGCTCCGGCACGAGCACGTGCTTGAACGACTTCAACAGAGCACCGAGGTTCGGTGGCATCGGGTTGACGTGTGTGAGATGGATCCAGGCAACCTTCGTGCCGGCGCGTCGCGTGCGTTGCACGGCGGCGTCGATCGCGGCCCACGTCGAACCCCAGCCCAGCAAGCAGACGTCGGCGTCGGCATCGCCGGTGATCGTGGCCAGTGGAATGTCGTTGGCGATGCGATCGATCTTCGCCTGACGCAGGTGCACCATCTTGGTGTGGTTGGCCGGCGAGTAACTGATGTTGCCGGTGCCGTCTTCCTTCTCAATGCCACCGACCCGGTGCTGCAGACCCGGTGTGCCGGGGATCGCCCAGGGGCGGGCCAGCGTCTCGGGGTCGCGCAGGTAGGGCCAGTACTCTTCCGTGCCGTCCTCGGCAACGTGGTTGGTAGCGGTCTGGAAGGGCACCGAGATATCGGGCAGCGTGGCCGGATCGGGCAGCAACCACGGCTCGCTGCCGTTGGCCAGATACCCGTCGCTGAGCAGGATCACTGGTGTGCGGTACTTCAGCGCGAGGCGACAGGCCTCGATAGCAGCATCGAAGCACTGTGCCGGGCTGTAGGCCGCCACGATCGGCAACGGCGCTTCACCATGACGGCCGAACATTGCGATGTTCAGATCGGCGGCTTCGGTCTTGGTGGGCAGACCAGTGGATGGGCCGCCACGCTGCACATCGACGAGCACGAACGGCAACTCGAGCGAGACTGCCAGGCTGGTGGTCTCGCTCTTCAACGCCACACCAGGACCGCTGGTGGTAGTGATGCCGAGGTGACCGGCGAACGCCGCACCCAAGGCCATCCCGGCGGCGGCGATCTCGTCCTCAGCCTGCACGGTGCGAACACCGAAGTGCTTGTGCTTGGACAGTTCGTGGAGGATGTCGCTGGCCGGCGTGATCGGGTAGCTGCCGAGGAACACCGGCAGCTTGGCCAGTTGGCCAGCGGCGATGAGGCCCCACGCCAGGGCCACGTTGCCCGTGATGTTGGTGTACTCGCCGGGCGGCAACTGGGCGGGCTTCACCTGGTACGGATGATCGAACAGTTCGCTCGTCTCGCCGAAGTTGAAACCGGCACGCAACGCGGCGACGTTGGAGTCCTTGACCAGATCCTTGAACCGTGTGCCGATCCACTCGACGGTGGGCTCGATGGGGCGCGAGTACAACCACGACACCAGTCCGAGAGCGAAGAAGTTCTTCGACCGCTCAGCGTCGCGTGGCTTGACGCCCAGAGGTTCGGTGGCCAACTGCGTCAACGACGTCATCGGCACCTCGACCACGCGATACGACGCCAGGAAGTCGTCGTGCAGCGGGTTGTGGTCGTAACCGGCCTTCTCCAGATCGCGTCCTTCGAAGGCATCGCTGTTGACGATCAGCAGACCGTTCTGCTCAAGCCGGTGGAGGTCGGCCTTCAGCGCTGCAGGGTTCATCGCGACGAGCACGTTGGGCGCATCGCCCGGCGTGGTGATGTCGTGGTCAGAGATGTGGACCTGAAAGCTCGACACACCATTGACCGTGCCCGCTGGAGCGCGGATCTCGGCCGGATAGTCGGGAAAGGTCGACAAGTCATTACCGAACAATGCACTCACAGAGGTGAACCGATCACCAGTGAGTTGCATGCCGTCACCCGAGTCACCTGCGAACCGGACGACGACATGCGAGATCTGCTCGGGCTGTCGGTCCTGGCGCTCTGTACCGGTGAGTGAATGGGTGTCCGTCATGGGCCACCTCCTGCTGTATGCCAGACGTCGTCGCCCGACTGCCCGGTCACGCTACCGCGCTGACCGCAACGTGAGCGACACGCCCGCCAACGCGACCGCCAGACCGACGATCGCCAGTGGCCCCATGCGCTCGCCGAAGAGGATCGCTCCCTCCATGGTGCTCAGCGCAGGGGTGAGAAAGAACAGGCTGCTGACCTGTGCGGCAGCCTCGCGTTGCAGCAACCACAACATGATGAGCACGGCAGCCAACGAGAGCACACAGATCGCCCAGGCCAGCGCGAACATCGATCGTGCAGTGACGTGGAATCCCTCGCCGCGATGCACGATTGCCCCGATGCCCAGCACCGCGGCGGCAGCGAAGTACTGCGTCGCCGTACCCCACAACAAGGGCGTAGTGCCACCTCGGCGGCGCTGGGTGAGAGTGCCTGCGCTCATACCGAACACACTGCACGACGACGCCAGCAAGGCCCCGGCAGAAAGGCCGGCAGTGCTGTCCAGAAAGTGGTCGACCACCACTGCGACAACGCCCGCGAAACCCAGGGCAACTCCCAACCACTGCAGACGTCGCAGTCGTTCGGACAACACGAAGCGCCCGACGACGGACGTGATGACCGGGTGCAGACCGGCGATGAGTGCGCTGACGCCCGATGGCATTCCCCAACTGATTGCGAGAAACACCCCACCGAGATAGGTCGCATGAATACCCAGACCGGCGACGGCGGCCCAGCCAAGCTGCGGACGAGCCGGGCGAGGCGCTCCGGTGAGCGCGGCGACGGCTGCCAGGACCAGCGCAGCGACCGCCAGGCGGATCGCCAGGAACGTAAGCGGACCGGCATCGTCGGTGCCGTAGCGAGCGACGATGAACCCGGTGCTCCAGAACAACACGAACACCCACGGGGCGAACTTCACCATGAGCGCGACGCGAGAGGGGCGGGCCGCCGAAGCGACCCGCCCCTCATCGTCCGAATGCTCGGAGGTGGTCAGGCGCCGCCCTCAGTGAGGGTGACGGTGGCCGGCTTGTAGCTCGT
>WLIV01000046.1 GCA_009702045.1 Actinomycetota bacterium | reverse complement strand
CGCGTGTGAAGGCTGCGCCGCACCGGGTGCGGTTTCGGCTTCAAACGCGGGGGTGTGGGCGCGACTATGCTCCGCGCATGGTGAGCACGGCAGGCGGCCGATGAACGCGCAGGGGGCGGGCAAGGCGCAGGCTCGTGTGCGCGCCGTCGCTCGCCCGGTAGCCAACCATCTGTGGCGCTTTCAGCTTGAAGGGTTCGAACGACTTCCGGTCGATGGTCCGGCGATCCTGTGTCCGAACCACGTCAGCTTCCTCGATTCGGCCTTCCTCATGCTGCATGTGCCGCGCACCATCAGCTTTGTCGGCAAGGCCGAATACATGGACTCCTGGAAGACGAAGTACCTGTTCCCAGCGCTGGGAATGATCCCCATCGATCGGGCCGGCGGCGACAAGAGTCAGGCCGCGCTGGACACGGCCGAACGGGTGCTGCGGCGCGGGGAATTGTTCGGCATCTTCCCCGAGGGCACCCGTAGCCGCGACGGATTGCTCTACAAAGGGCGAACGGGCGCAGCTCGGCTGGCGCTGAAGGTCGGCTGCCCGATCTTCCCCGTCGGCGTCATCGGCACCCGTGAGATACAGCCTCCCGATGCGAAGGTCCCAAAGTTGCGCATGGAGTGCACGATCAAGGTGGGTCGCCCGGTCAATGTGCAGCGCTATCGCCAACGCGGAGGAGAAGAGCACCTGCTGCTCCGTCAGATCACCGATGAGCTGATGTTCGAGATACGCCAGCTGACGGGTCAGGAGTACCGCAACGTCTACGCCGGCAAGACCGCCGAAACCGAACCGACGATGGCGGCCAAGGTGGGTGTCGTCACTGACACCTCCGTCTCCAGAGAGATGGCCAGCGCCTGACAAGGGCGCGACGATACGGAATTGCCCGGGTCGGCGCAGGGGGCCGACCGTAGACTGGGCGGCCTATGGCCGAGATCACGATTTCCCTTCCAGACGGTTCGCAGCGCTCTCTCCCCGAGGGTGCCACTGCGACCACTCTGGCAGAATCGATCGGTCGCGGATTGGCCAAGGCCGCGGTTGCTGCTGTCGTCAACGGCGAGGAGGCCGATCTCGGCAGCCCACTGCCTGCCGACGCCACAGTGGCGATCATCACCGCCGAATCCGACGCTGGCCGCCACGTACTTCGTCACTCCACGGCCCATGTGCTTGCTCAGGCCGTCATTCGCTTGTTCCCCGGAGCCAAGTACTCCATCGGCCCAGCCATCAACGACGGCTTCTACTACGACTTCGAACTGCCCGGGGGACGCACGTTCACCGAGGGCGACCTGGCCTCGATCGACGCCGAGATGCGGGTGATCATCAAGGCCGATCAGCCGTTCGTTCGCGCTGAACTGCCCGCTGCCGAGGCATTGCAGGTGTTCGCCGGCCAGCCGTACAAGTGCGAAATCATCGAACGTGTCAGCACTGGCGCGGCCGACAATGACGACACCGGCGAAATCGGTTCGGGCGAGACGATCAGCGTGTACCGCAACACCCCTGAGTTCGTCGACCTGTGTCGTGGTCCGCACGTGCCCAGCACCAGCAAGCTCGGTCACTTCAAGCTGATGAAGGTGGCGGGGGCGTATTGGCGGGGCAACGAGAAGGCCCCGATGCTGCAGCGCATTTACGGTACGGCATGGGAGTCCAAGGCCTCGCTGGACGAGCACTTGCATCGCCTGGAGGAGGCCGAGAAGCGCGATCACCGCAAGTTGGCCGTCGAGCTCGATCTGTTGTCGTTCCCGACTGAACTCGGTGGCGGTCTCGCCGTGTGGCACCCGAAGGGCGCCATTGTGCGCAAGCTGATGGAGGACTACAGCCGCGAACGTCATGCCAACGGCGGCTACCAGTTCGTGTTCACTCCGCATCTGTCCAATGCCGCTCTGTTCGAGACGTCGGGTCATCTCGGCTTCTACAAGGACGGTATGTACCCGCCGATGGAGATGGACAACGGCACGTACTACATGAAGCCGATGAACTGCCCGATGCACTGTCTGATCTTCAAGAGTCGGCAGCGCAGCTATCGGGAACTACCGCTGCGGCTGTTCGAGCTGGGCAACGTGTATCGCTACGAGCGCGCCGGAACGCTGCACGGTCTGATGCGCATCCGCGGCTTCACACAGGACGACAGCCACATCTTCTGCATGCCTGAACAGGCTGCAGAGGAGATCGCCTCGCTGCTCGACTTCGTGATGAGCGTGCTGCGCGCGTTCGGGTTCAACGAGTTCACGGCCAACCTCTCCACGAAGGATCCCAACAAGTACGTCGGCGACGACGATGCATGGGACGACGCCACGGACGCGCTGCGCGCCGCGCTGGAGAAGTACGGCCTGCCGTACAAGATCAAGGAAGGCGACGCCGCCTTCTATGGTCCCAAGATCGACATCGACGTACAGGACGCAATCGGCCGCAAGTGGCAGCTCAGCACGATCCAGTACGACTTCAACATGGCCGAGCGGTTCGGCCTGGAGTACGTCGGCACCGACAGTCTTCGCCACCGCCCGATCATGTTGCATCGCGCGCTGTTCGGGTCGGTCGAGCGCTTCTTCGGCGTGCTGCTCGAGCACTACGCGGGCGCTTTCCCCACGTGGATGGCCCCGCTGCAGGCGCGTGTGTTGCCGGTCGCCACCGCCCACCAGGGGTACGCCGAACAGGTCGTGGCGCGGCTACAGGCCGAAGGGTTCCGCGTCGATCTCGACGGCGCCAGCGATCAGCTCGGCAAACGCATTCGCACCGCCAAGATGGAGAAGACCCCGTACGTACTGGTCGTCGGCGACGACGATGTGGCTGGCACGACGCTCGGCGTCAACCCGCGGGGCGGGGAAGTGGAACGCGGCGTCGGCTTGGACGAGTTCGTCGCCCGCCTGCATGCTGAGGTCGACGAGCAACTCGCCAACGTCTGAGCCAGCTCAGCGGCTCAGGGGCACAGGTTGCCCACGCCGTACACCCGCCACGAACCGTCCGGCCTGGTCATGGTGACGAACTGCAGGTCGATTCTGGTGAACGCAGCGTAGGTGAGCACCTTGTAGTGACTTGGCGAAGCGAACCAACCTTGGATGATCTTGGCAGGGGAGGTCGGGTCGACCGCGCCGCCGCTCACACCATAGAAGCCCACCACTTGCCCACCGGTGCCTCCGCACGGTAGCCCGCTGTGTGACAGGGCACCCTGCTTGGCCAGCGCGAGCGCCCACCTGCACGCACCGGTGTTCCCCGCGGGTGCCAGTGAGCCGAGGCCGACGCCGGACCGTAGCGCATTGATGCTGTTGAGTGAGGAAGTGCTGCACGCGCTGTAGGTGTTCGAGTCGGCGGCGGGGGGCCGGGGTGCGGCCGGCACCGCGGCGGCGGGAGGTGCAGCGATGATGGCTGCGGTGGCGACAGCGGCGGTCGTGGTGATGGCGGTGGTCGTCGTCGTGGGGGATGAGCTCGTCGTGGGGGAGGAGCTCGAACTGGTCGACATGATGACCGGTGCCTCGCTGGCAACGGTGATTTCGGTGGTGGCAGGTGCCGGGGCGACGGACTGGTCGTTTCCTGTGGCGCCGACGACGATCGCGCCAGCGACGGCGATGACTGCAAACGCGCCGATGATCCGGTAGCGGGGGGTGAAGGTCACGTGGTTGACTCCTGGGGGACGAAGGCAGTCAACAGCTTGCCAGAAAAGCGCGCACGTGGGGCCTCGCGGTGCGCGGGCGTCAGCAGCCCGTCAGGCGTGTGTGGCGTTGAGATACCACGCGGCCACCAGCACACCGAACGATTCGGCGCGGACCGGCCGGCCGATCAGGTAGCCCTGGGCGAGGTCGCAGCCGACGCCACGGGCCATGTTGAGTTCCTCGGTCGTCTCTACGCCCTCGGCGACCACCTTCAGACCCATTGCCGCGCCGAGCTCGACCGCAGCGCGCAGCATGCTGGTGGTGTGGTGAGGATCGTCGAAGTTGGTCTGCATGTAGCGCCGATCGGCCTTCATCGAGGTGAACGGCAGCTCGCGAAGTCGAGCGAGTGTGGACGCCCCGGAGCCGAAGTCGTCCATCGACAGCCCGAAACCCTTCAACCGCAGACGTACCAGTACGTCGAGCGCATCCACCAACCGTTCTACCTCTGCAGATTCGGTGATCTCCAAGGTCCATGCGCGGGGGCTTGCGGCGACGCCGAGTGCAGCCTCCGCACGCTCGGGAAGGTTCGTGTCGGCGAGGTCGAGCACTGACACGTTGACCGAGATGGTGTGGAGCGTCTGCAGCGCAAGTGCGGTGGCCCGGTCGTGCGCTGCAAGGCGGAACACCACATCCAGGAGATCGGAGGTGCGCCCTGCTCGTTCGATCATCGGCACCCACACCTCGGGGGACAGCCGTTCCATACCGGGTGCGTTCAAGCGCACCAAGGCCTCAGCGCCGGTGACCTGGTCGGTTTGGAGGTTCACGATCGGTTGGTAGACGAGGTGGAACGAGCCGGTGTCGAGGGCAGCCATCACCTGCGCTTCCAGATCGTGTTGGGTGGCGTCGACGGCCAGCACTGAACTCTCGTCGCGGGGCTGCAACACGGCCTCGAGTTCGGTGATGCTCGTGGGCTTACTGCACGCGCCGACCACGTTGAAACCGCTGAGCTCGGCCACCCGTTTGGCACCGCTCAGCACCGAGACACCTGCACCTGTGAGGAGCACCAGGTTGGCGCCAGGCTGACGTTCACCGAGCACGCGCATGACGCGCATGCCATCGGTCTCGCCGAGTGAGAGGTCGAGCATCACCAGGTCGTGCCCGCGGCCGACGAGGCTGTCGATCTCCTCGGGGGTGCACGCGATGTCCGTCTGGTAGCCGAAGGTTGATGCCAGATCCGCCAGCATCTGACAGATGGCGATGTCGTCATCGATCACGAGCAGCGTGCGCTGCGGGGCGGCAGGGGTCATAGTGGGCCCTCGGGCTGGGATTGGTGCGCAAGTCGCTCACCTAGGTGGGTAACCAGGATAGCTCGCAGGTCGTCGGAAGAGAATGGCTTCGCCAGGGTTGCCACTCCTGCCCGTTGCAGGGCCTTGATTCGATCACTGAAACCGGTCATGAACACGACGAGTAGCGAGGGATCGCGTTGCACGAGCACTCTCGCCAACTCCAGACCATCAACCGGGTCGGCCAGGTTGGCATCGGAGATGAGCAGTTGCGGCTTGAACTCATCGGCTACCTGCAGCGCGGTCTGGGGACTGTTGGCCACTCTGACGACCATGCCGAACGATTCCAACCACCCGGCCACGAGATCGGCGAGGGCCGGTTCGTCGTCCACGACCAGCGCTTTGGTCGCGACATGAAGGGTGGCCTGCGCAGACGTGACCGGCGCGACGCTTCCGCGGACGGAGGGGAGGAAGATGGTGACGGTGGTACCGACACCCTCGGTGCTTTCCATGGCCGCCCAGCCGCCACTTTGCTGTGCGAAGGAGTACACCGTGGACAGGCCGAGGCCGGTGCCGCTCCCCACCTTCTTGGTGGTGAAGAATGGCTCGAAGGCTCGCGCCAGCACCTCCGGCGGCACACCTCGCCCAGTGTCGGTGACGGAGATCGCAACCATGTCCTCCGGCTCGGCGTCATCGTCGCGTGACGCTGTGGCGTGAGCAACTCGGATCTCCAGCCGACCTGGGCCGTCCATCGCGTCGCGGGCGTTGAACACGATGTTCAACAAACTGTTGGACAGTCGACCAGGATCCACGACGACGTCGAGGGATTCACCGGCGGCGGTGGTGGTGGTGAGCGAGTGCGCCGACCCGAGTCCTTGCTCCACGAGCGGCTTCAAGTTCTCGAGGAACTCGCGCAGATTCAGCGGCACTGCTGTCAGCGGTTGGCTGCGGGCGAATGAGAGCAGTGACTTGGCCACCACAGCACCGCGGTCGACTGCCTCGATCGCCCGCGTGACGTACATGTTGGCCTGCTTGTCGTTGCTGATCAGCTGCTGGCGCTGCAGCATTTGCAGATAGCCGAGTGTGATGAACAACAGGTTGTTGAAGTCGTGCGCCAGGCCACCGGCCAGAACGCCGATGGCTTCCATCCGCTCGGACTGAGCGGTCCGCATGGCCCGGTCGCGGTGTTCGGTGACGTCGACACATTGCACGTACACCATGCTGGGGTCGGAGAGCGGACGTACCTCGACTTGGAAGATACGAATTGCATGGCTGGCATCGGTCGGGTCGCTCCAGACGTGTTGCTGGCTGCCTGGTTCACCGCCGCGCGCTCCCGACAGCAACCGACAGATCTTGGAACTGGCCTCGGAGTCGTTCGACCACAATGTGAGATCCGCGATGCGACTCCCTGTGGCCCCGCCGTGCTGGTTGCTGTTGGCCATCATCACGCAGTCGTTCTCGTCGATGATGGCTGTCCATCCCAGGGAACCTTGCAGCGCAGCTCCCAGCAATGCTTCACGTCGAACGCGCTCTCTCTCGCGTCGGGCTGTGCGGTCGCCATTCGCGATCAACAACGACAACAACAGCAGGCCGCCGAGCGACTCGGCGGCCAAGACGATGCGGCGAAAACCGAGTGGTGACCCGAAGTCGACACCTCGCCTCACGATGAGGTCGAACTCAGTCGCGTTCAGCGAGAAGGTACTCACTGCTTGGCTGGCGGTCGTGTCGGCAGGTTCTGCGGACAGGTTGGAGACCGACCCAGGGTTCGGCGCTGTGCTGTCCCAGTTGGCCGAGGTGCTCCACAGCGCGGTAAGTCCTTCGGGCGCGCGCGCGTAAAGGAGTATGTCGGCTTGACTCGTGGCGACGATGGTGGGCGCCGCCGCATTGTTGAGCAGCACCGGTAGCGAAATCGTGGTCACAAGGAGATTTCGGCTGCCGGAGAAGGAGCCGTTCACCGCGACGGGAGCCGCGTAGACGAGATACGGCTGCTCCCCGCCTGTGGGGAGTGGAAGCCAAGTGAATCCGGCATAAGTGAGCACTTCGCTCGCTAGCACTTGGGCGAAGGCGGGTCCTTGCCCCTGGGTCCAGTTGGCGAGGGAGCGGTCGAACTCCTCGCCCATCGCGGAGAGTTCCGAGAGCACCACGACAGACTGGTCGCTGTTGATGTGAACGAGCTGTGCGGCGTGGATCGTCTCATGCCCAAACACGACGCTCTGGATGAGTTCCGAGAAGGTGACCTCGTCGAAGGTGACCTCGGTCGAAGTGGCCACCTTCGCAGAGATCACGTTCATGTCTTCGGTGAGCGACGACAACACTCCTACAACCGACGCGTCGGAAGTGATGTGCAGCAGTCGCTCGTCCTGCCGACTCCAGAACGACACGGTGAACAACAGCATGATCGCTGTGCCAAAGGCGACGGCAGCTGAGGCGAAGACGGCCACCGATCCGGGGGATCGTTTCGGTCGCCACACGAGCAGCGCGCCAAGGCACAGGCCAGCAAGGGTCGCGATCGCAGACGACGACCACTGGCCGAGGCCGGGTACATCGTGCTGCTTCAACAGCAGGCGCTCGAACCCTCCAGCAACAAACGACATTCCGACAAGCGCACCAATTCGAGTCGTCAGCCATCGTTGAACGGATACCCGGTCGTTGATGAGGGTCAATACCCATCGTCCGGCGATTGCTGCTGCGAGCATCCCCGGCGCCAATGCAGTGTCGGCGAGGTGGTGGTGCCCATGGAGCACGAGGGTGATGATCGCCGTGACGAGTGCGAGCCCGCCGAGCAATAGCCCGTTGGCGAAGGCTGCCGCAACGACCGCAGCATCCAGGCGAACGGTCATTCGTAGGCTGTTGGCGACCACCGTTGCGCCAACCGTGACGAGGGCGTATGCCAACTGCTTCTGTGTTCGCCGCGTGCGCTGAGGTACCTCGCTAGCAGGCATATGCGTCGGTCACGGGAACAGAACGGTCCCAGCCCGAGAGTATTCCCGACACATTGAGCCGCGCTCGAGTTGCGAACTCCTCGCCGCCGACCTCGGTGCTGACGCAGTTCACTCGGGTAGTGGTCACCACCACGGGTGTATTCGCTGCGACTGTGACCCAGCGGACTTGAAGGGGAACCTCAAGGGTCCGGTCCTCTGTGACGCCATCGAGCTCCACGACGGTGATCGCCACTCCGATGGTGGTCGCGGTGTTGCAGGTGACGACCACTGAACCGCCCAACCGCTTGGAGAGGGAGAGCGTGGGTTGCCGGCTGCTGACCGAGCAGCGCATCGCTCCGGTGGCCACGTTGACGGATGCATGGGCGGTCGGCCAGCAGAGCGCAGTCAGCCCAAAGGAGGTAGCGGTAAGAACGCGGGCAATGCGAGGGAGACTTAGGCGTTTCATGGCGATCTCAGCAGGCGTACGCGTCGGTCTTGGGAACCGTGCGGTCGAGCAAGGACACAGTACCCGCGAGATTGACAGCTGCCCTCGTGGCGAACTCTTCGTTCCCGGCCTCGGTGCTGATACATGCGACCGATGCGGTGGCGATGGTGACGGCCTTGTTGGCGCTCACGCTCACGGCGATTGACTTCACCGGGATTTCGACCTTGAGGTCTTCGGCGGTGCCGTCGAGCTCGACGACGCCGATGAGGACTGCGACCGAACCGGCCATCGTGCACAGCACGGTAGCGCTCCCAGTGAGCGTGGTTCCTTTGAGCGTGGGTGCAACGGCGGTCACGGTGCACCTGTTCTTGCCGGCGGTAACGCTCTGTGCTGCGTCTGCCTCAGTGGTGACGCCGAAGCTGAAGGCCACGAGGCCAGCGATCGCTACACCTCGTCGGAGTTGGTAGTTCACTGTCCCCCCTCTCTTGTTGAGCTTCACAGAAGTATCACACATTGTTCGCTACGCAACAAGGTTGGACGACAACCGAGCGTGGTGACTTGTGGCACCGGGCACACCATCTCAGCACGCGTATGAATCGAGCTTTGGCACCGTACGGTCGTACGCCGACACCGTGCCAGCGATGTTCACTGCCGCCTTCGTGGCGAACTCCTCGTTACCGGTCTCAGTGCTCACGCAGGTGACCGTTGCGGTGG
>WLIV01000045.1 GCA_009702045.1 Actinomycetota bacterium | reverse complement strand
TCCGTCGGGAACTCGGCGAGCCACTCCATCAGCGGAGGAATCGTGGGGTTGAGGCACACCCAGATCATGCCGCGAAACGAGTGCACCTGAATTCCGGTGAGATCCATGTTCGGCGGTACATCGGCTCCGAAGTCGCGAGCACTCAGCAGTTTGCCGTCGGCGTTGAATGCCCAGCCGTGGTACTTGCACACCACATTCTTGGAACACCCCTCGCCTTCGAACACGATCGGGCCGGCACGGTGTGGGCAGAGGTTGTAGAAGGCGCGCAAAGAACCGTCTTCGATCCGACGGATGAAGATTGGCCAGCCGGCCAGGTTTTCGGTGACGTAGTCGCCGACGTTGCGCAGTTGGTGGTCGTAGGCGACATGCACCCAATTGCTACCGAAGACCGGCCAGCGCTCGCGCTGCCAGATGTCCGGATCGTTGTACCAACGTGCGGGGAGAGTTTCACCGAGTTCCACTGGGGCGCGATGTTAACCGCAGTTCCTCGCTAGTTGACCGAATGGACTCACGGCGTTCATCCAGGGGTGGTGGGGTGTTGCACCACGTGCAACTGCTGCATGGCCATCAGATCCTGCATCTGCTTCTCCATCCCGGACGGCGAACCGTCGAGGAACAGCACGTTGCCCCTGCCGTTCTCAGCAACGTGGCGAATGGATTCGGTCCACATCGAGAACAGGATCAGCGACTGATCCACGCTGTTGGCATCCATCTCGCGGGCCGCCTGCGCGAGACCACGGGCGACTTCAGCGCGGAACAGCGCAACGCCCTGGCCACGCAGCTGAGCGGCCGTTCGCTCGGCTTCGGCCTCGATCCGCACCGCAGTACCGAGCGCCTCAGCCTCCTTGGTCTTGCGGATCAGCAGTGCGTCGCCCTCGTTGGTGGCGGCGGCCTTGAGGTTGTTGCTGGCCACCACCTGCGCCATCGAGGTGGTGATCGCCTGATCGAAGGTGATGTCGTTGAGCTGCAGGTCGATGAGGTGGTAACCCCAGGTCTCGATGACGTGGTCGAGGTTCTCTTTCACCTCGGCGACGATCTCGCCGCGCAAGGCGAGGATCTCCGCCTGCTTCTTGGTGGCGACGAACCCGCGGGTGCTGCCCTCGACGCTGCGCACGAGTGCCGTGAGGAAGTCCTTCTCGCTGACGAACTTGAAAGCGATGTTCTTGATCGTGTCTTCGGACTCGCTGATCGCGCCGTACACCATCATCGCCGTGAAATAGACGTTGGCCTGATCGAAGGTGATCGCCTGGAACTGCAACTCCACAGCGCGGTTCTGGATGCTGATCCGCCGGAAGATCTTCTCCACGATGGGCACCACCACGTTGAGGCCCGGGCGCAGGGTGCGCTTGTACTTACCGAAAATGGTAGTGACCGCCACTGTTCCCTGGTTCACCGTACGTAGACCGGTGAGCAACGTGAGCAGGGCGATCGCGCCGAGGATGACGAGAATGACAGCACCAGAACTCATGGGATGTACCTCCGACTGGGTGTGAGCGCAGTCTAGGCAGCGCTGGACGACCGTTCGGAATGACCTGGTGACTTGCGGCTCTTGTCTCCCCGGCCATCGTTGCCGGACACTGCAGACATGACTTCCGCAGTGCATCTGCGCAACGTGTCGCGGCGCTACACCGTCGGCACCGGCGAGGTGTTCGCGCTACGCGATGTCGACCTCGACATCGAACAAGGTGAGTTCGTAGTCGTGCTCGGGCCATCCGGTAGTGGCAAGACCACACTGCTGAACCTCATCGGGGCGCTCGACATCGCATCCACCGGCCAGGTGATCGTGAGCGGGAGTGAGATCAGTTCCGCACCCCGGCACGAACTGTTCCGCTTCCGTCGCGAGACGGTGTCGTTCGTGTTCCAGAGCTTCAACTTGTTCCCCACGTTGACCGCGTTGGAAAACGTGCAATGCGCGGTGGAGATCGCCGGTCGCGCCAAGGGTGCCAAACAGAAGGCCGCCGCCGTTCTGGCCGAGGTCGGGCTGGCCGAGCGAGTGCACCACTACCCCGCCGAGTTGTCGGGCGGTGAGCAACAGCGTGTCGCGATCGCTCGCGCGCTGGCCACCGGCAATCCGATCCTGGTGGCCGACGAACCCACTGGCGATCTCGACTTCCACACCGGCGTGCAGGTGCTCGAGGTGCTGCAGCAGCAAGCGGCGCTGGGTCACACCGTCATCGTCGTGACCCATAACCGCGAGATCTCACGTATCGCCGACCGGGTGATCGAACTCAGCGGTGGACGCGTCGTACGTGACGGGCCCCCAAGTGGTGGCAAGGCCGCCGTCGCCGATCTGCACTGGTAGGTGAGCATGCGCCTGTGGTTCACGCTTCGGTGGTCGGCACGAGACCTGCGCAAGAAGTGGTTGCAGGTCGCTGCCATCGCGTTCGTGATCGCCATCGGTACGGGCGTGTACTCGGCGTTGGGCAGCACGGCCACCTGGCGCCGGGAGTCGAATGCCGACAGCTTTGCGATGACCGGAATGTTTGACCTGCGCGTCAAGGCAGCAGAGGGTGCCACCGCCCCTGCCGGCGCGTTGCTCGCTGTGTTGCAGCATCTGCCCGACCCTTCGGTCGTCTCGGTCGCCGAGGAGCGATTGATCGAACCGACGCAGGTGGATGCATCAACACCCGGGCGTTCGATCCTGGTGCCGGGTCGCATCGTCGGCGTTGATGTGTCCGGTGGTGGCCCGCAACTGATGATCCCCTTCGTCGCCGCAGGTGACGGGCGGGCGCTGACAGCAGGTGATGACGGCGGGGCGACCGCCGTGCTCGAACGCAACTTTGCCGACTTCTACGACCTGCCGCCAGGCACCACCGTGCGGCTCAGCGGCGACCAATCGGTCACCGCAGTGGGTCTCGGCCTCGCCCCGGAGTACTTCTTCGTCACCACCGAGGACGGCGGCTTCTTCGCTCAGGCGAACTTCGCGGCGGTGTTCGTACCGCTGGCGACGGCCCAGCGGTTGACCGGGTTGGACGGCAAGGTCAACGACCTGGTGCTGAACGTTCGTGCCGACGTACCAGTAGCCGAAGTGAAGGCCCAGGTGACTGCAGCATTCGCCGCTGCGGACCTGGGCCTCGGCGAGACGGTGATGACCGCCCGAGACGACACGACCTATCGACTGCTCTACGACGACATCGACGGCGACCAGAAGGTCGACAACGTTTTCGCGATGCTGATCCTGGCGGGTGCTGCGTTCGGAGCGTTCAACCTCGCCAGCAGGATGGTGGAGGCACAGCGACGCGAGATCGGGATTGCGATGGCCCTCGGCTCTTCGAGGCGCCAACTCGCACTGCGACCGATGCTTGTGGGTGTCCAGATCGCGCTCGCCGGCGTCGTACTCGGAATGGGCGTCGGCTTGCTGGCCATCTGGGCCTTGCGCCCGGTGTATATGACGACGTTGCCGATGCCTGTGTGGCACACCGGATTCCAATGGGCTGTGTTCGCACGTGGCGCCGCACTCGGGTTCGTCCTGCCGCTGGTGGCGACTGCGTGGCCTGTCGTGCGGGCGGTGCGCATGTCGCCGGTCGATGCGATCACCACCACTCATCGCACGGCGCGTGGCGGCCTGGCACCGCTGTTGCGTCGGTTGCCGTGGCCGCGCAGTGCGTTCCGACGTATGCCGATCGCGAATGTCCTGCGTACTCCACGGCGCACGTTGTTGACGTCGCTGGGAATCGGCGCGGCAGTTGCCACGTTGGTCGCGGTGCTGGGAATGCTCGACTCGTTCTACGGCACAGTCGATGCGAACGACCGCGAGGTGCTCGCCGACCATCCGGATCGGGTCGCCGTCGCGCTCGACGGTTTCGTCAAGGTGGACAGCGATCAGTTCGCGGCGCTCTCTTCCTCGCCGACGGTCGGGGCGATCGAACCGGTGTTGCGCGTGGGTGGCCATGTCCGCGCTGTCGGGCAGCCGATGACGAGCGGCTTCGATGTGATCGTCGAGTCGATCGACATGACCAGCGAGGTCTGGACACCAACCATCGCAGCGGGCAACAGCGACCACGGGATCGTGATCTCGCGCACCGCCGCGGATGACTTGCATCTGTCGGTGGGCGACTCGGTCATCCTCACGCATCCGGCCCTGTCGGCGACCGGGATCGCGATGGTCGACACAGTGGTTCCGATCGCCGGGGTGCATCCCAGCCCTTACCGCTTCGGCGTGTATCTCGACCGTTCGCAGTTGGCGGTGTTCGGTGCCGATGGTCTGGCCAACGCCGCGTACCTGCTGCCGTCGGCGGGCACGACCCCCGACGATGTGCAGCGCGCATTGTTCGCGCTGCCTGCCGTGGCCTCGGTGCAACCGGTGTCGATGTCGAGCACCGTGTTGCGCAACTCGATGGACAGCTTCACCTCCGTGTTCCGCGTGCTGGAAGGCTTCATCCTCCTGCTGGCGCTGCTAATTGCCTACAATGCCACGAGCATCAACGCCGACGAACGGGCTCGCGAACGAGCCACGCTGTTCGCGTTCGGTCTGCCGGTTCGCCGAGTCATGGCGATCGAGATCGTCGAGGGTCTGATCTACGGGCTGCTCGGTACGGCGATCGGGATCGGTCTCGGCGCAGTGGTCGTCAACTGGGTGGCGTCGAGTGTGATCTCGACGACGATGCCCGAGTTGGGTATGAAGGTGATCATCTCGGGCACCACCATCCTCACGGCGGTGCTGCTCGGCGTGGTTGCTGTCGCCGTCGCCCCGCTGCTGACGTTGCGACGTATGCGGCGGATGAACGTCCCCGGCACATTGAGGATCGTGGAATGAGTACACAACAGATTGAGTACGGTGACAGGGTGAATGGGGTGGCGGTGCACCAGGAGATCGAGCGCAAGCTCGACGTACCCGCGCGGTTCCGGCTGCCAGAACTGCCGCACTCCACCGCGCTCCCCCACCTGGTGCTGACGGCCACGTACTACGACACGGACGACCTGCGCCTGGCCCGACACCGCATCACCATGCGCCGACGCACCGGCGGTGGCGACGATGGCTGGCACCTCAAGTTGCCCAGCACCGACGACGCCACCCGCGACGAGCTACACCTACCGCTCGACACACCTGGCGAACCACCGCAGACATTCGTGAACATGGTGAAAGGCATCACCCGCGGTGCACCACTGGCGCCGGTGGCCACGTTGCGGAACCAGCGTCGGCCTGTTGCACTGCTCGACGTTGATGGCACACCGCTGGCAGAACTGACTGACGACCATGTCTCGGTCCTCGTCGACGGAAAGGTGCGATCGCGTTTCCGCGAGATCGAAGTCGAGGCAGCGGCGGGACGGACCGCGAGCGATCTCGACTCGATCGTGAACACGCTGATCGCTGCCGGGGCGAAGGAGGGCAGCTTCGCATCGAAGGCTGTTCGCGCGCTCGGGCCGCGAGCCACGGAAGCACCGGACGTCGGCCTGCCTCCTGTCGTCGGCCCTGACGACCGTGCGGCCGATGCATTGCACGCGCACATCGTGCGCCAGGTGGCCATCATCCAATGGCAAGACCTGTGTATCCGCCGCGGCCTCCCCGACGCCGTACATCAGATGCGAGTGGCGCTCCGGCGTCTGCGGAGCGCACTGAAGGTGTTCGAGTGTCTGTTCGTCCACGAATGGGCTGAGCCACTGCGCGACGAGTTGGGCGTACTGGCCGAGGAGTTGGGGGTTGCCCGCGATACCGAGGTACTGGAGGCACGGCTGTTGAATGCCGTGAGCGCGATGCGCAAGGTGACCCCTGCCGACCGTCAGGCCGCCGAGCGCGAGGTGCGTGCCGCGATGTCGCGCTCCGCCGCACGCGGCCGCACCCGGGCAGCGGCCGCACTGGACTCACCTCGTCACACAGCGTTGCTCGATGCGCTGGTCGAGGCCGCCCGTTCGCCCCGCTTCACTCCAGCCGCCGACGCGTCGTGCCGCGAGGTGCTGCTACCGCTGGTGCGCGACGCGTGGAACGATCTTGCCGATGATGTGAAGGCCCTGCGCCGCAAAGGTGCCGACGAGCCATGGCACCGAGCGCGCATTCGGGCCAAGCGCGTGCGCTACGCCGTCGACGTGTTGGTGCCGGTGTTCGGCAAGCCGGCCACGAAGTTCGAGCTTCGGCTGAGCACCATCACCGAGTTGCTCGGTCAACACCAGGACGCGTCGATCGCGAGTGTCCAGGCCCACACCATCGCCACACACCCCAAGTCAGCCGGTGCAGCCGGCTTCGTACTCGGCCGCCTTCACGCCGCAATGCGGGCAGAAGTGCGTCAGGTCCGTCGCGATTTTCTCGACACCTGGCCAAAGGTCGCAGATCCTCGCCTTCGCCGGTGTTTGCGCAAGCAGGAAAGTCGGTAGGCTCTCCCACCTTCGCGGGTGTAGCTCAATGGCTAGAGTCCCAGCCTTCCAAGCTGGCTATGCGGGTTCGATTCCCGTCACCCGCTCTCAGCGGCGAAGCCGCCCCAAGCGGGCGCACGGAATCGGGAGGAGCGAGCACCCAGCTGCCGTCCCCCGGTCCCGCGGCGAAGCCGCCCCAAGCGGCACGAAGCCGCCCTCGCGAGCGACGGATCCCGTCACCCGCTCTGCGCGAAGCGCACGCACGGCGCACGGAATCGGGAGGAGCGCAGCGACGGATCCCGTCACCCGCTCTGCGCGAAACGCACGCACGCACACACGCACACACGCACACACGGTCAGAGCATGCTTCTGGCAGTGCGAATGACCTCCGAATAGGCCTCATCGGACCGCTCCAACACAAGCGTGCCAGCCGGCGGCACCGTCACACACCCTTGATCACAGGCAATGTCGGCGTTGTCGGGTGGTCGCTGCGTATCGGCTTCTCAGCGTCTGATGTGTGTGCGGTTGCGGGCAGCCACGAGCACAGCGCCAGCGCCGGCGAGCAACGTCATCAGCGCGATCGCGATCGCACCGGGGGTGTTGGTGCCGGTGGCGGGGATCACGGGACTGAATGGTGTGGCGCTCACGCTGTGGCTGGCATGGCTGCTGCCAACAGCGTTGTGCGCTCTGATTCTGATCGCGTAGGTGGTGTTGTTGGTGAGCCCGGTGATGAGATAGGGCGAACTGGTGGTGTCGGGTGTGGTCCGCTGCCAGGTGCTGCCGCCGTCGGTGCTGTACTCGTAGTAGTCGATCGGCGCGCCGCCGTTGTCGCCGGGGGTGAACACCACGGTCAGCGAATTGCTGCCGGGTGTGATCGACACAATCGTCGGAGGCCTGGGCGCAACAGGAATTGTGGCCCAGGTGACGATGTTGTCGCCGGGTCGGCCGACAACCAACTGGTGGTTCACGTAATCGAAACCGGATCTCAGAGATCCACCTTGCCCGGCTGCGGTTCCAGTGACGCTGTTATCGCTCGACACCGAACCCACCAGACGATGACCGCTGCTGCTGCCGTCACCCCAGGTGACCGCACCCACATCGACGGTCGCGTCAGCCGCATCCCAATCCGGGCTGTTCACGACGTAGTTGCCATTCGACAACACCGCCACGCCGCCACCGCCGACCTGATCGTAGGCGGTGGAGCCGGTCAGACTGTTCGCACCCGTCACCACACCCGAGATCCCGATGGTGCCGTCAACCCAGGTGACCGCACCGACATTGCTGGTCGCGTCCGCCGCATCCCAACCGGGGCTGTTCACGACATAGTTGCCATTCGCCAACACCGCAACATCCCCGACCCGAGCGTAGGCGGTAGAGCCAGTCAGACTGTTCCCAACAGCCACCACACCCGAGGTCCCGGTGGTGCCGTCACCCCAGGTGACCGCACCCACATCGACGGTCGTGTCCGCCGCATCCCAGCTGGTGCTGGCCACGACGTAGTTGCCATTCGACAACGCGAATACTTCAACACCCTCGAAAAAAATACCACCACCGACATAATCGTTGGTGGTGGAGCCGGTGAGACTGTTTGCGACGGTCACCTCACCAGTGGTTCCGGTGGTGCCGTCGCCCCAGGTGACCGCACCCGCATTCGCGGTGCCGCCAGCTGCGTTCCAGAAGGGGCTCCCCACGACGTAGTTGCCATTCGACAACGCCACGACATAGAAGCCGACACAGTCACCAGCGGTGGTGCCGGTGAGGCTGTTCGCAACAGACACCACGCCTGAGGTTCCGGTGGTGCCGTTGCCCCAGGTGGCCGCACCCGCGTTCGCAATCGCACCGGCCGAATCCCACATGGAGCTGTTCACGACGTAGTTGCCATTCGACAACACCGTCACCCCAAAGTAGCCCACATAATCGTTGGAGGTGGAGCCGGTCAGACTGTTCGCAACAGACACCACACCCGAGATCCCGATGGTGCCGTCACCCCAGGTGACCGCACCCACATCGACAGTCGTGTCCGCCGCATCCCAGTAGGTGCTCTTCACGACGTAGTTGCCATTCGACAACGCCGTCACGCCGCCACCGCCGACCTGATCCCAAGCAGTGGAGCCGGTCAGACTGTTCGCAACAGACACCACACCCGAGATCCCGATAGTGCCGTCACCCCAGGTGACCGCACCCACATCGACGGTCGTGTCAGCCGCATCCCAGTATTGGCTGGCCACGACGTAGTTGCCATTCAACAACGCGACCACCCCGAAATAACCGACGTCATCGCCAGTGGTGGAGCCGGTCAGACTGTTCGCACCCGTCACGACACCCGAGATTCCGGTGCTGCCGTCACCCCAGGTGAGCGCACCGACATTGCTGGTCGTGTCCGCCGCATCCCAGAAGGGGCTGGACACGACGTAGTTGCCATTCGCCAACGCCACCACCTCGAAGCCGACACAGTCGTTTGCGGTGGTGCCGGTGAGACTGTTTGCGACGGTCACCTCACCGGTAGTGCCGGTGGTGCCGTTGCCCCAGGTGGCCGCACCCACATCAACAATCGCACCCGCCGAATCCCAGCCGCCGCTGGACACGACGTAGTTACCATTCGACAACGCCGTCACCCCACTAGAGCCGACACCGTCACCAGCGGTGCTGCCGGTGAGGCTGTTTGCAACAGACACCACACCTGAAGTTCCGGTGGTGGCGTTGCCCCAGGTGACCGCACCCACATTCAGAATCGCACCGGCCGAATCCCAGTTGGGGCTTCTTACGACGTAGTTGCCATTCGACAACACCGTTACCCCGCCAGAACCGACCTGATCGCCGGCGTGAGTGCCGTGCAGTGTGGAGATCACTTGGTGGGTGACACCGTCATAGAGGTACACCGCACCCACATCAGCGGTCGAGCCATCGAGATCCCAGGACGGGTCGGTGACCACCACGTTGCCATTCGACAACACCAACACCTGTGAACCGAAGTTGCCGCTCCCAGTGGGGCCGACAACATCGAACTGACCGCTGATTGCCTGCGCAGACCCGGCACCGCTCACCGCGGTCACCCCGCCGGCAAGCGCCACTGCCAACACAAAACGTCCCAACGTTGTGAACCGCATCCTGATGCCACCCTTCGATAGGGCTCGGCCAGCACCCCAGGATCCCCCCAGTACGCCAGGGTCACGGGTACAGCACCAGAAGAGCAGACAGACTCACAATAACACACACAAAAACCACACCGAACAACCACCAACCAATGACCATCACGACCATTTGCACAAAGTATGTCGGCGGCCATGAGATCCTGCCCGTAGGCGGCCACGAAACTGCCCGTTGGCGGCCAACAGTTCTGCCCACTGGCGGTCAGTGGTTCTGCCCTCGTTGAAGTCCTTTGCCTCGGCGCGTATCCGCGTCGGTGGTGTCCCTCCCGGTTC
>WLIV01000044.1 GCA_009702045.1 Actinomycetota bacterium | reverse complement strand
TCATCCTCGACCGCCCCGCCAACCGACACGCATCGTTCGGCCTCGGTATCCATCGGTGCGCCGGCTCGAACGTGGCCCGCGTTGCATCACGGGTGATGATCGAGACCGTGCTCCACCGCCTTCCCGACTACACCGTCGACGCGTCGCAGTCCGATCCGTACCCGGCCCGTGGCCGTCACTTCGGCTGGTCGGCCCTGCCCACGACGTTCACGCCGGGGCTCCCCATCGGGGCGTGATCCCAGGATCCTCAGGTGGCGGCCGAGCCCGGCGCGGCCATCGTCCAATCGAAGACACCCTCGGCGTTCCCGTGGCTGATCAGCTCGATCTCGCGGTCGTCGAGCTGATCGAACGCGGCCGCCATCACCGCCTCGGTGTCGGGGTAGCAGGTGTCGACGTGCGGGTAGTCCAGTTCGACGAGGATCTTGTCGACGCCGATCTGGTCGCGGTACCGCAAAGCGTTCGGCTCTTCGATCATGCAGACGAACATGCTGCGCTGGAACACCTCGGACGGCCACGGGTGTGGCCGGTTCTTCTCGAAGCCGTGGCGGGCCCACGCTCGGTCGGCACGTTCCAGCGCCGCGGGGATCCAGCCGATGCCACCCTCGGCGAACACGTACTTCAGCTCCGGGAACTTGCGCGGCACCGGACTCATCATGATGTTGACCGACGACACCCACGACCCGATCGTCAGCGCCTGCGGCAGCGGGGCGTTGACCCCCGGCGACGGGTCGTACGACTGCCCGTCCGAGCCGATGTGCATGCACAACGGGAGCGCCGCATCCTGGCACGCGGCCCACACCGGATCCCAGCAGTCGTCCCACAGGTTGGGCAGCCCCAGCGGCACGGTGTTGGCGACCCAGCAGAACGCCTTTGCACCCTTCGCGACGCAGCGCGCGATCTCGGCCGCGGTGGCCTGCGGATCCCACAGCATGCCCATCACCATCGGTACGAACTGCCCCTCGGGACCGCCCGGGCACCACTCGTCGAGGATGAAGTCGTTCCACGCTCGCACGCAGGCCGCGGCGAGTTCCTTGTCCTTGAACTCGTTGAAGCGGGCGCCGCCGAACCTGGGCAGCGACGGGAACGAGATGCTGGCGTACACGCCGTTCGACTGCAGATCCTTGGCCCGCTCGACCGGGTCGTAGCAGGCGGGCTTGAGGTCTTCGAAGCGGGCGATGCCCCACCGCGCCATCTGGTCGAGCGTGTCGAGCGGCATGGGCGGCAACTCATCGCCGCCGACCCGGAAGCGGTCGGAGGCAACGCCGTAGGCGATCGTCGGGAAGATCTCGTCCTCGTATGCCCACACTTGGCGACCGTTCTGCTCGATCACGTGGGGCGCTCGGTCTGTGAACTTGGCGGGAACGCGGCTGGACCACACGTCGGCCGGTTCGATCACATGATCATCGACGCTGAACAACCGGTGCATGATGCGACTCCCTGGTGGCTCTCTATACAAGGTTCCTATGTTAGGTAGCATAGTAACAGCCACGCGTTCGATGAACGAGTCACCGATTCGGGCGTAGGTGCGGGCGCGTCGGCCTGGCAACTGTGTTCGGGGCCACGAGCCCGGCTACGGATGAGCGAATGACCATGCCTGTTGCGCCGCCGGGGTCTGGGCAAGCGCGTCGAGGTTGAGGTTCAGAAGGCGTGCGCCGTTTCCGGTGCAGATCGCGTATCGGTCGTCCGGGGAGAGGTCGGCGAGCACTTTCGTCAGCTTGGCGCGTGTGTTCGGGTAGGTGCCTTCGACGTGGATGAAGTCGGATCCGAACATGATCGTCTCCACGCCAAGCCGGTCGCGGACCGCGACGTCGGCCTTGCCGAGTGGTCCCGCGGCGAAACAACTCGCCTTCCACTGTTCGGTGGGCAGCATGTCGAGACGACGGTCGGGTCGATCGATCATGCCGTGGACGTGCATGTCGCAGGCGTCGAGGATGCTCGGCAGCCAGGCGCAGCCCGACTCGATCCAACCGAAACGGATGTTCGGGTACCGTTCGGGTACGCCTGCGAGCAGGAGTGGCGCGACGGCGGTCTCGTGGCTGCGCATCACGGTCAGCATCTCGATCGCCATGTTGGCCCGTTGGCTGTCGTCCATCTCCCACATCGGCTTCTCCCGGCCAACCGAGGCGTGGAAGATCATCAGCATGTTGCGCTCGTTCAGGGCACGCCAGATCGGCTCGTAGAGGTCGTGGTTGTAGTGAGGAAGCGTCACATCGGCGGCGGTCGGGTTGCCGGGCATATGGATCGCGACCACGCCGTGTTGGTGGGCGTGCTCGATTTCGGCGACCACGGTGTCGATGCCGGCGATCAGGCTGACCACGACCGCTGCATTGAACCGTTCCGGCGCGGCACGAAGATAGGTGTCGGCGAACCAGCGGTTGAACGCGAGCGTGGTCTCGTGAGCCAGCGCGGGATCATGGGTGATGGCCCCGAAGCCGTCGATGATGAACTCTGCCGCCACCCCGTCGGCATCGATGCGCGCAATCCGTTCCTCAGGCGTCAGCTTGAGGTCGTACAACTCGGGGTCGAACCCGGTCTCCGATTCGATCTCGAACGAGAAGTCGTATCCGGCCTCGACGAGCCGGGCGAAATATTGCTCGGCCCGGTTGAACACGGCTTTGCCGTGCACGCGTGCGGCCTCGAACCGTTCGTGCCATTCCGTTGGCATGTACGGGCGAAAGTCGACGAACCCTTCGGTGTGGCCGTCGAGGGAGACGAGGACATTCTCATACTCGGGCCGGTGTCCGGATCGGTCGGGGGTCGATGTCCGGTTGATCGAGTCGGATGTCATGGGATTCCTCCGAGAACTCGGGCAGCGTTGAAGGGAACGCCAGCGAATATCGTACATTGTACATAGTTGACGAAACCCGTCAAGACCTTCGGCCTTGGCGGACGCACAGGCCGCAGACGTCCGAACCAGCCTGACCCGGACAACACCCGTGTCGCGCGTACCGCTAGGGTCGTCGCATGTCGTCGCGTGACACGATCCGGTCGGCGAAACGGCCCGGACCGTCGCCTTCGCTCGATATCGACCGGATCCTCGCGAGTGCGCTCCGGCTGCTTGACCGCGATGGGGCGAAGGCGTTCAACATGCGTGGGCTGGCCGCCGAGTTGGGTGTGTCTCCGATGACGATCTACAACTACGTGCCGACCAAGGCGGCGCTGGTGACGCTCGTTGTCGATCGCGTCCTCGCCACCATCGGCGCACCGTCGCCGAAGGCCACCGCGTGGGACGATGAACTCCGTCGGTACGCCCTTGAGGCGTGGGCCGCGCAGGCACCCCATCCGTGGATCCCGATCATGCTGGCCGAGGAGCACCTCGTCGAAGGTCCGCACGCGGCGGACTCGCGTCGAGCGCTGATCGAGTTGTTCCGTGCCGCTGGTGCGGATGCAGCGACGTCAAAGGAAGCGGTTGCCGCCTTCTTCTCGTTCATGATCGGCAGCTTCATGCAGGTTCGGCTGACATCCAAGGCCGCAGTTCCCGAGCGCGCCCATGTGCTGTTCCACTCCGGGATCGACTTCCTCATCGACGGGTTCAGGACTCGCCTAGACCGCACGTCTTGACGTGAGCCACCTCCACGTACATAGTACACAGATGAGAATCTTCGAGTTCGACGTGACGACAGGTCAGTGGTGAACGCCATCGCGGGCACCGAGTTCGGTGGCAAGGTGGCACTGATCACCGGCAGCGCCGGGCAGGGCATCGGTCGGGCGACTGCCGCGCGCCTGATCGCCGGCGGCGCGAACACTGTCATCACCGATGTCAATGCTCGGCGCGTTGCAGAGGTGACCGCGGAGTTGCAGGAGGGCGCGCCGCAAGGTGTGCGAGTGATCGGCAAGGTCTTGGACGTCACCTCGCTCGAGCAGATCGACGCTGTCGCGGCCGAGGTGGCCGAGGAGCTCGGCCCGATCCGACTCCTGGTCAACAACGCGGCCCTGAACATCATGGCCCCGATCTGGGACTACTCCGCGGCGGACTGGTCTCGGGTGATGGACGTCAACGTCAACGGCCCGTGGTACCTCAGCAAGGTCGTCATGACGCAGATGAGGGCCGCTGGATCGGGGGCGATCGTGAACATCTCGACGGTGGCACCCGATTGTGGCGGCCTGGGAATCGAAGGCCCCTACGCGGTCAGCAAGGGTGGGCTCAACACGCTGACCCGCTCATGCGCCCACGAGGGCGGGCCGTACGGCATTCGAGTCAACACGGTGACGATGGGCATGGTGCGTGGCACACGATTCGCCGACGTGCTCCATCCCGAGCTGGTCGACGAAGCGGTGACCACGTGTCCGCTGGGCGACGTTCCCCATGCGACAGACATCGCCGAGGCCGCGGCCTTCTTGCTGAGCGACCGGGCGCGTTTCATCACCGGCGAGACGTTGAACGTCGCCGGCGGCGGGTTCATGCGGTACTGATCATGACGACGTTGACGGAAGTGCGGTTCACATGTCAGTTGATCTGAACTGGTTCGAGCGTTACGAGCACTTGGTGTTCGAACGTCAACCGAATCGAGTGCTGCTCATCACCATCAATCGACCGGAAGTCGACAACGCGGTCAACGCTCGGCTGCACACCGAACTGGCGGATGTCTGGCGCGATGTCGCGCGCGACCCCGAGACCAATGTCGCAGTGATCACGGGCGCTGGCCGCTCGTTCTGCGCCGGCGGCGAGATCGGCACATTCGGCGCCAATCAGTTCCCGGGCAGCGCCGATATCGATGAGTCGATGCATGGCGTCACGGAGTTGGTGACGGAGATGATCAACTGCTCCAAGCCGATCATCGCCGCGGTCAACGGCACGGCCATGGCATCCGGGCTGGCGGTCGCACTCTCCGCGGACATCAGCATCGCCGGTGACGACGTCACCCTGAACGACGGCCACCTGCGCGGCGGAATGGTTGCAGGCGATCATGCCGTCTTGCTGTGGCCTCTGTACATGAGCCTGGCCCAGGCCCGCTACTACCTCCTCACCGGCGACTCGATGACCGGTAGCGATGCGTACCGGCTCGGGTTGGTCAGCCTGTCGGTGCCGACGGCGGAGGTACTGGAGCGGGGGTTGAAGATCGCCGATCGGATCGCTACCAACGCCCAGTTCGCGGTGCGCTGGACCAAGCGAGCGCTCAACGCGTGGGTACGACAGCAGGCACCGTTGTTCGAACTGTCTACGGCGTTGCAGATGCTGACGCTGTACGGCGACGACATGGGCGAGGCGCTGACGGCGATCGCGGCGAAACGCAAGCCGCAGTTCCCGTCGGTCAACCGGCCTGAAACCACACCGGGCTGAGCCCTGACCAAGCACCTCTCCGTTTCGCTCGTTTCACGTAGCGATCCGTCCCGGTGTCGACCTGCGATGCCCGCGTTGGGGTCGGTACGCTCGGCCCATGTCGCAGACACGGCCGACGATCTGCCTCAACATGATCGTTCGCAACGAGGCCCATGTCGTCAGCGACATGCTCCTCGGGGTCAGCGACCTGATCGATTACTGGGTCGTGGTCGACACAGGGTCCGACGATGGTACGCAGGATGTCATCCGCTCGTTCTTCGCGGAGCGTGGTGTGCCTGGCGAGCTGCACGAACGCCCGTGGCGGCACTTCGGGCACAACCGCACCGAGGCGCTGCAACTCGCTGCTGGGAAGGCTGAGTACACCTGGGTGATCGACGCCGACGATCTCATCGTCGGAACGCCCGACCTCACGGAGTTGGTGAGTGACAGCTACGAGCTGCGCTTCGGCTCTGAGTTCGTCTACTGGCGGTCGCAGATCTTCCGCTCGTCGTTGAACTGGGCCTACGAAGGTGTCGTCCACGAGTACCCGCACTGCCTCGACCAGTCGCCCACTCAGGCGCGGCTCGAGGGTGAGTACTACATCGATTCGCGCCGGCTGGGCAGCCGCAATCAAGTGGCCGACAAGTATGAGCGCGACATCGAGCTGCTGCAGCAGTCGCTCACAGAGCGGCCAGACGACGCACGTTCGGTGTTCTACCTGGCACAGAGTCAGCTCGACGCCGGGCAGCTCGAGGCTGCCCTCGCGAGCTACGCCCGGCGTGCCGCCATGGGCGGCTGGGCCGAGGAGATCTTCTATTCGTTGCTGCAACGAGGCCGTTGCCTGGCCCGGCTCGAGCGGCCGTGGGCGGAGACCATGGAGGCCTACCTTGAGTGTTGGCAAAGCCGCCCGAGTCGGGCCGAGCCGCTCTATGAGATCGCCCGGCACTACCGGACGGCGAGCCAATTCGAACTCGGGTACCTCTTCGCCTCCCGTGCTGTCGACATCCCCTTTCCGGATGCCGATCGCCTGTTCGTCGACCGGTCCATCTACGACTACAAGGCCCACGACGAGCTGGCCGTCTGTGCCTTCTACACAGCGAGGTATCAGGAGAGCTTCGACCTCAGTTCGGCGTTGCTGGCCAGCCCTGCGTTGCCGGAACGAGAGCGCGGACGACTTGAGGGGAACCGCGACTTGTCGGTGCCGCACATCAAGGATGCCACGCTGTCCTATCCGCTGGCGGTCGTGCACGCCCTGTCGCAACCCGGTCGCGAGGTGGACGCGGCCGAGGTCACGTTCACCATTGCCGCCGGTGGGCCGGTGGGGCTGTTCGAGCACACCGTCAACTCCTTCCTGAACTGCTGCACCGACCTGCAGCGCATCGGCCGGTGGGTCTGCATCGGGGAACACTCAGCCGAGACCGATCGTGAGTATCTGGCGGCGAGGTACCCGTTCTTCGAGTTCGTGCCAGAACCAGCCTCTGCTGCCGGTGCCGGTGCCGGTGCCGCACGGAGGCTGAATCGACTGCTCGAGCTGATCGAGACCCCCTTCTGGCTGCACCTGGAGGATCGCTGGCACTTCTTCGCGACGGCGGACTACGTCTCGACAGCGGTCGCGATCCTCGACGCTGATACGGACCTCGGCCAGGTCGTCTTCAATCGCAACTATGCCGAGTCGATCGCTGACCGATGGATCGCCGGTGGTCTGGTGTATCGCACTTCCGACGGCATCCGCTTCGTCGCCCACGACTACGACCCCACTCGAACGGGGGAAGCGGACGAGACGGCGACACTGCCGTTGAACGCGACTCGAACGAACGCGCAGTGGCCGCACTTCTCACTGCGACCGTCGCTGATTCGGACGGCTGCGTTGCAGGAGAGCGGCCCGTTCCACGAGACCAGCGAGTCGTTCGAGTTTGAGTTGGCGCATACGTACACAGACCTCGGATGGCGGACGGCGTTCTTCGACTCGATCTCAGCGACGAGCCTGACGGAGTTGCGGAGTGGTCAGGCACAAGGTGTCGATCGTTGGGGCGACATCCAGCTGAACATCGAGGTGATCAACCTCGACCGGCGTCCCGATCGGTGGGCGACGTTCCGCGAACTCGCGACCGCAGCAGCTGGAACCGCGTTCGTCGACCGTTGCCACCGACGGAGCGCCATCGACGGCAAGGAACTGACGCTCACCCCCGATCTCGAACGTCGCTTCCGGGGGAACGACTTCGGGTTCCGGCGGGGCGTCATCGGCTGCGCCTTGAGCCATCTTGAGGTATGGCGCGAGGTGGCGAATGGCGACAGCGCGTGTCTCGTGCTCGAGGACGACGTGCGGCTCGGTGACGCGTTCACCGGACAACTCGTCGAGTTCCTCGGGCGGCTCGACGCCGAATGCCCCGAGTTCGAGTTGGCGTTCCTGGGGTGGTTCGTACACGGCGTCGTGTCCGACGGACAACCGCTCCCCACCCGTCGCGCAGCGAGCGTCAGCGCGCTGGACTGGACCAGCTATGCGGGCGGCACGTTCGCCTACCTCCTTTCGCCGCCAGGTGCTCGCCGTCTTGTCGAGTTGGCCGACAGCGAGGGGATGCAACGCGCCGTCGACTGGTTCATCGCCGATCACGCGGCCAGCCTCACGGCGGTGTGCAGCGAACCGCCGCTTGCCTTCTCGAAGGTGAGCCATCGGCCCGACATCGATTCCGATATCCAGTGGGACAGCGACGTGATTTCTTGACCAAAGTGAGGTCGAAGGGCTGATACGGTACGCCCCCTTATGACAAACGACCCCTCAGACCCGAAGCAGGTCACCCGGCGCAAAGCCATCTCGCAAGCCGGGCTGACGCTGCTGGGGGGTGCAATCGGCGGCGGAATCGTCTCGGCGATGCTGGGAACCGCCAACGCTGATCCGGCAAAGCCCAAGGACGGCAAGGACGGCAAGCCCGGTGCGACAGGCGCCAAGGGTGCGACGGGTGCGACGGGCGCGAACGGCGCTACGGGTTCAAACGGTGCTGACGGAGCGACGGGTGCTACTGGTGCGACCGGCGCTGACGGTGCCACGGGTGCGACCGGCGCTGACGGTGCTACGGGTGCGACGGGCGCTGACTTTGCGGCTGGTCCGACCGGCGCGACGGGTCCGACCGGCGATACGGGTGCAACGGGTCCGACCGGCGATACGGGTCCGACTGGCGCAACGGGTCCGACTGGTCCGACTGGTCCGACCGGTGCGACTGGCCCGATCGGCTGAACGTGATACGGCCGACGGAGCTGTTCGCAGCCCGGGTGCCGTCAGCCAGCGTCGGACTCGAGCAGTGCTCTCCACTCCGAGGCTCGCACCGTCCACGTTTGCTGTGACGCCCACGCGCGCCCGCGCGTCTGCAGGTCGTGCTTGCGTACCGGATCGTTCAATAGGTCGACGACCGCGGCGACGGCGTCGCGTGCGAAACCTTCTGCGGATTGATTGGTGTTCAGCAACACCCCTCGGTCACCGACGGTGGTGTGCAGCGCGGCCACATCGGACGCCACGCACACGCATCCGGCCATCTGCGCCTCCAAGGCGCTGATGCAATACGTCTCCGCCCACGCGGTGGGGTAGAACCACACATCGGTCGTCAGGAACTCGCGGGCCAACGCGACGTTGTCCAGCGCTCCCATGTAGTGGATATACCCGCAGGCGTCGATCTCTTCGAGTATCTCCTTGCTGAAGTCCTCGCTCCCTCGGTAGATGTACAGCTCCGCCGCAGGGATCTGCTCGTGGATCTCGTGGAAGCACCCGAGAAGAACATCGAGACCCCGGTTCGGGGCAGAGGTGTAGATGAACCGGTTCGGCACCTTGGCGATCGGAGTGGGGGATTCGTACAACGTGACGTCGATGGCGTTGCCCAGCACGAAGACCTTCGCCGGGTCGATGTCGTAACGCTGCAACACGAACTCCTTGTGCCACGGACTCAACACGATCAGGCCGTCGATGCCGGGCATCATGTTCTCCACGAGATGCGTGGCACCTGCCGGAAGCTCATGAAACTGCCAGTACGGCTGGGCGAGCACATCGTGGAACCAGAGGAAGGTCTTCGCTGCCCGATTCGTGAACTCCAGGAAATAGTGGACGTACCGAGAGATGATCATCACGTCGACGACATGGTCGCGCTGGAAGTCGTTCAGCCCGTCCGAGTTGCGGTAGTGAACGCCGTTGCGGTCCGCGTCCGAGCACAGGGCCCCGAACACGTAGACGTCGTAGAAGCGGGTCAGCTGTTCCGCGAGTCGCACCGTGGCGAGTTCGGCACCGTAGAACTGCTGCCCGACGCGGTCCGAGGGGGCTAGGTCTGGGGTGTAGCCGACATAGAAGCACAGCACGCCACGCGCGGTGTTTACGGCCCCGTCCGGTGCTTCTGTCCTCATCCGCGGCAGGGTACTCGCGATGGCAGATTGTCCACGCGGGCGCGCCAATGCTGTTCGCACAGCGTGTGCTCCTAGATTGCAGGACGATATGAGCGCGTCGACCGATCTGTTGGACTGGCTCGACCTCGAACAGGTTGATCGAGACATCTTCCGCGGGAGGCCCAGCAGCTTCCGCACCGAGTTCTGGTCGCTCTTCGGGGGACTGGTAGCGGCCCAGGCGCTCATGGCCGCGGCCCGAACGGTTCCTGCCGGCCGGTTCCCGCATTCGCTCCACGGCTACTTCCTGCGGCCGGGCGACTCGCTCCGGCCGGTGCTGTACAAGGTGGACCGCGACCGCGACGGGGGCTCGTTCTCGGCTCGGCGAGTCGCGGCGCTACAGGACGGCGAGGTGATCTGGGAGATGACCTGCTCGTTCCATGTCGATCTCGACGGCCCCGACTTCACCCAGCCGATGGCGCTCGATGTGGTGCCGGCCGAGCTGAGTGTCCCGATTCCGACATGGCACGAGATTTGCGACATCCGCCATGCGGTCGCCCGCGTCGGGGACGAGACCGGTGTCATGCCGTTCAGCCAAGGCTGGGTGCGCATCTGTGTCCCGGTGCCCGACGACCGGTTGGTGCATGCGTGTCTCCACGTGTACACGTCCGACCTGTCCACCGGGTTCGTGGCGTTGGCCAACGATGAGCTTCCACCCGCGGGCCCCAGCATCGACCACGCGATGTGGTTCCATCATCCGGTGCGCGCCGACGAGTGGGTGTACTTCGACTGCAGCGCGGTGAAGGTCGGCGGACGGCGCGGGCTGTACACCGCC
>WLIV01000043.1 GCA_009702045.1 Actinomycetota bacterium | reverse complement strand
CGTGCGTTGCGGTCCGCGTATCGCACGTGCGCGTTGTGCGACACACCGTTCGAGTTCACCCAAGCCCACCACGTGCACTGGTCAACCCACGGTGGCCCCACCAACATCGACAACCTTGTGCCACTGTGCACCCGCCACCACCACCTGGTCCACGAAGGCGGCTGGCAACTCACACTGCACCCCGACCGCACCCTCGAAGTGCGCCAACCAGGAGGACAGGTGACAATTCACGGGCCGCCCCGGGCGATGGCCGCGTAGCGTGCCGACGTGCACATCGCCATCCTCACCTTCGACGGGTTCAACGAACTCGACTCGTTGATCGCGCTCGGCATCCTGAACCGGGCGGCTGGCCACGATTGGTCGGTAGCGATCACGTCACCGACCGAAACGGTGACGTCGATGAACGGCGTGGTGCTGCACGCGCAGGCTCGGCTGGACACCGTGGCGAGCGCCGACGTGGTGCTGGTGGGCAGTGGCGTGGGCACGCGCGACGTGGTGCGCGACCGCGACCTGATGGCGCAGTTGCAGCTCGACCCCACTCGGCAACTGATCGGTGCGCAGTGTTCGGGCGCGCTGGTGTTGGCGACGCTGGGGCTGTTGCACGATGTGCCGGCCTGCACCGATCTCACCACCAAACCGTGGGTCGTGGAGGCGGGCGTGCAGGTTCTCGACCAACCGTTCTTCGCCAAAGGCAACGTGGCTACGGCTGGCGGTTGCCTGGCGGCGCAGTACCTGGCCACGTGGGTCATCGCCCGTGTGGCGGGCGCCCGCGCAGCGGCGGCGGCGATGCACTACGTGGCACCTGTGGGCGAGAAGGAGCAGTACGTGCAGCGCGCGCTCGATCATGTGCTGCCGTATGTCGACACCGACGACTGACGGAGCGCTGACGGAGCGCTGACGCGGAGCCAATGTCGCCGTTGGCGCCCTATCTGCGAGCGAGGGCCTGCTTATCCACCTTGGCCATCGGGGTGAGCGGGAGGGCGTCCAGCACCACGACTTCGTCGGGGGCCTTGTAGTCGGCCAGTCGTTCGCGCACCCAGGTGCGCACCTCATCACGTGTCGGGGTGCGGTGGCCGGGTTCGGGCACGAGGAAGGCGACACCGATCTCGCCGATAGTGGCGGCGACCCTGCCGATCACGGCGGCCGCAGCGATGGCTGGATGCTCAACCAACACGTTCTCCACCTCCAACGGGTACACGTTGTAGCCACCGCGGATGTACATGTCGCCGGCCCGACCGACGAGCGAGAGGTTGCCGTCGGCGTCGAAGCGGCCGAGGTCGCCGCTGGTCAGCCAACCGTCCTCACCGAGGACGGCCGCCGTCTGCGCAGGGTCGCCCCAATAGCCGCGCATCACACACGGCCCACTGATCTGTACGCGCCCCACCACACCGACGGCCACCGGAGCGCCGGCGTCGTCGACCACGCGCACCGTCATCCCCTCCTGCGGGCGGCCGACAGTACGGAACTGGATCTCGGGCGGGTCGTCGGGGTCGGTGCCGGTGATCGAGGGCGACTCGGTCATCGCATAGCGCACGATCACTGGCGCACCGAGCGTCTCGCGGATGCGCTGGATCAACTCCGGTGCAGCTGGCGCGGTGGCGGAGAGGCACACCCGCAGCGCCGAGAAGTCGGCACCAGCGGTCTCGGGCAGTTCCAACAACTTCACGAACTGAGTGGGTACCCCGGCGCCGACGTTGATGCGCTCGCTGGTCAGCACCTGCAACATCATCTGCGCCGTCCAGGGCACGGGCGTGAGCACGATGCTGAACCCCATCGCGAACTGCTCCCAGATCTTCGCCATATAGCCAGCGTGAGCGAGTGGCAACCCGCCGAGACGACGATCGAAGGCGTGAGTCATCTCCCCTGCCGAGTGGACAGCCGCCTCGAGGTTGCGATGGTCGAACCAGGCGCCCTTCGGCAGACCCGTGGTGCCACTGGTCCAGATGATCACCGCTGGGTCGGCAGGCTGCATCAACGGAGCATCGAGCAACGGCTCGCCGTGCAGTTCGAACTCCGCGGGCGTGATGACGATCGGTGTATGGCCGCCGGGCACCACGAACGACGCGTCGGCGATCACTGCGGTGGGCGAACAGCGGTCGAAGATGCCGGCGACCTCACGCGGCCCGAGTCGAGTGTTGATACCCGACACGACCGCACCGGCGAACAGCGCAGCGACACAACCGATCACGTAATCGATGGAGGGCGAGAGCGCGACGGCAACCACGTCGCCCGGCTCGACACCGAAGTCGTGCAGTTGCCGCGCCAGTGAGCGCCCCGCGGCGACCCACTGGCCAAACGTCAACCGGCGACCGGTGGCGACTTCGACGAACGCCTCGCGACCACCGATCTGTTCGGCGGCGGCGAGCATCACCTGATCGACAGTGGTGAAGTTGCCGACGACGGCGAGCGGACCAGCCATATCAGCAGTCTCGTGGTCAGCCGACGCGGCGGAACGACGCCGTGACCGAGGCGATGATGCGCCCCTTGGCGCCTTCATCGGTCATCGTCACCTCGACGCCGATGCGACCGGTGGGGCTGACGGCGCCAACCACAACGGCGCGGGCCACGAACGGACCGTGGTACCCGGGCTTCACCATCATCACGTGCCACTGTTCCACCTGCCAGTCGGCAGTTCCGGTGACCCGAACCAGTTCGTCGCCGGCCACGGCCTCCATCGCGATGTTGATCGGTCCGAGGTGCAACGCCGAGTGCGGCGACGACAGTTCCGGGACGACCTTGTCGATGTACACCGACCCGTCGGCCGCATCGTGGATATGGAACACATCACGCAGCGGCGGAAGGTCGGGTGAATCCGGCGCCTCGTTCACCGGGTTGTCCACCAAGTAGAAACCCGGCGGCACATCGCCCAGGCTGACGCCGCAACCACTGGAGATGGCGATCACTCGCGAATGGTCGTCGGCATCGACGATGCGCGAGCGGCTGAAGCCCATCTGACGGCCGAAGCTGATGACGTCGCGAATGACGTGCAACCTCCGCACGTCGTGACCGGGGTCGAGAATGTCGTAACACATCGTCACCGGTGCGGGCACACACTCGTCGTCACGCCAGTACGGCTCCGGCGACACGATGCACAGTGGAGCCGCCATCACACCACCGGTGCTGTTGCGCATGTCGTGGCGCAGCGGCATCTCCTCAACGTCGACTCCGGTGTCGAGGAACGGCGTGCCCTTGCCGAGGTAGGTGTAACTCTGCAACGCCTGCCACGACAACTCGAAGTGGCGCCAGTGTTCCTCCGGCGTCAACGTGCGGATGTCCCCCATGCTCTCGTTCCCCATGATTCCCCCTCGTGTAGTTCCGGCCGCAGTCAGCGAGCCTGGAAGTCGGCTGGACGACGTTCGGCGTACGCCTTGACGCCTTCGTCGTAGTCCTCGGTGGCACGCAAGACGCTCTGCACGGAGTGCTCGTGGTCGGTGGCGGCCTTGACCTGGGCAGCCAATTGCGAACGCAGCGTGCGCCGTATTGCGCGCACGGCGAGCGGTGCCGAGCTGGCGATCTGCATGGCGATCTCAATCGCAGTTGCGCGTACGTCGCCCTGCGACACGAGGCGCTCGCACAGGCCGATCGCCAACGCCTCGTCGCCGGTGATGCGTCGACCGGTGTACATCAGATCCATCGCGTGCGCCTCGCCGATCAGACGGGGCAGTGTGAAGCTGATACCGAACCCCGGGTGAAAACCGAGCTGCGAGAAGTTCACCGCGAAGCGTGCTTCGCTGCACGTGACGCGGATGTCGGCGACGAGCGCAAGGCCGACTCCGGCACCGATGGCAGCGCCCTGGATCGCAGCGATGACCGGGATGGAGCCCTCGAACAAACGCACCGCCTGCGTGTACAGCGGGTTGTGCCCAAGCGCCGCCGCTGCTGCGAGCGGATCGCTGGTGCCACCGAGGCGGGCCCCGGCGCAGAAGTGCTTTCCGGCGCTGCACAGCACGATTGCCCGACACGTCGGGTCGGCCTCGAGCGACTCGAACGCGTCAGCGATCGAACCCACCAATTCGACGTCGATCGAGTTGTCCGGAGGGCGTTGCAGTTCCACAACAGCCACATGCCCAAGACGACTCACGCCGACATCACCGAACTGCACGACCCCGTTCACCGCTGCCCCTTCTCGACGACCGAACCTTCGGCCGGATGCAGGGTGGAACCTAACAGTCAGGCGTTCCAGCCCACCAGCGACGGGGCGAACACCGCGTCGCCGCGATCGCGTCGTCCCACGGTCGCACGTTCATCGGGCACCCATCCACCGGGCGCCACCGGATCGATGCGCGACCAGTCGAACGCACACACCCTCGCGGCGATGCGCCATTCGCGGTTGCGACGTTCGAAGTCGTCGACATAGCGCAAACCGACGGTGTAGTCCCGAAGCGGTTTGGTGGAACTCGCCGGCAGCCGGTGATAGGCCACCAGATACGACTCGGCCCGAGCCCGCTCACCGTCGAACTCCACCAGGATGTTGCCGACAAAGTGTTGCGTGCTCAAGAACCTCGGCAGACCCTGCTGGATGTAGGCCAAGAACTCGTCGACGGTGCCGCGGAAGTCGCCATGATCGTCGGTGGCGTCGGCGTGATAGCAGCTGCGGACGAGGTCCCAGTCGAGCCGGTCGATGCCGCGGCAATACCGGTGAATCACATCGCAGATCTCCTGTTGCGCCATATAGCGGGCGAGGCGTTCTGCATTGAGTTGGATCTTGCTCATGACGCTCCTGAGGGACGAATCTTCACCCTAGTTGCGAGTAGCCAGGTGTACTCTTCCAGCAATCACTCCGTCGCCGGCCGTCGCCGGGCCGGTGTAGTTCTGGTGGTCTGGATCGAATCCAGGCCGCTGGGAGGATCGGATACACACCATGATCGAGCCACGTCCGCTGACCAGGGCCGACATCGCCATCGCCATGGTCGAAGTCATCGCCGACGACTACCTGTTGGCGAGCGCGATCACAGTGAACGAAGCGTGGACCAGCGGCTATGTCGCCAACCTCCTCACCCACGCCGAGGTACTGGTGGCGCAGTCGGCCAACCCCGACGACCCAATGGCACCGGAACCGCTCACCGCTTCGGAAGCCGTACGCAGAGCGCTCGACGCCGCCAATCCATGGCCGGTCTTGCTGTACTACGCCCATCCCGTGAACGATGACGCACGCCATGCCCTGGTGGCATTGCTGCGAGCCCAGGCGCAGTTCCACTCGACTGCCGCAATGCTCGAGCGCCGCGGCCTGCGGCGCCACCCGCTCCCCGACTGAGGAAAACTTGACGGTCGGCCGGCGACCGCAGGGGATACCCTTCGGATGACTATTGCGAAGGGGTGCCATGCGCTTCACCAGGAAGACAGCACTGACTGCCGTTGCTGTTGCCTCTATTGGCATCACCGGTGTCAGCACCGTTCCCACGGCGGGAGCACTCCCGACGACCGTGCAGCGTGCCAGCAGCGCCCCGGCTTCTGCTGACCACGTCATCGTCGGTTTCCGCTCAGGCGTCTCCACGACAGAGCACGACCGGGTGTTGCGCGATCACAAGGTGCGCAGCCACCGCCGAGTCACGGCTGCTGTGTCGAGCGCACAGACAGAGCTCATCCAACTGCCGGCCGGCGCATCGGTCGACACCGAGATCGCCGCGCTGAAGGCCGATCCCGCCGTTCGCTTCGCCGAGCCCGACTACCAGGTCACCGAGCAGGCCACCTCGGACGACCCGTTCTTCACCAGCGGCCAGTTGTGGGGAATGGCCGGCGACGCGTCCACGCCCGCCAACCAGTACGGAACCGGCGCCGCAGAGGCATGGTCGGCCGGGTACACCGGATCGTCCAACGTCGTGGTCGGCGTCATCGACGAGGGAATTCAGATCACCCATCCCGAGCTTGCGGCGAACATCTGGGTCAACCCGTGGGAGATCGCCGGCGACGGTATCGACAACGACGGCAACGGCTACATCGACGACGTCAACGGCTGGGACTTCTTCAACAACGACAAGACCGTGTTCGATGGCACTGCCACTGCCGGGCTCGATGCCCATGGCACGCACGTCTCGGGCACCATCGGAGGAACCGGCGGCAACGGCCAGGGTGTGGCCGGGATCAACTGGTCGGTGAAGATCATCTCCACCAAGTTCCTCGGTCCGGCCGGTGGCTCGATCTCCGCAGCGATCGCCGCGCTCAACTACCTCGTCGACATGAAGGTGCGCCATGGCGTCAACATCGTCGCGGTCAACAACTCCTGGGGCGGTGGCGGGTTCAGCCAGGCGATGTCCGACGCGATCAACCTCGCAGGCGACCACGGCATCCTGTTCATCGCTGCGGCCGGCAACTCCGGCACGAACAACGACACCACCGCCAACTACCCCTCGAACTACGACTGCACCAAGGGTGGCACGCGCGGGTGGGATTGCGTCGTCGCGGTGGCCGCAATCGACAGCGCTGGAGCACTGGCGTCGTTCTCGCAGTACGGCGCGACCACGGTCGACCTCGGCGCCCCGGGCGTCGACATCATCAGTTCCGTGCCGACCAACTCCTACGCGTCGTATGCCGGCACGTCCATGGCCACACCGCACGTCACCGGGGCGGTCGCCCTCTGTGCATCCATCAACCCAAACTTGGATGCAGCCGGCATTCGTAGCGCGATCATCGCGTCGGCCACACCCACGTCCTCGCTCACGGGCAAGACTGTTACCGGCGGCCGCCTCGATGTGGGCGCAATGGCCGCGCGATGCGCCGTCTCGTCGGCCGCTGTCGCCGGTGCACCTTCCGCGCTGACCGCTACAGCCACGAATGAATCGACGATCTCGCTCAGCTGGACCGATGGCGTCACCGCCGAGACTCGCTACGACATTGAGCGGGCGCCGTCCGTCTCGGGCGTGTGCGGCACCTACGTGGTGATCGGCCAGGGACCCGCCAATACCGCCGCCTACACCGTCTCCAATCTGACCGCAGCCACCACGTACTGCTTCCGCGTACGCGCCGCGAACTACTTCGGCGGTGGCACCACCAGCGCCTACAGCACTACCGCCAGCGCCACCACGCTCGCCGCTCCGCAGCCCTACTCGTGTGCTGCGTCGAGCTACTCATGGATTGATGCCACCACTGGCGGAACGTCGTACGTGATCGGTGACGACGCGTCCGCCACGGTCGGTTTGCCGTTCAACTTCTCGTTCTACGGCACCTCGTACAACTCCGTGCAGGTGGCCTCGAACGGGTACCTGCGCCTGGGCGCTGGCGCCGCAACAGCGTTCGCCAACGTCACCATTCCCAACGCCGCCGACCCGAACGCGATCATCGCTCCCTGGTGGGACGACCTCAGCCCGAACCTCGGCGGCACCATCTGGACCACCACCACCGGCACCGCTCCGAACCGCAAGTTCGTCGCCTCCTGGGTCGGCGTACCCCACTTCGGCGGAGGCACCACGAACGTGACGTTCGAGGCCATCCTCGACGAGGCCACCGGCGATATCACCCTGCAGTACCTCGATGCCACCACCACATCGACAGCGTCGAACAAGGGCGTAGGCGCCACCGTCGGCCTGGAGAACTCCACTGGCACTGCCGGGACGCTGATCTCCTACAACACGGCCTCGCTCAGCGACCTTTCGGCTCGACGTTGTAGCAACACCGCCACGCTCGTCGCCCCGACGGTGTCCACCACGACGCTCGCTGCCGGCCTGGTGGGCAGTGCCTACTCCGCCACGCTCGCAGCAACAAGTGGCACTGCCCCCTACACGTGGTCGCTCGTCAGCGGCACTCTGCCGGCCGGACTCAGCCTGAACACCTCCACGGGCGCCATCACCGGCGCACCCACGACCGCCGGCACCTCGAGCATCACGGTGCAGGCCGCGGACACCAAAGGTCTCGTCGGCACCAAGGCGCTGTCGATCGCTGTCACTGCCCCGGCAGTACTCGCCATCTCCACGACCTCACTCGCCGGTGGCACCGTCGGCACGGCGTACTCGGTCACGCTGGCAGCCACTGGTGGCACGAAGCCGTACACCTGGTCGATCTCGACGGGCACGCTGCCCGCCGGGCTCACGCTGAACTCGTCCACGGGTGCCATCACAGGCACACCTACGACCTCCGGTGCGTCAAGCATCACGGTCAGGGTCACCGATGCCGCAGCCCGGACGATCACGAAGGCCTTGTCGATCAACGTCGTACTCCCGGCGATTCCCGGGGCCTTCAACAAGTCGGCTCCGGCCACGAACGCCACGGCGCGTTCGCGTACTGCGCTCGCGCTCTCATGGGCCGCGGCCACCGGGGCCGTGTCGTACCGCTACTGCGTCGACACCGTGAACGACAGTGTGTGCAACACCTCATGGGTCAACGTCGGCACCGCCCGTACCGTCACCATCGGCGCCCTCGGCAGTCTCACCGCCTACTACTGGCAGGTCGAAGCCGTCAACCTGGGTGGGTCTCGGGCTGCGAACACCGGCACGTGGTGGAAGTTCACAACCGCCGTCTGAACCGAATGCAGCACGCTTAGTCACCCGTTGACTATGCTCGCCATGTGCGATTCACCACGACACCGTTCATCGCCGCGCTCGCCATCTGTGTCGTCGCTGCCACTTCGTGCAGCACCAGCGCGCCGACCGGCGACGTCGTGGTGTTCGCTGCATCGTCGTTGACCGCAGCCTTCACCGAGATGGGCACCGCGTTCAACGCAGCCACTCCTGATGCCCACATCACGTTCAACTTCGCGGGCTCCGCTGACCTGGTGACGCAACTCACCGAAGGCGCACCCGCCGACCTGTTCGTGTCGGCAGACGATTCGAACATGAAGAAGGTCACCGACGCCGAATTGAATGCCGGCGCCCCTCTGTCGATCGCCAAGAACACGTTCGCGATCATCGTCGGCAAGGGCAACCCGAAGGGCATCACCACCGTGGCCGACCTCGCCAAGCCCGGCCTCGTGGTCGTGCTCTGCGCCGAGACGGTCCCGTGCGGCAAGGGCGCGGCGAGGATCCTCGCCAACGCGGCGGTGACCATCACCCCCAAGAGCCTCGAGGACAAGGTGAAGGGCGTCGTCTCCAAGGTGACCTCCGGCGAGGCCGACGCAGGAATCGTGTTCGTCACCGACGTCAAGGCTGCAGGCGACACGGCACAGGGTGTCGACATTCCGGCTGACCTGAATGTGATCAGCAACTACCCGATCGTGGTGACCAAGCAATCCCAGAACGCTCATGCAGCTCAGGCGTTCATCGACTTCGTGGCCAGTGCAGCGGGTCGGGCGATCCTCGCCAAGTACGGATTCCTGGCCCCGTGACCGCTCGCCGGCACCGGAGCAGGAGCGCGCGGTCTGCACGACCCCCCGCCCCGGTGCTGGCACTGGCCGTCGTCGCGATCTCGTTCTTCGCCCTCCCACTCATCGGGCTGATCTGGCGGGCCCCATGGTCGAAGGCCTGGGCGTACCTCAGCGATCACGCCGCCGTAACCGCGTTGCGCCTGTCGCTGCAAACATCGCTCTGGGCCACTGCACTCTCGGTGCTGTTCGGCGTGCCACTGGCCTGGCTGCTGGCCCGAACGCAGTTCCCCGGGCGCAGTGCGGTGCGCGCATTGTGCACACTCTCGATGGTGCTCCCACCGGTCGTGGGTGGTGTGGCCCTGTTCTTCGCCCTCGGTCGCCGTGGGCTGATTGGGCAGTGGATCTACCGGTGGTTCGATTACCAATTGCCGTTCACGACAGCGGCGGTCGTGGTGGCACAGACGTTCGTAGCGATGCCGTTCCTGGTGATCACCGTCGAGGCCGCACTGCGCCAGCTCGACACCGCCCCCGAGGATGCCGCGCGCACGCTCGGCGCCTCACGGTGGTATGGCTTCCGGCGGGTGACACTTCCCGCGATCCGCCCGGCGCTGGTGGCCGGCGCGGTGCTGTCGTGGGCACGGGCGCTCGGCGAATTCGGCGCCACCATCACGTTCGCCGGCAACTATCCGGGAACCACGCAAACGATGCCGTTGGCGGTGTATCTCGCCCGTGAGACGAACCCCGAGCAAGCCATTGTTCTGTCGCTGCTGATGATCGCCATCTCGTTCGCCGTGCTGGTGACGTTGCGCGACAGGTGGTTCGGCAACCGCCGCGACACGGCGGTGCTGTCATGACGCTCGCGGCCGCAATCACCTGCGAGGTCGGGTCGTTGCAACTCGCCGTCGAGTTCGCTGTGCAACCCGGCGAACTGCTGGCCATCCTCGGCCCCAATGGGGCGGGAAAGACCACCGTGCTCCGCGCACTGGCTGGTCTGCAGCCGCTCGACGTGGGCCGGATCACCATCGACGACACCGTCGTGGACGATCCGGCGACCGACACCTTCGTCGAGCCGGCACGACGCGCCACAGGCATGGTGTTCCAGCAGTACGCACTCTTCCCACACCTCAGCGTGTTGGAGAACGTCGCCTTCGGGATGCGCGCCCAGCGAGTGCCCAAGGGTGAGGCGCGCCGGCGCGCGTACGAGTGGATCGATCGCGTTGGCCTCGCCGGCCACGCGCAGCATCGCCCCGGTGAGCTCTCGGGCGGACAGGCCCAGCGAGCCGCATTGGCTCGTGCGCTTGCGACCGACCCGCGCCTGTTATTGCTCGACGAACCGCTGTCAGCGCTCGACGCTGGCACGCGCGACGCCGTGCGGCGCGACCTTCGCCACCACCTCGCCTCGTTCGACGGCATGCGCGTGATGGTGACCCACGACCCGGTAGATGCCTTCGCGCTCGCCAATCGGGTGGCCATCATCGAGGCCGGCCGCATCGTGCAGACCGGCACGTTCGAAGAGGTCACCGCCCACCCTCGCTCGCGCTACGTGGCCGACCTGGTGGGGGTGAACCTGGTGCACGGTGTTGTTGCAGCAGGTGCACTCACCACAGCGACCGGGGCGAAGGTGGTGCTCGCCGATGCATCGCCCGGGCCGTCGTTCGCCGTGATTCGACCGCACTCGATCGTGATCGTACGCGAGTCCCCACTTGCCAGTAGTGCTCGCAACGTGTGGCACGGCACCATCACCGAGATCGACCGCCTCGGCGACCGAGTACGACTGCGCGTCGACGGGGTGCTGCCGTTGACCGCCGAGATCACCGTTGCTGCGTTCGAAGCGCTCGCCCTGCAGCGTGGCGACTCCGTCCACACCACGGTAAAGGCCACCGACATCGAGGTCTACCCGGCATGACACGTGCCCCAGACCAACT
>WLIV01000042.1 GCA_009702045.1 Actinomycetota bacterium | reverse complement strand
CCGGATTCCGAACCCACCGCTTCCCAGAACGAGCGTTGGGGCTGATCATTCCCAGAAACCGGTCGACGACGTCGAAGGCGTGTGGCCGCAGTGTACGTTCGGGTCACTTTCACGAACGTCGACACGGGAGCATCCATGTACACAGCAGTCAGCACCCCCGACGGGCCGATGGATCTCTATGTCGCGCTGCCCGACCACGAACCCAGGGGCGGCATCGTTGTCATCCAGGAAGCGTTCGGGGTCACCGCTCACATCGAGTCGGTGTGCGAGTTGTTGGCAGCGGCTGGTCATGTCGCCGTAGCGCCAGAATTGTTCCACCGCCAGGACCGGCGAGTGTTTCCCTACGACGACATTCCGGCCGTGATGCCGGCGATGGGTGCGCTGACTCTCGAGGGCATCGATGCCGACCTCGACGCCGCGTTCGCGCACCTCGCCGCGCTCGGTTTCGCTCCGTCGCAGACCGGCATCGTCGGGTTCTGCATGGGCGGTTCGGTCACGCTCTACGCGGCCGGCACGCGCCGGTTGGGTGCTGCGGTCACCTTCTATGGCGGTGGCATCGCCAAGGGACGCTTCGGTCTTCCGGCCGGGCTCGAGTCCGGTGCAGCGTTGTGCTCACCGTGGCTGGGTCTGTACGGCGACCGCGACCTGAGCATCCCGATCGACGACGTCGAACAACTTCGTGCCGTTGCGGCCGAGTGTGCCGTCGACAGCGACGTGGTGCGCTACGCCAACGGGTTGCACGGCTTCAATTGCGACGACCGGCCCGATGTGTTCGACGCCGAGATCGCGGCCAGCGCCCGGGAGCGGATGGTCGAGTGGTTCGACCGTCACCTGGCCAGGGTGTGACCTGACGGCGTCGCCGCCGCGGCGGTCAGCGATCGGGTTCGAACAGGGGCAGCGCTACGTCGGCGAGTGGCTCGAACACCACGCGCACTGGCATGTCGATGTGCACATCGCGAACATCGCAGTTGACGATGTTGGTGGTGATGCGCAGACCATCCTGCTCGGGGAGTTCCACGATCGCGATCACGTACGGCTCGGTGGTGGCAGTCGGGCTCCACTGGTGGTGATTGATCGTGAACGCCATCACGGTTGCCGTGCCGCTGACTGCCTGCGCCGTGAGCCCGCCGCGCAAACAGTTGCGGCACACGCTGGTGGGCGGGTGGTGATAGGTGGCGCAATGGGTGCAGCGCTGGATGCGCAACTCACCCTCGAGGCCACCCGTCCAGAAGTCGGTGTTGAGTTCCGTGAGAAGCGGCGGAATCCGCATGGGGCCGGGCACAGTGCTCATTTCAGCTCCTCGTCACCAACATTGCGCCGGCGAATACGCCGCCACCGGATGCGACCACACCGACCTCGGGGCCGTTGGGCACCTGCCGCGCCCCACCGTCTCCCCAGAGTTGTAGACAGACCTCAGGGAGATAGCCCCAGCCGTGCATTCGCCCGGACGACAGTTGGCCACCGTTGGTGTTGATCGGTAGTTCGCCGTCGAGCGAGATTCGCTGACCGCCTTCGATGAACGCGCCGCTCTCACCTTTACCGCAGAAGCCGAGTGCTTCCAGCCACGCCATCGTGATGAAGGTGAAGCCGTCGTAGACACCCGCCACGTCGACGTCTCCGGGTGTGAGGTCGGTGTGCTTCCACAGGTCGAGGCCGACATCGCGCAGCACCATCGTGGAGAGGTCGTCGAATTGATCCCACGACGGCCGCGACTTGAGTGCATGGCTGGTGGCCTCGACTGCCAGCGGCGGGCGACGGAGGCCGCTCGTTGCATCCGTACTGGAGATGACGATCGCCGTGCAGAAATCGATCGGAATATCGCAGTCGAACAGACAGAACGGCTCGGTGATCATCCGTGCGTTGAGGTAGTCCTCCATCGTCAACGGCGTGTTGTAGATGCTCTTGTCGTACAGGCCGGCGTTGCGGCGCTGCACGATAGGAATCTGCGCCATCTGCTCACGGGTGGTGCCGTACAGGTGCATGTGCCGCTGGGCGTACATCGCAATATGGTTGCCCGCCGACGGCGCTCCGAACGGCAGCCACCATTCGGGCATGCCGGAGACGCGCTCGGGTGTCGCCGACGCCGAGCCGGGCATCGAGCCACCCTTGCCCAACGTGGTTCGCACCGTGCCCTCGCACGACGAGTGGAACACGATGACGTGACGTGCCCGTCCGGTCTCCACCGCCATGATCGCTTCGAAGATCGCGCTGATCTGTGACGGGCCGATGCTGAGGTCGGCGAACCAGTCGACCTTCAACCCAAGTGTGTCGATCATCTCGACCACTCCGGCGGAACCTTCGATGTGGAACGCGGCGGCCCCGTCGATGTCGTCTCGCGTCAGACCAGCATCGGCGATCGCGTTCAAACACCCTTCGACGGCGAGGTCGGTCGGGTGGCGATACAGCGCGCGCCCCACCGCCGACATCCCGACTCCTGTGATACATGCTCCCATTCGGTGGAGTCTGTCAGCCGGCGGACGCGTACGTGGAAACCGGACGCTGTACGAGTTCGACAGTGATGCCGTCGGGATCTTTGGTGAATGTGATCCACAGGTCGGGCAGGGGAGTGTTTTTCAGTACGTGACACTTCGGCTCGCCGACGTACGGCCATCCGGCAGCGATGAGGGCTGCTCGTGATTCGCGAGTGTCCTCGACGCCAATGGCCATGCGGAACAAACCCTGGTCGGCCGCACCCGGTTTCGGCGTGCCGTGCGATGCCGGATCGAGCCACTGGGTGAGTTCGATCCAGTACGAATCGTCGCCGGGTATTTGCATTCGAGCGGTGCGCACGGTGCCGGCGACAGTGGCAGCGCCGGGGGCACTCCACACGACGGAGTGCTGCGCGGTCGAGGAGGCGACAAGACCGATCGCTTCGTACCAGCCTCGCGAGCGGTCGAGGTCGCTGACCGTCAGACGCAGGTGGCGTGAGCGGGCGTGTGCGCTGGCGCTGTCCTCGTACACCTCTACGGCGACACCGTCGGGGTCGGTGAACAACAGCCCGGTCGTGTCGCCGAACGTGACCGAACCGGTGGCCAGACCTTCCCCTGCGAGCGCGGTACGCAGAGCGGCGAACGACGGCACGGTGTAGGAAATGGCCTGCATGCCCACTTCGTTGGGCTGCTCGTAGCGGTGTGGGGTGAGTCCGGGACGAGCACCCCACTCCACCAGCTCCAGCGACGGGCTGCGGCGTGCGCCGCGACGGTCGTAAAGGAACGACACGGCGCTGTCGAGGATGCCGGGCATGTCCATCAGGCTGCCGTCGGCGTCCTTCGACTCGCTGTACATCACCTCGCGTAGCCCGAACAGCGTGGTGTAGAGCGTGCGTGATGCGGGAATGCTCGTGCAGTTGTGGTTCACATGCAGGAAGCGATTGACCTGCGTGGTGCGTGGTGCAGGAATGGCAGGCAGAGCGGGTGTCGCAGACATGGCCGGAGACTACTTTCGTCAATCTGCCCCGGTCGGTTTGGGTCGTCACCAGCGAGAATGGCGCCCATGCCCCGCTACGTCATGACCGTCCGCTGCGCCGATCGCCCCGGCATCGTCCACTCGTTCGCCGCCGCCCTGCTCGAAGCCTCTGGCAACATCCTCGACAACGCACAGTACGGCGATCCGCTCACCGAACAGTTCTGCATGCGTACTCGTTTCGAGTCGCCGCTCGACGATGTCGATCAAGTGCGTGCGCTGCTGCAGCCAGTAGTCGACCGCCTGGGCGCAACGTTCACGTTGCGCAATGAGGACGCACATCAGCGCGCGCTGATCATGGTGTCGAAGTTCGACCACTGTCTGCTCGACCTGCTGTACCGCTGGCAGGCGGGTGAGCTGCCGATCGAGATTCCACTGGTCGTGTCCAACCATCCCGATTGTGCGCAACTTTGCGAGCGCTACGGCGTTCCGTACGTGCACCTGCCGGTCACGAAGGACACCAAGGCCGAGCAGGAAGCCGCGTTGCGTGCGCTTGTTGCCGAACACCGCATCGACTTCGTGGTGCTGGCCCGCTACATGCAGGTGCTCTCCGAAGACTTCTGCCGCGACTTCTCGGGTCGCATCATCAACATCCACCACTCGTTCCTGCCCGGTTTCAAGGGTGCTCGCCCGTACCAGCAGGCCTACGAACGCGGTGTCAAGATGATCGGCGCCACCGCCCATCACGTGACCGCCGATCTCGACGAGGGTCCGATCATCGAACAAGGTGTCGTCCAGGTCGATCACTCGATGGATGCGAACACGTTGTCGATCATGGGGCGCGACGTGGAGCGTCAGGTGCTGTCTCGCGCCGTGCGCCTGCAGGCCGAGGACCGGATCTTCCTGATCGGTCACCGCGTCGTCGTCTTCCACTGACGCGGGCACAGGGCGCTGACAGGCATAGAGTCGGCGGTTCGGGGAGGGGCCCCGAAACGCCACAGGAGTCAGAAATGCGTACCGTCACCGCCTATGCCACACCCGGACCGGAAGGTCCCTTCGCCAAGACCACCATCGAACGCCGCGACCTCGAGCCTGGCGATGTGCTGATCAAGATCGCCTTCGCCGGTATCTGCCACTCCGATATCCACACCGGGCGAGGCGAGTGGGGTGCCACCCATTACCCGCTCGTGCCCGGGCACGAGATCGCCGGTGTGGTCGAGGAAGTCGGAGCAGGTGTCACGAAGTACGCCGTCGGCGATCGTGTCGGCGTTGGCTGCCTGGTCGACTCCTGCCGCGAATGCGAGAATTGCATGGCGGGGGAGGAGCAGTACTGCTTGAAGGGCAGCACCGGTACCTATGGCTCGGTCGACAAGTACGGTCGCCACACCGACGGCGGCTACTCGGAGTACATCGTCGTCGACCAGGACTTCGTCGTGCGAGTGCCCGAGGGCTTGGGTCTCGATGTCGCCGCACCTCTGCTGTGCGCCGGGATCACCGTCTACTCGCCGTTGCGTCACTGGAACTGCGGCCCTGGTAAGCGGGTCGCCGTGGTGGGCATGGGCGGCCTGGGCCACATGGCCGTCAAGATCGCTGTCGCAATGGGCGCCGAAGTGACGGTGTTGTCGCAATCGCTCTCGAAGGAGGCCGATGGCAAGCGTCTCGGTGCCCACCACTACTTCGCCACCAGCGACCGGGCCACGTTCAAGCAACTGCGCGGCACACTCGACCTGATCATCAACACGGTGTCGGCACCACTGCCGCTCGACTCGTACCTGGGCATGTTGCGCCTCGACGGGGCGATGGTGAACGTGGGTGCGCCGCCCGAACCGCAGTCCGTGCGCGCCTTCTCGCTGATGGGTGGGCGCAAGAGCCTTGCTGGCTCGGCGATCGGTGGCATCCGCGAGACCCAGGAGATGCTCGATTTCTGTGCACAGCACGGTCTCGGGGCGGAGATCGAAGTGATCGATGCCGCGCAGATCGCCGAGGCATGGGACCGCGTGGTGGCCAGCGATGTGCGCTACCGGTTCGTGATCGACACCGCCACGTTCTGAGCGCGCCCTGGCCGCGATCGGCCGCCGGTCGGGCCCGCTTGCATCATTGTAAAATCAGGACAACATTTTCGATTTGGCGCGTGACACGAGTGTCAGGTTGGTGTTAACATCGCGCCCGGCAGCCTGTCAATGTGGCGGGTCGCTATCACTGGGGAGGGTGAGGGGGAGGGTGTTGCAGCCATCGGTTGCGGTGTCCGACATCTCACGATTCATTGTCTGAAAGGGCATCTACACACATGATCAAGCATTCCAAGAAGGCGCTTGCTGCGCTGCTGGTGCTGGGCCTCACGGCCGCAGCCTGCAGCGACGACAAGAAGGACGCCACCACCACGACCGCAGCGAGCACCGACAGCACCACTGCTGGCACCGACTCGGCGCCGACCACCGAAGCCGCCGCTGACCCGCTGGGCACCCCGAAGGCTGCCGCTGGCGAGACGCTCAAGGTTGGCTACATGTGGTCGGGTGTGTCGGCATCGGTCGACAACACCTCCGATCAGCAGGCCGCCGGAGCCTCCACCAGCTGGATCAACGAGTACATGGGCGGCATCGGCACCGATGGCCGCAAGCTCGAACTCGTCGAGTGCGCCGCTTCGGACGCTGCCACCGCCGCAGCCTGTGGTTCGACCATGGTCGAGTCCGGCGTGCAGGTCGTGCTGTTCAACGTGATCGGTGACGTCGAGCCGTGGGCCACCCCGGTCCTCGCTGCCGGCATCCCGATCTTCGCTTACTCCTCGGCTCATGCGACGCTGGTCGCCGCCAAGGGCAAGGCGTTCACCATGACCAACCCGGTCGCCGGCATCGCCTACTTCCCGGCCGGTTTGGCCCTGAAGGTCAGCGCCAAGAAGACCGCCATCGTGGTCATCGACGTGCCCGGCGCCACTGGCCCGGCGAAGGCCCTTGGGCCGATGGTCTTCGGGCAGCTGAAGGCTGGAGAGGTCACGGTCATTCCGATCTCGCCCACCGCCCCCGACCATGCGTCGGCCATCCAGACCGCGCTGCAGGACAGCCCCGACGTCGTGTCGATCATCGGCAACCCGGCGTTCTGCTCGCTGACCATCCGCGCACTGCGTGACGCCGACTACAAGGGCGCGATCGGCATGATCTCGAACTGTGTCGACCCCGACATGCTCAAGCAGCTGTCGAACGGTGAGCTCAAGGACATCTACGTGTCGTACGCCGGTGGCGAGGATCCCGCCAACGCTGACTACGCCACGTTCGTGAACCTGATCGCCAAGTACTCGCCCGAGACCGACCCGCACGGTACGGCCACGGGCGCCTTCGTGGTGCTCGAAGCCTTCCGCCGCTTCATGGCCGACTACACGGGCGACTACAGCGCTGCCAGCCTCACCACGGTGTTCTTGACCCACGCTGCGGTCGATCAGCCCACCGTCGCCGGTGGCAAGCTGCTCTGTGACGGCACGGCGCTGGCGATCCTCCCGATCGCCTGCACCGCCAACTACGTCATCGGCCAGCTGGACGACAAGGGTATGCCGGTCAGCTTCTCCGGAGCCTGAGTTTTCGAACTTCGGTTCGACTGAGAAGTCATCACTGAGACAGAGGGGTGGTGCCGGGCGTCAGCCTGGTGCCACCCCTCTGGCTCATTCTCGGCACCCGACGGCGACGTCAGATTGATGAGTTGATCGGGGTGGTGTCGGACGTGTGGTCCGACGCCACCCCATTGGTGTTTCTGGACTATTTGAGGGATCTCGCGACAGGCGACAGTGTTGTCAGAACGTTCCCGAAATAGGTGAGAGATTCTTGGTGTGTTCCGGGTCACGTGTGCTACCTTCAGCCACGGCAATCCAGCCTCGGATCGCTAGCACTGGGGAAGTGAGTTCGGCAACCGTTCAGGACCTCCGTGTTCCGAACGATGCTCTGCACTCACTGCTCGAGTTGCGACCTCACCCACTCACTGATCGGAATCGCCGCCCATGATGAGCCATTTCGGGTTCATGCTGCTCGGACTCGGTGCCGGTGCTGCCTACGCAGCGCTGGGCATGGCACTCGTTGTCACGTACCGAAGTTCAGGCGTGATCAACTTCGCCAGCGGCTCGATTGCTGTGTACGCCGCGTTCATCTACGCGTATTTGCGTCAGGGTCAGTTCCTCCCGCTGCTGCCGGGTCTTCCCAAGAAGGTCAAACTCGCCGACTCGTTGGGGTTCGTCCCCTCGTTGCTCGGTGCGCTGATCATGTCGTCGCTGCTCGGCCTGTTGTTGTACGCGTTGGTCTTCCGACCGCTACGTGCGGCGCCGCCGTTGGCGCGTGTCGTGGCCTCGCTCGGTATTCAGGTGGCCATCGTGCTGCTGATCGTGAAGCGGATGGGCACCACCCAGACGCCGGTGAAGAAGGTCTTCCCCGACAGCAAGCTCCGCATCGGCACTGCCGTCGCGCACACCGACAAGATCTGGACTGCGCTCGCCGTGATCGGCGTCGCACTGCTGCTCTCCGCGCTGTTCCGCTACACCCGCTTCGGTCTCGCCACCCGCGCCGTCGCCGAGACCGAGAAGGGTGCCGTGGTCAGCCGCATCTCCGCCGGGCGCGTCGCCGCCCTCAACTGGATGCTCTCCTCGGCCGTCGCTGGTCTCGCCGGTGTGCTGATCGCCCCGCATATCGCCGTCGTGCCGATCGTGTTCTCGCTGTTCATCGTGCCCTCGCTTGCAGCCGCGGTCGTTGGTCGCTTCGAGATGATCGCCGGCACAGTTGTTGCCGGCCTCGTCATCGGCATGCTCGAGTCCGAGGCGCAGTTCCTCCACTCCACCTGGTCGTGGTTCCCGAAGAGCGGTGGCCCGGAGCTCGTGTCGTTGGTGACCGTGCTGGTGGTGCTGGTGTTCCGCGGCAAGCCACTGCCTGCCCGTGGTGCACTCATCGCCCGCTCGCTCGGCCGTGCGCCTCGCCCGCGCAACCTGTGGTCCACCGCCGCGATCGCCACGGTCGCTGCTGGCGTGCTGATCGTGATCCTGCCCAGTCAGTGGCGTCAGGCGTTCATCCTCAGCCTGATCTTCGGCGTCATCTCGCTGTCGCTCGTGGTCGTCACCGGCTACGCCGGCCAGATCTCACTCGCCCAACTGACGTTGGCCGGCGCCTCGGCCTATTTCCTCAGCTACCTGACCCGCACGATGGATCTACCGTTCCCGATCGCCCCGCTGCTGTCTGCGTTCCTGGCAATGCTCGTCGGTGTGGTGATTGGCCTCCCTGCGCTGCGTGTGCGCGGTCTCAGCGTGGCCGTCGTCACCTTGGCCCTGGCGGTCACGCTGGATGCCGCATGGTTCCGCAACACCGACATCGTCGGTTTCGAGGGTGGCGTCAAGGTCGAGGAACCGAAGCTGTTCGGTCTCAACCTGGCGTGGGGGTTCACGAAGAACGAGTCGCACTACAAGTTCGGTTTCATGGTGCTCACCGTGCTCGTGCTCGTCGGCGTGGGCGTGGCCATGCTGCGGCGCAGCCAACTCGGCTCGGCGATGGTGGCCGTTCGTGCCAACGAGCGCTCGGCTGCAGCAGCTGGTGTGAACGTGTTCCAGGTGAAGATGATGGCGTTCGCCCTCGGGTCGTTCATCGCCGGTCTCGGCGGTGCGCTGGTGGCCTATCGCTACGGCACGGTCAACGACCAGCAGTTCACGCCGTTGCTCGGGTTGGCCGTGTTCGCCTCTGCCTATCTGGCGGGAATCACCTCGGTGTCCGGTGGAGTAGCTGCCGGCATGCTGTGCGTTGCCGGCGTCACCTACACCGCCACCGGCCGCTGGCTGCACCTCGGTGCGTGGTACCAGCTGATCACCAGCTTGCTGCTGATCGTGACAGTGATCACCAACCCCGAAGGCATCATGGGGCCGAACCATGTGATCGCCGACAAACTGCACGCCAAGCGTCAGTCCAAGAAGCGCAAGGGTCAGCCCGAGCCCGGGCCTGAAGCGATCGCTGGCGAGCTGGTTGCCGCGCCGATCGACATCACCGGCCTGCCGACGCTGCTCAGCGTCAAGGAACTCCGTGTGGCCTATGGCGGTGTCGTCGCCGTCTCCGACGTCAGCTTCGATGTGCCGCAAGGTGCGATCGTCGGTCTGATCGGCCCCAACGGCGCCGGCAAAACCACCATGGTCGACGCACTGTCGGGCTTCGCCCGCTACACCGGCAACATCATCTTCGACGGTGAAGACCTCGCAGGCGCCAAGCCGCACCAGCGGGTGAAGAAGGGTCTCAGCCGTACGTTCCAGGCGATCGAGCTGTACGAAGACCTCGCGGTGGAAGAGAACCTCGAGGTCGGCCTTGCCAGCGGTCGTCAGGGACACGGTGCCCTCTCACGCAAGAGCCTCGACGAGACGTGCGAAGTGCTCGGCCTCACCGCTGTGCGTGAACGACCGGCCAGCGACCTGTCGCAGGGTCAGCGTCAGTTGGTCTCGATCGGCCGGGCGATGGTCGCCAAGCCCAAGTTGCTGCTGCTCGACGAACCGGCCGCCGGTCTCGACTCCAAGGAGAGTGAGTGGCTGGGTCTGCGCCTGCGCGATGTGCGCGATCAAGGGGTCACCATTCTGATGGTCGACCACGACGTCAACCTCGTGCTCAACCTGTGCGACTACATCGTGGTGCTCGACTTCGGCAACCTCATCGCGGCCGGCACACCTACAGAGATCCGGAACAACCCTGCGGTGATCGAGGCCTACCTCGGTTCCACCCACTCTGCCAGCACGGAAGGCGCCTGAACATGACCGCATTGCTGGAAACCAAGGATCTGGTCTGTGGCCACGGCAAGATCGTGGCCGTCCGCGGTCTCGACATGGAACTGAATGCTGGCGAGGTGCTCGCAGTGTTGGGGCCCAACGGCGCCGGCAAGACAACGCTGATGGAGACCATCGCCGGTCTGCTGCCGCGAATCGGTGGTGATGTGCTGCTCGACGGCAGATCGCTGTCCAGCGGCAAGCCGGCTGCGGCCAATATGAGCGGTGTCGTGCTGGTACCCGACAACCGTGCGCTGTTCACGATGCTCACCGTTCGCGAGAACATCGAGATCGCCCGTGTCAAGGGTGGCCCGACGGTCGACGACATGGTCGACCTGTTCCCCGCGCTCGACAAGCGTCTGAAGATCAAGGCCGGCGCACTGTCCGGTGGTGAACAGCAGATGCTGGCGATGGCCCGCGGCCTGGTGCAGAACCCGAAGGTGTTTCTCATCGATGAGATGAGCATGGGTCTGGCCCCGATCGTCGTCGAATCGCTGCTGCCGGTCGTTCGCAAGATCGCCGATGAGACCAACGCGTCGGTGGTGCTCGTCGAGCAGCACGTCAGCCTGGCGCTCGAGGTTGCCGACACGGTGATGGTGCTGGTGCACGGCGATGTGTCGCTGCGCGGCACCGCCGACGAGTTCCGCAAGGACAGGTCGAAGCTCGAAGCTGCGTACCTCGGCACCTCCGCCTGACCTTCACCGGCTTCGCGCCGCACGCCGACCACGGAACGCCGTGGTCGGTGTGGGACACGAACAGGCGTCAGGCTCGCGGTGGGTGGTATTGGCCGTGTTGAACAGACGGTGTCCGTCGGGTGAACGGGCGGGTATCGGCGGCCGTCGTTACGATGGCGGCCGCATCCGTCCCGAGAGGTGTCTCCATGCTGTTCACCGTCCGCAAGTACCTCACCGTCGTGGAGCAGATCCATCACGACCTCGGCCCGACTCCCGAGCAGCCGGTGCTGAAGGGGGCCGTCGCCGCGGTCATCAGCAACCCCTACGTGGGCCAGTACGTGCACGACCTCAGCCCGGTGTTCGACGAGTTCAAGGCACTGGGCGAGCACATGGGCACGATGCTGATCGGCCAGATGGGCGGCGACCCGACTGCGATCGATGGGTATGGGAAGGGCATCATCGTCGGCTCGGCGGGCGAGATCGAGCACGGCGCAATGTGGCACATCCCCGGTGGCGCCGGCATGCGTGCTGCGCTGGGCAAGGGCACGTCGATCGTGCCATCCACCAAGAAGGTCGCCGGTATCGGTGCTCGGCTGGATGTGCCGATCACGCACCTCGAGTGGAGCTACGTGGGCAGCCACTACGACGCGATCGAGGTGGGCGTGCCGGACGGTCCCAAGCCCGACGAGATGGTGGTGATCCTCGCGATGGCGAGCGGTGGGCGAGTGCACGCTCGCCTGGCCGGTGGCTTCACGTTGGCCGATCGTGGCAAGCCGGGGGTGCCGGCATGAGCGACACGGCCGTCACTCCGCTCCGCATCGCCGTCATCGGCATCGGGCACATGGGCTGGCACGTCGCCGCCCACCTGGCCACGGCCGGGCATCAGATCACCGTGTGCGATGTGGCCCCCGGAGTCGCCGATCGCTGGGTGGCCGAACACGGCGGCACTGCCGCCGCGCACCCCGCCGACGCTGTGGTCGATTGCGAACTCGTGGTCAGTTCGCTGCCCGCCGACCGTGAACTCGAAGCCGTTGCCGACGGGATCGCCACAGTCATGGCGAAGGGCGCGGTGTGGCTCGACCACTCCACCACTTCGGCCGAGGCCGCCCGCCGTGTGGCGACGAAGGTCGCCGAACACGGTTGTGTGTTCCTCGACGCGCCGGTGTCGGGTGGTGTCGACGGTGCCCGCAACGGCACGCTGACGGTGATGGTCGGTGGCGACGAGCCCACCTTCGATCGGATCGCTCCGGTAATCGCCGCCTACGGCGCCCGCGTGGTGTTGATGGGCGAGTCGGGCGCCGGTCAGCTCACCAAGATGACGAACCAGATCTGCGTCGTCGGCCTGTGCCAAGCGCTGGCCGAAGGGCTCGACTTCGCCGAGACCGCAGGCCTCGACGTTAGCCGCGTGATCCATGTGATGTTGCAGGGTTCGTCGGCCTCATGGCAGATGGCCAACCGCGCAGAAAAGATGCTGGCCGGCCAGTACGACTACGGCTTCTCCACCACGCTGATGCGCAAGGACATCGGTCTCGTGCTGGAAGAGGCGCAGAGCATGAACGTGCCGCTGCCCGTCACCGCGATGGTGGGTCAGATGCTGGCCGAGGTGACTGCCATGGGCGGCGCCAAGTGGGACTGGTGCAGCCTGATGGAACGTCAGCGTCGTCGCCGCACCGAGAGCTGAACTCAGCATGGGAACGGGCGGTCGCGTCGCAGGCCGATAGCTTCGTGCGGATGCGTCACACCCCGTTCAAGCTGCTGGCTGTCCTGACGATGGCAGCAGTCGCTGCCAGTTGTGGCAGCGACGCCGAATCTTCCGCAGACATTGTCACGAACCCGACGACGACGACCACGATTGCGGCGACCACCACGACGACGGTGCCATCCACTGTGCAAGGCCGACTGGCCCAGGCATACCCCGACGCAACGGTCGACCCATCGGCTGCGGCGTGGCAAGCACTCCTCGACGACACGACGCTCGACCAGACCGCAGTGAGCGTCATCGAGTTCGCCGGAACTGCCGACGACACCGCCCGGGCGAGCTACACCGCCTACATCGATGCCGTTCGCGAAGCAACGGTGGCCAAGGGAGGGAGTTTCGCCGCCATCACCGACGTGTGGCGGCCCGGACTCGAGCTACCGATCGGTTTCGACGGAGGCATGGTGTGGGCCGCCACATACCCATCGCGTGATGTGTTCATCGAAGTGGTGCTCGAACCGGCTGTCGTTGCGGCCGCAGCGAGTCGTCGTGATGCCGTGCGTGACCCACATCTGTTCATCGGCGTGAACCTCGTACCGCAGTTCCTGCTCGATCAAGAGGCCCCCGCCGATGTGGAAGCCTTGCCGCACGACCTGGTGCGCGGCCGCGACACGGCGGCGGTCGTGGACGAGCTCTTGTCGATCTACCCGGCCGGCGGCTCCGATCCGACCAAACCGATGCTGGAAGCAATGTTGGCTCGCGACGATGCGCGTACACAGGCCGTCACCTATGTGAACTTGTATCGCTTCGGCCCCGACACGGGTGGCGCCGCGTCGATCAACGAGTACAACATGAACGCGATGCCGTTCGTACTGGCTCACGGAGCTCGTCCGAAGGTCATCGTCAACGTTGCGCAACAGCTGCTCGGTTCGCAGCGGTGGGACCGTGTGATCCTCGTTCGTTGGCCGAGTATCGAGGTGTTCACCGACCTGCGCCTGACGCCCGGCTACGTCGATGCGCAGACGAGCCGCGTCGAGTCGTCCGACGCCTACGGCAACCTGGTCACGATCGATCGTGCCGACTCGAAGTGACGGACGGCTGAGCGCCAGCCGACTGCAGCATCAGCTGAGATCGGTCAGCGCCGGCAGGTAGAAGCTCACGCTGGTGCCGCGGCCTGGCTCGCTGTCCAGCGTGAGATGTCCGTCGTGCTGGTGCACGATTCCGTGGGCGGTCGACAGCCCGAGTCCTGTTCCGTGTTCCTTGGAGATCACCTTGCTGGTGAAGAACGGCTCCCACACTCGGAGCAGGAGCTCCTTCGGCACACCCTGGCCATCGTCCGCCACCGTGACCATCACGAACGGACCACCAGAACCGGGGTTGTCGAGCAGATGGCAACGGGCGCGCTCGACGAGCGCTGCCGAGATCGAAACCGTCCCGCTGGCGCCTACGGCCTCGAGCGCGTTGCTCACCAGGCTGTGCAACACCTGCGCCACCTGCAACTCATCGGCGAACACCGGCGGCAAGTCGACTGGAATCGAAGTCGTCATTCGCACGCCGGATGAGATCTCGGCCGAACTGATCGTCACGCATCGGTCGACCACGTGATCGATCGACACGGGCGCAGGTCGGCCCGGCTGGCTGCGGGCGAACGTCATCATTGTCCGTGCCAGTTCCGCAGCCTTGTCGGCGGCCACTTTGGCGTCCGTCAAACCCTGGCTCGCAGCAGATCCGGATCGCTGCACGCGATCGATGTTGCCGGCCACCACCATCAGTAGGTTGTTGAAATCGTGAGCGATCGCACTCGCTGCCCGACCCAGGGACCGCAACCGTTCGCCCGCCTCGAACTGTTGGAGAACCCGGCGCTGCTCGGTCACATCCTGGAACAATCCCAGGAACCCATCGGCACCTGAAGGACTGCGGCGACACACGGCGCTCACCGCGGCGATGCACTCGGTGCCATCGGCGCGATGAATCCGCCACTCGGCCGAGTAATGCGGGCTGCCGGCGGCGACCCACTCTGACACCGACGCGGCGGTAGGGCGATCGTCCGGATGCACCAATGCGAGTACATCGCTGAACCGTTGGAGTTGCTGTGGGGGCAGTCCGAGCAACTGCAGGCAGTTCGGGCTGACGAACTCGAACCGGCTCTTGCCGAACTCACCGACGAACACAGTCGATGGAAGATCCTCGATCAGCGTCGCGAACCGGAAGTCGGACTCGGCGATGCGCTCGAGCAAGGACACATCCTGCGACCGGTCGTGTGTCGACTCGACCAGGACATCGCCCAGACGGGTGACGACCTGGATCGCTGCGCCCCATTGCAAATGGGTGGGATCCGACAGCATGATTCGCGTCGCCGGAGCACCTGACCACGCCGCGTTCGCCAGGTCCAGCCATGCCTCGCTGTCGAAATAGCCCTCCAGTACGTGGGCTCCCGGTTCTGTACCTCGTGGGTTCACCCACGCCGACCGTGACGCGAGATTCGACCAGTCGACCACGGCGTCGACCACGACACCATCCACCAACTGCGGTTGCAGCACCATCACCGCGGTGTCCAGCCCGTCGAGGATTTCGTGGAACATCTGGTGCTCGCGCACCTGCTCCGTGCGGTCGAGGAACGACACCACCACCATGTCGAGGTAGGTGATGGCCGAGACCTCGTACATCAGTGACCCACCCTCGGGGCGGTGCACCTTGTACGGTCCGACGGTTACCTGCACACCGGGGGTGCGCAACGCCGCCTGGGCGGCGAGCGTTGGTGGCATGTGGGCGATGTCGGTGCCGTACACGTCGCTGAGGAGCCCCCCGGCCACGAGTCCCGACCGGGTTTGGGCGGACGATGTCAGCCAGAGCACATCACCGTCGACGACGCGTCCCGCATCCAACACGGGTCGGACCACCGCGATCGGGCCCATCGCTTCACCGAGTGCGTCCAGCACCAATGCCGCGAACGGATCACCACTTACCGGCATATACGCCATCATGCCCCCAGTACCGGCACCTTACCGTGCGCAACTGGGCGGGGACGACACGAGAGCCGAGTTCATGCTCAGTTCACCTCGCGACCTGCCGGGTCGTTTCGGCACCCGGCTCGCAGCCCACCAATCACCTGGCGTTCTTGTCCTACACCGGTCACGACGTCCCGTGTTCGGCGTGGGACGTAAAGCGGGAGTTATCGGTTGGGCAGCAGCCGGATGACGGTGTTGGAGTTGAAGTTGGTGACCCAGATGTTGGTGCCGTCGTAGACGACTCCGCGCGGGCCGTTGCCGACGGAATAGTTGGTGAGTCCGTTGGTGTCAGGGTTGATCTTGGACACGGTGTTGGCGTTGTAGTTGGTGACCCAGATGTTGGAGCCGTCGTAGGCGACTCCCAGCGGCGTGGAGCCGGTAGTGATGTCGACTTTGGTCCCTGTGGCGGGGTTGATCTTGGACACCGTGCCGCTGTAGAGGTTCGCTACCCAGAGGTTGCTGCCGTCGTAGGCGATCGCACCAGGTCCGTCGCCGGTGACGTAGGTGTTGAGGACAGCTCCGGAGCTGGGGGTGATCTTGGAGACCGTGTCATCGTTGCGGTTGGTGACCCAGATGTTGGTGCCGTCGAAGGCAACGCCCACGGGCCAGGCCCCTACGTTGAAGTTCAGTCTGCCCCCCGTGGACGGCTTGAACCTGGAAACATTGTCGGTGAGTTTGTTGGCGACCCAGATGTAGTTGCCGTCGAAGGCGATGCCGCTCGGATCATCGCCCGTGGCGTATTCGCCGACGGTGGCGCCGGTGATGGGGTCGATCTTGGAGACCGTACGGCTGAGTCGGTTGGTGACCCAGATGTTGGTGCCGTCGTAGGCGACACCCGCTGGCTCGAACCCTGTCGGGAAGTCGGTCTTCGCGCCAGTCGTCGGGTTCATCCTGGACACGGTGTTGGCGAGGCTGTTGGCGATCCAGAGATTCGTTCCGTCGAAGGCGATGGACTCGGCGCCAGAGCCGGTGGCGAAGGTGGCGACGCGGCCTGGGTCTTGGTCCCAGCGCAGTGTGGCGATTTGGTCGAGGCTGATGCGGTTGCGGCCGCCGACGGCTGCGGTGGTGGCTGGCAGCAGGTAGGCGGTGATGTCGATGATGACTTGGACGGTGCCGAACTTGTTGAACACCTTGATCGCGCCGCTGGCGGAGAGGCCGACGGTGACGAGGTTGGGTGTGGCGCCTTGGGCGGCCTTCCAGTTG
>WLIV01000041.1 GCA_009702045.1 Actinomycetota bacterium | reverse complement strand
TCCCGCGTGGCCGGGGACCTTCAGGATCTGTGCCATCGTGCTCACCTTCTGTGCGGCCCGGCCGGCGGGCGGGTCTCGCGTCGGAGAGTACATGAGCGACCGGATGGCCTTTCCAGGACTCGTTCACACGTCCAACTGACACCTGTAGAAAAGTGAGCACCTATGACCGCGTTACCGATCGATCCCCAGCGAACCGCTCTGCTCGCACTCGACTTCCTTACCCCGATCCTCGAGCACTACGCGTCCAACAAGTTCGCTGCCGGCGACCACGCCACGAAGGTGTGCGCTGCCGCTCGCGGCACACAGTGTCTGATCGGACACGTGACACCGACGATCATGGTGGATCACAGCCGACCGACCGCAGAGTCCGTCGACTTCTATGAGCCGATGCGACCGGTGGCCGACGAGGCTCGGTTCACCAAGCCCGGCGTGGGCGCCTTCGAGGGCACCGGCGTGGAGAGCTGGCTGCGGCGCTCCGCGCGCGACACACTGGTCATCATGGGCGTCGCCACCAGCGGCACCGTGCTCTCCACCGTGCGGTACGGCTTCGACAAGGGCTTCCGCATGATCGTGGTCTCGGATGCGTGCGCGGACATGGACTCGCAGGTGCATGAGATCCTCACCCATGAGGTGGACACTGCGAGTTGGATCGGCCTGTGGAAGATGGCCGAGCTGATGACCACCGACGAGATCGGCGGACACCTCACTCGCTGAGCGCACCCACCGCAGCGAAGGTTTCGGCAACTGTCCAACTGGACGACAACTACTCTCCCCGCTCATGGAAACAGCTGTGGATTTCTCGCAGGATCTGCCGTCACACGTGCCGAGCGAGCTCGTCGAGACCTTCGATCTGTGGAACGGCGAAGTGGCCGACGACATGTTCGGCGCCCTCGAGCGATTGCAGGATCGTGCCGTCGCCAAGGGCGGGTTGGTCTACAACCCGTACCTGAAGATCTGGTGGGCGGGTGGCCTCGACCTCGTTCGCGAGATCTACCAAGCTCCCGATCTGTTCAGTAGTCGCTCGCTCGCCGGCGGCATCGCCGAACCGGGTACGCCCGATCTGTCGGCGGTCCTGCCGTTCCGCCTGATCCCGGTGGTCCTCGACCCGCCGGATCATGAGCACTTCAAGCGGCTGCTCACGCCACTGTTCGCCACGAACGTGATGGAGAAGAGCCGTCCGTTCTTCGTGAAGACCATCGTCGACGCGATCGAGAAGTTTGCCGACAAGGGCCAGACCGAGATCGTGTCGTCGCTGACCGGGCGGGTGCCGGCGTTGACGTTCACTCGCATGTTCGGCCTCCCCGAGGAGCGCGGACCCGAGTACGCCGACTGGAACCACACCCTGTTCCGTGGCCAGGATCCGGAGCGCAGCGAGGCGGCCGGCAAGATCATCGGTGCGCTGACGGAACTGGTCGAGCGCTGCCGTCGCGAGCCGGGCGACGACTTGATGAGCGAAGTGGTGAACGCCACGGTGAACGGCCAGCCGGTCGACTCCAACGATGCGTTGGGAATCGGCTTCCTGCTGTGGATGGCCAGCCTGGATACCACCACATCGCACTTGTCGTTCCAGTTCTGGCACATGGCCACCCACCCGGAAGACCAGCGGCGTGTTCGCGAGAACCCCGAACTGATCCCCGGTGCCGTCGAGGAATGCTTGCGCCTCTACGGCACGGTCAACAACGGACGAATCCTCACCCGCGACACCGAGTTCCACGGCGTCAAGATGCTGGCCGGGGAGAAGATCGGTTGGGCTTCGTCGGCCATCGGACGCGACGGGACCGTCTTCGAAGATCCGAACACGTTCGATCCCGAGCGCTCCGGCAACCGCCACCTCGCATTCGGCGCCGGCGTGCACCGCTGCATTGGCCTCCACCTGGCGCGCAAGATGCTGATCCTCTCCATGGAAGAACTGCACCGCCGTGTGCCGCCATACCGCATCACCGAGGGGATGCAGGCCAAGCCGCTCTCCGGTTTGTCGCTCGCGTTCGAGTCGATCCCGATTTCCTGGGACCTCGAAGGCTGACCTGGCGCAAGGAGCACATGATGTCTGCATGCGAGTGCATCGCCACGACATCGCCAGCACCCTGCAACTGCCGCTCAGCACATGCTGACGGCCACTGATGAGGCGGCCAACGGGTCGCCGGTACTGAATCGAACTGGAGAGACCATGGACGCGATCCTCTCGGGAATCCGCATCATCGACATGACGATGGGGCTTGCTGGCCCGGTGGCAGTCCGTCAGCTCGCCGAGGCCGGTGCCGACGTCATCAAGGTCGAGCCACCTGGAGGCGACCCGACGCGCGCGTTGTCCGCCTTCGAGACCTGGAACCGCTCGAAGCGGAGCATCATGCTCGATTTGGATGATCCCCTCGATCGGGCTCGGCTCGATGAGTTGCTGTCCTCGGCCGACGTGCTGGTGCACGGGCTGCGGGCCGACTCGCGCACGAAGCACTCACTCGACGACGACTCGTTGAGCGCTCGCTTCCCCGACCTGATCGTGTCGTCGGTGCTGGGCTACGCCCAGAACCACCCCGATGCCGACCTGCCTGGCTACGACATCCTCGTGCAGGCGCGCACGGGTCTGATGGACGAGATGATCGCGGCCGGTGGCGGCCCGATGTTCCACCGCTTCCCCGCAGCCAGTTGGATGACCTCGTACCTCACCGCGATCGGCATCATCACCAGGTTGCTCGTGCGCGACCGCACCGGCGCGGGCGGGCCGGTGCGCACCAGCCTGCAACAGGGTGCTGCTGCACTGCTGATGCTGCTCTGGCACGACGGCGAGAAGATCACGCCGGAGATGGGCACCAAGGCGGCCCTGACCAAGGAGCACCCCGGACCCGGGCTGCTGTGCTTCAAATGCGCCGACGGGCACTTCTTGCAGTTCGGCTCGATCGGGTTCACCGAGGCACCGATCCTGATGGAGACCCTGGCCGAGATGGGCCACTTCCTCGACTTCGAGGGCCTGCTGCCGCCGCCCGAGTTTCTCGCGCATATCCGCGAGGCGTTCACCAAGCGGACGCTGGCCGAATGGCTTGGGGGCATGCGCGAGTACGACGTGCCGTGTGAGCCGATCCAACCGCTGGGGTCCGTGTACCGCGACCCGCAGGTCATCGCCAACGACTACGTGGTCGACCTCGACCACAGCCGCTTCGGCCCAGTCCGCCAGACGTTGGCCCCGTTCCGCACCGACCCACCCGCACACGTGCAACGCCAAGCTCCGGCACTCGACGAGCACCGGGCCGAGACGTTCTCCAGCCGGCCCGAGCGTTCGCGGACCAGCGCGGCTGAGTCGCTGCGCCGTCCGTTGGAGGGTGTGAAAGTGCTCGACTTCGGCATGTTCTACGCCGGCCCGTTCGCGCCCGTGCTGCTCAGCGACCTCGGCGCAGAGGTGATCAAGGTCGAGCCAATCACCGGCGATCGGATGCGCACGAAGGGCCAGAACCGGATGTTCCTCGGCGCACAGCGCGGGAAGCGATCCCTCGCCATCGACTTGCAGAACCCCGCCAGCCGACCTGTCATCGAGCGGCTCGTGCAGTGGGCCGACATCGTGCATCACAACATCCGGATGCGTGCTGCCGAGCGGCTGGCGATCGATTACCAGTCGCTGAAGGCGATCAATCCGGCACTGGTGTATTGCCACGTGAGTTCCTACGGGCCCATCGGGTTGCGCGCCGACCAGCCGGGTCTCGATCCGATCGCCCAAGCAGCCTCCGGTTGGCAGCTGGAGTCAGCCGCACAGGGTGGCGCGCCGGTGTGGTATCGGTTCGCACCGATGGACTCACTCGCGGCGACTTCATCGTTGGTGGCAACGATGCTGGCATTGTTCCGGCAGCGACGCACCGGCGAGGGTTCGTTCGTCTCCGGGTCGCTGCTCGGCGCCGCCGTTGAATCGAACAGCGAAACCATGCTGCTGCGCGACACGGACACGTTGGCGCCGTATCCCCACTTGCTGCCCGACCAGACCGGAGTCTCCGCCGGGTACCGCATCTACTCGACGGTGGACGGCGAGCGAGTGGCCGTCGCCGCGCTCGACGACCGGCGCCTGGCTGCGCTGCGAGCCGTCGCTGGAGTGGACGCGGACAACGCCGTGGCTGCGGCGTTGGCGCAGCTGACGTCGACGGAAGTGCTCGACCGGGCATCGGCCGCCGGTTGCCCGATGGAACTCGTCCGTCTCAATCAGGAACTTCCGTTCTACGAGCGCGAGCTCGGTGGCCCCAGCCGCCTCGCCGTCAGCTATCCCCACCCCACGTACGGCGAGTTCGTGCAGCCGGGTGCCTTCTGGGACTTCGGGGCGCTCGACTTGCGCCTCGATACTGCGCCGCCCCAACTCGGTCAGCACACGAACGAAGTGCTGCAGGGTCTTGGGTTCTCGGCGGACGAGATCGCCACGCTCGAGAGCGACGGCGTGGTCAGCACGGCCAACGTGCCGCACCTCTGATCTCTGAGATAAGCCGGATCAGTCGGAGGACGGCAATCGTTTCGCGGCCTTCAACGCGAGGGCTGTGTCGCCGACGGCCAGCGAGCCAGCGCCGGCCTTCGTCACGAGCAGCTCCAGGCCGATCGCTTCCAGCTCGTAGCGCTTGCCGACCGACGAACCCTCCGCGAACTCGGGAACCGGCGCGAACGATTCGGCTGCGTCGGTCGGGGCCACCATCGGATGCCCGCCACAACGGAGATCCACGTCGCCTGCCTCGGCACGGACCACGATCACTTCCGTCGTGCATGCCTGGCTCCGCCAACGGCTACCGGTAGTGACGTTCATGATGTGGTCTCCTCGTTGTTGTCCAGTGCCGCGATCTGGTCGGTCGTGAGCGTGATGTGGAGCGCAGCCATGTTCTGCTCCAAGTGGGCGATCGATGACGTGCCGGGGATCGGCAACATGGCCGGCGAACGTTGCAGCGACCAGGCCAGCGCCACCTGCTGAGCAGTCGCGCCGATCTGCGCGGCGACCGTTGCCACCGCGGTGCCATCGCCGGTCGACAGCGGGCCCCACGGGAGGAACGTGATCCCCTCCGCGGCGCAGATCTCGAGCACCTTGTCCGACATGCGGTCGCTCAGGTTGTAGCGGTTCTGCAGCGAAGCGATCGGTGCGATCGCACGTGCTGCCGCCAGCTGCCCGCGTCCGACGTTGCACAGCCCGATCTGGTCGATCTTGCCGGCCTCGCGGAGTTCCACGAGCGCGCCGATCGACTCCTCGAACGGAACCGCCGGGTCTGGTGTGTGGAGTTGGTAGAGGTCGATCCGTTCCACCTTCAGCCGCCGCAGGCTCTCGTCACACATGCGGCGCAGCCGTTCGGGGCGACAGTCGATCGGCAACAACCCATTGGGCAGATACTCGCCGGGCACGAAGCCACCCTTGGTGGCGATCAGCAGGTTCGCGCTGTAGGGATGGAGTGCCTCGGCGATGAGCCGCTCACTCTCCCCACTTCCGTACACATCGGCCGTGTCGATGAACTCGACCCCGAGTTCGACAGCGCGCCTGATGAGTGCGATCGCTGCCTCGCGACTCGGCTGACGATCAGCGCCGGTCGCACCCATCACGCGCATCGCTCCGAAGCCGAGGCGTTGGACTGATCGGGTACCTACCTGGACGCTGCTCGTCATGAGAGCCACTGTACGAACCCGTCGTCCGACGCAGATGGACGGCGAGCGGTTCGGCTGGACGCGTCGGCGATGGCGACGCTCAGCCGGCAGCGAACAGCGCCCGCATCTCCGAGATGTACGGCTGATGCGCCGCCATGCCGCCATCGACGCACAACACCTGACCGGTGACGTACTCGGACTCGTCCGAGGCCAAGTACAGCACCATGTAGGCGATGTCCAGCGGTGCGCCCGCGCGTGTCGTCAACATGTTGGCCACGATGATGTCGAGCAGAGAGCCGCTGTGGTCGGAGGTCTTCTTGCCGGGGATCACGATGAGCCCGGGTGCGATCGCGTTGACGCGCACACCCTGCTTGCCGAACTCGGTGGCGGCGTACATCGTGATTGCGTTGATCGCGGCCTTCGAGGCCCCGTAGGCCGCGTGGCCGAGGTCGCCCAGTAGGCCGGCGCCGGAGCTGGTGTTGATGATCGATCCGCCACCGCGCGCCACCATGTGCGGTGCGGCGTGCTTGATCGCCAGCGCAGTGCCACGCGCGTTGATGCGCATCGTGTCGTCCCACACCGATGCCTTGGCCGCACCGATCGGCCCGTCCTCCTGGGCGGCGAGCATCACGGCAGCGGCGTTGTTGTGCAGGATGTCGAGCCCGCCGAACTCGGCGACCGTTCGCTCGATCAGCGCGGCGATGCTGTCTTCGTCGCCCAGGTCGAAGCCGATGGCGATCGCGTCGTGCCCGGCAGCGCGGATACTCGCTGCGTGGGCCTCGGCCTTCTCCGCATCGAGGTCGGCCACCACCACGCGCGCACCGTGCTCCGCGAGCAGCTGCGCGGTGGCCGCGCCGATACCCGACGCCGCGCCAGTAACAATCGCGATTTTCCCTTGGACTCTGCCCATGATTCCCCCTTGTTCAATGGCCGCTGCGATTCCTCACGGGAACAGCAGGCGACCGCCGTCGAGCATCAACGTCGCACCGGTGAGGTACGACCAGTCGTCACCACACAGCGACGCGACTGCGCCGGCAATGTCGGCCGACTCGTCGCCCATCCGCCGCAGCGGCACGGTCTTCAACATCGCGCCATAGGCCTCGGGGTGGTTGTCGCGGAAGGTCTCTGCCGACTTCGTGAGCGCGGCGGGGCAGATGACGTTGACGCGGATGTTGTCGCGGCCCCACTCGCGGGCGGCCACGCGGCTGAGCCCGCGGATGGCTTCCTTGGTCATCACGTAGGCACCGAACGTCGGGTCGCCGGTGATGGCGGTGGACGAACCGAAGTTGATGATGCAGCCGCCGCCACGAGCGGCCAGCACCGGGTGGGCCGCCTGCATGCAATACAGACTGCCGCGGGCACCACTGCCGAAGTAGGTCTCCAGCGCTTCGTCATCGAGGTCGAGCAGCTTCTTCTGCCCACCCATCGCCTGCGCGTTGTTGACCAGGATGTCGAGCCCGCCGAAGTGTTCGACGGCCGCCGCGATCATGCGCTCGACATCGCTGCGCACGGCGACGTCGCCGGTGACAGTGGCGACCTTCGCTCCGATGGCTTCGATCTCGGCGGCAACCGCGATGAGCTTCGACTCGGTGCGCCCGCTGATCACGACATCGGCGCCGCGCCGCGCCAGCTCCAGCGCGACCGCCCGGCCGAGGCCTTGGCCGCCACCGGTGACCAATGCGATTTTGCCGTTCAACTCTGCAGCCACGATGGGCTCCTCTCGTGTTCGTTCATGTAGATCATTCGCCAGACGCCCAGAATGGCGCCCACGTCTCGAAGGCGTCGGGCAGCGGCGGCACCTCGTGGTGCCAACTGTCGAAGCCCACCGACTGCGGATGCTCGTTGATGTCGGCCGCGTACCAGTGCTTCTCGCGCCGACGCGAGAACAGCCACTCGCCGTCCACCCGGCGGTAGTCGTCGAAGTAGCAGATGCCCATCACGATCCAGCGGTCGTCCACCTCGTGCTCGGCGCGGCAGTACGTCGCGCCGCGAGCCGTGTCGGCGGTGAGCATCTCGATGCGGTGGCCGCAGATCTGGTGCAGCGAGCGCTTGAAGCTACGCAGCGCCGGCTCGATGTAGCCGCGCAGCGCCTCGCGACCGAACGTGTCGCGACCTACCTGCACGTCGGGCACGAACAGCGACAACCACGTGTCGACATCGCGGGAGTCGACCGCCATTGCGTAGCGGATCGGCAACTGGCCGATGTCGAGCCGCGCCTCCACACGGGCGATGCGTTCGCTGAGTTCGTCCATCAGTTCCCCCTGCCCCCCGGCTGAATCAGCGCAATCATACATCTGTTACCGTTGCGAACATGCTCCTGCCTGAACCGACACCTCAACAAGCGGCCGACATCATTGCGATCACCCACTTGGCGGCTGGGTACGCGGAAGCGATCTGCCGCGGCGACATCGATGAGGCCGTGCTTGCGTATGCCGACAACGGTGTGCTGCGCTCGCCCACCACCACCGACTCGGTGGGTCGCCAGGCGATCGCCGACACGATCCGCACGGCGACGGCCGGTATGGACTTCGTGTTCCAGACCGTGCACCAGGGTCTGGTGCGCGTGGACGGCGACGAAGCCTGGGCCCGCTTCCCGATCACCGAGTGGGGCCGCCGCGACGACAAAGGTGTGCAATTCCTCGGGATGTACGACGACCACGCCGTGCGCACCGCAGAGGGCTGGCGGTACGCGTCGCGCTACCTGGCGCCGCGTACGCTCGGCCGCCCCACCAGCTTCACCGGCAGGATCATCGATCTGGGCGTGCTCAGCAGTTCACCGCTGACGGCCTGACCGCCGGAGCGACAATGACCACACCTCTCACGGGAACACGCCGGATGGCCGGCCGCGTCGCCATCGTCACTGGGGCCAGTCGCGGCATCGGACGCAGCATCGCCGAGGCGTTCGCCGCCGAGGGTGCAGCGGTGGCAGTCGCTGCGCGCACGCTCGGGCGGGGCGACGACTCACTGCCCGGCAGCCTCGAGGAAACCGTCGAGGCGATCATCGCGGCTGGTGGGCGGGCCATCCCCGTCGTCTGCGACGTCACCAACGACGACGACCTCATCCACCTCGTCGAGATCGCGAACAGCGAACTCGGTGTCATCGACACGCTCGTCAACAACGCGGCTGCCACGGTGCCCGGACGTCCGGGCAAGCGGCCGCAGATGCCACAGTCGGATGGTCCGGCACGGATTCCCACCGTGCTCGACCTGCCGCTGAAGGCCGTGCGGATGCAGTTCGAGGTGAACCTGTTCGCACCGTGGCGGCTGATGCAGTTGATCGCACCGCAAATGTGCGCCGCCGGCCGCGGCTGGATCATCAACATCGGTTCGGAAGCGGCCCGCATGCCGGGCTTCACCGGCGCCTACGGATCCAGCAAGCTCAGCCTGGAACACCTCACCGCGTCCGTTGCCGCCGCAGTGGGCGAACTCGGTCTCGCCGTCAACGCACTGCTGCCTTCGCTGCCGGTTCCCACGCCCGGGCTGCAATGGGTGGGTGGTGGCAGCGACCGCGAACAGACCCCCGAAGACTTCGCGGAGGCAGCCGTGCTGCTCGCTCTGGCCGACCCTGGGGTCACCAACGGCAGAGTGCGGCACAGCGCCGATGTGCTGCAACCGGAACTGGGTGAGCGCGGCTGGCTGGGTGGCTGACCGTCGGCTGACGCGTCAGACGTCGGCGAGCAGCGGGCGCAGGCGGGTGCAGATCGTGTTCACGTGCTGCGCGGTCAGTTCGTCCGGCGCGCCGCCAAGGCTGGCCCAGATGTACACCTGCTCCACCGGCGTGCCGGCAGTGGCGGCGATCACCCTGGCGGCGAACGCCTCGGGGGTGTCGTAGAGGAAGCTGGCCAACGGTGGGCTGTTGGGGTCGACCTGACGCATCTTCTCGGGGTCGACAGGCCGCGGCGTTCCGCGGCCTGTTCCCTCCACCATGTGTCGGCGGTACGAATCGACCTGGTAGGCGAGGTGCTTGGAGACCAACGCCCAGTCGCGCTCGGGGTCTTCGGTGACGAACCCCTGGAGGCCCCCTGCCATGCGGCCGATCGCCGGATCGTGGCCAGCCTCGATCAGCCCGTCGCGGTAGTGCGACCACATCTCGCCGTTGGCGGTGAGCAAGCCCGCGCCAAGGAGGCCGGCGCGGCGAGCACCCTGCGGGCCGCCGTAGCCCATCCAGATCGGCAGTTCCTGCTGCACCGGACGGGGCGTGAGACCGCCCTCGGCGAACAACCGCCGCACCTCGAGTGCGGTGGCGTCGGTGGTGCCGTAACGAGTGCTGAGGTCCTTACCGAACAGGTCGAACTCGGGGATGCGGTAACCAGCACCCAAGCCGAGGTCGAGCCGGCCGCCGGAGAGGATGTCGACCATCGCTGCCTGCTCGGCGATCTCCACCGGGTGGTGCAGCGGCGCGATCACGATCGCGGTGCCGAGGCGGACGGTCTTCGTGCGGGCGGCCACAGCGTTGAGGAAGCCCAACGGCTGGGTCATGTAGCCGTCGTCGAACAAGTGGTGCTCGGTGGTCCACACCGAATCGCAGCCGAGGCGTTCGGCTTCCTCGCACATCTCCAGCGCGAAGCCATAGAGGCGGGTGGGGTCCTGCGGCCACTCGGGTGGGTTGCGCAGATCGAAGTAGATGCCGACTTTCATACTGCGCTCACCGAGCTGGCGGGCGCCGCGGACACGTGCGGGAACAGTTCCTCGAACGCACCCCGGGTGATGCGCTGACGTACCGCGGGCGACACATCGTCGAACAGTTCGTGCAACGTCTTCTGCGAGTGGCCGTAGGTGCCCTCGAGGTGCGGGTAATCGCTGCCCCACATGACGTTGTTGTAGCCCATCGCCGACATTGCGGCAGGTGCCGACTCGTCGTGCTGGAAGCTGGCGTACACCTGGCTGAACAGGATTTCCTTCGGCAAGCGGCTGAGCTGCGGGCGCACGAACATGCCGTGCTGACGGTAGGCCTCGTTCATCCGGTCGCCGATGAACGGCACCCAGGTGGCGCCACCTTCGGAGATCAGCACCTTCAGGTTGGGGTGACGGTCGAGCGCGCCGCCCGAGACCATCTTGGTGGCTGCGCGCAACCCGCCGTAACAGGTCTCGACGTAGTTCAACACTGCGCCACCAGGACCGCGGTGCATCGCGCTGAGCGGACCCGATGCCGAGTCGGTGCCGATGTGGAAGCCGACCACCATGCCGGCCTCCTCGCAGGCAGCCCACAACGGTTCCCACAAGTCGTCGTTGAAGTCGGGCATTCCGGGAGGCGCGCCGGTGGGCATGTTGATGATCTTCAGCCCGATGCTGGCTGCGTGCTGCGCCTCGGCGACTGCGTCGGCAACGTCGAGTAGTGGCATCAGCGCGGTCGGGACGAGACGATCCGGAGCCACGCTCATGACCTCGGAGACCAGCCATTCGTTCTCCGCTCGGGCAGCGTCGCGGATGAGCGCGCGGTCTTCGATCAGCGCGCACCACAGGCCGATCGAGGCATACATCACCTCGGCCCAGATACCTTCCTCGTCGAGGTCTTTCATTCGCAGCGTGGCGTCGCGCGAGCCCGGCGGGCGGTGCGACATCTCGACGATGGACTCGCCAGTGGCACCCTTGGCCGTCATGATCTTGGGCACCTTGCGGGTGAAGCTCTTGCCGTCGACCGTGACGAGTTCCTCACTGTCGGAAATCATCTCCGTGCGCGGCATGCGGTCGGCCTGCGCCTTGGGCATGATCTGATGCCACAGGTCGGCCGGCTCGAGAAAGTGCGAGTCGCCGGAGTTCGCCCAGATCTTGTCCATGAAAGCCCCCTTAGTGCGTATTCAGCACAATAGTACAGCTGATTCGAGGCTCAGGCCACCGGCTCCTTGGGCATCCCCAGCACCCGTTCGGAGAGGATGTTGCGCATGACCTCGTCGGTGCCGCCGGCGATGCGCATACCGGGCATCGTGAGGATCATGTCGGCCCAGCTGTAGGCCCCCCACTCACCGGTGTCGGCGATGACGCGCGGACCCCAGATCGCGCCGGCGAGATCCACGATCTGCCGCAGTGTGTTGGTGTTGGCCAACTTGAACACTGATTCGGCAGGCCCGGCTGGGAGCCCTGCCTCGCGACGTGCGTCGGCGGCCATCGCCTGGTAGCGAATCATCTGCGCCATCGAATAGGCGCGGGCGAACTGCTGCCGGATCACCGGGTCGTCGCCGCCCATACCCGGCTGCTGCAACGTCAGCCGCAGTCGCTCCAGACAGCGTTCCACACCGAACAGGTCGTTGCCGGCGGCACCCAGCGCACGTTCGTTCATCAACGTCGCGATGGCGGTGCGCCAACCCTTGCCGGCCTCACCGAGACGACGGCTGTCGCTGATGCGGACGTTGTCGAAGAACACCTCGTTGAACTCGCGGCCCCGCGTCATCATCTCCAGCGGTCGTACCTCGACACCGGGTGTGCGCATGTCGAGTGCGAACGCGGTCAAGCCATCGTGCTTACTGGGCTTCGATTCGGAGCGGGCCAACAACAGACCCCAATCGGAATGGTGGGCCACCGAGGTCCACACCTTCTGCCCGGTGATCACCCATTCGTCACCGTCACGCTCGGCCTTGGTGGTGAGGCTGGCCAAGTCGCTGCCGGCACCCGGTTCGCTGAACAACTGGCAGCCGATGAGGTCGCCGCGGTGCAACTGCGGCACGAGTGCCTGCACCTCGGGCGCACCGAACGTCTGGAACGTGGACGCCACCATGCCGAGGCTGATGACGAACACATCCAGGTCCGCAGTTTCGTACTCGGAACGCATCGAGAGGTAGAGCCGCTCGTGCTCCGCGCTGAGGCCAGCACCGCCAGCGGACGTGGGGCCGCTCAGCCAGCCAAAACCGGCATCGAACTCGAGTCCCTTCCACCGCTTGGCGGCCTGGACGCGGGCGAGGTCGGCAGCGGGCTCGATCGCCGCGTACGCGCTCAAGGAGTCGTCGCCGGCGCCCCACTGTGTCGTTCCTCGATTGAGCGGGCGGGCGTTCGCTTCCAGGAACGCCCTGCATTCCTGTTCGAAGGTTGTGAGATTGACGCTTGGCACCATGTCCTCCGTTGCAGATGTGGGCCTGTGTCCCGGGCGCCGCAGGACGTGTCCTTGGCACCCGGGCTCCTCCAGGCAGCGCTCTCGTCAGGGCTGGGGAGATCTGACGAGCATCAACAGCCATTCCAGAATAGTTGAATGAGTGGCCTTATTTACCACACGGAAGATCGTTCCGGGTCACTTCCGGCTCAGAACAACTCGCCGCCGGCGGCACGGGCAGTCGTGCCATCGGCCTGCTGGGCACGGATGACGGCCTTGCCGACGTTCCAGCGGTGCACCTCATCGGGCCCGTCGACGATGCGGTTGGTACGCGCGTGCGAGTACCAGTGGGCGAACGGCACATCGTGCGTTATCCCCAAGGCGCCATGCACCTGGATGGCGGTGTCGATCACATGGCACAACATGTTGGCGATGTAGGTCTTGGCCATCGAGTTCTCGACCCGCAGATCCATCTTCTGCTCCATCTTCCACGCGATGTGCAGCACCATCAGCCGGGTGATGTAGATCTGCTGCGCGCATTCGGCCAGCATCCACTGGATGCCCTGTCGATCGGCGACCTGCTTGCCAAACGTCGAACGCTGGATGGTGTACGCCGTGGCCATGTCGAGCGCGGCCTGGGCCTTCGCGATGCTCCACATGCCGTGGCGCAGGCGGCCGTAACCAAGGCGGTGCTGCCCCATCGCGAAGCCCTGCCCCTCGCCGCCGACGATCGCGTCGTTGCTGACACGGAGGTTCTCGATACGCACCTCGGCGTGGCCCATCCACTCTTCACCCTGGAAGCTGGGCGTCGTCTCCTCCCCCCACACCGGCACGTCGCGCACGATGCGATACCCGGGGTTGGGCAAATCCACGAGGAACGTCGAGAACTGCTGGTGCCGGGGGGCATCCGGGTTCGTCTTGGCCATCAACAGCGCGACGTTGGAGTGGCTGGCACCCGAGGTGAACCATTTCTCGCCGTTGAGTACCCATGAGTCGCCATCTCGAACGGCTGCGGTCTGCATGCCGGTGGCGTCGGCGCCAGCGGCACGTTCGGTCATCGAGAAACAGATGCGGATGTCGCCGTTCACCAGCGGCACGAGGTACTTCTGCTTCTGCTCCTCGGTGCCGTACTCGGACAGCGTCAGCATCGTCGCGTCCTGCGGGCCCATGCAGTTCAGCGCCCAGGCACCGAGGTGCGAGAACGACCGCCCCACCTCGACCTGCACGATCGCGTTCGCAAGATGGCTGAGGCCCATACCGCCGTACTCCTTGGGCACGAACGGGCACCACAGCCCTGCCGCACGCGCCTTGGCCTGCAGTTCCTTCACGATCTCCATGAACGGACGGCTGGTGATCTGCGCTTCGGCAGGCAGCACCACATCGTCGATGAACGCCGCGACCTTCTCGCGGAGGGCGACGACGTCGGGGGGAAGCGAGAAATCAATCATGTGGCACAGACTGCCAGCATTGACAGTTGATGTCAACTAGTTCTAACCTCCGCACATGACCGACCTGCGACCGAACAGCGGAGACCAGACACTCGACGTCGAGCGCCTCAATGAATGGATTGGCGAACGCCTCCCCGGACACGGCCTCCCGCTGCAGGCCAGCCGCATCGGCGCCACCACCGGCATGGCCAACGCACTGTTCCTCATCAGCCGCGGCGAACACCGCTGGGTCTTTCGTCAACCGCCAGCGGTGAAGAACGACCCCAGCGCCTCGGACACAGTGCGCGAGTGGCGCCTCCTGTGCGCGCTCGAAGGCACCGACGTCCCGCACCCGGCACCACTCGCACTGTGCGAAGACCTTGAGGTACTCGGCCGACCGTTCATGATCATGGGCCTCATCAACGGGTTCACACCGGGGTTCGAGCTCCCCGAACCATTCCTCTCGGATCTCTCGTTACGCCGCGATCTCGGCTTCGCGTACGTCGATGGCTGCGCTCGGCTGGCCTCGGTCGACTGGGTGGCCGGCGGCCTCGAAGGGCTCGGCAAGCCCGACGGCTTCCTGGAACGACAGGTACCGCGATGGATGGCACAGCTCAGCCGCTACCAGGTACGCGAACTACCCGGCCTCGACACGATCACCGACTGGTTGGAGCGCAACCGGCCCACCCAGAGTCCAGCAGGCATCCTGCACGGTGACTACAGCCCGTTCAATGTGATGGTGTCACCGGACGCCCCGGGCAGGCTGGCCGCGATCGTCGACTGGGACACCGGCACGATCGGCGACCCCGTCCTCGATATCGGCCACCTGCTGGCTCGCTGGACCGAACCCGGTGAAGAGCCAGTGTTACAAGACCAAGCCGGCGGCAACGAGGGCTACCCCACTCGCGTGGAGATGGCCGCGCTGTACGCCGAGATGACCGGCCGCGACCTCAGCGCGCTGCCCTATTACCAGGCACTCGCGCTGTTCAAGTTGGCTGCGATTCTGGAAGGAACGTTCAGCCGCCAACGCGCCGCTGGGGTGCCCGATGACCAGAACATGATGGTCGAGACGGTGCCCCGACTGTTGCGCTTCGCCAACGCATTCGCAACGGGCGAGCGCCGCTGAGGGTCAGCCGAGGCCGAGCGCGGCAGCGGCGAGCGCTCACAACCCCGCGAGACCGCCGCCGTCCATCGTGAGCGCGACCCCGGTGATGAATCCGGCGTCGTCGGAACAGAGCCAGGTGACCGCGTCCGCCACGTCAATGGGCTGACCGATGCGTCCCATCGGGATACGCGTGTCGACGAACTGTTGAACGGCGTCCCCCAGCACGGCGGTGACCAGTGGGGTGGCGATCAGCCCCGGGCACACGGCGTTGACCCGCACTCCCTGTCGGGCATAGTCCAGGGCTGCGACCTTGGTCAGTCCGATGACGCCATGCTTGGCCGCGCAGTAGGGCGCCGCGCCGGTGACGCCGATCAGCCCCGCGGCCGATGACGTGTTGACGATCGCGCCACCGCCAACGCGGATCATCTCGGGGATCTCAGCGCGCATGCACAGCCACACACCCTTGAGATCCACCCCGGTGGTCAGATCCCACTCCTCCTCGCTGACGTCTGCCAAAGGACGATGCGGGGCGTCGACGCCAGCGTTGTTGTGCGCGACGTCCAAGCGTCCGAACCGCTCGACCACGAAGCTGACCATCGCCTCAACCTGATCGGCGAACCGGACGTCGACGCCGAAGGCCGCTGCCGTGCCACCGGCCGCCTCGATTGCGGCGACGGTGCGACCAGCGGCTGCAACATCAAGATCGGCGACCACCACCTGTGCCCCGAGACCGGCGAACCGTAGTGCCGTCGCGGCACCGATACCGGACCCTGCGCCGGTCACCAAGGCGACTTTGCCGTGGAATTCAACGGTCATGACTGCACATCGCGGGTGGTGGTTACACGGCTGCTCATCGAATCAAACTACTCAGAGCGTCGGGCGCCGAGTAGTGATCCGATCGACAACCCGCAGGATCCTGGGCCAGCGCAACGGCACCCTTCTGCGTCAGCCGAGGCCGACGAGCGCCATCCCGTTGTCTCGCATGATCGCCTTCTGCACCGACGCATCAAGGCCACCGAGGTGGTCGATCAACTTGTAGGGGTCGGCGAGGCCTTCGCTGTGCGGGAAGTCGGAGCCACCGATGATCACATCGGGCCCGAGGGCCGCGACCACGGTCTCGATGTCGTCTTCCCAGAACGGGTGCATGCGCACGTGGTTCTTGAAGGTGTCGCTCGGCCGCTCGGTGAGCTGACCGCCGATCCACGGGCCGTTACGACCCATGCCGCGGTATTTGTCGAGCTTGCGACACAGCAGCGGCGCCCACTCGATACCCCACTCGGCGGTGACGACCTTGATGTTCGGGAAGCGCCCGAAGAAGTTGTCGAAGACCAGGTTGGCGATGGTCTCCTGGATCGGCTGGTCGCCGTACATGAACATCCACTGGAACGCCGACTGGTGGTAGAAGCTCGGCGTGGGGTCGAGGCCCCACTCGGCCGAACGACGCTTCACAAAACCCGACGGAGCGATGTGGTAGCCGAGGATCAGACCGGCTTCGTTGACCTTCGACCAGAACGGATCGAAGTACGGGTCGGCGGGCGAGCGGCCGCCGCACGGCCCAGGGATCATCGCGATCGCCTTGGCGCCGTTGGCCATCACCGTGTCGAGCAGGTCGAGCGCCAGCGGGAGATCTTCCAGCGACAACATCGCCGGGCAGAAGATGCGGTTCTGGTACGAGTACCCCCACTCCTCCTCCTGCCACTTGTTGAACGAGCGCAGGTTGGCGAAGAGCACGTCTGGGTTGGGGCTGAGTTCCTGCACCATGATCGCGTTGTTGCAGAACATGAACGTCGCGTCGACACCCTGCTCGTCCATCAGCTTGAGGCGCTTGTCGCGATCGAAGTACTCGTCGCGCATCGGCTCGAACTCGTACGAATGCTCGGCGCCGACACCTGTCTTGAAGCCCTTCAGCAGTTCGCGCAGCGACCCGGGGCGAGCGGCCACGTCGAAGATCGGCGAGTCGTGCGGCGAGTAGGTGTCGCCACAGCGGATCTTCTCGATGCCATTGTGGAACGCCGGCTGGATCGCCATGTCGCGGAACTTCGGCTCAATGTGCCGGGTGAACGAATCTCGGGTTTCGTAGTAGTGCTGATCCGAGTCGAACATGCCATAACCGAGCGGAGTCGTCATCGGGGTCTCCTTAGGAAGTCGGTCCGGGAGCGCCCCGGCCATTCACCGATGATCTCCAGTCGGGCGGCGGCGGCGTAGGGCCTTAGGTCCCTATATAGTCCATTTAGGTAACTGATTCAGAGGGAACAATCATGACCGACGAACCGAGCACACCGGGCGAGAGCCCCAACGGAATCTGGGCCTCGTCGTTGGCCGATCTGGTCAGCTATCGCCACCTCGGGTGCACGTCGCAGCAGGTCGATCGCGACCACGCCGTGGGCACGATGCGGCTGCGACGCGACATGCGTTCTTCAGCCGGGTTGTTGTCCGCGCCCGTGACGATCGCGATGCTCGATACCGCGGGTATCTGCATCGACCGCGTGTACTTCCTCGGTCTCACTCACATCGAGGTGCAACTGCTCGACCCAGCAGCCGACGTGCACACCTTGCGAGTGCAGGGCACCGTGGTGCGCTGGGCGCGGACCCAGGTGTTCACGGAAGCAACGTTCGTGTCCGACGCCGACCCGACGCGAGTCATCGGTGTGGGCGTCGCCGACTGGGCAGTCATCGCACCGACGCCCGAGGGCTTCGTCTACACAGACCCCTCCCGCGCGGAGGAGGTCGACGAGTCGCAGCTGCCGCCCCTGCCGTTGGCCTACGACGCAACACCCATCGATGGCGGCCACGAGATCTCGATTTTGTCGTCGCGCATCGGCGGCGTCGCCCTGCACCACGGGCCGATTCTGGTCACGCTCGAAGCCACCGCGATGGAGCTCGCCGCCGCGACCGGCGCGGGCTCGCTCGCGGTCGAACACGCGAGCGTGCGGATCGTGAAGGCGGGCACCGCAGGGCCGTTCCGCACCTCCGGCACCATCGTGCACGACGGCGCCTCGGTGCTGGTGCGCACCGAACTCATCGACCACGGCAATGGCAACACGCTCGTCGCCGTCGCCCACCACCGCCTCCGCAGAGGGAACTGACCGATCATGGACTTCACCTACCCTCCGGAGCTGGACACCTTTCGGGCCGAGATCCGCGCGTGGCTCGAGCAGCACCTGACCGGCGAGTTCCTCGAGCTCGGCAACGGCGAAGACCTCGGGGCCGACACGTGGCCCCTGCGCTGCCGGTGGGAACAAGAGATGGGCGCCGGCGGCTGGATCGGCCTGGAGTGGCCCACGGCCTACGGCGGCCGCGAGGTCTCGGCGATGGAATCGCTGGTGTTCGCCGAAGAGTACGCGCGAGCCAGTGGGCCGACGCGGGCGGGCACGTTCGGTGAAGGCCTGATCGGCCCGACGCTCGTGCACTTCGGTTCCGACATGCAGAAGGAACGTTTCCTCGGCCCGATCCTGCGCGGTGAGGAGATCTGGTGCCAAGGGTTCAGCGAACCCGGCGCCGGCAGCGACCTCGCCGGGCTCGCCACCAAGGCGCGCCTCGAGGGCGACAGGTGGGTGATCGATGGGCAGAAGGTCTGGACCAGCCAAGCGCACCTCAGCGAGTGGATCTTCGTCCTCGCCCGAACCGACGGCGCTGCGGCCAAGCACAAGGGCATCTCGTTCTTCCTGGTTCCGCTCGACCAGCCCGGTATCGAGATTCGCCCGTTGGTCGACATGCTCGGCGACCAGCATTTCTGCGAGGTCTTCTTCGACGGCGCCACCACTGCCGCCGACATGATCGTCGGCGAACCCGGTGACGGCTGGAAGATCGCGATGGCCACGCTCGGTTTCGAGCGCGGCACCGCGTTCGTGGGCCAACTGAAGAAGTTCGCCACTGAACTCGACATCGTCATCGGCCTCGCCCGCGAACGCGGCCTCACCTCCGACCCGGTGATGCGTCAGCGTCTGGCCCAATCGCACATCGGTCTGGAGCTGATGCGCTTCGGTTTGTTCCGCACCGTCACGTCCGTCGTCCGCTACGGCCGACCCGGCCCGGAGGCTTCGATCGGCAAACTCCAATGGTCGAAGTGGCACCAGGAGCTGACCGAACTGTGCACCGACATCCTCGGCGCGGAGGCCACCCTTGATCACCACCGCACCAAGGGCTTGCTCCACGATCTGCAACACAGCTTCCTGTTCGCTCGGTCGCAAACGATCTACGCCGGCTCCTCCGAAGTGCAGCACAACATCATCGGCGAGCGCGTCCTCGGCTTACCAAAGGACTGAGGTCCCCCCGTGGTGACCCCGCTTCACGCCTACACTCAGCGCATGAGCGTCAGTAAGCCGGGACGGGAAGTCCACATTCGCGTCCCCAAGACTGCCGAGTTGGTCGCCCGGCATCTCCGTAAGCAGATCGTCCGCGGCGAGTTGGTGGAAGGTGATGCGCTGCCGTCCGAGACAGCGCTGATGGAGACGTTCAGCATCAGCCGCCCCACACTGCGCGAGGCCTTTCGTATTCTCGAATCCGAGGGTCTGATCGTGGTGCGCCGCGGCGCACACGGCGGTGCCCGCGTGCAGGTTCCCTCCAGCGAGGTCGCCGCTGGCTACACCGGTCTCGTGCTGCAGCACCGCGGCACCACCCTCGCCGACGTATTTGCCGCACGTGTCATCGTTGAAGCCCCGGCAGCGGCGATGGTCGCCCGCATGCCCGACCGTGTCAAGCGGGCCAAGCGCCTCACAGAGTGGCTCGATGAGTTCGAGAAATCGCAGGACAACGCGGACTACAGCGCTCGCTTCCACGGGTTCAACCGGCTGCTCGTCGAACTCACCGAGAACGAGACGCTGATGCTGCTCACCTCGATGCTCGAATCGATCTCCGACGCAGCCTCCGCCACGTATGTGCAGTTCGCACCCGACGACGAAGGCCGGATGATCAGGCGGGCCAGCAAGGCCCGCCACACCCTCATCGAGCACATCGCCAAGGGTGAGGCCGACGAGGCCGAGGATCTGTTCCGTCGTCACCTCGCCGAGGCCGGCAGCGTGCTGCAGGCAGCCCAGGGCGGCCGCGTCATCGACGTCCTCGGCTGAGCTTCGTCTTCCACCACCGTTTGTGTCACACACCGGTCACCAGCGGGCGGTTTCAAGTGGTGGGCGCGACGAGCTCGTTGAATCGTTCGGCTGGAGTATCCCACTCGAGGGTCATGCGTGGCCGCCCATTGAGCAGACTGGCGAAGCGGTCGAGGTCGTCTTGGCTGTGAACAGAGAGATCGGTGCCTTTCGGG
>WLIV01000040.1 GCA_009702045.1 Actinomycetota bacterium | reverse complement strand
TGTGTCGATCGCTGCCCCGAGGACATCATGTGGATGACCGAACGTGCCGAGCCGATCACGCGCACCGTGCGGCCCGATGAGGTCGATCAGGAGAAGGTGACGGCTCTGCTGCTGGCGGCCGGGATCGACGCCAATATCTCGGTGTGCGTATGCACGCTGACATCGGCCGCGGAGATCGCCGGAGCCGTGGTGAAGGGCGCGTCCAATCTCGACGAGGTGTCGGCCATGACGGGGATGCGCTCTGGCTGCGGTATCTACTGCGTCGCTCCGGCGTTGCGCTTGCTGGCGGCAGCGGGCTGCGACATGACCGCCCCGCGCGGCCACCGTTGGTATCCCAGCACGTTGGCGTTGTGGGATGTGTCGGACGAGGCGCGCGCGAAGTACCCGGATGCGTTCATCGATGAGGATCGCGCCGTCTTCGATCCCACACACCAGTTCGGCCCACTCACCCACTCGGAGGCCCCGCGATGAGCTCGCATACATCCGCACTCATGCCGCCAGCGTTCATGCCGTCCGAGTACGGACCCGCGCTGCGCCCGCATGTGGCCACCATGCCCTCGATGACGTCGGTCTCGGTGCGCGAGCTGTTCCCGAGCTTCGCGGAGCCGCTGACGCAGGGCGACCCTGCCGACGTCGATCGTGTTCGTGCAGCAACGCGCGCTGCGCTTGCGGACGTCGACATGTCGAAGATCGGCGCCGGCGACAGTGTCAACATTCTTGCGTCCGAGCACGGGTTCGGGCTGATGGGCGGGCTGCCGTACGCGGAGATGGTGAAGACCATTCGCGAAGTCGTGATCGAGCGCACCGGGTGCCGCGACGTGCGGCTGCGCCTCGCGATCTACCGCGGGTTCAAAGAGGCGGAAGAGGTACGCGATCACTTCGGTTTCGCCGAGGCGTTCGAGGGCAAGGTGAAGGGTCTCGGACCATTCGATCGTGGTGTCGAAGTGGAGACGGCAATCGGGCCGATGTGGTTGGTCAACCGCGCGTTCGACGCCGATCACTTCATCCACGCCTATTACGACGATCCGCGCGAGATGTACTTCAACCGGCTGCTGTACAAGTCGTTCAAGTCGTTCTGTATGTCGTACGCCCGGTTCGAAACGCGATCGGTGTACCACTCGATGTTCGGTAACCGCAGCGGCAGCATCATTCCCCGCGCGTTGTTCGACTCGGACTTCGTCCAGTCCAAGTACACGTTCAGTTCGGTGCTGCGCACCTCACCGGCCGGTGTCACCGAAATCGACGCCACCGACGATCTGTATGCGATCGACCGGCGGATCACCGCCAGCCATCTCGCGACGTACGGGCGCATGCAGCGGCTGTTCGCCGAGATCGAGGACTGCGTTGCGGTGTGGGATGGCGGTCGGTGGGGCTACTACCTGCACGCCGGTGGGGTGATCTTCGGTGTGCTGCTGACCAATCATCACGATTCCTTCGACCTCGATATCCCGGTGGTGGCCGGGTTCATGCAAGTGCCCGGCGCGTCAGTGAACTTCACGCGCAACAAGGCCCTGCGCGGCATCGTCGTCAACCAGGCGTGGGTCGGCGCAGGTATCCCCTATGTGACGATGCCGTTCACCAGCCCGATGTACATCGTCGGCGACGAGCAGGGGAAGCTCTGGCGTGACGACCCGACGAATCCGCTGTTGATGGACCGCGCCACTGTCGTCGACACGGTCGAGCAGGGCATCGAGCAGGCGCTCGAACGTGGCAAGACCGACAAGCTGATGGTGTTCGACGGCAGCTACGGGCACATCACGTGCAACGAGCCGATGGCGGCGCTGTTGCGCGAGAAGGCACCTGCGGTCGACCGCATGGTGCAGACCGAGTTGTTGCCCAAGTGGCTGGCGCAGCGCGGACTCGCGTGAGCAGGTTCGTGCTCCTGGGCGGCACGTTCGACCCGATCCACATCGGTCATCTGGCGCTCGCCCGTGAGGCCGCTCGCGTCCTCGACGCCATCGCACTGTTCGTCATCGAACCCGGGCACCGCCATCGCGTGGCACCGGTCGCCTCGCTCGCCGATCGTCGTCACCTCGTACAGCACGCCCTGGCCAGCGAACCGCGCATGCAGGAGATCACCGAACTCGGCATCGACGGAGATCTGGCAACCGTGGTCAGCCAGCTGGCGCTGCTGGATCACGAGCTGCACGTCCTGTTCGGCGCCGACAGCGCCCGGCACCTCCAGCGGTGGAACGGTGTTCAGCGACTGCAACCCGCTCGGCTGTGGGTGGTGCCGCGCAGCCACGACGACGGCGGCGGAATCGACGGGGTCGAGGTCCTCGACATCGACGTCCCCGATGTGTCGGCGACAACGGTCAGGTTCGCGCTCGCGGCCGGCCGGACACCCCATGGTCTGCTGCCGTCGTGCTGCCTCGCTGACGTCTGTGCTGTCTATGCCCCCGTCGCGAGCGATTCGTTGGCGACAGCCTGATGGTGATCCGCCGCATCACTCTCGAACTCGTCGGCTCGGTGCCGGGTCAGCATCGGGCACTGGTGGTCGCCACCGAACCCGGCGTGGTGGCTGGCTCATCACTCGTCAACGCCACCGAACTGACGGAGTCGGCCGGGGAGTGGCGACTGCTTCGCTCCGAAGGCGAACGCGTCGAAGAGGGTGAAGCGCTCGTGGAAGTCACGGGCGGTGCGTGGGAGATCGCCGTCGCGGGCGACCATGTGCTGGGCGTACTGGGCGTCGCTGGTGGACTCGCCCGTCGCGCCATCGAGTTGTGCGACGCTGCCCCCATCGGGTTGGACATCGCCTGCGGCGCGTGGAAGAAGTGGCCGGCAGCGATGAAGCCCGTACTGCGCGCTGCGCTCGATGTCGCCGGGGTCACCCATCGCCTGGTGGATGGCGAGTTCGTCTACATCGACAAGAACATCGTGCGCCTGCTGGGCGGCGTCGCCCCGGCCGTGCAGCGCGGCGTCGCGCTCGGTCACGGCCCGGTGGCGGTGCAGGTGGACGGCGTCATCGAGGCTCGCGCCGCAGTGGCCGCTGGCTGCGGGATCGTGATGGTCGACACCGGCTCGCTGGCCGATCTGGCCGCCGTACACGACGCGCTGACGGCCGACGGTGTGCGCGGGTCGGTGCGGTTGGCATTCGGCGGCGGGGTGACGGCCACCACGCTGCCAGGTGCCCGCGATGCGGGCGCCGACATCGTCGACATCGGCCGTTCGATCCTGGATGCGCCGCTCTGGGACCTGCGCCTCGAGGTCGTCGAGTGAACACCGTCGATCGCCCACTGCGACCCTCGATCGGTAGCGTCGCACCATGCCCACACCCACAGGAGGACGAGCGTTGATCAACGTCGGTGTGATGTTCGCCAACGGCGCGGCCGCGGCCGAACCGGAGCATGCTGCGACGCTGGCCGTCGCAGCCGAGCGCGCCGGGTACGACTCGTTGTGGGCCGTGCAGCACGTGGTGATGCCCGTCGAGCACGCGTCCGAGTACCCGTACTCGGCCAGTGGCACGGTGCCGGGCGGCACGGCGGTGGCGATCCCCGACCCGCTGGTGTGGTTGGCCTGGGCAGGCGCGCAGACGTCCACGATCCTGTTGGCGACTGGTGTGTTGGTGTTGCCGCAACAGCACCCGCTGGTGGTGGCCAAGCAGGCTGCGACGCTCGATCGCCTCACCGGTGGTCGCCTGCTGCTGGGCCTCGGTGCCGGCTGGCTGCAGGAGGAGTTCGCTGCATTGGCCTCGGACTTCGACCGGCGTGGGCCGCGTATGGAGGAGTGCATGCAGGTGTTGCGCCTCGCCGGTGAACCTGGCCCGATCGAGTTCCACGGCGAACACATCGACTTCGCCCCGGTGTGGGTCGAGCCCAAGCCGGCGCGCCGCATCCCACTGATCATCGGTGGCCACACCACGGCAGCCGCTCGTCGCGCTGGCCGTCTGGCCGATGGCTTCTTCCCGCTGTCGTGCCAAGGCGAAGCGCTGACGAAGCTGGTAGGCATCGTGCGCGAAGCTGCCGAGGCGGCGTGGCGCGACCCGCGCGCCATCGAGATCACGGTCGATGCACCGCGCACAGCAGAAGATGCCGCGGTGCAACGCGCACTCGATGTCGACCGTGTGGTGGTCAATGCCCCGCACGTGCCCACCGGCGAGTTGGCGGCTGCCCTCGCGGCAAAGTTGGCGGCTACAAGAGAGGCGTACGCTCGTGCCTGATCTCGACCTGTTCGACAAGACCGAGTTGTGGCTCATGGGGGTCGCGCTCGTCGACGTGTTCCTGCCCGACCTGGCGAAGGCTGCGGCAGCGGCGTTGTCGTTGGAGCCGCATGAGGTGTTCGTCACTGATGTGCGCGACGACCACGTGGTGTTCGACGTGTTGGCGCCGCGGGTGCCGCTGGAGGCGATCCTCGGGCGCGGCGACGACCTGCTGCGTGCGGTGGCGAAAGTGCCCGGGGTGAAGTTGGCCGAGGACGCCGCGCTGCACAGCCGCGGGGTGTTGGGCGTGTTGGGCACGCCGGCCGAACAGGTGGAAGGTGTGCTGGCTGCGGCGACCACGCTGGACGCGAACTTGCGCGCGTACGTCGCCCGGCGGGTTGCGGTGGTGTCCACCGGCCCAGAGGTGGATGACGGCCGGATCCACGACACGAACTTCGAAGCGATCGCCGAGGTGCTCGGTGCGGCGAACTACGAGGTGACCTTCGGTGGCGTCGCCGGTGACGACGAGCGTTCGATTGCCGGTCGCGTGGCACGCCTGGCAGAGGATGGCTACGGCATCGTGATCACCACCGGCGGGGTTGGCGCGGAGGACAAGGACCGCACGATCGAGGCATTCGAACTGCTGGCGGCGAACATGCCCGACTCGTCGTTCTGTACTGCTGTGCTCGCTACCTACGAGGTCGGCCACGGTCGGCATGTGAAGCCGCACGTGCGCGTCGGTGCCGGTCTGCTGGGCGACGTCGTCGTCGTTGCGCTGCCGGGGCCGACCCGTGAGGTGCAGGCCGCGCTGCCGGCGCTGTTGCAGGCGCTGCAGCAGGGCAGCGCACCGGCGCAGATCGCCGAGGCGGTGGCCGCACCGATCCGCGCGCTGTGGCTCGATCGCGGCCCAACTCACCACCACGGAGGGCATCACTGATGGCGAAGGTCGTCCGTATGGTGGCCGAGATCCTGGCCGACAAGTGCACCGGGTGCGCGCTCTGCGTGTACGTGTGCCCGACCGTGGCGATCACGTTGCGCGACCGCCGGCCCGGTGAGGCCGGCACCCATCGGCGCATCGCCGAGATGTTCGAGTCCAGTTGCTACAACGCGCAGAACTGCCTGGAGGTGTGCCCCGAGGAAGCGATCGTGATGCATCGTCTGGACGAGCCGTTCACGGTGGGCACCGATGTGTCGACCGCAGATGCGGCAGAGGTGAAGGCGTTGTGCCGCAAGGCCGGTATCCCTGGCCGGGGGATGGTGTGTATGTGTGCCGAGACCACCGGCGAGGAGTTGGCCGCGGCGGTGCTGAACGGCGCGCACACCCCCGAGGCGATCTCGCTGGCCACCGGGGCACGCACCGGGTGCACCGAGCTGTGCCATCAGCCGATCATCGCGCTGCTCGCCGCTGCTGGCCACGGCGACCTGCCGCGCAACCCGCCGCGTGGTTTCCAGTGGTACGGCATCGCTGCACGCGCAGTCGACATGGTGGGCGACGATGGCACCGCACCCGACGAGTTGTTGCAGCAGTACGCGCAGTTCCCGCTGGCCAGCGACCTACGCGTGTTGCAGGGTGACTTCAGCGAGTTCGAGTCATGAGCGCGCTGCAGGCCCCCGCAACTCCACCGGCGTTGATGCGCACCTGGACCGGCCGCGACCCGGCCTCGGTGGTGCGCATGCGTGCGGCCGATCTGCCGGGCATGGTGTCGTTGCCGGTGCGCGCGATCGACCCCTCGCTGCCGACACCGATCTGGGCCTCCGATCCGGCGTTGGGCCCCACCGATGTCAGCGTCGTACGGCGCGAGACGATCGCCAAGTTGCAGGCGTCGGACTGGTCGCGCATCCAGCCCGGCAGCACCGTGAATCTGATCGCCAACCCGCACGGCTTCTTCCTCTGCGGCGAGGCCTATCTGGTGATGCTGGAAGAGACCCAGCGCTACTTGGTCGCCACCCGGCAGTGCACCGTGCGTTTGCGTATCGCCGAGTCGATGGGCCACATCGAGAACCCCGACTGGATGCGGATCTACGACCTGCGCAACCGCTTCGGCGATGCGGAGGAATGCCCGCAGATCGGCCGCGGCGTGCAGATCGACACCAAGGTCGGGCCGTTCTGGCTGACCCGCGATCTGTTCAGCGCCGATCACTTCGTGCACACGCACGTGGCCGAGATGCGCGAGGGCTACTTGCACCGGATGATCGACCGACTGCACAAGCCGTTCGGCATGGCCTACACCCGTTTGGAGACGCGCAGCGCCTACCACTTCGGGTGGGGGCCACGTACCGGCCAACTCGTGGCGCGCGCAGTGTTCGACAGCGACTACGTGCAGCAGCGTTACGCGGGCACGATCGTGCTCGACACCACCCCCGAGGGAGTGATCGGCGTCGACGCCGATCTCGATCTCGATGCGGTCAACGCCCGCATCACCCGCGGCGTGCTGCGTCACTACGGCACGCTGATGCGATTGATGGGTGAGATCAAGGACGCCAACGTGGTGTTCGACGGCCACGGCTGTCACATGTACGCCTATGGCGGCGGCATCGCGTTCGACTGTCTGATGTACGGCCAGGTCGACTTCCTCGACCTCGACAACCTCGCACTGCTGAAGGGGTTTGCCTCGCGCCTGCCCGAGACGCCCGGGTTGACGATGGAGTTCAACCCGGCCATCAAGGCGCAGATCATGAACTACATGGCCGGCGGTGTGCCGTACACGATGATGACCCGCCGCCTGCCCACGTACCTCGTGGAGGGTGAAGCGGCGAACTGGCTGATCGACGATCCGGCCTCACCGTGGCTCGGCGATCGGGCGCACATCATGCCCGACCTGCCCGCCGCGGTCGCCGCCGCACGCGCGGCCACCGGCACCGATCACCTGATCGTCTTCGACAGCACACCGGGCGCGCTGAACATGTCCGAATCGTTGGGCCGTTTCTTGCTCGAACGCGCACCGGCTGTTGCCGAACACGTACACACACACGCCCTGCCGAAGTGGCTGGCGCAGCGCGGCCTCAGCTGACTTCTCATCGGCCGACGGTCAGCCGTCGGTCAGCCCTCGGAGCGGGCGATCGGCTCGGCGAGGCCTTCGGTATCGCACTTGTGCTGCCACTTGGCGATCGTGTCGGCAAGGTTGTCGCCCAGACGCTTCCCGGGAGTGAACGTGGCGGTCAGGTGCTTCATCCCGTTGATCACCCCGACCGTGTCGTAGTGCACCGCGCTCTCGGAGTCGCACACGAAGTCGGGCATGCGGTCGAGCACCTGCGTGAGCATCGTCTTGTAGATCGAGCGGGCGACGTTCGAGCCGATGCAGCGGTGGACGCCCAGACCGAACGCGCTGTGGCGGTTGTTCGTGCGGTCGAGGTGGATCGTGTTCGGGTCGGGGAACACCTCGGGGTCGCGGTTGGCCATCGCCCACGACAGCCACAGGCGGTCGCCTTCCTTCAGCTGCTGGCCGGCATACACACAGTCGGTGGTGACGGTGCGGCCGTCGCCCGGCGCCGGGGTGAAGAAACGCAGGAACTCCTCGGTGGCGGAGTTGATCAGACCGGGGAGATCGGCGGCCAGACGCGCCCGCTCACCGGGATTGTTCGACAGCCAGTCGAGCGACTTGGCGGTCAGCGAGGTGGTGGTGTCGAATCCGCCACCGATCAGCAGGCCGAGCATTCCGCCGAGGAACTCGTCGGTCGGTGTCTCGCCGGCGATCTTGGCATTCACCAGCGCGTGCACCAGGCCCGGCCGCGGCCGCTGACGCGCGTTCTCCAGCTCCTCCTGCAGCTTGATCGCCATCGCGAAGTACGCCTCCATCACCCGGGGCACGTCGGGCGAATCCGGTGCGGTGTAGATGGCGGCGTGGGCCGGCTCGCAGTAGATGACCCAGTCGGCCAATGGAAGGCCCATCAGTGCCATCGTCATGATCGCGGGAACGATGTTGGCCAGGTCGTCGACGAAGTCGATGCTGCCGCTCTCGATCGTCTCGTCCAGACAGGCCCGCGTGATGTCCTCCACCATCGGTGCCCAGCGGGCAACCGCGGCGGGCGACAGGTACGGGTTCATCAGCGACCGGTAATCCTTCTGGTCGGGCGGGTCCATCTCCAGGATGCCCCCCTGGGTGGGGCTGATCGCGGGGATGCTGATGCCCAGGTAGCCCTTGCGCTCGTTGTGCGGGTCGTGGTCGCTGGACAACAGGTGCGGGTCGCGGGCCAGTTCGAACACCGACTGGTGATCGCTGATCACCCAGTGGCCTCCGTAGGTCTCGGTCCAGGCGACGGGGCACTTCTGCTGCAGTTCAGTGGTGATGGCCTCGAACTGCACGCGGTACTCGGGAGTGTGGCGGTCGAAGTGCACTTCGGCGCGGTTGGGAACGGTGTCGGTCACGGCGTGCTCCTCAGGCTTCGATGACGATGGCTTGTTCGGGGCAACCACCGGCGGCCAGGCGCACTTTGGCTTCCAGCTCCGATGGCACGTCGTGGCTGCGAGCGGTGGCGTGGCCGTCCTCATCGCTGAGGGTGAAGAACTCACCAGCTGCCATTGCACACAATGTGTGCCCCTGACACTTGTCCGCGTCGACCCATGCCTTCATCGCACACCCCCTATCTCCGCGCCGCCCCCCGGCGTGTGAGTGTGCAGATATTGGCACACCCCGACACGGTGTGTAAACCGGTCGTGTAGGCGATCCCCCAGTCTCTCGTCGCACCCCCCGGTCCCCGCGCCCCCGCGCCGCCCCCGTGCCGCCCCCAACTCCGGCACTTTACGCTCTGTGTCGCGGCCACGAGCGACGGCCTTCGTGGTCAGGGCCGCGACACAGACGCTCATGTGCTGGACTTTGGGGCGATCGGTTGCTGGTCGATGAGGACCTTGGGGGACACATGAGCATTCCGACGACGGCCGAGGCCGCCGAGATAATTGCCCGCGCTGCTGGCGGCACGGTCGTCGATATCCAGCGGCAGTTGCGCTGGCGGCCCACGTGGTTCGCCGAGGTCGAGCGTGACGGCGAGGTGCTGGGCATGGTGCTGCGCGGCGACCGCACCGACAGCGAAGCCTTCCCGCTGCATCACGAGTACACGTTCCACCGGTTGATGGAGGAGCACGGTCTCCCGGTGCCGCACGCGTACGGGTTCATCGAGACGCCCGGCTTCCTCGACTGCGTGCTGATGGCCAAGGTGCCCGGGCAGGCCGAGTTCCAGAACACCAGCGAGGCCGACCGCGACCAGGTGGTCGACGAGTACGTCGAGCAACTCGCGGTGCTGCACTCACTCGACCCGCAGGTGTTCATCGACGCCGGTATCGACCACCCGCGGCCGGGCGAGGACCCGGCGATGGCCGGCCACCGGCACATGATCAGCCGCTACCGCGAACGCAAGGTGCGGCCCGACCCGTTCTCCGAGTTCTGCATCGGCTGGCACCTGCGCCACCTGCCGTCGGCTAACGGCCGCCTCGCCCCCGGTGTGTGGGACAGCGGGCAGTTCATGCACGACAACGGCCACCTGGTGGCGATCATCGACCTCGAGTTCGGCCACGTCGGCGATCCGCTGGAAGACCTCACCATCTGGCGGATGCGCGACACGCTGCTGGGCTTCGGCGACTTCGCCAAGATCTACTCGCGCTACGAGCACTTCACCGGCAAGGACATCGACCTCGAAGCGATCAAGCGCCACCACTTCGCCGCGTGCATGGGTAACGGCCTGCAGTTCGGGGCCGCGTGGCGCGACCCGCTGCCTGAGACCGACGTGATGAACATCATGCAGTGGAGTAGCGAGACGAACCTGATGGCCACCGACTTTCTCGGTGAGTACCTCGGCCTGGACCTGCCGACCCTCACGCCACCGCCCGCCTTGGAGACGCGCCACGACACGGTGGCTCGTCAACTGGTTCGAGGGCTCGGCTCGGTGAAGGTCGACGACCGCGAGGCGCAGCACGAACTGCGCCTGGCGTTCCGCATGGCGCGCCATCTGCAGCGACGCAGCGAGGTCGGCGCCGCGCTCGACGAGGCCGACATCGCCGACGTGGCAGCGCTGCTCGGTCGTCGCCCGGCGGATTGGTTCGCGGCCGAGCGCGAACTGGAGCAGTTCGTGCTGGCGGACGCCACGGTGGGGAAGTACGACGAGCCGCTCACCGTGCTGTTCCACCAGCGCAACCAGCGACTGCACATGGCCCTCGGCTCGGCCGGTTCGACGATGGTGCGCCACTACCAGTGCCAGCGCTTCGACGGCGCCCCCTCCCACATCGTCCAGTTCTGACCCGCCCAGCCAAACCTCCGTTCACGTCGCAGCCGTGACCGCACGATTGCGGTCAGACCCGCGACGTGAGCAGGGGATTCGGAATGGGGCGGCGCGACGTGAGCAGGGGATTCGGCTCGGCAGCGTCAGGGGTTGGCGCGGGCGATGGCGATGACCTGGTCGGCCAGCTCGGGGCGACAGATCAGCAGGTCGGGCAGCCACGGGTTCTCGGCGTTGTAACGCAGCGGCGAACCGTCGAGTCGCGACACGTGCAGACCGGCGGCCGCAGCCACAGCGACCGGCGCGGCCGAGTCCCACTCGTACTGACCGCCCGAGTGCGCGTACACCTCGGCCTCGCCGCGGACGACGGCCATCGCCTTCGCGCCGGCCGAGCCCATCGGCACCAGCGTGCCGTCCAGGCCGGAGGCCAGTGCCGATGCGAGCGCGGTGGGACGTGTGCGGCTGACCAGCACGCGCACCGGACCATCCGAGCGTGCCGGCACGACGGGCGGTGCACCGGTGTGCAACGTGGTGCCCAGCGCGGGCAGCGCGACGGCGCCGACCACGGGGAAACCGTCGACGACCATCGCCACATGCACGGCCCAGTCGTCGCGGTCGCCCTCGCTGAACTCGCGGGTGCCGTCGAGCGGGTCGACGATCCACACTCGCGGGAACGCCAGCCGCGCCGGATCGGCCGCGGCCTCCTCGGACAGCAGGCCGTCGGCTGCGCGCAGCGCGCCCAACTGACCGACGATCCAGTGGTGCGACTGCAGATCGCCTTCGGCCTTCAACCGGTCGGGGTCGCCGACGAAACGCCGGCGTACCTCCAGCAGCAGGCGCCCGGCTTCGGTGGCGATGGACGCGGCGAGCGCGTGGTCGTCCGCGCCGGCGGAGGAAGTCACGGGCATGCTCACGGGATCCGCCCCGCAGCTCGCAGGGCTTCGATGACCTGATCGGCCGCCTCTTCGGCGGACAACGACGTCGTGTCGATGTGCACCTCGGGGTGCTCGGGTGGTTCGTACGGCGAGTCGATACCGGTGAAGTTCGCCAGCTGTCCGCTGCGTGCCTTCTGGTACAGACCCTTGACGTCGCGCTGCTCGGCAACGGCCAGCGGCGTATCGACGAACACCTCGATGAACTCGTCGGCGTCGAGCATTTCGCGCGCCATCCGCCGCTCGGCCCGGAACGGCGAGATGAACGACACCAGCACCAGCAACCCGGCGTCGACCATCAGCTTCGACACCTCGGCGACACGTCGGATGTTCTCCACGCGGTCGGCGTCGGTAAAGCCGAGGTCTTTGTTCAGACCGTGGCGCACGTTGTCGCCGTCGAGCAGGTACGTGTGCCGGCCGAGGGCATGCAGTTTGCGCTCGACGACATTGGCGATGGCCGACTTGCCGGCACCCGACAGGCCGGTGAACCACACGACGGCGGGGCGTTGACCCTTCAGTGTGCTGTGCGCTTCCGTGCCGACCTCGATGGCCTGCCAGTGCACATTGTCGGCACGACGGAGTGCGAAGTGCAGCAGACCGGCGCCGACCGTCGAGTTCGTCATCCGGTCGATGATGATGAAGCCGCCCATCTCCCGGTTGTCCGCGTACGCGTCGAACGCGATGGGCCGGTCGAGGTTGATGTTGCAGATGCCGATCTCGTTGAGATGCAGCGTCTTGGCGGCGATGTGCTCGAGTGTGTTGACATCGACGCGGTACTTCGGATGGGCGATCGAGAGACCCACGGTGCGGGTGCCGACCTTCATCAGGTACGGCCGGCCGGGCAGCATCTCCTGCTCGCCCATCCAGACGATGTGTGCCTCGAACTGGTCGGCAACTGCGGGCGGCGACGAGGCCGCGGCCAGTACATCGCCGCGGGACACGTCGATCTCGTCGGTGAGCGTGATCGTGACCGATTGACCGGCCTCGGCGGACGTCAGGTCGCCGTCGAAGGTGACCACGCGTGCGACGGTGGACGTCTGTCCCGAGGGCAGTACGCGGACGGCCATACCCGGCTGCACGGTGCCGCCGACGATGCGCCCGGAGAAGCCACGGAAGTCGAGGTCGGGGCGGTTCACCCACTGCACCGGCATGCGGAACGACTGGCTCGCGGCGAGGTCGTCGATGGGCACGGTTTCGAGGTGCTGGATGAGCGTCGGCCCGGTGTACCACGGTGTGTTGGGACTGGGATCGATGATGTTGTCGCCACGCAGCGCGGACATCGGGATGCACGTGATGTCGTCGAGGCCAATCTGGGCAGCGAACGCCCGGTAGTCGGCCTCGATGGTGTCGTACACGTCCTGCGAGTAGTCGACGATGTCGAGTTTGTTGATCGCGACGACCACGCGGCGGATGCCCAGCAGCGACACGAGGTAGCTGTGCCGGCGAGTCTGGGTGAGCACACCCTTGCGAGCGTCGATGAGGATGACCGCGAGGTCGGCGGTGGACGCGCCCGTCACCATGTTGCGCGTGTACTGCTCGTGGCCGGGCGTGTCGGCCACCACGAACTTGCGCACCTCGGTGGAGAAGAAGCGGTAGGCGACATCGATGGTGATGCCCTGTTCGCGTTCGGCGGCCAAGCCGTCGACGAGCAGCGCGAAGTCCAACTCGCCGCCCTGGGTGCCGACCTTCTTCGAATCCGCTTCGAGTGCGGCGAGGTGATCTTCGAACACCAACTTCGACTCGTACAGCAGTCGGCCGATCAGCGTGGACTTGCCGTCGTCGACGCTGCCGCAGGTGATGAAGCGCAGCAGCGACTTGTGCTCGTGCGCGTGGAGGTAGGCCTCGATGTCGTTGGCCAACAGATCGTCGTGTGCGTGCGCCATCAGAAGTAGCCCTCTTGCTTCTTCTTCTCCATTGACGCGCTGCTGTCGTGGTCGATCATCCGACCCTGTCGCTCGCTGGTGGTGGTAAGCAGCATTTCCTGGATGACCTCGGGCAGCGTGGTGGCGGTGCTCTCGACCGCGCCGGTGAGCGGGTAACAACCCAGCGTGCGGAAACGGATGGAGCGCATTTCGGGTACTTCGCCCGGCTCGAGCGGCATGCGGTCGTCGTCGACCATGATCAACGTGCCGCTGCGTTCAACGACCGGTCGCGGAGCGGACAGGTAAAGGGGCACGATCGGGATCTGCTCGAGGTGGATGTACTGCCACACGTCGAGTTCGGTCCAGTTCGAGAGCGGGAACACGCGCATCGTCTCACCGACGTTGCGGCGCACGTTGTACAGCGACCACAACTCGGGCCGCTGCAGCTTGGGGTCCCAGCGATGTTGCGCCGAGCGGATGGAGAACACGCGCTCCTTGGCCCGCGACTTCTCTTCGTCGCGACGCGCCCCGCCGAACGCGGCGTCGAACCCGTAGTGGTCGAGTGCCTGCTTGAGACCCTCGGTCTTCCACATGTCGGTGTGCATCGCCGAGCCGTGCTCGAACGGGTTGATGCCCAAGCGCAGGCACTCTTCGTTCTGGTACACCAGCAGGTCCATGCCGCTTTCGCGCACCATCCGCTCGCGGAACTCGTACATCTCGCGGAACTTCCACGTGGTGTCCACGTGCAGCAACGGGAACGGCGGCTTGGAGGGGTAGAACGCCTTGCGCGCCAGGTGCAGCATGCAACCGCTGTCCTTGCCGACGGAGTACAACATCACCGGCCGTTCGCTCTCGGCGACCGCCTCGCGCATGATGTGGATACTCTCCGCCTCCAGGCGCTGCAGATGGGTGAGCGATTTGGTCATGATTCCACCCAGGATGCCAGCTCGCGGCTCAAAACAGGTGTCCGAATCGTGTGCTGTAGTCGCCGAAACCGGTTTTCACCTGGTCAGCGATGAGACCGAAGTCGGCCAACGTGAACTTCACCGAGCTCATGTGCTGCGCCGGGTGCTCCAGCCACGTGCGCATCGCCTCCTCCTCGGCGGCGGCGATGAGCACGCGCAGGCCCGTACGGAACTCATGGTGTTCACCGAAATCCGACAGACCCGTGGCCGACATGGCCTGGTCGATCAGTGATGTCTCTGTCTGGCTCATACCAACTCCTCAATCGGTGCCGAACGCTCGATCAGCCGTGCGCCGCGCAGACCGTCCGGGCCACTGACCCATGCTTCGCGGAATAGGTCGCCGCCGTGTGGCCGGGGCGGGGTCGAGGCGTGGCAGAGTGAGCGCACACATACCTTGGGGGTTGACAATGAGTGGCAACAAGCAGTTCCTCGTGTTCTCGAATGCGGTGGCCGGCAAAGAGGCTGAGTACAACGATTGGTACGACAACGTGCACATGCCCGATGTGCTGAAGGTGCCCGGTGTGTGTGGTGCCAAGCGCTACGAGGTGGCGCAGCTCGACCCGAACACAGCGCCGCCGCACAAGTACCTGGCGGTCTACGAACTCGACGGTGAGCCGGCCGATGTGATGGCCGGGCTGCTGTCGCGGGCGGGCACGCCGGAGATGACGATGAGCGACACGCTCGACATGGGCACCATCAGTATGACCATCTGGGTGCCCCGCTCTTAGGAGACCTGCACCTTCGGGTGGCACGATGGAGCCACGCTCAGTGCCTGGAGGTACTTCAGATGGACTTCGAGATTTCGGAGAAGATGTCGGTCATCCTCGACATGGTGAATCACTTCATCGACGAGGAGGTCATCCCGCTCGAAGGGCCGATGCTCCACGACGACCAGGTGGCGCTCGCCGAAGGTGTCGCGCACGCGCAGCGGCGTGTGCGCGAGATGGGCCTGTGGTCGCCGAACCATCCGGTCGAGTGGGGCGGTCAGGGGCTGACGATGCTCGAGCACGGTCTGCTCAGCGAGGCACTCGGACGCACCCCGCTGGGGCACTATGTGTTCAACGCGCAGGCGCCCGACGCCGGCAACGTGGAGATCCTGCACCTGTTCGCCAATGCCGAGCAGCGCGAGCGCTTCCTGCGACCGCTCGTCGAAGGCAAGGTGCGCAGCTGCTTCTCGATGACCGAGCCCGAGCAGCCGGGCAGCAACCCGGTGCTGATGGACACGGTGGCCGTGAAGGACGGCGACGACTACGTGATCACCGGTCAGAAGTGGTTCACCACAGGTGCCGACGGTGCCGACTTCGCGATCGTGATGGCGGTGACGAACCCAGAGGCGCCCCCGCACCAGCGGGCCAGCATGATCCTCGTTCCCACCGACACACCCGGGTTCGAACTGGTGCGCAACATCAACGTGATGGGTCACGCCGGGTCGGGAATCTTCAGCCACGGCGAAGTGATGTACCACGGGTGCCGCGTGCCCCAGGCCAACCTGCTGGGGCCCGAGGGTCACGGCTTCGCGATCGCGCAGGAACGCCTCGGGCCGGGCCGCATTCATCACTGCATGCGCTGGTTGGGTATCGCCAGCCGCGCGCTGGAGTTGTTGATGGCCCGGGCGAACAGCCGTGTGATCACCGAAACCGGCGAGAAGTTGGCCGATCGTCAGATCATCCAACACTGGGTGGCCGACCTGTCCACCGAGATCCGTGGCGCCCGCCTGCTCACGCTGCACGCGGCGTGGATGATCGACAAGGTTGGTGCGAAGGCGGCGAAGAACGAGATCTCCTCGATCAAGTTCTCCGTGGCCAACACGATGCTGAAGGCAGTCGACCTGGCGATGCAGGTGCACGGTGGCCTGGGTGTCACCGACGACACCGTGCTCGCGTGGTGGTACCGCCACGAGCGCGGCGCGCGTATCTACGACGGCGCCGACGAGGTGCACCGCACCACGCTGGGCCGCACACTGCTGCGCCAAGCCGCCCGGTGACCTACAGCAGGATGCCGGCGACCTTGGCCATGATGATGGCTTCTTCGTCGAGGCCGATCTCGGCCATCACCTCATCGGTGTGTGCGCCGAGTGCCGGGGCCGGGCTGATCGGCGACGGCTTGCGATCGAACTGCACCGGGGTGCTGACCATCTTCAACACGCGCCCGTCGCCGTAGTCGACATCCTGGGTGTAGCCGTTGGCGATCGCGGCGCGGTCGCGGGGCAACTCGCCGGCCTTCTGCACGATGTCCCACTGCCCACCCTGGGTGGCGAGCGCAGCGCAGGCCTCTTCGAAGGTGAACTTGGCGAACACCGCGTCGACGGCAGCGATGCAGGCATCGATGTTGGCGAAACGCAATGCATCGGTGGCGAAGTCGGGGTGCTCGACCAGTTCCGGCGCACCCATCGCGGTGCAGAAGCCCGGCCAGTAGCGCTGACCCTGCAACATGCACAGTTGCAGGTAGCGGTGGTCGCTCGTGCGGTACGTGTTGACCAGCGGGTTGGGCACGGCGTTGCGGGTCATCTTCGGCAACTCGTCGACACCGATCAGCGTGCTGCCGACGATGCCGGGTTGCAGCGCCCACATCGCAGTGGCCATCAGCGAACCGTCGACGACGCTGCCTTCTCCGGTGTTGGCGCGCATCAATAGGGCGGCGGCAATGCCACCGGCGAAGATCGCGCCACTGGTTCCGTCACCGAACGCGCCGCCCGGCATCTGCAACGGGTACGGCAGGTCGTTGGGCGTGACCGCGCTGGCGATACCGCTGCGGGCCCAGAACGAGATGCTGTCGTAGCCACCCTTCTCTGCGTCGTCACCGAACGCGCCCTGGCCGCTGCCAACCGCGTAGATGATCTTTGGGTTGATGGCCCGAATGTCGTCGATGTCGACCTTCAGCTTGCGGCGGGCAGCTGGGAGCAGGCTGATGAGGAACACGTCGGCATCTTCGACCATCTTGTAGAGCAGGTCGGTGGCGCCGTCGGCGGTGAGATCCATCGCCACGTTGCGCTTGCCACGGTTGAAGATCTCGTACATGAACGTGAAGCCGCCGTGGCCGGGAGCGATACCGGCGTAGTTGAGGCCGCGCATCGGGTCGCCCGTGGCGGGTTCGACCTTCGTGACCGATGCCCCCCAATCGGCGAGTACGGCGCCGCACGAGGGCACGAATGCCCACATCGACACTTCGACAACCTTGATTCCTTCGAGCGGCCGCTGGCCCATGATGTCCCTACCTTGTGAATCTCCCCAGGCGGATCACATTAGTTGACGCGTGTGTCACATGTCGTGGCGACGGTTCTTCCGCCCGCCGTCGGAACGTGGGAGAATGCTCTCCTCAACGTCGGGTGGAGGAACTATGTCGGCATGTACGAACTGTGGCCGTGAGCTGCAAATAGGAGCAGTCGCGTGTGGCGTCTGTGGCGCAGCAGTGCACGGGTCGGCCTTGCCGCCGCCCCACGCCGCCCCACCTCCACCGGCACCTGCCTATGGCGCCGCCCCGCCTCCCGCGGCCGGTTACGCCCCGGCCCCGGCAGTCGGCTATGCCCCGCTGCCCCCCGCCGCCGCGCCGACTGGCAAGCCGAAGTGGCTCGTCCCTGTCGTCGTCGTGTTGGTGCTCGCTATTGGCGGCGGTATCGCGTTCATGCTCTCCTCGGGGGACGACCCGAAGAGCACACTCGGCGACACCAAGACCACCGAAGCATCCGTCACCGACGACACGGCCACGGCGGACACCACCAACAGCAGCGACACGCTGCCGGTGCTCACCACCAAGCCCACCACGGGAGGCGGCGGCACCGGCACCGGCTACACGCCGGAGCTGCGTGATGTGTTTGTTTCGAGTTGCACCCAGCCGAGCGCCTCGGAAGCGCTGTGTGGTTGCGTGTACGACGCCATCGCCGCCACCATCCCGTTCGATGAGTTCATCGCCATGAGCAACGCCACCGACGGTGGCGCTTCGGTGCTCTCGGATCCGCGGCTGGTATCAGCGATCACTGCCTGCGCAGGCGGCTGAGCACCCTCGTGTGACAGGTGGCGGCCCACTTGGTGGGCCGCAGCTGAGTTCCATAACGTCTGCGACATGGCAGTGCTCCTGACGCCGGTGGTCACTCTTCCGGTCGTACCCGCAGCATCGCGGCGTCGCGATCTGTCGTGCTGGCTGGCGTTCGTGCAGGAGGCGTTCGCGAACGTCCCCGGGCGAGGATGGCACTCACGCGTGGTGTGGCAGCGGGTGGCCGGATGGCGCAGCCGTGAACTGTCGTCGTTCGAACCGTCGCGCATGGCGACGCTGGAGTTGGCTGCGCTGTTGCACGACATCGGTCGGGCGCTCGACCCGCTCGACCTGTCGCCTCACGGCTTCGTCGGCGCCCAGTTCCTCGACGACCTCGGCCTCACCGATGTGGCCCCACTCGTTGCGCACCACTCCGGAGCAGGTTTGGAGGCCGCCGATCGCGGACTCGGCCACCTGGACCGCTGGCAGCCGGCCGATCCGGAATTGCAAGCGCTGCTGGATTACGCCGATCGCACGGTGAATTCGCGTGGTCAGATGGTGACGCTTGCCCAGCGTCGCGAGGAACTGGTGGCCCGCAGCGGTGAGGGTTCCGCCAAGCTCGTGCGTTTCGATCTGCTGCTGCCCGACGCACTGCGCACCGAAGCGTGGCTGGCCTCGCTGACCTGACGGGTCAACCCTTGGGCAACTCGACGTAGGTGGTGCCCGGGTTCAGTACCAGCGTGGCGCCATCGTCGCCGATGAACGTCCACGGATCGGTGTCCAGCGCCCGCACCCACGTGCCAGTGCGGGCCAGGCCGCCACTGTGGATCGTCACCTTGCCGGAACCGACGGTGACCGGTACCAGCGACCGACCGTCGGCCGGACTGGGAATGTGTGTGCACGACACGATCACCACGTTGGTGGCCGTGAGCGGCACCCCGCCGGCCGTCGTGTGCACCGCCCCGCCCATCCAGCGCACGTAGTACCCGTTGGTGGCGTCCCATTCCCAGTGCACTCCGCCGCCGTTCATCCGCACATCGAACGCTGCGGTGGGGGTACCGGTGGTCACGGTGCCGAACTCCCACAGCGGACGGGCCGCACCTGCACCGATGCCCTTGCTGCGGGCACAGGCCACATCGAGTACGAGGTTGTGCGGCTTCGGCTTCGACGCGTCGCGTCGGTAGCAATGCACCCGTAGCGCACTGAGGTTCACCAGCCGTCCGGCATCGGCCGCGCCCTGCACCCACGCCGTCACGCCGGCATTGCCACCGCTCCAGGCAAGGATCGGTCGGTTCATCCCGGACAACAGGTACAGGTCGCCGGTGCGCGCGCTGCGCACCGGACCCACTTCGGCAGGTTGGCGCGACTGGAACAGGGCGATGAAGCGGGTGACACCCTCGACGTTCTCCTCGAACACCACATCGGCGCCGTCGAGGCCCCATTGACCGCGAGCCGGCTGCGAGTTGTCGATCTTCACCGCGACGATCGGAGCGTCGCCACCACCGGCCAGCCCGGTGAGGGGCGCGCTGCCCGTTGCGCCCGGGAGCGGCGAGTACGGCGGCCACGACACAGACGGAATGTGCACGTGCCCTGCCGTGGTGGTGGGCGCGATGGTGGTGGTGGTGCTGCTGGTGGTCGTGCTGCTGCTACTGGTCGTGCTGCTGCTGGTGGTGCTGCTGCTGGTCGTGGTGGTGACGACCACGGCGGACGAACCCGAGCAGGCGACCAGCAAGGTGAGCGCGAGGAGCGTGGTGGCGGGGCGGCGGAGCGAGCGATTCACAGCACGGCGAGTGTAGAGATGCGCCGCCGCCCATTTCGTCACGTGGAGATTCAGCGAACGGGTCGCGCGTGCGCCTGCACGAGCTGGCTCTGGGTGAGGAACCCGAGCGAGCCGTGCACATCCGACAGCTCGGTGACCGACAACCCGATTCCCTCATCGCTGATCCGTCGCGTGGCGTTCAGCAGGAACCACGGGCCGACCGGGTAGCGGAACAGCGACACGCTGACATCGGTGTTGATCAACGCCACACCCAGCGATGGCGACGCGGTCTGCGAGAACGGTGAGCCGAAATCGGCGACCGACAGCAACGCGACGAGCCCACTGGGTGCCTCGCCGGTGATGACCCGTGCGGTGTGCCGGACCCAGGCGATGGTGGGAAGCGGGTCGCCGAAGCCGCCCGAGACCTTGCGGATCTCGATCGAGTCGCGGCTGTACACCAGCGGCGCATCATGCGCGGCCTGCTCGCCGAACTGCACGCGCGCTGCTGCTCCGGGAACCGTGAGCATTGTGTGCTCGGCGTGCACATCCACCGGGTCGCCACGGAGCAGCAACACCGCTGCCCGGGCCACGACGACGTCAGCGGCGCACAGTTGAATCTCCAACTTGGCGACCCGCCGACTCACCGATCGGCGCGTGACCTGCGGAGTGAGCGGCTCGAGCGGTACCGGCCGCTCGAGGTCGATGTTCACCCGCGCGACGTGCTCGTCGCCCTCCATCGCCTCGTCGATCAACACACCCACCAGCGCTCCGGGTGGCCCACCATGCATCGCATCGGGTCGCCACGGCCCGGTCGTCCATTTGGTCGGGTGGAACACGTTGTCGCGACGCTCGAACAGGGCGCGGTCGTCGTCGGTGCCGTTCGGTCGGGGTGCCGACGATGTGCTGCTCATGGTGCAGCACTGTAGGTGCGGGTCCCGGCGCGACGAGCAGGCGTGATTCACTGGGTGGTCGTGGTGCAACCTTTCCCCAACCAGTCGCTGGACCGAAGTGCGCGGACCGCAGCGGTGAAGGCTGCCGCCGAAGTGTGGTCGGGTCAACTGATCGACCTCGGCGGCCGAAACACGTTGCTGCACTACCGAGATCTGAAGGTGGGCACGCTCGATCTCGACGAGGCACTCCCCGATGCGCTCGCCGCGCTCCTCGATGGGCGCACGGTTCGCCTGTCGAAGTTGTTCCCGCCGGAGCGACTTGCAGAGGTCGGGCGGCGGGCACGAACGGTGACCGCGAAGTCGAAGGAGAACTTCGAGGAGCGGGGTCTCTCGACCCTGTATGTCGGCCGCGGGATGGCCACCTGGACAGCCGACGCAAGTACCACGGCAACACCTGCTGCACCGGTGCTGCTGGCTCAGGTGTCGTTGCGTGCACTGGGGGCGTTGGAGGCCGACTTCGAGTTGGCGCTGACGGACGACTGGGAGCCGAACCCGACGTTGCTGCACCTGTTGTCGACCACCTTTGACGTGGTGGTCGAGGCCGACGATCTGTTGGCCAAGGTGGAGTCCGAGGGCCAACTCGATGCTGCCGGTGAAGCTCTGGCGGTGGCTGCCGCGAACGTGCCCGGTTTCGCTGTCGCCGTGCGAACGGTCGTCGGCAACTTCTCGTACGTGAAACAACCGATGGTGATCGACCTGGAGACCTCGTTGGAGGTGATGGTCGACAGCGATGTCATTGCCGCGCTCGCTGGCGACGGAGCCGCCATCACAGCGTTGCGTGCTGCAGCGATTGGTATCGGCCTCGACCAACCTGACCGAACCCCGCCGGCCGACGAGTTCCTGCCGATCGATGCCGATGCATCACAGCACTATGCGATCAACGCTGCGGTCGATGGCACCCACCTCGTGGTCCAGGGCCCTCCCGGCACCGGCAAGTCGCAGACCATCGCCAACCTGATCGCGACGCTGAGCGCTCGCGGGCGCAGCGTGCTGTTCGTCGCGGAGAAGCGCGCAGCGATCGACGCAGTGGTCAGTCGCCTCGAGCGGGTCGGGTTGAAGGATCTGGTACTCGACCTGCACGGCGCGGGCAGCAGTCGCAAGAAGATGGCCGAGGAACTGCGTCGGGTCTACGACGGCACCGCCACCGTGCCACCCGTGTATCGCGACGGTGACGACGCTCGCCTGCTCGATCGTCGACAGCGGCTCAACCGGCACGCCGCTGCGCTGCACGCTGTGCGTCCACCGTGGAATGTCACCGTGTACGAACTGCAGGCGCGGCTGATCGCGGTTCCCGCCGATCTGCGAGTTGCCATCCGAGTGGATGCTGGATCGCTGGCCTTGCTCACCGCCGCCGCAGTCGCGACGGTTGCCGATCAGTTGTCCGACTGGGTCAGCACCGGTGGACCGGCCGTGGAACGGCGAACCACACCGTGGTCACGAGCAGCGGAGCGAGTCACCACTGCGGCCGACGCACAGGCTGCACTCACTGCCGCTCGGCTGCTGGCGAGCGACACGTTACCGACGACGGTGACGCAACTCGACCTCGCGATCGCCGCCTGCGGTCTGCGCCGCCCCACCACCGTCGCCGCGTGGGCCGACACGTTGGCACTGCTGCAGCAGGTGGCGGTCGTCAACACCCACGCCGAACCGGCGATCTGGCAACTCGACCTGCCGGGGCTGCTGACCGACCTGGCACCCGCGGCACGTTCCGCCGTCAGCCGAGCAATGGCATCGCTGTTCAACAGCCGCTACCGCCAGGCGACCACGACGCTGCGCTCGGTGTTGCGCACACCGGAGAAGGCGCGCGCGCTGCACGCCCTTGTGCAGCACGCGGTGTCGACGCGTGCCGCGTGGACACCGTGCAGTCTTGACGGTTCGCCGCCGCGCCTGCCGGGGAACCTCGACGGCACCGCTGGTGCCTATCAACGGTTGACCACTGAACTCGCCGCGCTCGGCGCCTACGTCGGCACGAGTGGTCTGCTCGACACCGATACCAGCGAGACCGGCCGCAGCCTCGACGCGTTGCTGGGCGACCAGACCACGTTGTTCAAGTTGCCGCGGCTGCACGAACTGGCTGCCGCAGTCGATGCGGCCGGGTTCGCTGCCGTGCGCGCCTACATCATCGAGCACGGTCTCGATGCCATCACCGCCCGCACGTTGGTCGAGCACATCTGGTGTTCGTCGGTACTGGAGACCGTCTCGATGACCGATCCGGAGATCGGTGCATTCGACGGCACGATGCACACACAGCATGTCGGCGACTTCGTGGCGGCCGACCGCAACCAGATTGCGGCGGGCGCCTCGAAGGTGCGCCGGGCTGTGGCCGAGCATCTGGTAGCGGTGCGCAACGAGTTCCCCGAAGCCGATGCCCTGATCGGTGCCGAGGTGCGCAAGAAGTCGCGTCACCGCACACTGCGCGAGCTCACGCAGATGGCACCCGAGGTGTTGCTCGCGCTGAAGCCGTGCTGGGCGATGAGTCCGCTGGCCGTGTCGCAGTTGCTGGACGCGAAGCGACTGTTCGACGTGGTGGTGTTCGATGAGGCCAGTCAGGTGCCACCCGCCGATGCGGTGCCGGCGCTGATGCGTGCACGTCAGGCGATCGTGGCCGGCGACTCCAAGCAGTTGCCCCCGACTGCGTTCTTCGCGTCCGCCACCCTCGACGACGAGACCGAGACGGATACCGGTCTGCTCGGCAACCTGACGACCGGCACGGAATCGATTCTCGATGCGATGGCCAATGTGGTGACCGCAGGGTCGATGACACTGCGCTGGCACTACCGCAGTCGCGACGAGCGGCTGATTGCGTTCTCGAATGCGCAACCGTCGCTCTACGACTGGCAGATGGTCACGTTCCCCGGCACCACCGGGAAGGATGCGATCCGCCATGTGCACGTGCCGTGGCAGCCGACCGGTTCGACCGAGGACAGTTCCTCGGCCGAGGTGCTGCGAGTGGTGGAGTTGATCGCCGAGCATGCGCACAGACACCCAGAGATGTCGCTCGGTGTGATCGCGATGGGGATCAAACACTCCGAGCGGATCGGTGAGGCACTGCGCCGGGCCCGGATCGCCGACCCGGTGCTCGACGCCTACTGCGACAGCAATCCGGCCGAGTTGATCTTCGTCAAGAACCTCGAGCGTGTGCAGGGTGACGAGCGCGATGCGATCATTCTCAGCGTCGGCTACGGCAAGGGTGCCGATGGCCGGATGATGCACCGCTTCGGCCCGATCAACAACGCCGGCGGCGAGCGGCGACTGAATGTGGCCATCACCCGTGCTCGCTCGCAGATGACCGTGGTGTCCTCGTTCCTGCCCACCGATCTCGACCCGGCGAAGCTGAAGAGCGAGGGTGCGCAGATGCTGGGGCGGTACCTCACGTACGCCGCCTCGGGTGGCGCTGATCTGGGGAATGTCCATCGCACGCACCCGACACTGAACCACTTCGAGTCAGATGTGTGCGATCGTTTGACGGCGGCCGGTGTGCCGCTGGTTGCCCAGCTGGGAGTGTCCGGCTACTACATCGACTTCGCCGCCACGCATCCGGTTCGCCCGGGCGAGTTCGTGCTGGCGATCGAGGCCGACGGCGCCAGCTACCACAGCAGTTCCACGGCCCGCGAGCGTGATCGCCTACGCCAGGAGCACCTCGAACGGCTGGGTTGGCGGTTCCACCGCATCTGGTCGACGGACTGGTTCCGTCACCGCGAAGCTGAGGTGGCCAAGGCGGTGGCCGCGTGGGAAGCCGCGTGCGCACTCGCCGACCAGGAGAGTGCGCCGGGTGCAGTGCCGGTCTCGCCAGCGGGCAACTGGGCACCGCCGTCCGCTGCATCCGCGCCGCCGCCACCGCCCGGCACGCTGCGCGCCCTGCCCCGCCCGGTGGTCTTCCGCGGTGAGCCGGTGGACAGCTACTCGCCGCAGCAACTGGTGGCGATCGTCGCCTGGGTGGCATCGGACGGGTTGTTGCGCACCGATGCGGAACTGCTGGACGCGGTGGTGGAGGAGATGGGCTATGCCCGTCGTGGGAAGCGGATTGTGCAACTGCTCGGTGCAGCGATCGAGGCCCACCGCCGTGCAGGTGACTCCACGCCTGGCCGGTGAGCGGCCGTCAGCCCAACGCCCAGCGGAGCGAGATCAGGCTGGTCGTGATGCCCAACGGCGCTGCGGAGATCTCGGTCCGCTGGCCGCCCTCGGCGTTCATCACGTACAGGCGATAGGCACTGCCATCGCCCATGATGAACGCGATGTACGTGCCGTCGGGCGACCAGTCACCTGCATACGACGACTCGACGGTCTGGTAAGTGCTGCCGTTAGGGTCGACGACGGGCTCGCTGTGCGTGAGCGCAGTCAGCCCCGTACCGTCCGAGTTGATGAGGTACAGGTTCTCGGCGACGAAGACCGGCTTACCTTGCATGCGCAGCAGGATCTGTTCGCCGACCGGGGACCACCGCAGACCGGACGGACATGCGGCTGCGCCGTCGGGGGTGGTGGTGAAGTGCGAGATCTGCACGGGTGGCGTGCCATCGATGCTGCCGACCCACACCTCGGGGCAGAGGGAGTCGCTGCCTGAGCTACCCGCGAAGCTGAGATACGCGAAGCGTGTGCTGTCTGGTGCCCAACTTGGTGCGGCTTCGTCGTAGTACTGCGGATCGGGAGCGACGAGTTGACCGAACGTGCCATCGAGGAACGCGGAGTCGTCGGGATTGGCGAACGCGTAGCCGCCGACTTCGCTGTCGATGTACAGCCGCCACTTCCCGTCGGGCGACACGCCGCTGCGCAGTGGTTCGTGGCGCACGCGTTCGCGGATGGCCCCGGAGGCGATGTCGACGACCCACCCGAAATCCGTGTACGGGTCGCTGAAGGACACGTGGCCACCATCGCGGGTGAATGTCGGTGTTCCAGGGTCGCTGCCGGGCGGCGAAACCTGGCGTGCCTGGGAACCGTCGGGTCGCAGCAGGCAGACCACCGGGTTGGGCACCTGGGTCTGGATGGGCACCGGCTCGGGGTCGCACGAGTCGGCCAGCACTGCCAACAGTCCCGGCAGCTCGGCCAGGTTCAGGGTGGCCGGCAACGTGGTGGTTGGAGCGGCGGTGGGCTCGGCTGTCGCCGCCTCGGTGACCGGCACGGTGGTGACGGCATTGGTGCTCGGCATTCGTGTGGTTGGGGTTGCCCCGTTCGAACCCCCACACGCGGTGAACGCAGCACCGGTACCGAGAACAGCCAGCCAATACAGCGCCCGTTTCGCCATGACACCACACTATGCGTTGTGCGATGGCCGGCCGGTCAGGCCGTGGTGCCGCCGTCCGGCCCGGGGGGCCAGAGGAACTGTTCGGTGCATTTGGTGCACTGGTACAGCCAGCGCATGCCACCGGCAGCGAAGGTCATCCCCAACTCGGTGAACGTGACCGCACCGCAGTGGGGGCATTGGTCGGGTTGCGGGTTCCCGCCTCCGGGTGTGGCCATCGACATGGCGCGAGCGTACGCACTGCGCCGTCCGGCTGCACGCCTGACCGGGCCGGGCGTCAGCGCTGGGCGTCAGGCCGCCGCCTGGGTTCGTGGTCGGGTGTGGATGGTGGTGCCGTCGATCAGCTGCAGTCGGAGGTCGTGGACGTCGCCGTGGATGGTGACGCCTGGGCGGTGTTTCTCGGTGTGGTGGTGTCGGCACCAGAGCACCAGGTTGTCGAGGTCGGTGGCACCGCCGTTCTCCCACGGAATCAAATGGTCGGCGTCGCACCAGGGTGCGGGTATGTGGCAGCCGGTCCAGCGGCATCCGCCGTCGCGGGCGAGTAGCGCTTTGTATTGGGCGTCGGTGGCGTAGCGCACCTCTCGCCCGAGGTTCAAAACGTGTGAACCTGCGAGTAGCACGCGTTGCAGGTTGGCGTGTTCGGCCATGTGCCGCACGACGTGTGCGGGGATGCGTTCACCGTGTGAAGTGATACCGGGTTCGTCGCTGCGGCCGGCGAAGGACTCGGCGTTGATCGTGATCAGGATCGTGGGCTTCTCGCGCCCGCCGACGACCTGCCCTTTGGCGTACGCGTCGCACAGCATGACGAGCCCGTCGGCCAAGCGTTGTTCGGTGGTGCGGCTGTCGCCTTCGGAGGGTTTGCCGGCGACGTGGGAAATGGAGTTGAGGAACTGCCGGTTGGCCAACACGGGTAGCACCACGGTGGTGGTGACCATCCCGTCGAGCGGTCTGCCCGAACGCACAGCCCGCTGCTGGTGGCAGCGTTCTTCGAACTGTTCGGGTGTTTCGTTGCGGTGTGTGTCGCGCCATTTCTCGGCGGCGTCCTTGGCGTCGCGTGGGCCGGCGCCTTTGACCGCGTCCAGCAACGCGG
>WLIV01000004.1 GCA_009702045.1 Actinomycetota bacterium | reverse complement strand
CCGAGTTCCCACGGCACGCCGACTTCCTCAGGAACTAGTGAACCGGTGAAGTCGTCGCGAAGTGGCGACTCGGTGTAGTCCGCCGTGAGCGTCAAATACCTCATGATCCACCACGGAATGTTCGGTGAAAGATGGCTCCGCGGACCCAGAAGATTTCGTAATTGTTCGTCGGCGGGCCCGGCCACGGATCACCAGTTCGTCCGGTTGCGGAACTTCCAGGGCTGGCTGACGACATTCTTCGTTTCCTGAACACCTGCTGGGGACCGCTGGTGCAAGACCACATCCGCTGTTCCATCGCTGCTCGGAACGATGATCAGTTCGATGTGCTGAGTACTCGTGTTGTAAAGGACAGCTGCATCCATGAAGTTCCGGTTCCCGAAGGAGACGCTCTTCCACGTGCCGTTCGAGTCAACATCCCACATGCTCTTGGACGAGAGCCGGGTCACAGGATGCTGGTAGACCAGCGGACTCCAGAACTCGAAAGCGCCGGAACTCTGCCAACTTGTGCCCATGTACCAGGCTGTCGACACAAATCCTGAGCAATCCGCTCCTTCGCTCGTTGTGGCAACGTTGTCGTCCAACCAGCAGGACGTCCCAGTGCCCAGTCCGCCGTACCGCTCTCCAATGACGCCGTAAGCGTTCGTGTAGGCGGCCCAGCTGCCTGGGTCTGACACCGGAGCGTGGTACGTGGACGTGCACAGCTCCCAGCTCTGCGGGATGGGCGACGCGGGCCGCTCGGACTGGGACACCGCTCCGACGGTACCGGGGAAGAGGCTTGCGGACAGGGCTAGAGCGGCCGCACGGGGCTTCACTTGCAATCCTTTGCGAGGCAGGTGCTGAGGATGGCGAGTTGGCGGTCGTGAGGGCTGCCGTCGAGGTAGTACAGGCGTCCATCTCGGACGGTGAACTCGGCGTTGTCGCCCGGGACGTGCACGACGAGCAGCCGTTGGGTGATACCGCCGCTGTCGTCGACTCCGACGAGGAGCGAGGCGCTCGCCGCGTCAGCGTCACCGCTCTTGGACGCGGTGGCGGGACCCCACAGTTGCACCCACACTGTCCCCGAATCTCTGTCGTACCACTTCACCAGGCCGGCGTAGAAGGTTTGGTCGGTCGTCAGTGTGAACTGGCGCGCCAGACGGCCGCCGGCGAACAGCGAGACCTTGGCGGTTCCGCCGCGGACATCGACGGTTCCGAACACCAGGTCGGGTGCGTCTGCTGGTGCTTCCTCACCGGTGTCGGTGGCGAGCACTGTCGGTGTCGGACCACCCATGCGGGCTATGAGGTAGCCGTCAACGATGTCCAGACCGCCCTGGCGCAAGTATGGCGTGCTCCTACGCCACAATTCGTTGGCCTGCAGGTCACTACTGACACTGAACGCCACGGTGTCGTGGCTGAACCCGATGAACACGGTGGCTTCGTCGTCGGCGACAGTCAATGCTCTCGCGACGATCAGCCCTGTGTTATCAGGGAACCGGACGACAGATCGTGAGCCGTCCGTGCCGATCCGAACCACGTTGTTGTCACCCTGGTTGAGGATCCAGTAGGCGTTCGGGGTGACGGCCACTGCGTCTGGCCCGATCGGCAAGCTGCTGAGGATGTAACTGATCTCGGGGGTGCTGTTCGATGATCGCTGCTCGCCTTCGCCGCGAGTGGTGACGGGCACGTCTGCGAGGCGGGTGACCGTTGCCTTGGAGAGCGGGTTGTCGGCGGTCGCCGCAGGGACGGTGTAGATCGTTGCGGCCGTACTGCCCACCGAGAAGAACGACTCGCCGACGGTCGGTACGCGGCCGGTTGAGCGGTCATCGAATCCGATCTCGAGGTGGTACCTGCCGAAGGTGGCGTGCTCTACCGGCTTCATGTCGGCCACCATGCGGGTTGCATCGCCCGTGAACGCGAGTTCGGTCGTCTCGCCCGTCGACCAAGTGATCATCGCGGTGACCGAAGCGAGACACCCGCAGCCGGCGATGACCTCCAACCCATCGCCGGCCTCATTGAGGGTGTTAGGCCCGGAAAAGGCGATGCTGTCGATGGCCGTGATTTCATTTGTGCTGGCTGCAATGGATTCGCTTACATCGGTCCGGGGTCGAACACCTCCGGGGGCGCTATCGGAATGAGCTCCACATGCTGCGAGCATCGTTGTCAGCAGCAACGCGATGCGGACTCCGTCTCTGTTCATCAATATCCCCCGACCGGTGAATGGCGACAAACCTTCGACCATCCGGTATCTCTTGTCAAGGATATGTAGTTCGCCAAAGCGGCATCTGTCAATGAGGTTGAATTCTGAGCATTTCTGCCGGGGTGGTTTTCACGGATGGTCGCAACACTTCTGCGATCCTGGAGGTCATGTTGTCATCGTCTCGTCGTGCCAAGAAGGGGCCGGGGCGTCGCCCGCGGCCGGCCAAACGCCACAGGTTCATGGAACTCCGAGAACGCGGGTTGAGCATTGATGCCGCTGCACGTGAGGTCGGCGTGTCACGTACCGCGGGAAGGAACTGGGCGAAGGGCTACCGGACCTACCGCGCCGGTCGGGTGGTGGGGTGCGTCCCGGCGCTCGACCGACTCGAGGTGCGCGGGAACAGCCCTCGGTTCCTGTCCGAGGACGAGCGCATCGAGCTCGCCGATCTTCACCGCGCTGGCGTGAGCGTGCGTGAGATCGTTCGCCGAGCAGACGAACACATCGACCTTGCCCCGGTGACCGGATGCAGCACGTTGAACGAGACGACATGCCGAAGGGCGACGGCCAGACTCATCGAGTGACCCACAGCGCGTTGGTCAACCAAGCCTGGGTCAGCGCCTCGCCGTGCCGACGCCGGACGATCTCGACCTGCAGTTCGTGCTCGGTGAACTCGGGGTGTTGGCGCCGGATGGCGCGAACCTCCATCTCCTCGAGTTCGTCGTTCAGCTCTTCCCACAACGCAAGCCGCTGGGCGGGAGTCATTGCTGCCAATGCACGCATGTGTGCTCGCCACGCCGCCGGCGTGGTGTCGGCCGGAACGGCGGACGAGGCGGCGGGAGTCATGACGTCACTGTACCGAAGGGGTACGCACGGCTTCGGCAAACTCCGACGACCGAAGCGGCTCACGCACCGCGTTCGATGGTGAGTGCGATCAGCGGCACGCCGGGCCGGTACACCAGATGCGTGTACGACGGCGCGTCCAGCACCACCAGGTCGGCGCGGGCTCCTACCCCCAGGTGACCGACGTCGGTGCGGCGCAGTGCTCGGGCACCGCCGAGCGTGGCCGCCAGCAGCGCTTCCTCCGGGGTCATGTGCATGTCGCGCACGGCGAGGGCGATGCAGAACGACATCGAGGTGGTGTAGCTGCTGCCCGGGTTGCAGTTCGTGGCCAGCGCCACCTTCACGCCGGCATCGATGGCTCGGCGAGCATCGGGGTAGGGCTGGCGGGTACTGAAGTCCGTCGCCGGCAGGAACGTAGCCACCGTGTCGCTGGCGGTCAGCGCGGCGATGTCGTCGTCGGTGAGGTATGTGCAGTGGTCGGCCGAGGCGCAGCCCATTTCCACCGCCAACTGCACACCGGGGCCGAACCCCAGCTGGTTGGCATGCAGGCGTAGGCCCAACCCAACGTTACGCCCGGCGGTCAGCACGGCGCGGCACTGGTCGGCATCGAACGCGCCCACCTCGCAGAACGCGTCGATCCAGCGGGCGTGGGGCGCCGCGGCCGCGAGCATGTCGGTGCACACATGGTGCACGTAGTCGTCGGCGCGGCCCTCGAACTCGGCGGGCACGACGTGCGCGCCGAGGAACGTGGTGTCGTGCGTGAAGCCCTCGGCCACGTGCAAACAGCGAGCTTCGTGGTGGGCGTCGAGGCCGTAGCCCGACTTGATCTCCACGGTGGTGATGCCGGCGCGACGGGCCTCGTCGCGGCGTGCTGCGGTCAGCCGGGTCAGCTCGTCGTTGTCCGCGGCACGTGTAGCGGCGACGGACACCTTGATGCCGCCGGCTTCGTAGGGGCGACCAGCCATGCGGGCGGCGAACTCGTCGCCACGATCACCGGCGAACACCAGGTGCGTGTGGCTGTCGACGAAACCGGGGATGACGCAGCGGCCACCGGCGTCGATGCGCCGATCGGCCACCTGGCCGGCGGGGCCGATGGACACAATGCGTTCGCCCTCGAACACCACCGACGCGTTGTGCACGATGCCCAACGCACCCTCCCCCGCCGTCGGGTCGTTGGTGACCAACAGACCGATGTCGTCGAGCACCGTGGTGGTCATGTGCGCGGCCCTGCCAACACCTCGGCCAGTTCGGCGGTCACATCGAAGCCGAGGTGCCTGCCGTCGCGCACGATCACGCGGCCGCCCACCATCACCTGGCGAACGTCGGTGGCACCAGCGGCGAACACGGCCGCTTCGAGCGCATGATCGACGGTGGTGCCCGCAGTGCGCACACCATCGAGACTAACGGTGACGAGATCGGCGGGAGCACCCACTGCGATGCCGACCATCTCGTGCCAACCCAGGCTGGACTGCCCCTCGGCAGTGGCAGCCCGCAGCAGCGACGACGCCGTGTGCTGCCCGCGCACGTTGGTCGCGAGTCGCTCGTCGAGTTCCACGGCACGGGCCTCTTCGAACAGGTCGATCACTGCGTGCGAGTCGCTGCCCAACGCGAGGCGAGCACCGGCGAGCACCAGGCCGGCAGCAGGGCCGATGCCATCGGCGAGATCGCGTTCGGTCGTGGGGCACATGCAGATCGTGCTGCCGTTCACGCCCAGCAGGTCGATGTCGACCCCTGACAAGTGTGTGGCATGCACCGCAGTGAACGACAGGCCGAGCACACCCTGTTCGGCCAGCAACCCCACCGGGGTGAGGCCCAGCTTGGCGATGCACTCCTCGTTCTCCGACTTCTGCTCGGAGACGTGTGCGTGCAACGGCAACGCTCGTTCAGCGGCCCACTCGGCCACCGTACGCATCGAGGGCGAATCGACAGCGCGCACGGAGTGGATGGCCGCGCCGACACGACTGATGGGCGTGGTGAAACGCTCGAGTGCATCCTGCGTACGCACGGCCCAGGCCTCGGCCGAGCCGTCGGAGAACCGCTGCTGCACCTCGTTCGGCGGTGTGCCGATGCCGCCGTGGAGGTAACACGCGTCGAGCAGGGTGATGCGAATGCCTGCCTCGCCAGCCGCCGCCATCAAGGCCTCGGACATCGCGTTCGGGTCGGCGTAGGGCGTGCCACGCTCACCGTGGTGCAGGTAATGGAACTCGCCCACCGTCGTGATGCCGGCCAACGCCATCTCGCCGAACACCGCGCGTGCCAGGCGGTGGTACGACTGCGGGTTCAGGGTGCGGGCAAGCTCGTACATCTGGTCGCGCCAGGTCCAGAACGAGCCGGTGCCCACCTGGGTGCGGCTGCGCAGCGCACGGTGGAACGCGTGGCTGTGCGCGTTGGCCAGACCGGGCAGTGTCAGCCCCGACAGCCGCTCGGCGCCAGGTGGGCAAGTGGCGGCACGACTGACCGCGGTGATGAGTTCGCCGGTGATCTCGACGACCACACCCTCGACCGCGGTGTCACCACCGAGCCACGCGAACTCACACCAGTATTCGGTCAACTACGAGCCAACCCGCGCGACGAACTGGCGCATCTCCTCGAAGAACGCCTCCTTGTGGAACCGCTCGAACATCTCCCAGGTCGTGAGGCTGCGGGGATCGTCCACCTTGTCGAGGAACAGTTGCCCGTCGAGATGGTCGCACTCATGCTGGAACGTGCTGGCGGCCAAGCCGCGACGCACTTCATCGTGCTCCACACCGTGACGATCCCAGTAGCGCAGCCGCACGTTCACCCAGCGAGTGACCCGCCCACGCATGTTGGGCACCGAGAGGCACCCCTCCATGTTCTGGAACTGCTCGTCGTCGATCGCTTCGATGATCGGATTCACCACGATCGTCAGAGGGATCGGTGGCTTGTAGGGATAGCGCGGGTTCTGGTTGACCTCGACGGTGGCGATGCGCACCAGCTCGCCCACCTGCGGGGCGGCGATACCGGCACCGTTGGCCGCGTGCATGGTGTCGATGAGGTCATCGATGAGCTGCTGCATCTGCGGCGATGCCAGCTCCTCGCGGGTGACTTCACGCGAGATCTCGCGCAGAAGCGGGTTGCCTACATGAAGGATGTCGCGAACGGCCATGTCAGGATTCTTTCATCGGAATGCGCACTCCGCGCTCATCGGCGACGTCGAGCGCCCGCTCGTAGCCGGCGTCGGCATGGCGAATGACACCCATGCCGGGGTCGGTGGTGAGCACACGCTCGAGCTTCTGCGCCGCCAGGTCGGTGCCATCGGCCAGGGCCACCATGCCGGCGTGGATACTGCGGCCGATGCCGACACCCCCACCGTGGTGGATGCTGACCCAACTGGCACCCGATGACGTGTTCACGAGGGCGTTCAGCAGGGGCCAGTCGGCGATGGCATCGCTGCCGTCCATCATCGACTCGGTCTCGCGATACGGCGAAGCCACGGAACCGGAGTCGAGGTGGTCGCGGCCGATCACGATCGGCGCCTTCAACTCACCCTTGCGCACCATCTCGTTGAAGCGCAGGCCGAGGCGCTTGCGCTCGCCGTAGCCGAGCCAGCAGATGCGCGCCGGCAGACCCTGGAAGGCCACACGCTCACCCGCCATCTGGATCCACTTGGCCAGGTGCGGATCGTCGGGGAACTCCTCCAGTACGGCCTTGTCGGTGGCCGCAATATCGGCCGGATCGCCACTGAGCGCTACCCAGCGGAACGGGCCCTTGCCCTCGCAGAACAATGGGCGGATGTAGGCAGGCAGGAAGCCCGGGTAGTCGAACGCCCGCTCGTAGCCGCCCAGCTTGGCCTCGGTGCGCAGGCTGTTGCCGTAGTCGAACACCTCGCTGCCCTTGTCCATGAACCCCACCATCGCCCGACAATGCACGGCCATGCTCTCGCGGCTGCGACGGATGAGTTCCTGCGGGTTCGTGCGCGCCATCTCGGCCGTCGCCTCCGGCGTGAGGTCGGCAGGCACGTAACTGAGCGGATCGTGCGCGCTGGTCTGATCGGTGACGATGTCGGCCGGGAAATCCATCTCCAGCAACTGAGGCACCAGCACTGCGGCGTTGCCGACGAGACCCACCGACAGCGCACGACCCTCGTCGCGGGCCTTGATGCACTGCGCCACCGCATCGCCGAGCGAGTCGGCGATCACATCGAGGTAACGGTGCTCGTGACGACGCTGCACACGCCAAGGATCGACATCGATACACAACGCCACACCGTCGTTCATCGTCACCGACAACGGCTGCGCGCCGCCCATGCCACCGAGGCCGGCAGTGAGCGTGATCGTGCCGCGCAACGTGCCGTCGCCCTGGCCGGCGGCGAGCCGACGGCGACCGATCTCGGCGAAGCACTCGTAGGTGCCCTGCAGGATGCCCTGCGTGCCGATGTAGATCCAGGAGCCAGCGGTCATCTGGCCGTACATCGTGAGGCCCATCGCCTCGAGACGACGGAACTCGTCCCACGTACCCCACTCGGGCACCAGGTTGCTGTTCGCCAGCAACACACGCGGCGCCCACTCGTGCGTGCGGAACACGCCGACGGGCTTACCGCTCTGCACCAACATCGTTTCGTCACCCTTGAGCGTGCGCAATGTGCGTGCCATCGCGTCGAACGCGTCCCAGCTGCGCGCCGCACGACCGGTGCCGCCGTAGACCACCAGGTCGTCGGGGCGTTCGGCCACCTCCGGGTCGAGGTTGTTGTGCATCATGCGGTAGGCGGCTTCCTGCGGCCAGCCGAGGCAGTTCAGTTCGGTGCCACGCGGGGCACGCACGGGACGGGGACCGGACATCAGAGGACCTCCAAGGAGCCGATGGTGGTTTCGACCGCAGCGAGCACGCTGCCGTCGGCGAGCAGTTGTTCGGCCGCCCGTAGATCGGGCGACAACCAGCGATCGGGGCCAGGGCCGGCCACCTTCTCGCGCAGCACGGTGAGTGCCGCGCCGGTAGCAGCGGATGGCTGCAGCGGGCCACGCAGGTCGATGGCCGCAGCGGCGCACACCAACTCGACTGCGAGCACACGACGCAGGTTGTCGACCGACCGGCGCAATGCCCGAGCAGCCGCCCATCCGTTCGACACATGGTCTTCCTGCATCGCACTGGTGGGCATGCTCTGTGTGCTGGCGGGCACGGCCAGACGTTGGTTCTCCAACGCCATCGCCACCTGGGTGTAGTGCGCGATCATCATCCCGCTGTTCACACCCGCATCGGGCGACAGGAACGGCGGCAGCCCGTGTGAACGGGCGACATCCAGCATGCGGTCGGTGCGCCGTTCGGCGATGGCCGACAGTTCGCTGCAGGCGATACGCAAGAAGTCGCACACGAACGCCACCGGGGCACCGTGGAAGTTGCCACAGCTCTCCACCCGACCGTCGGGCAGGATCATCGGGTTGTCGATCGCCGCCAGCAGCTCGCGCTCGGCGATCATGCGGGCGTGAGCGATCGTGTCGAGCGCGGCGCCGTGCACCTGTGGTGTGCAGCGCAACGAGTAGGCATCTTGCACTCGCGTGTCGCCCACGCGGTGGCTGGCCACGATCGGCGAGTCGGCGAGGATGCGAGTGAGGTTGCGGGCGCTGACGGCCTGCCCGACTTGCGGACGAAGCGCCTGCAGATCGGCGGCGAAGGGACGGTCGGTGCCCAGCAACCCTTCGATCGTCATCGCTGCCGTGAGGTCGGCGATGCGCGCGAGTTGGCTGAGGTCGTGCAACGCCAGGCACAGCATCCCGAGAATTCCATCGGTGCCGTTGATGAGGGCCAGCCCCTCCTTGGCACGCAGCGTGATCGGCTGCAGCCCGGCCTGCTGGAACGCCACGGCGGTGGGCACCTGTACCAAGTCGGGGCCCCACACCTCACCCTCGCCGATGAGCGCGAGCGCACAGTGGCTGAGCGGGGCAAGGTCGCCGCTGGCGCCCAACGACCCGTGCTCGCGCACGACCGGCGTGATGCCAGCGTTCAACAACGAGAGTTGCAACTCCACGACCTCGGAGCGAGCGCCGGAGAAGCCCATCGCCAGGCTGCGCGCCCGCAGGAACAACATTGCCCGAACCACTTCCGGCTCGACCGGGTCGCCCATGCCGGCGGCGTGCGAGCGCACGAGCGCCACCTGCAACTCGGCCGTGCGCTCGGCCGGGATGGCCGTATTGGCCAGAGACCCGAAACCAGTGGTGACGCCGTACACCGACCGTTGATCGGCGATGAAGCCCTCCACCAGCGCCGCCGAGTGCTGCATCGCGGTACGTGCAGACTCGCCGAGCTGCACCGTGGCGCCTTGGCGGGCGACGGCGACGACCTCGCTCATGCTCACGCCACGTGCACCCAGTTCGATGTTGGGCTCGAGTTCCTGTGCGTCTTTCATTGTGCGCAACAGCATGTCATAATACGCAACGTGCCGCAAGCAGCCACGACACCCAGATCCACCGAGCGCGGGTTGGCGCTGCTGCGCGTCGTGGCCGACCATGCTGCTGTGCGCGCCGCCGGCCGCCCGGCCACCGGTCTGGCCCTCGCCGATGCCGCTCGTGCTGTCGGCCTCTCCCCCAGCACCGCCATGCGCCAGCTGCGTTCGCTGGAGGCAGCGGGCTTCGTGACTCGCGACAACGAAGGCCGCTACCTGCCCGGTGCCGAACTGCTGCGCATCGCCCGCTCACTCACGGGCTCTACCACCCTGCCCCGGCTTGCCGAGGGTGTACTCGACGAGCTCGCCGCGGCCACCGGCGAATCTGCCTACCTGGCCGAACCCGACGGCTCGAAGCACGCTGTCTATGTCGCCATGGCTGCAGGCCACCACGCCGTCCGCCATGTCAGCTGGCTGGGCAACCGGGTGCCACGCAAGGACACCGCTGTCGGCGCTGCGCTAGGCGGCAAGGTCGACGCCAGCGGCGTGGCCGTGCGCACCGACGCGGTCGAGGATGGCATCACCGCCGTATCGGCCCCCGTACGCGACGACACCGGCCGCATCGTCGCCGCCGTCAGCGTGGTGGGCCTCAGCTTCCGCCAGGTCGATGGCACGCTGAAGGCGACCAGCCGGGCGGTCGCCCACAGCGCCGCCCAGTTGACGGCGGCACTCGGCGGTACTCAGCCCACCAAGGCCCGTACGGGCAGGTAATCCGCGAGGTCCTTGGGCACGAACCCACGGATGCGCATCAGGCGCAACTCGGCGGCGATCGCTGGGTCCGAAACTGCCGCAGTGAACGCCTCACGAAACCGGGGAACGTCGGCCGCACGCGCCAACCGCGTGACCAGTGGCAGACACCCCACGCGCGGGCCGGCGCCGATCACCCTGAGGCCCGCCACGAGCGTTGGGTCGAAGTCACCGATCAAGGCCCACGTGACCGCGTCGATCGACGCCACGTCGGCGCGGCCGTCGACCAGCGCACGGATGCTCTCGGCGTGCGCACCGGTCGATACCACCGACGACAGACCGCCCCACACATGTTCGAGGCTCACCCGCCCAGAGAGGCTGTCGGTCGAGTTGATCGCCGCGACGACGCCCGGTCGCGCCCGCAGCTCAGCGAGCGATGCATTCGGGTCGTTGGTGATGATCACCGAGCAGTACGTGCCATCGACTGCGCCAGGTACGTCGTAGTCGAAGGCGCCGATCACGCACAGCCGGTCTGCATATTCGGTGGCCAATGGCCACCCACATGTCTGCGCCACCAACAGGTCGGGGTGGCTCCACACTTCTGGCGTCACGACCGACCACTCCAGCGTGTGCGGTCCGTCATCGAGCCGCACGCGCACTGCTTGCCACAGCCTGTCGGTGGCATCACGTAAGTGAGCGAACGGATACATCGCGAGGGAGGCGACGGGCGACCCCATCAGTCCACCGTTCCAGTCAAGGGGTGCACCGGCTCGCCGAACGGCTTCCAGAAGTACATGCGCAGCACCTGCAGGTAGCCGCCTTCGTACAGGCCGGCACCGGCCGCAGCGATGGCGTCGCTGCCGAGCTCGCGATGGCGCTGCGGGATGCGATACCAGGCCAGATCTGGGTCGGCGTGGTGCGTGTGGTGCAAGTTGAGGTTCATGTAGAGCAGCGACATCACAGGGCCGGCCTTCACCACTGCCGAACGGGTGCCCTCGGCAACCGCCCGGTGCTCGACGAACGACCGCAGTTGCGTACAGGCGGAACCGCCCAACACGAAGCCGAACACATACGTCCACGGGGACACGCCAACGACTACGAACAGCCACCACGCCAGCGGCACAGCGAGCGCGAGGTGAGCCGCCCACGCCAGCAACAACCGCGGCTCACGCCGCAGCGAGCGAACCTCGTTGACCGTGAACAGCACCATCCCGCGAGGCACACCCACCGTCAAACGACCCGCTGCGGTGCGCACGACGACCAGCACCGTCCGTCGCACACTGCCGTAGCGCTGCCACTGCGCTGGTGACACGTAGCCGGACTCGGGGTCAGCCACCGGATCGGTGAGATCGCAGCGGTGGTGGCGGATGTGCGACCACTTGTACGAGAAGAACGGGATCCACAGCGACAGCGGGATCGACCCGATCGACGAGTTCAACCACCGCCACCGCGTCGGGTGCCCGTGCAGCAACTCGTGCCCCAGCGCCATCCACAATCCGCCGAGATACGTGAGCAGAAGTACTTGCACCGGCCACGGGATGTGCGCGTGGAACGCGAACACGGTGCCGAGCACGGCGAAGAACGCAACCAGCAACAGCACTGTCGGCCACTCGCTTGTGCGCCGTCCACGTTCGGACGATCCGACCACCGCCACGCTCACTGTCTCCCCTTCGTGTCGCAATCCGGATGGACGCTACTGCCGACCCGCCCGGAGCCCGTCATCTATTGCTGCCGGAACTGCCCACGGTACGCGTGGTCAGCGGAGCCGCCCATCGCTCCCTGTGTGCGGTACGCCTCGTGCATCCGCGACACAGCGACACGGTCGAGTGTCACCCCCAACCCAGGGGTCGTGGGCACGGGGAGCACACCACCAATCGGCGAGTAGTGACCCTGCTCGATCGCGATGTCGGCGCTGAAACGGAACAACGACTGGTGCGGCCGGATCATCGAGGCTTCCGCCCCGGTGAGGTGCAAGTAGGCGGCAGTCATGACTCCGGCATCGCCGCTGTAGCACCAGAAGTCGATACCGAGAGCCGCACACGACCGCAGGAAGTCCTGGGTGCGCCGTATCCCACCGAGTTCGGCAATGTCGACGCAGATGCCGTCGGGCACCCCGGTACGAGCGGCTCGCAGCAGCGCCGGCTCGTGGGTAGAGAACGAGACTGCCACCCCGTCGTCACGTAGGCGCTGTGTCTCGTCCAGCGTCCGGCAGGGATCCTCCAGCCAGCCGATGCCGTGCTCGGCGAGCGCGGCACACACCCGTCTGGCCGTGGCCACCGTGTACGCACCGTTGGCGTCCAGTCGCTCGACCCTGCCGGGCCCCAACTCCTTGACCAGGCGACCGACCAGCGCCATCTCGGTCTCCACGTCCAGCACACCGAGCTTGCCCTCGAACAACGGCGCCCCGAACTCATCAGCCATACGCACGCAGTAGCGCACGACCTCGTCTGGCGTGTTCTCTCTGCCGTCACGCAGCGCGAAGTACTCGGTGAACGGAACCTCGTCGCGCACGCGTCCGCCCAAGAGTTCCACCAGCGGCAGCCCGGCCCGCTTGGCCCTCAGATCCCACAGCGCCAACTCGATACCGCCGAACGCCCGACGTTCGCCAGCGGCGTCATCCCACAGGCTGAAACCAGTGCGCGCCAGACAACGCCCCTCGTGGTCGTTGAGCGCATCCACCGGCAGACCGATCAGTCGCCGGCCAAACTCCTCAACGAGCGCCGAGAGGTCGCCGTGCGGCGTCTCTCCGACACCAGTGACCCCGTCGCTGTCGGTCACCTCCACCAGCGTGGTGGTGAAACTGGCGAGCGTGCCGAACGAGAACCGATACGGGGCGACCATCGGTACGTTGACGGGAGTAGCGGTAACACTGGCGATAGTGCTCATTCCAGAGTGTTCTCCTGACAGAATTCGTAAGACGACCGTACAAGGAATGGCCGAGCGCGTGTAGTGTCGCAGACCGTGACTGACACTGCGCCGGATACGGCTCCTCGCCGCCGAGGTCGTGAACGCGGCGACACGAATCGCACGCGACTGCCCGATCAATTGCCGTACCGACAGCCGATGATGCGGCTGAACCACACGGAAGTCATCTCGGCCGACGAGATCGAGGCGATCCACGAGGCATCGCTGACGATCCTCGAGCGCATCGGCATGGAGTTCTTCTGCCCGGAGTCGCGCAGCATCATGCGTGAGGCCGGCGCCGACGTCGACGAATCGAACGGCCGGGTCCGTATCCCTCGCGAACTTCTGCTGAGCAGCATCTCCACCACGCCGTCGGAGTTCACCCTGCACAGCTGGAACCCCGAGCGCAACCTGCGTATCGGTGGCCGCTGGATGGCGTTCGGCACGGTCGGCAGCGCGCCGCACTACATCGACCGCAATGGCGTGCGCCGCACTGGCGACCGCGAGGGTTTCCGCGATCTGATCAAGCTCGCCTACATGCTGAACACCGTCCACTTCGTGGGCGGCTACCCGGTGGAACCGGTCGACATCCATCACTCGGTGCGTCACCTTGAAGCGGCACACGATCTGTTGACGCTGTCCGACAAGCACTTGCACTGCTACAGCCTCGGCCGCCAACGCAACCGCGACCTCCTGGAGATGACCCGGATCGCTCGCGGCATCGATCACGAGACGCTGCTGCGCGAGCCGTCCGTGTTCTCGGTGGTCAACACGAACTCGCCGTTGCGTCTCGATACCCCGATGTCGCAAGGCATGATCGAGTTCGCCCGCCACAACCAGCCGATCGTGGTCACGCCATTCACACTGTCGGGGGCAATGGCCCCCATCACGTTGGCCGGCGCACTTGCGCAGCAGAACGCCGAAGCGCTTGCGGGCATCGCCTTCCTTCAAATCATCAATCCGGGCACCCCCGCGATGTACGGCGGTTTCACCTCCAACGTCGACATGCAGTCGGGGGCGCCGGCGTTCGGTACGCCCGAGTACGTGCGCACGGCGATGATCGGCGGCCAGTTGGCCCGCCGCTACTCCATCCCTTACCGCAGCTCGAACGTCTGCGCCGCCAACGCGCTCGATGCCCAGGCTGCGTACGAGAGTGTGTTCTCGCTGTGGGGTGCCGTCATGGGCGGCGTCAACTTCATGATGCACGGCGCCGGCTGGATGGAAGGCGGCTTGCACGCCAGCCTGGAGAAGATGATCCTCGACGCCGATCTGCTGCAGATGGTCACCAAGATGCTTGAACCGGTCGTGGTCGACGCCGACACGCTGGCGATCGACACGATCGAGAGCGTCGGCCCCGGCGGCCACTTCTTCGGAACTCAGCACACGCAGGACCGGTTCCGCACTGCGTTCTACAAGCCGCTCATCTCCGACTGGCGCAACTACGAGGCCTGGCAAGAAGCGGGTAGCCCGCAGGCGCCCGACAAGGCCAAGATGCTGGTCACCCGTTTCCTCGACGCGTACGAACCCCCCGCGATGGATCCTGCGATCCGAGCGGAACTCGACGAGTTCGTGGCTCGTCGCGTCGCCGAGGGCGGCGTCGCCACCGATTTCTGACAACCACTGCATTTACCTCTCTCAGGAGCTCCCCATGAAGTCATCAGCACAAGTCGTCGTGGTCGGTGGAGGCGTGGTCGGCGCCAGCGTGCTGTATCACCTCACCAAGGCGGGGTGGACGGATGTCGTCCTGCTCGAGCGTAAGCAGCTCACTGCGGGCAGCACGTGGCACGCAGCCGGCGGTATGCACACGCTGAACGGCGACCCGAACGTCGCTCGTCTGCAGCAGTACACGGTCAACCTGTACAAGGAGATCGAGGCCGAGAGCGGCCAGAACTGTGGCATCCACCTACCCGGCGGCATTCAGTTGGCCGACACGCCAGAGCGGCTCGACTTCCTGCGGATGGCCCAGGCGCGCGGCCGCTATCTCGGCATGCACATGGAGATCCTCTCCATGAAGGAAGCCAAGGAACTCAACCCGCTGCTCGAAGAGCGCTTCTTCGTTGGCGCGCTGTACGACGAAGATGAGGGCAGCGTCGACCCCTACGGAGTTACCCACGCCTACGCAATCTGCGCGCGAAACCGCGGCGCCGAGGTCTACACCGACACGTGGGTCACCGGTTTGTCGCAGCGACAGGACGGCACATGGGACGTCATCACCGACCGCGACCACACGATCCACGCCGAACACGTGGTGAACGCCGGAGGGTTGTGGGCCCGCGAGGTCGGCCGCATGTGTGGCATCGAGCTGCCGGTGTTGGCGATGGAGCACCACTACCTGATGACCGAACCGATGCCCGAAGTCATCGAGTACAACCAGACCAACGGTCGCGAGTTGCCGCACGTCATCGACTTCGCCGGCGAGATCTACGCCCGCCAGGAGGGTCAGAGCATGCTGCTCGGCACCTACGAGCAGGACAACCGCCCGTGGGCACCGAAGGAGACGCCGTGGGACTTCGTGTTCCAACTGCTCCCCCACGACCTCGACCGCATCTCCCCCGAGCTGACACGTGCCTTCGAGCACTTCCCGGCCATCGGTCGCGCCGGTATCAAGAAGTTCGTGAACGGCCCGTTCACGTTCAGCCCCGACGGCAACCCGCTCGTCGGCCCGATCAAGGGTATGCGCGGCATGTGGATGGCCAACGCAGTGATGGCGGGACTGTCGCAGGGTGGCGGCGTCGGTCTGTCGCTCGCCAACTGGATGGTCAACGGCGACCCCGGTGCCGACATCTGGGCGATGGACGTCGCCCGCTACGGCGACTACGCCACGCTGGCATTCACCAACAGCAGGGTCCGCGAGAACTACTCGCGTCGTTTCCGCATCACGTTCCCGAACGAGGAACTGACTGCTGCCCGTCCACTGCACACGACGCCCATCTACGACCGCCTCACCGACCACAACGCAGTGTGGGGGGCCGCATTCGGCCTCGAGCACCCGCTGTGGTTCCAGAAGCCCGGTCTCGAGCCGAAGGAGAACGTGACGTTCTACCGCTCGAACGCGTTCGACACCGTGGCCGAAGAGAGCCGCGCCGTGCGCGAACGCGTGGGCTTCAGCGAGGCCTCGAACTTCGCCAAGTACAAGGTCAGCGGCAAGGGTTCGGCAGCGTGGCTGCAAAGCCTGTTCACCAACTCACTGCCCAGGATCGGGCGAACGAACCTGACGGCGATGCTGAACCCACAGGGTCGCATCGAAGGCGAGTTCTCCGTCTCACGTGTCGGCGACGACGAGTTCTTCCTGTTCGGCTCCCAGGCTGCAGAGGTACACCACCCGCGCTGGTTCCTGGCGCACCTTCCCGAGAACAGCGAGATCCGCTTCGAGGTGCTGTCGCTGTCCTTGGTGGGTCTCACCGTCGCCGGACCGCGTTCGCGCGACGTGCTGCAGAAGCTCACCGACACCTCGCTGGCAACCAAGGACTTCCCGTTCATGTCCTTCCGCAAGGTCGACATCGGCATGGCCCCTGTGTGGCTGTCGCGTATGACCTACTCCGGCGATCTCGGCTACGAGATGTGGATGGCCCCCGAGTACCAGCGCTACCTGTTCGACCTCATCTGGGATGCGGGCAAGGAATTCGACATGCGCCTGTTCGGCTTCCGTGCGCTGATCACCATGCGCCTGGAGAAGAACTTCGGCACCTGGTTCCGCGAGTACCGCCCGATCTACACCCCGCTCGAGGCCGGTATGGATCGCTCGCTGAAGTTCGACCACGAGTTCATCGGCCGCGCGGCAGTCGAGGCGGAGATCGCCGCCGGCGGTCCCAAGCGCAAGTTGGTCATGTTCGAGGTCGAGGTCGACCCCGAGGCACCGGCCGATGTAATGGGCGACGAGCCCGTGTGGCACAACGGCGAAGTCGTGGGTTGGGTCACCTCCGGTGGCTACGCGCACTACTCGGGAGTGTCGCTCGCGCTGGGCTATATCCCCAGCGAGCTCACCACTGAAACTTCCGGTTTCGAGATCGAGATCATCGGTCGCCGTCGTCCGGCGGCCATCCGCCACGACGCGGTACTCGATCCCGAGGGCCTCCGTATGCGCAGCTAACGCACATGAGCTCAGCTCATGTATGGAAGATTCTCTTTCATGGTGCGGTCGTACCGTGAATTGGTCATTGTTCGCCCCGCGTCGGCGTGCTACGTTCGGAAAATCTCGCCTGCCCAGTTTCGTTGTACGCATGTATTACGAAACGGCTAGCGGGGGAATCGGCATGGGACGCCGTCTGTAAGACTTGCGTCACCATTGAGCAAGGGGGATACATGACCAACAAGGACTTCCGGCGGATCGATGCCATCCGGAGCAACCAGGGGCCGATCGCCAACCACGTGATCGACGAGTTCGTAGCGGGACGTTTGTCCCGGCGCTCGTTCATCAGCCGTGGCACGATCATCGGCCTCTCGGTGCCCACGATCGGCGCACTGATCGCTGCCTGCAGTGATGACAAGAAGACCGGCACGACGACGGACACAACTCCCGGAACCGGCACAGCCGTCACCACACCCGCAACCAAGGGTGGCACGTTGAAGGTCGCCGGTGCACTGCCGTCGTCGGCTTCTGCGCTGCTCGACCCGGTGGCAGTGAACGACGGTCCCGGCCTCACCCTGCTCAGCCAGTTCGGTCAGTACCTCACCATCTCGCAGGCCGACCTCACCCTCAAGGGTTCGCTCGCCACCGAATGGACGCCGAACGCCGACGCCTCCGAGTGGACGTTCAAGCTCAACCCGGCCGCCAAGTTCAGCGACGGTTCGCCGGTCACCGCCGACGACGTGGTCGCCAGCATCGAGCGGCTGATCAAGCCCGAGAACAAGTCGAACTCGCTGTCGGCCTTCGCCACCGGCAAGCTGTCACCCGGCGGCGTCACCGCCAAGGACGCCGGCACCGTGGTGTTCAAGCTGAACGGCCCGATGGGCAACTTCCCGTACATCGTGTCCAGCGACAACTACAACTCGATCATCCTGCCGAAGACGGTCACCGACACCACGAACTTCGCCAAGGACGTCATCGCCGGCAAGATCGCCACGTCGGGTCCATGGACGATCGCCAAGTACGACGCCACTACCGGCATTACCTTCGCTCCGAACCCCAACTACTGGGGCAGCCTGAACCTCGAAGGCCTGGAGTACATCTTCTACAGCGACACCACCGCAGCAATGGCTGGCTTCCAGTCGGGTGAAGTCGACGCCCTCGTGAAGTTCGAGGTCGCCGACGGCACGTCGCTGTTCGACAACAAGGACGTCACCGTCTACGAGCTGAAGTCGTCCAACCACCGCCAGATCCACCTGCGTTGCTCGGAAGGCCCGTTCAAGGACAAGCGCATCCGCCAGGCGCTCGCCATGTCGATCGACCGTCAGAAGATGGTCGACAGCTTGTTCAGTGGCAAGGCCTCCATCGCCAACGACACGCCGTTCTTCGACGTCTACCCGTCCTCGGGTACCCGTCCGGACAGCAAGTTCGATGTGGCGGCTGCCAAGGCCCTCGTCACCGAGGCCGGCGGCGGTTTCGATGTCGACATGTACGGCATCACCTACTACGAGGCCCCCGACTTGGCGGTGCTCATCCAGAGCGCCGGCAAGGAAATCGGCATCAACATCAACATCAAGCTGCAGGACGACTACTACGACAAGAACTGGGTGCGTACGTACGACCCCAGCGTCCCGGGCTCGAACATCGGTATCACCGACTTCGGTCACCGTGGCGTCCCCGACGTGTACCTCAACGCACCTCTGCGCTCGTTCAAGAGCCTCGACGACGGTGCCGGCGTCTGGAACGCAGCCGAGTTCGCCAACGCCGACTACGACGCTGCGGTCGACACCTACTCGTCGGCTGCCGACCTGCAGAGTCAGCAGAAGGCCGCTGAGACGATCCAGGGCATCCTGCAGGACGAGGTGCCGATGTTGATCCCGTACAACATCAACTACCTCGCCGCAACGAAGTCCAACGTCACCGGCGTGGTGCCCACCGCAATGGGGCACTTCTTCACTGACCAGGCTTCCAAGGCCTGAGTTGAACTGATGGCTCGCTACGTTCTCCGGCGGCTCGGCCTCGCGGTCATCACGTTGTTCATTTTGAGCATCGTGGTGTTCACCGTGTCGGCCGTGCTGCCGGGGAGCGTCGGGCGCGCAATCCTCGGCCCGTTCGCCGACAAGCGATCGGTTGACCAACTGAACAATGAACTCGGCGTCAACGGGCCACTCGTCAACCGCTACTTTCGTTGGGTCTCGCACGCAGTGCGCGGCGACTTCGGTAACTCCTACAAATACAAGTCGCCGGTCATGGATTTCGTGTCCAAGGCGCTCACCTCGTCGCTCAAACTTGCGCTCCTCACGCTCGTCATCGTCGTTCCCCTCGGCGTCATAGGTGGCACCATCGCCGCCCTTCGCCAGGGCAAGGCACTCGATCGCATCATCACCATCACCGGCCTCAGCCTGGCGGTCACACCAGAGTTCGTCATCGGCATTGTGCTGATCCTCGTCTTCCCGGTGAAACTCGGTTGGCTCCCCTCAGGTGGTAGTCCCAAGGGTGCAGTACTCGACCAACTGAAGACGATGTTGCTTCCTGCGCTCACGCTCACCGCGATTCTGTTCGGGTACCTGTCGCGAATGGCCCGCGCCGGCGCCATCGAAGCGTTGAACTCCGACTACACGCGCACCGCCACCCTCAAGGGTCTGCCCAGGCACGTGGTGCTGCGCCGTCATGTGATGCGCAACTCGCTGCTGCCCACGATCGCCGTCATCGCCAGCCAGATGAGCTACCTCCTCGGAGGACTGTTGGTCACCGAAACGTTGTTCAACTTCCGCGGATTGGGTCTACTGGTTGCTGATGCCGCCCGGGGCAAGGACATCCCGATGCTCATGGGCGCGGTCTTCATCGTGGGTGCGCTGGCGATGACCATGTCGCTGCTCGCCGACCTGCTGATCGCCTGGTTGAACCCGCGTGTGCGCCTGGGTGCCAAACAATGAGCGATACCACCAATAGCGGCACACACGCCGGGCCGGCCACCAGCAGTAAGGACATCCGCAAAGAACTCCGTGGCCTGCTGTACCGCTCGAAGACGTTCATTGTCGGCATGCTCATCCTCGCGTTCTGGGTGTTCTGCGCCGTTGCTCCTGGCGTGGTGGCACATCAAGATCCGGCCGCGATCGAGCCGTCGGCCAAGTGGATCCATCCGTTCTTCAAGCAGGGCCACCTCCTCGGCACTGATCGTCGCGGCGCCGACGTGTTCAGTCGTGTGATCCACGGTGCCCGCGAGATCATGATCATCGCCCCTGCCGCCACCATCGTGGGTACCGTTGTGGGCGTGGTGCTGGGCCTGTCGATGGGCTACTTCCGTGGTCCGCTCGACGACATTCTCAGCCGTGTCATCGAGGCACTGATGAGCCTGCCGGTGATCCTCATCACCCTGCTGGCCCTCACTGCCTTGAGTGGTGGCCGACTCACCATCATCTTGCTCATCGGCTTCCTCTTCGGCCCGATCATTGCGCGTACCGTACGCGCCGCAGTACTCACCGAACGCAACCTCGACTACGTGCGCGCCGCTGAACTTCGTGGGGAACGCTCGGGCTACATCATGTTCGCCGAGATTCTGCCGAACGTGTTCGGCCCGATTGTCGTCGAGTTCACTGTGCGCCTCGGCTATGCAGTGTTCACCATGGCTGGCCTGGCCTTTCTCGGCTTTGGCACCGAGCCCGGCTCACCCGACTGGGGACGCTCAATCTTCGAAGAGCGCTCCAGCTTGCTGAGCAACGTGTGGTGGCCGTCGATGATGCCGGCGCTCGCACTTGCGTCGCTCGTGGTAGCCATCAACTTGGTCGCCGATGCCGTCCAGGGGATGATCGATCGATGAGCACACCTGCCCTCGAGTTCAACGATCTGCAACTGGCATACATGGTCCGCGGGCAGGCGCGCGAGGTGCTGCGTGGTGTGTCGTTCGCAGTGCAGCCAGGCGAAACGTATGGTCTCGTCGGCGAAAGTGGCTGCGGTAAGTCCACCGCCGCATATACCGCAGTGCGCTACTTGCCCACCAACGCTCGCATTCTCGGCGGCGATGTGCATCTCGCCGGACGCGACATTCTCTCGCTCGACAAGAAGGAACTGCAGAACCTGCGGGCCAACGACGTGTCGATCGTCTACCAAGATCCGGGTCAGGCGCTGAACCCCACGATCAAAGTCGGTCTGCAACTGATGGAGGCCTATCAGCTGCTGGGCCAGAGCAAGCACGACGCGCTGACCAACTCGCGCGAAATCCTGCGCAAGGTGCAGATCGCCGATCCCGAGTCGGTACTCGGTCGCTACCCACACCAGTTGTCGGGCGGTATGCAACAACGTGTCGTCATCGCCATGGCGCTCGCCTGCAACCCGCAGTTGATCATCCTCGACGAACCCACCACCGGCCTCGATGCGACGGTGGAGGCCGAGGTGCTCGATCTGATCCGCGGGCTGCGCGACGAGTTCGGCACCTCCGTGTTGTTCATCTCGCACAACCTCGGCGCGATCCGCGCGATGTGCGACCGGGTCGGCGTGCTCTACGCCGGCAAGCTGGTCGAAGAAGGCCGAGCCCAGGACGTTTTCGACAATCCGCAGCACCCGTACACGGTCGGTCTGCTGCGGTGTCTCCCCCGTCACGGCTCGCGCAAGAGCGCTCAGCGGCTGGAGACGATCCCCGGTTTCCAGCCACTGCTCGGAGCCCCGCTGCCGGCCTGTGTGTTCGTCGACCGTTGCCCGTTGGCCACCGAAAAGTGCCGATCAGTCGCACCCGAATGGACCCAGCTCGGTGGTCGCAAGGTGCGCTGCCACCACGTCGACCGAGTGCATGAACTCGTCAGCTCGGCTCTCCCCGAGGGCACCCCGAGCACAGTCGATCGTTCGAGTACGCCAATGCTCGTGCTTGACGGCGTCAGCAAGACGTTCCACCAAGGTGGCCAGGCAATCAAGGCTGTGCGCGATGTCTCGCTGGAACTGTTCGCCGGAGAGACACTGGGCCTCGTGGGCGAGTCCGGTAGCGGCAAGACCACCCTGGCGCACACGGTGCTCGGAATCCATGCACCAGATCAGGCCAACACCATCACGTTCGACGGCAAGAACCTGAAGCCGGGTACCCGCAAGCGACCCGCCGACCAAGTTCGTGGCATCCAGATCATCTTCCAGAACCCCGACTCGGCGCTGAACCGCCGACACTCGGTGCGCCGCATCATCGGCCGCAGTTTGCGTCGCCTCGCACAACTGCCGCACTCCGAGGTCGACGGGGCACTGCAAGAGATCACTGCCTCGGTGCGGCTCACAGAACGCCACCTCGACATGCGCCCGTCGCAACTCTCCGGCGGCCTGAAGCAACGTGTGGCCATCGCCCGCGCGTTTGCTGGCCACCCGCGCATCGTCGTGTGCGATGAGCCCACGTCGTCGCTCGACGTGTCGGTACAGGCGGCAATCCTCAACCTGCTCGGCGATCTGCAACACGATCGCGACACCAGCTACCTGTTCATCTCTCACGATCTGCGCGTGGTGCGCTATCTCTCCGATCGCATCGCAGTGCTGTACCTCGGTCGCATCATGGAACTCGGCCCTGCCGAGCGGGTGTTCGACGGACCGCACCACCCCTACACCGAGGCCTTGCTGTCCGCGGCTCCGTCGGTCGATGGCGACACACGAGAGCGCATCCGTCTCGACGGCGAAATCCCGAGTGCCGTGAACCAGCCCAGTGGTTGTGTGTTCCACACCCGTTGTCCGCGCCGCCTCGAGGGCGACCTGTGTTCCACCGTCGAACCGCCGCTGACCCCCACCCCGGACGGTGGCGTGATCCGCTGCCACATCCCCTTCGATCAACTCGGCGGACAGCCGGTCGCGCTTCGTAGCTGACCCACGATCTGTTCCACATCGTGGACAGGTTCCACTAGACGGAATCGATCGTGTACTGTGGCGTAATTCATGTCACAGGGGGTAACCGTGTCATTTCCGTCCGACCTCGCCATCGCACGTGCCGGCAAGACAGCACCGATGGCCGAAATTGCCGCACAGATGGGTATCGGGCCGCATTTGCTCGAACAACATGGCGACGATGTGGCCAAGATCCGTCTGGAAGCGATCGATGAGCTGAGCAGTCGCCCGAAGGCCAAATACGTGGTGGTTACGGCCATCACCCCGACGCCACTCGGCGAAGGGAAGACCACCACCACGGTGGGCCTTGGCCAGGCGATGCAGCACATCGGCAAGAAGGCCGTCATCAGCCTGCGTCAGCCCTCGATGGGCCCGACGTTCGGTATCAAGGGCGGTGCCGCCGGTGGCGGCTACAGCCAGGTGATCCCGATGGAGTTGCTGAACCTGCACCTCACCGGCGACTTCCATGCAGTGACCGCGGCCCACAACCTGTTGGCGGCGATGGTCGACAACCACCTCCACCAGGGCAACGCGCTCGATCTCGACCTGCACAACATCACCTGGCGGCGAGTGCTCGACGTCAACGACCGGGCACTGCGCAACATCATCGTCGGCCTCGGCACGAAGATGGACGGCATCCCCCGCCAAACCGGGTTCGACATCACTGCCGCCAGTGAGGTGATGGCCATCCTCGCGCTCTCCAACTCGATGGACGACCTGCGCGCTCGTATGGGTCGCATCGTCGTCGGCTACAACACGGCCGGCGAACCCGTCACTGCCGAGCAACTCAAGGGTGCTGGCTCGATGGCCGTCATCATGCGCGAGGCCTTGAAGCCGAACCTGCTGCAGACGCTGGAGAACACTCCGGTCATCGTGCACGCTGGCCCGTTCGGCAACATCGCTCACGGCAACAGCTCCATCGTCGGCGACCTCATCGGTATCCGCAGCGGCGAGTACCTCATCACCGAAGCCGGCTTCGGCGCCGACATGGGCGCCGAGCGTTTCTTCAACATCAAGTGCCGCAACTCGGGCATGGTGCCCGACGCGGCGGTGCTCGTGGCCACGGTGCGTGCGTTGAAGGCGCACAGCGGCAAGTTCAAGATCGTCGCCGGCAGGCCCTTGCCACCGGAGCTTCTCGCCGAGAACCCCGACGATGTGCGCGCCGGCGCGGCCAACCTCATCAAGCAGATCGAGAACGTGAAGGTGCACGGTGTCTCACCGGTCGTGGCCATCAACGCGTTCCCGGGCGACTTTGCCAGCGAACACCAAGCCATCCGCGAGATCGCCGAGAGCGTCGGCGCCCGCGTTGCGGTGTGCACGAACTTCGCCGATGGCGGCAAGGGCGCGACGGAACTCGCTCAGGCCGTGGTCGAGGCCTGTGACGAGCCGAGTACGTTCCGCTTCTGCTACGAGAGCGACATGACGTTGAAGCAGAAGATCGAGGCCGTGGCCACGAAGATCTACGGCGCGGCCAACGTCACCTACTCGGCTACCGCCAACACTCAGCTGGCCCGCTACGAGAAGAACGGCTTCGGCCACCTTCCCGTGTGCATCGCCAAGACGCACTTGTCGATCAGCGGCGACCCGACGTTGAAGGGTGCACCCACGGGCCACACGCTCAACGTGCGCGAAGCACGCGCCAGTGTCGGCGCCGGGTTCATCTACCCCATCTGCGGCGACATGACCACGATGCCCGGTCTGGGTTCCGCGCCAGCGGCCAGCATCATCGACTTCGACGACAACGGTGAGATCGTGGGCTTGTCGTGAGCATCAACCCCACCGGTGAGTTCGAGCGCACCCCGGGTGGCGCGGTGCTGATGGACGGCATCCGCCTGCGCGGCGAAATCATCGCCGGCCTGGCCACCACCATCGCTGCGGCTGGCTCCCCGGCTGTGTGTCTCGCCACCGTGTTGGTGGGCGACGACAAGCCCAGCCAGCTCTACGTCGCCAGCAAGCGCAAACTTGCCGGAGAGGCGGGAATGACGTCGAAGCATGTCGGACTTCCCGCCACGGCAACGCAGGCCGAGGTGGAGGCGGCCGTCGCAGCACTCGTCGCCGATCCTGAGGTGCACGGCATCCTGTGTCAGCTGCCGCTTCCTGCCGGGTTGGATCCCGAGCCGGTGCTCGCACTGATTCCGCCGGAGAAGGATGTCGACGGCCTCACCGAACGCTCGATGGGCCGCCTCGTGCGTGGGCTGCCGGGTCACGTCGGCTGCACTCCTTTGGGCGTGATGCGTCTGCTCGAGCGCTACGGCGTCAGCACGTCCGGCAAGCGCGCCACGGTCATCGGCCGCAGCACGCTCACCGGCCTACCCCAGGTACTGCTGCTCGGTCGCAAAGGCGTCGATTGCACGGTCACCCTCGCCCACTCCCGCACCAGCAACGAGGCCATGATCGAAGTCTGCCGCCAGGCCGACATCATCGTCGCCTGCGCCGGGCAAGCACGGATGATCACCGCCGCGCATGTGAAGCCAGGTGCTGCGGTCATCGACGTGGGTGTCTCGCGCACGGAGGCGGGCATCGTCGGCGATGTCGACTTCGACGCGGTGCAGGCCATCGCTGGAGCGATCACCCCAATGCCACGTGGCACAGGCCCGATGACCATCGCCTGTCTGCTGGAGAACACGTTGTCGGCGGCCCGCATGCAGGGCGCGTTCCCCAGCTGAGATGAGCACCCTACTGACCCTCGACGAGGTCGAACAGATCAGTTTTCGTATGCTCACCGCCTCGGGTGCGTCAGCTCTACAGGCCGTTCCAACGGCGCGGAGCATCCGCGATGCAGAGGCCGAGGGCATCCGCTCGGTAGGCCTCTCCTACCTGCCCACGTACTGCGATCACCTTGTCTGCGGCAAGGTGATCGGCACTGCCGTTCCCACCGTCAGCGCACCTCGGCCCGCCACCGTGATGGTCGATGCCGGTTTCGGCTTCTGCCACCCGGCCTACGAGGTCGGTGAGGCTCCTCTCGTCGACGCCGCCCGGCAATGCGGTGTGGCCGTACTGGCGATCAGCCACTCGTATTCGGCAGGTGTGCTCGGTTGGTTCGTCGATCGATTGGCTCGCCAAGGGCTCGTCGCCTTGATGTTCGCCAACTCCTCCGCAACGATGGCACCGTTCGGCGGGAAGCTGCCGTTCTTCGGCACCAATCCCATTGCGTGGGCTGCACCGCGTCCCAACGGCCCACCAGTCGTTGCCGACCTGTCGTCCTCGGCTGTTGCGTGGGTCACCGTCAATGCCGCTGCTGAGGCAGGCGAACCGATTCCACTTGGATGGGCACTCGACGCCGACGGCAACCCCACCACGGATGCCCGTGCCGCATTGGCAGGAACCATGGCGCCGTCAGGCGACCACAAGGGTTCAGCGCTTGCGCTGCTCGTCGATGTCCTCGCCGGCGGCGTGACCGGCTCGAACTTCTCGCACGAGGCGTCCGGTTTCGGCGGCCGCGTTGGGGGCCCACCCGACGTCGGCCAGATCGTCATCGCGATCGACCCCGTCGCAACGGCCGGCCCGTCGTTCCTCGAACGCTTCGAGCAGGAGTTCACCGCGATGGCTGCAGAGTCAGCGGTGCGGTTGCCAGGTGATCGCCGCCATGCCGATCGTGCGCATGCAAACCAGAGCGGTGTCGAGGTTCCGGATCAACTGATGGCCGTCCTCACCCAGTACGCCGAACACGGTGCCCCAGCATGAGCACCGTGCAATCGATCGAGCGTGCCTTCGCCGTGCTGAAGGCGCTGGCTGGCGGGCCCGCAGGCGTCACGCAAATCTCCGAACGTGTGTCGCTGCCCAAGAGCACTGTGTCGCGAATGCTCTCGACGCTCGAGGAGCTTGGCGTGGTCGAGCAGATTTCGGCTGGCGGCGAGTACCGCATCGGCGCAGGAATGATCGAGCTGGCGGCAGCGGCGTCGCCAGGCAGATCGCTGATCTCGCTGGCCCGACCCCACCTCATCGAGCTCAACCGACTGTTGGGCGAAGCGGCGGGAATCTCCATGCCCGACGACACCGACATGTTCTACCTCGACCAGCTCACGCCGGTCAGCGAGCTGCAGGTGCGCGACTGGACGGGTACTCGCATCCCGATGCACGCCGTACCGTCCGGTCACGTGGTCTTGGCCCACGACGATGCACTGCTCTCCCGTGTGGCCGCGCTGCCGATGCAACAGTTCACGTCGCACACCATCAGCTCGGCCACTGCTCTGCGCAAGCGAGTCGCCGAGGTGCGCCGACTCGGGTACGCCTGGGCGCTTGAGGAGTTCTCCGACGGTATGAACTCCATCGCCGTCGCCCTCTGCACGCCAAACGGCAAGGTGGTTGCCGCCATGCACGTGTATGGACCCGCTTCACGGTTCCCCGGCACGCGAGACTCCGAGGAGATCGGCGAGCTGGTCATGGCCACCGCCGCGAAGATCACGCTCGACTGAGCACTGGAGACAGCACGTGGAACGGTACGACTACATCATCGTCGGCGGCGGCTCTGCCGGTTCGGCGTTGGCCAACCGACTCAGCGCTGATCCCGCCAACAACGTGCTGGTGCTGGAGGCCGGTCGCCCCGACTACAAGTGGGATGTCTTCATCCACATGCCAGCGGCGCTGATGTTCCCCATCGGCAGCAAGTTCTACGACTGGAAGTACGAGAGCGAACCCGAGCCGTTCATGAACGGACGCAAGGTGTACCACGCACGCGGCAAGGTGCTGGGCGGCAGCAGCAGCATCAACGGCATGATCTTCCAGCGCGGCAACCCACTCGACTACGAGCGCTGGGCCGCCGACAAAGGGATGGAGACATGGGACTACGCCCACTGCCTGCCGTACTTCAAGAAAATGGAGACCTGCCTTGCTGGCGGCGATGAATGGCGCGGCACTAGTGGACCACTCGTGCTCGAGCGCGGCCCGTCCGACAACCCACTGATCGACGCGTTCTTCGAGGCGACGCAGCAAGCCGGCTACCCGCGAACGACTGACGTCAACGGGTTCCAACAAGAGGGCTTCGCGCGCTTCGACCGCAACATTCACCGCGGCCGTCGCCTGTCTGCAGCGCGTGCCTATCTGCACCCTGTGATGAAGCGCTCCAACCTGACGGTCACCACACGCGCACTGGTGCACAAGGTGCTGTTCGACGGCAAACAAGCAACCGGCGTGCGGTACGAGGTGCGCGGCAAGATCCGCACCGCGCATGCCCGCGAGGTGGTGCTGTGCGGTGGTGCGTTCAACACACCGCAACTGCTGCAGTTGTCGGGTATCGGCAACGCAGCCGAACTCAGCGCGCTGGGCATCCCGGTGGTGCACGATCTCCCCGCGGTCGGCATGCACCTGCAGGATCACCTCGAGGTCTATGTGCAGCACGCCTGCAGCCAGCCGGTGTCGCTGCAGCCAAACCTGCAGTTCTGGCGACGCCCGTTCATCGGCCTGCAATGGCTGTTCCGCAAGGGTCCTGGCGCCAGCAACCATTTCGAGTCGGGCGGCTTTGCCCGCTCGAACGACGATGTCGCGTACCCGAACCTGATGTTCCACTTCCTGCCCATCGCCGTGCGCTACGACGGCTCGGCACCCGCGGGTGGCCACGGTTACCAGGTACACGTCGGCCCGATGTACAGCGACGCCCGCGGCTCGGTGAAGATCATCAGCACCGACCCAAAGGTGAAGCCGGCGCTGCGCTTCAACTACCTCTCCACCGAGCAGGACCAGCGCGAGTGGGTGGAAGCCATCCGAGTGTCCCGCAACATCCTGCGCCAGGAAGCCATGGCCCAGTACAACGGCGGCGAGATCTCACCAGGGCCCGAGGTCGCGACCGACGAGCAGATCCTCGACTGGGTGCGCAAGGACGGCGAGACCGCGTTACACCCGTCGTGCACCGCCCGCATGGGCGCCGAGGACGACAACAGTGTGGTCGATCCGTTGACGATGAAGGTGTGGGGTGTGGACGGCGTGCGTGTGTGCGACGCGTCGGCGATGCGCTACGTCACCAACGGCAACATCTACGCCCCGGTGATGATGATGGCCGAGAAGGCCGCCGATCTCATCCTGGGCAACACTCCCCTGCCACCCGAGCCGACCGAGTTCTTCAGGGCGAAGTAGCAATCGGGCGCGTCAACGACCTGGGAACCTTGTCACACCCCCTGCGTACTGTTGTTCCTATGGAGACCCGGGTACTGCCCACCACCGAAGAACTGGCCGAGTTGCCGGTGGCCGACCTGCGTGCAGCATTGGCCCAGGTCGAGCGGGTACGTCGGCAGGCGGAGGCGTTGTTGGCCGAGGCCACGCACGTGGTGGCGAGGCGGCACCTGCACCGGGCCGATGGGCATCGGCGGGTCACGGCGTGGGGGCGGGCCGAGTTCAACTGGTCGCCCACCGAGGCGCTGCGCATCAGCCGCAACGGGGCAGCCATGGCAGCCATGCCACAACTGCGCGCTGCGGCGCACGAGGGCACTATCGGTGTGGCGCAGTTGTCCGAGTTCGGGCGGGTGTTCGCCAACCCGCGGTGTGCCGAGCACCTACTGGGCAGCGACGAGCTGCTCACTCCCATCGCCCAGCGGCACTGGTACCACGAGTTCTGCGTGGCGATGAGTCGGTGGGTGTCGCTGGCCGATGCAGATGGCGCAGAGCAACGGCATCGCGATGCGCACGAGGGGCGCCGGGCCAGCATCCGCCAGGTGGGCGACGTGTTCATCCTCCACGCGGAGTGCGGCACCCTCGACGGCGCAGCGTTGCAAGAGGTGTTCGAACAGTTTCGCAGCGCCGAGTTCCTCACCGACTGGGCAGAGGGGCAGGAGCGCCTCGGCGACGCCGTGTGCGTGGCCGATCTGGTGCGCACCGAGGCCCAGCGCAGCTTCGACGCGTTGAAGTCCGTCTTCACCACCGCCGCCTCGTCCCCGCTCGACCAGGTGCCACCCGAGCCGCTGGTCAACATCGTGGTCAACCAGCACACCGCCGAATCAGTACTACGCGAAGCAGCCGGCAACCACGAGCCAGATCCCGTCGATCCACGCGAGTTCCTCACTCACCGCTGCGAGACGATCGACGGGGTGCAGCTCAGCCGCCAGGCACTGCTCGAGGTGCTGCTGATCGGGAAATTACGCCGGGTCGTGTTCGACGAGGCCGGTGTGGTCATCGACCTAGGTCGCTCGTCACGGCTGTTCCGTGGCGGCGCACGCGATGCAGTGCTGCTGGGCGATCTGCGATGTCTGTGGCCCGGCTGCGAGGTTCGCACCGGGCGCTGTGAGAGCGATCACACCACACCATGGTCCGCAGGTGGCACCACGTCACCCGGCAATGGTGGGCGCGCCTGCGGTCACCACAATCGGCACAAGCAGCGCGGCTTCACCGTGCGCCGCGATGCACAGGGTCAGTGGCACACGTACCGGCCCGATGGCAGCGAAATCGGCGAGCACGCGCTCACCACAGCGGCCTGATCCCCGGCATCATCACTTGGGTCGATCGCGCTCGATCTGCTCGGCCAGTAGCTGCAGCACCGGGCCGCGCATGGCGCGTACGGTGCCGCCGTACGCATCGCGGCTGAGGGTGGCGTAGACCTGGGCACGAGCGACGGCGGTCGACAGCACCTCTGCCTCGGGCACCACGATGTCGAGGAAACCCGCCTCCACAGCGCCTGCTACACCAGTGAGTTCGGCCAGTGCCACCGCAGCCTGCAGATGACGACCGCTGAGACGTTCCTGGCTGATCGTGAGCGCCCAGTCGGGCAGCACAATCCCGAGGGCCACCTCGTTGAGCCCGATCTTGCAGGCCACATCGGCGCCGATACGCATATCGCAGCCCATCAGCAGCAGCGCTCCGGCAGCCAACGCGTGACCGGTGCATGCCGCCACCACGGGCACGGGCATCGCATAGAGGCGGCGCACGATGTCGCCACCCGCACACATCATGCCGGCGACCGCGTTCCAATCGCCGCTGCTCATCACCGACAGGTCGAAGCCGGCACAGAACTTCCCGGGCCGACCGTGAATCACGATCGCGCCGACGGTCGTATCAGACTCCACATCGTCGAGCACGGCCGACAACGCCGCCATCACGTCGAACGACAACGCGTTCGCCTTCCCGTCATCGAGATGGATGATGAGCACCCGGTCGTTGCGCTCGACGGTGACAGCAGAGGAAGTCATGCGACGAAGCTACTCGCCTACTGCAGCACCTCGGGGAAACCGGGTGCGCGCAGGTCGGTGTGCAACGCATCTTCCAGCAGCTTCACGACCTGCGACGACCAGGCGCCGCCGCCATACTGCGAACGGGCACGGATGAACGTCTGCTCGGTGAGCCCGGCCAGTTCCAGCGGCACGCCGAACTCACGGCCGAACTGGGTGGCAAAGCCGAGGTCTTTGCACGCCAGGTCCATCGTGAAGCCGATGTTGTAGCTGCCGTTGAGGATGACCTGGCCCTCGGTCTCGTGTACGAAGCTGTTCCCGGAACTGTTGAGGATCGCCTCGAACGACTTGGCCAGGTCGAGGCCACCACGCTTGGCCAGCATCAGCGCCTCGCCGACCGAGACCAGGTTGATGAACGCGAGCATGTTGGTGATCACCTTGATGACCGCCGCGCTGCCGAGTTCACCCATGTACAGCACCGGGTTGCCGATGGCCGCCAGCAGTGCCTTGTGCTCCTCGTAGAGCGCCTCCTCGCCACCCACCAACACAGTGATCTCGCCGGAGGCCGCCATGTGCACGCCACCCGTCACCGGCGCTTCCAGCATGCGCACACCCTGCTCGGCGGCCAGCGCAGCAAGCCGCAGCGTCTCCACTCGGTCAGTGGTGCTGTTGTCGATCCAGGTGCCGCCCGGGCGAAGGCCCGCCAGGACGCCCTGCGGTCCGGCGACCACAGCGTTCACCACCACCGGAGACGGCAGACAGGTGAACACGACGTCAGATGCCGCCGCGACCGCCGCGGCCGAATCTGCCCAGGTTGCGCCCGCCGCGAGCAACGGTGCCGCAGCATTCCGATCGAGATCGGTGACCGTCACGCGGTGCCCCTCACGCACGAGACTGGCCGCCAGATGGACGCCAAGATTGCCGAGACCGATGTACCCCACTGATTCGCTCATTGTGGCAGTATCCGTCGCCATCGAGCGAGCGTCAAACAAACTGTTCAGGCTCTGAGCTACGGTTGTGCTTATGCTCATTCCCCTGCCGGCGCTGATCGACCTGGAAGCGTTCGAGGCTGCAGCCCGCCTCGGCAGCTTCACCGCTGCGGCCGCCGAACTGCACCTCACAGCGTCGGCCGTCAGCCAGCGGGTGAAGTCGTTGGAACGGCAACTGGGCGTCGCCTTGTTCCACCGCTACGCCCGACGGATCGAACTCACGGAACATGGCAGCTCGTACCTCCCGTCGGTGCACCATGCGTTCGAGCAGGTGGCAGCGTCCACCGCAGCACTGTTCGGGTGGGCCCGCCCCACGCACCGGCTCACCGTACGGATGCCCATCTCATACGCCGTCACCTGTGTCGCTCCCCGCCTGCCCGAGTTCACGGCCGCTCACCCGGACGTCGAGTTGCGTCTGGTGTCTGCCCTGTGGGCCGACTCGCTCACACCCGACGACGTCGACCTCGACATCCACTTCGGTCCCGGCCAGTGGCTCGGCGAGTTACTGCACCAAGAGACCGCCAGCGCAGTGTGGGCGCCTACGTACGGCGAGGTCAAGCAGGTGGCCGACCTCGCTCAGCGCCCACGGGTGCACGTCCTTGGGCTCGAGAGCCATTGGACGGTGCTGCTCGGCAGCGCAGCAGCGACCGTCAACGACCACGACCTCACCGTCGACACCTCATTGGCCGCCATCGAACTGGCCCTCACCGGGCAGTACGCGGCCGCGGTGCCATCACGGTTCGTGCACCGGCAACTCGCCGACGGCCGGTTGCACAGCCTCCCCGAGGGCACCAAACCGATCGAGGAGACGCACTACGTGGTCACTCCGCCGGGACGACGTTCGCCGTCTGCGCACGCAAGCGCGTTCGTCGAGTTCCTGCGCTCTGCGGCGACTGCACCGCCGCAGGATCGAAGCGGTTCGCCACACTCTCACTGAGGCGGTCGAGGATGATGGCCATCACCAGCAACGCCAAACCCGACTCAACACCCACCCCGGTGTCGGGTTTGGTGAGCGCAGCCACCGATTCGTAGCCCAGACCTTGACCGCCGATCAGACCGGCAATGATGACCATCGACAGCGCCATCATGATCACCTGGTTGAACGCCAGCATGATGCCCTTCATCGCCAACGGTACGTGCACACCCCACAGTCGTTGCCGCGGTGTGGCGCCGAACGTGGTGGATGCCTCCAGTACTTCTGGGCTGACCTGCTTGATGGCCAACGCCGTGAGCCGTACACCTGGTGGAACCGCATAGATCACTGTGGCGAGGATGCCGGGCACGTACCCAACTGCGAACAGCATCACGAACGGGATGGCATAGATCAGCGACGGAAACGTCTGCAGCGCGTCGAGCACCGGCTCGCAGGCGGCCTCGAGCCGAGGCCGACGACCGACGAAGATGCCCACCGGCACGGACACAAGGATCGCCAGCGCGACTGCCACCATCAGTTGCGCCAGCGTCTCGAGCGACTGCGGCCACATACCGAGCAGCCCTACACCCGCCAAGCCGCCGAGGCAGAACAGCGCGAACTTCCACCCGCGCAGCACCCATGCCAGAACCACCACCGCACCGATGAGCACCGGCCAGGCGATCGACACGCCCATCAAGTCGCGGATGCGAATGACCACATCGCGCACGATGAAGTCGTTCACCCACTGCAGCTGGTCGTGGAAGTTGCTGCGGATGCTCTTCACCAGACGATCGACCGGTTCAGCCACGCTGTGGTCGAACTTCCACGGGCTACCCAGGCTGTTGGTGGCGTCAGCAACGACGTAACTGACCGCGAGCGCGGCCGCCGCGACGGCCCAGTAGAGCTTGCCCGCGATCGGGAACACGCGGCGACGATCCACCAACGAGCGGGTGGTGCGGTCGAACGCCATCGCTACGGCGAAGATGGCCACACCGACGAGGAACGAGCGGCCGGGGCTGCGCAGCTTCAATGTGTCGATCAACTCGGCGCCGAGTCCGCCAGCCCCGACCAGCGCACCGATGACCACCATGCCCATGCAGAGCATGATTGTCTGGTTCATCGCCGTCACGAATGATTTGATCGCCTGTGGTGCCTGCACCTTCCAGAGCAACTGCCAGCGATTCGATCCGAAGATGAGACCGGCCTCCACCGATGCGGGCGGCACCTGGCGGATACCGAGTGCCACGATGCGAATCATCGGCGGCAGTCCGAAGATGATGGTGGCGATGGCTGCTGGAACCTGCTTGATACCGAAGAGCAAGACCGACGGCACCAGATAGAACGTGACCGGCAGGCTCTGCATGGCATCGAGCACCGGCCGCATCAGCCGCTCGACCTTCGGGTTGAGCCCCGCCCACACACCGAGCGGAGTGCCGATGATCACGCACGCGAGGATGCAGAACAGCATCAACGCCACGGTTTCCATACCTTCCTTGTGGAGGCCGGAGAACTCGACGAACAGCAATCCGCTCGCCACCACCGCTGCTGTGACCCACTTACCCGAGCGCAGGATGACCACGAACACGAGCAACGGCAGCCAGAACCAGGGCAGGTCGAGCAGCAGATCACGGATCGACTCGTAGCGAGCCAACACGAAATCGCCGATCGGGCGGATGATGTCGTGCAACCAGAAGTTCGAGTTGCGGTTCCGGCGAACCCATGACTGTGCGTCGTTGACCGGGTTGGCCAGGTGGCGATTCCAGGAGTCAGGGAAGAATGTGGTGCCGCGCAGCACGATCTGCAACACGATCAGCGCCACCACCGCTGCCGCCACGAGTTGCCACTTACGTTGTCGAGCGAACGTCACGCCTGACCTCACCCAGTAGCGCAGCGACCCGAGCACGGTCGATCGAGCCGACCACGGTGTCGTGCTCGTCGACCACAGCGACCGGCAAATCGCTCGCCACCAACGCCGGTAGGACCTCGGAGATGTGGGCCGAACTGCGTACCGACATCGTGGCCCCGCTGACCGGTGCGCCGAGCACTGCGGCGGCGGTGAGCACCCGCTCGCGAGGTACGTCGGTGACGAACTCGCGCACGTAGTCGGTGGCCGGGCTGAGCACCAGATCCTCGGGCGTACCGATCTGGTCGAACTCGCCGTCCTTCATGATTGCAATGCGATCGCCCAGGCGCACGGCCTCGGCGAAGTCGTGTGTGATGAAGATGATGGTGCGTTGCTCTTGCTGCTGCAGTCGGATCAACTCGTCCTGCATCTCACGCCGGATGAGCGGGTCGAGCGCCGAGAACGGCTCATCGAACAGCAAGATGCCGGGGTCGAGCGCCAGGGCACGTGCCAGCCCCACACGCTGCTGCATACCGCCCGATAGTTGCTGAGGGTAGTGCATTGCCCAGTCGGCCAGGCCCACTTTGGTGATGACCTCCATCGCTCGCGCCCGTCGCTCGTGCTTGGGGCGGCGCTGCACTTCCAGGCCGTAGGCGACATTGTCGATCACACGCTTGTGCGGGAACAGGCCGAAGTGCTGGAAGACCATCGACATCTTCGTGCGGCGGACCTCACGGAGTTGCGTGGGGTTCATCGTCAGCAAATCCTCGCCATCGACGAGCACTTCACCGCTGGTTGGTTCGACCAGCCGCGACAGACACCGCACCAACGTGCTCTTTCCGCTCCCAGAGAGCCCCATCACCACGAACGTCTCACCACGACGCACAGAGAAGCTGACGTCGCGCACGCCGATGGTGCAACCCGTGCTGGACAACACGTCGCTGCGACTGACCCCGTCGCGTGACAGCGCCAGGGCGACCTCCGGTCGCGCGCCAAAGACCTTCCAGATGTTGCGAACCTCGACCGCTGGCGCGGCCGCCCCCATCGCATCACTCACGATTCTCGATCTCCCTCAGTGGATCTGCGGAGAGACTAGTCTCACTCTGTTGGCCAGGGGGGCCGACGAGAATCGAGGGGGAAGATGAACTTGAGTGGCAAGCGCACCATCGCGCTCATCGCCGTCGCAGCGCTCGCGTTGACGGCCTGTGGTGACGACAAGAAGTCCAGTACGTCCAACGGCGCCGCCGGCGCATGCAGTGGCCTCAGCGGTGAGCCAATCCAGATCGTGCAGAATGCATGGACCGCTTCCGCAATCGAGGCGCAGATCATGAAGCAGCTGATCGAGTCGCAGTTGTGCGTGCCCGCCGAGATCGTGGAGATCGATGAGAACTCGATGTTCAGCGGTTTCTCTGATGGGAAGGTCGACTTCGTCACCGAACTCTGGCCGTCGGGCATCGTTGCCGATGAGCAGGCGTTCATCGACGATGGTTCGGTCGTCAACATGGGTCCTCTGGGCACGACCGGCCAGATCGGCTGGTTCGTTCCCGACTACGTCGTTGCCGAACATCCCGAGCTGGCGACGTGGGAAGGGTTCAAGGATCCCACGTTGGCGAAGTTGTTCGCGACCGCAGAGACCGGCGACAAGGGTCGCTTCCTCGGCACCGACCCGTCGTACTCGCAGCTCGACGAGCCGCTGATCACGAATCTGGGACTGCCGTTCGACGTGAAGTTCTCAGGCTCTGAGGCCGCCACCGTGGCCGAACTCGACAGCGCCGTGGCCGAAAAGAAGCCGATCGTGATGTATTGGTGGACACCGACCGCCGCAGTCGGCAAGTACAAGCTGGTCCAGGTAAAGCTGCCCGACTACACCGCCGGCTGCGCCGACGACGTCGAGAAGGTGGCCTGTGGCTACCCGGCCGACCCGCTCATCAAGTTGGCTTCGGCCAAGCTGGAGAAGAAGAACCCGAAGGTGTGGTCGATGGTGCAGAAGGTGCAGATCACCATCGATCAGCAACTCGAGTTGCTGCCACAGGTGGAGATCGATCAGCAGCCCGCCGCCGATGTGGCCAAGGCTTGGATCGCCGCCAACGAGGCTGTCTGGTCCGCCTGGTTCGCCTGAGCTAGGTCAACACGCAGCTAGCCTTACCGGGCGCCGGCTTCTCTGGCCGGCGCCCGGCCGCGTGCGAACCAGTTGTGCTAGGGTTCCACCATACGGATTGATTCCACATCGTGGAACAGATGACCCGAGGATGTACATGAGCGACGCCGACGATCTCGACCTCTCTGCGCTGCCCGACGACGAGCTCGTCACGCAGATGCACGAAGACCTGTATGACGGCATGGCGCCGGAGATTGCCGAAGGCACGCTGCTGCTGCTCGATCGGGGCTGGACGCCGGACAGAGTGCTGCAATTGGCCCTCGTCGAAGGGATGCGAATCGTCGGCATCGACTTCCGCGACGGCATCCTGTTCGTCCCCGAAGTGCTGCTCTCCGCGAATGCGATGAAGTCCGGTATGGAGATCCTCCGCCCGCTCCTCGCAGAGACCGGAGCCGAGCCGATCGGCAAGGTCGTCATCGGCACCGTCAAGGGCGATATCCACGACATCGGCAAGAACCTTGTGGCCATGATGCTCGAGGGTGCTGGCTTCGAAGTCATCGACCTCGGCATCAACACCGATGCCGACTCGTTCCTTGCGGCGATCGAGGAGCACAAACCCGACATCCTCGGCATGTCGGCACTGCTCACCACCACCATGCCGTACATGAAGGTGGTCATCGACACGCTCCAGGAGCGCGGTCTGCGCGACAAGATCATCGTGTTGGTCGGCGGCGCCCCGCTCAATGAAGAGTTCGGTCAGGCCGTCGGCGCTGACGCCTATTGCCGAGACGCAGCGGTGGCTTCCGAGATGGCCAAGCAACTCGTCAGCGCTCGCCGCGGGCGCGTTGAGCCCCCCGGCCCGTCCGTCGCCTGATACCGGTTCCATGTCCCGGCCACTCGTGATCGCCTGCGGCGCCCTCGTGGCCGAGCTGCGCGCAGTGCTGGCAGCCAACGACCTCGCCGACGCCGTCGAGGTTCGCTACCTCCCGGCGAATCTCCACAACCGACCTGGGCGCATCGTTCCCGAACTGCAGTTGCTCCTCGACGAGCACGATCCGCAGACCGACCGGACGGTCCTCATCGGCTACGCCGACTGCGGCACGGGCGGGGCACTGGACCGGCTGCTGTCCGAGCGGACCAACCTGCGACGACTGCCCGGTAGTCACTGCTATGAGTTCTTCTCCGGCAGCGCACCGTTCGCGGCGCTCGCTGAAGCCGAGTTGGGCACCTTCTATCTCACCGACTTTCTGGCGAAGCACTTCGACGCGCTCGTATGGCAGGGGCTCGGCCTCGACCTCCACCCTCAGCTGTTGCCCACCTACTTCGGCAACTACACACGGCTCGTCCTGCTCTCGCAAACCCAGGACGCCGCGGTCCTGGCCTCCGCCGAACGCGCCGCCCAGCAGTTGGGTCTGCACTTCGAACATCACCATGTCGGCCTCGCGCCCTTCGAACAGGCCGTCACCGTCACACTCCGAAAGGTGGCCTGAAACATGGCTCGTCGTTCCGCTAGCGAGGTCGTCGTCATTCTGTGGCGCGATATCCCCGCCCAGATCAACGGCAAGGACGGCGATGATCGCCACCAGGTCATCCTTCCGCATCGCTTCCAAAAGGCAATCGACCGCGCGGCGATGGTTGCCGGTAAGAAGTCGGCACAGGACTACGTCGGTGAGTGGCGCCGCGCCACCCACCCGCTCACCGGTTCGGTGGCCGACAGCGTGGCCGCCACGGCTGCCAACATCGAAACAGAGTTCACGAACGAGCGTCTGCATGCGCTCGTCGACAACGGCGGCTGGGACCCCGCAGAGGAGCACCTGACATGACGCACACAGTTCTCAGTTCGGCGACGAGGGAAATCGTCATCGGCTTCGACCGTCCGTTCGTGATGATCGGCGAACGCATCAACCCGACCGGGCGCAAGTTGCTCGCCGAGGAGATGAAGAACGGAAACTTCAGCCGCGTCGAAGCCGATGCCCTCGCCCAGGTGGCCGCAGGTGCACACATGCTCGATATCAACGCCGGCATCCCGCTCGCCGATGAGCCGGCGCTCCTGGCCCGTGCGATCCAGCTGGTACAGGGTGTCACCGATGTGCCGTTGTCGATCGACTCGTCGATCGTCGAAGCGCTCGAGCGCGGGCTGTCGGTGTACCAGGGCAAGGCGCTCGTCAACTCGGTCACGGGCGAAGACGAGCAGATGGAACGGGTATTGCCGCTGGTCGCCAAGTACGGCGCTGCCGTGGTGGCCATCTCGAATGACGAGACAGGTATCAGCACCGACCCCGACGTGCGCTTCGCCGTTGCCAAGAAGATCGTGCAACGTGCCGCCGACTACGGCATCCCCAGCCACGACATCATCGTCGATCCGCTGGTCATGCCGATCGGGGCCATGGGCACCGCCGGTCGTCAAGTGTTTGCACTGTTGCGTCGATTGGTCACCGAGCTGAAGGTCAACACCACCTGCGGCGCGTCGAACGTCAGCTTCGGTCTCCCCGCCCGCAACAACATCACCGGCACGTTCCTCGCGATGGCCATCAGCAACGGCATGACCTCGGCGATCATGAACCCGCTACACCCTGAGGTCAAGACGATCGTCATGGCAGCCGACGTGCTGGCTGGGAACGACCAGGACTGCGCCGCATGGATCCGCGCCAACCGCGACCCCGACGCACCCACTGGCGCCCGCGGGGGCCGCGTCGGCGGTCGCGGCGCGAGGCGCGCCGAGTAGCGATGCCGCGCATCGTCTTCACCCCGTCCGGACTCGATGGCGTGGTGCCCGAGGGCACCACGGTGTTGCAGGCTGCCCGCGAGCTGGGTGTCGACCTCGACTCGGTGTGCGGTGGCCGAGGTATCTGCGGTCGCTGTCAGGTGGTGGCCTCACCAGGGCAGCACCAGAAGTGGGCCATCGATTCCGCCGACACGGCGCTCAGCCCGTGGACTGCCACCGAGACCACCTACGACACGCGTAAGCCGATGAAGCCGGAACGCCGGCTCGGTTGTTGTGCGCTCGTCCTGGACGATGTCGTGCTCGATGTGCCGCCCGAGAGCCAAGTGCACCGACCGGTCGTGCGCAAGAGTCTCGACCTCACGGATGTGGTGCTCGACCCCGCAGTGCACCTGTTCTATCTCGAGCTACCGCCGAGCCTGCTGGGCGACGCCGCGTCGATGACGGAACTGGTCATCGCCGAGCTACAACGGGAACACGGTGTCACCGTCACCCACCTCGATCTGACGGCTCTGCAAGAAGTACATCACGCGTTCGGCGGGCAGGAACGCTCGGCAACTGTCGCGGTTCGCGGCGACACCGTCGTGGCCGCATGGCGGGGCTACACCGAGCGTGTGTGTGGCGTCGCTGTCGATATCGGCAGCACCACCATTGCCGGCCACCTGTGCGATCTGAGCACGGGCGAAATCCTCTCCTCGGCAGGTCGGATGAACCCGCAGATCCGCTACGGCGAAGACCTGATGAGCCGTGTGAGCTACGTGATGATGAACCCGGGCGGCGACCGCAACCTCACGGTTGCCGTGCGCGAGTCGCTCAATGAACTCATCGGCGAGTTGTGCACCGATGCCGGAGTGGCCACTGGCGAGGTGCTGGAGATCGTGCTGGTCGGCAACCCGATCATGCATCACATCGTTGCCGGGATCGATCCCACTCCCCTGGGCCAGGCACCGTTCACCCTGGCCACAGCAGAAGCAATCACCGTTCGCGCCGCTGAGTTCGAACTGCACTGCGCACACGCGCTGGTGTACCTGGCTCCCTGTATCGCCGGGCACGTCGGTGCCGACACAGCCGCGGTCATCCTCTCCGAGCAGCCCCACCACTCGCCCACCATGCAACTGCTGGTCGACGTGGGCACGAATGCCGAGATCGTGGTCGGCGACATGCACCGCCAGTTCGCATGCAGCAGCCCCACCGGGCCGGCGTTCGAGGGTGCCCAACTCAGCAGCGGGCAGCGCGCCACAGCAGGTGCCATCGAGCGCATCCGCATCGACCGCGACACGTTCGAGGCCCGCTTCAAAGTGATCGGTTGTGATCTCTGGAGCGACGATCCCGGCTTCGCCGAGGGCACCGCCGGACTCGACATCTCCGGGATCTGCGGGTCAGGCATCATCGAGGTCGTCGCCGAGATGTACCTCGCCGGAGTTATCGATTCCGAAGGTGTCGTACAGGGTTCACTCACCGACCGCACGAACCGCGTCGTCCCCGACGGCCGCACGTTCACCTACGTGGTCACCGACGGCATCACGATCACCCAGAACGATGTGCGTGCCATCCAGCTGGCGAAGGCCGCCCTGCGCGCTGGGATCGAACTGCTCTACCAGCACGCGGGTGTCACCGAAGTGCACGACATCCGCCTAGCGGGTGCGTTCGGTAGCCACATCGATCCCGTCTACGCACTGGTGCTCGGCCTGGTGCCCGACTGTCCGGTCGAGCGAGTGCGCTCGGTCGGAAACGCAGCCGGTGCTGGCGCGGTGCGCGCACTGCTCTCGTGCGCATTGCGGGCCGAGATGGAAGCTGCGGTCCGCAGCGTGGTGAAGGTGGAGACCGCCACCGAACCCGACTTCCAGGCCCAGTTCGTGGCCGCAATGTCGTTCCCCCACGCTCTCGCGCCCTCCACACACCTATCCGCGGTCATCACGCTGCCCGACCGAACGGCTGGCGGCGACCGCGCCGGCCGCAGGCGCCGTACGAGGGAGCCCTCATGAACACTCGCCGCTCTGGCGGACGCTCCGGCCGGGCCGCGCTCCGCGCCTCGCATGTAGTCGAGCGGGTCCCGTATCTCACCCGTACCATGCGCCCCTTCGAGCTCGCCAGCGAGGAGTCGCTCGCACTGATCGAGTACACCGCGGACACCGTGCTCGAAGAAGTCGGTATCGAGATTCGCGACTACCCGGAAGCGCTGCCGATCTTCGCTCGCGGTGGCGCCATCGTCGATGGCACGCGTGTGCGCTTCCCGCGGGGTATGTGCCGTGAGATCGTCAGCCGCGACGCCCCCAGCACCTATGTGCAGCACGCTCGCAACGCGCTGCACAACGTGGTGATCGGCGGCGACAACACCGTGTTCGCCCCCAACTACGGTTCACCGTTCGTACACGATCTCGACAACGGGCGCCGCTACGCGACACTCGCCGACTTCCAGAACTTCGTGAAGCTGACGTACATGTCGCCGTGGTTGCATCACTCGGGTGGCACCGTGTGCGAACCCGTCGACGTTCCGGTCAGCACACGCCACCTCGACATGGTGTACAGCCATCTCAAGTTCAGCGACAAGCCGTTCATGGGTTCCGTCACCGCCGGGTCGCGTGCGGCCGACAGTGTGGAGCTGGCACGTCTCGGGTTCGGCGGCGATCTCGGCGACCGTACGGTGCTGACCAGCCTGATCAATGCCAGTTCACCCCTGGTGTGGGACGGCACGATGCTGGCCGCCGCCCAGTGCTATGCGGAGCACAACCAGGCGTGCATCATCACACCGTTCATCCTCGCTGGGGCCATGGCTCCGTCCACCAGCGCCGGGGTCGCCGTGCAGACCCTGGCCGAAGCGCTTGCCGGAATGACCTTCGTGCAGTTGGTGCTCCCCGGCGCCCCAGTGGTGTTCGGCTCGTTCGCCAGCTCGATGAGTATGCAAACCGGCGCCCCCACGTTCGGCACACCCGAGCCGGCGATCGTGCTGTACACGATGGCCGCGCTCGCTCGCCGCCTCGGTGTGCCGTTCCGTTCAGGTGGGTCTCTGACTGCCAGCAAGCTGCCCGACGCGCAGGCCGCCTACGAGAGCGCCAACACCCTGCAGCCCACGGTCTTGGGCGGCGTCAACTTCGTACTCCATGCCGCCGGTTGGCTGGAAGGTGGTCTGGCAATCGGCTACGAGAAGTTCGTACTCGACTGCGATCAGCTGGGCATGATGACGACGTTCGTGCGTGGCCTCGACGCCACCGAAAACGGATTGGCGCTCGACGCGCTGCGCACCAATCCTCCGGGGAACCATTTCCTGGGCACGGCGCACACACTGGCCAATTTCGAGACCGCCTTCTATCGCAGCGACACCGCCGACAACTCGAGCTTTGAACAATGGAGCGAAGAGGGTGGCCTCGACGCTGCGCAGCGAGCCAACGCCCTCTGGAAACGACGCCTCGCCGAGTACGAACCACCGGCGCTGGACCCGGCGATTGATGACGCCATGCGGGAGTTCGTCACCCGCCGTACGGCAGAACTGCCCAACGAGTTTGGATGATATGAGTTCCTCACTGCACCACCTCATCGCTGACGCTCGCTACGAAGTCATCCCGATGAAGAACCTCGAAACGCAGCTCGAACACATCCCGGCGGGCGCCTCGGTCTCGGTTACGTGCAGCCCAGCCAAGGGGCAGCAACCGACGCTCGACCTGACTTCCAGATTGGCCGACCTCGGCCACATGGCGGTACCGCACATCTCGGCCCGTCTGTGCCCCGACGAGGCCGAGGTCAAGCGACTCGCCGAGTTCTGCCGTTCCCATGGCATCAAGGAAGTGTTCCTCATCGCCGGCGATCCTGAACAGCCTGCCGGTAAATACGACGGTGTAGTGAGCTTCCTGCGCGACTTCCTCAGCTGCGACCACGGCCTCCAGCGCATCGGTGTGACCGCCTATCCAGATGGCCACGCAATCATCCCGGCGCAGGTGGTGCACGAGGCGCTGCATGCCAAGCAGGAGTTGCTGAAGGATGCTGGCGTGGCAGGGTTCGCCAGCACCCAGATGTGCTTCGACCTCACCCAGTGGACGACGTGGGCCGCTGCCGAGCGCGCCGCAGGTTTCGACCTGCCGCTGCACATCGGCGTACCCGGCGTGATCGACCGGGCCAAGTTGTTCACGATGGGTATGCGCCTCGGCATCGGCAACAGCATGCGCTTCGTCAAGAAGAACGGCGGCGTCCTTGGCCGGTTGTTCAAGCCCGGCGGTTACGACCCCAACAAGCTCATCATCCCGCTGAGCAAGCGGGCCGACGAGCTGAACATCGAAGGACTGCACTTGTTTACGTTCAACAACGTGCAGGCCACTGCCGAGTGGCAGCGCAAGATGCTCAACCGTTTCGGCGGATGATCTCGGCAGTGATGGCCGGCACCACCGTGTGCAGGTCGCCGATCACGGCGTAGTCGGCCTTGGTGACCATGTTCGCCTCGGGATCGGTATTGATCGCGAGGATCTGCTTCGATGCCATGGCGCCCACCCAGTGCTGGATGGCACCGGAGATACCACACGCGATGTACAGATCGGGGGCGATGCGCGTTCCCGTCTGCCCCACCTGATCGGTGTGGTTGCGCCATCCGTTGTTCGTGACCGCCCGTGAGCAACCGACGACACCGCCGAGGCGAGCCGCCAGTGCCTCCAGCGGGGCGAAGCCCTCGGCTGAACCCACCGCACGGCCCCCGCCGACGACCAGTGGAGCCGTTGCCAGGGTCACGCCCGCCGTTCGCTCGACACGCTCGGTCACGACGGTGCGCGACAGCGATGGATCGAGTTCCACCATCAACGAGACCACCGTGCCTGCGGCAGCCGAGGGTGTGGCCTCGTGGCTGTGATGCGCGAAGGTGAGCAACTTGGTGGCGGCCGACAAGGTGCACTGCTCCAGCAATGAACCACCCCAGCGAACGCGAGTGATGGTCCAGGTGGCGGAATCGATCTCCACGCAGTTGGCGACCATCGGCAGGTCGAGACGCGCAGCCGCCTGGGCCATGACCTCGTTCCCACGATCCGTACCGCAGGCCAACACAACGGTGGGCCGCAGCGAGCGCACCGCCTGAGCAACGACTTCGCCCCATGCTTCGGGCCCGTAGTCGGACAACACGGCGGCGTGCACCTGGTGCACGACTGCGGCGCCATGCGCGGCAAGTTCCGGAGCAAACGCGTCGGCGGTTGCGCCGATGGTGAGCGCCTCGACGTGCGGGTCGAGGCGGAGCGCTGCGGCCAGTGCCTCGAGCGATGCAGGAGCGAGCGTCCCGCGGTCATGTTCGATGACGACGAGCACGGTCACTTCAGGATCCCCAACTCTTCCAAGAGGTCGACGACAGCGGGCGCGGCTTCAGGGCCGTGCCCCAACACGATGGTCTGGCTGACCTGTTCGGCGGCCTGTACGAGGGTGATCATCTGCTGACCGCCACGCTCACCGCCGGGGGCAACCTGCGCGACCTCCACCTTCTTCGATGCCAGACGACCCTTCAGCGTTGGGTACCGGGGCAGGTTGATGCCCTCCTTGACACCCAGCACCACGGGCATCTGCAGCGAGTACACCTCGACACCGGCATCCGCTTCGCGACGGGCCTTCACCGACGCTCCGTCGACCTCAATGCCCTTGACACCATTCACCATTGGGCGTCCGAGGGCGTGCGCCACGCGGACGCCGACCTGGAAGTTGCCCGAGTCGGCCGACTCGTTGCCGAACAACACGATGTCAAAGGCGCCGTCGGTGGCCTCGACGTCGCGGATCGCAGACGCGATGGCCGATGCCGTGCGCTGTGGATCCCATTCCGCAGTCTCGATCGGCAACAGCACCGCCTTGTTGATCCCGATACTGGCCGCGTAACGCAACTGCTCGTCGGCTTGCGCCGGGCCGAGGGTCAGCACGGTGGACTCGCCGCCGTGCTGCTCCACGAGTTGCACAGCCGCCTCCACCGCGCACTCCTCATGCGGGCTCGTGGTGAACGCCAAGTAGGCAGTGTCGACGGCCTGTCCGTCGGCCGTGAGGTTGATCTTGGCCCCGGGCGCCGGCACCCGCTTCACACAGACGAGAACGCGCACGTCAGCCCTTCATGCGGGTATCGGTGGGGTCGAACAGCGGGGTGCTGCCGGCAACTTCAACGGTGACCGGGTAACACTCGTTCATGTACATCACCTGCAGCTTGTTGCCGACGACTGCGTGTTCGGGCGGAAGATACGCCAACAGCAAGTACTTACCCAGCGACACACCCGCTCCAGCGGTGGTGACTCGCGAGACGCGGCCCTTGGCATCGACGATGCGGTCGCCCGCGAGCGTCAGAATCGGCTCGTTGCCGCCCGTGGGGAACCGGTCGTAGCCGTCGGCGCACTGCTGACTGTCCATGGAGAGTGTGCACATCACCGCGGCCGGAGCCTCCGCACGAGCCGCGAGGTACGCGGCCTTGCCGATGAAGTCAGCGCTCTTCACCTTCGGACGAGCCAGACCGGCTTCCACCGGGTTGTACTCACTCTCCAGCTCGGAACCCATCAGGCGATAGCCCTTTTCGATGCGGCCGGTCACGGCGTACACGCCGATGCCCACGGGAATGATCTCGAACTCATGGCCGGCCGCGAAGACCGCATCCCACAGCGTGAGGCCGTGCTCCATCCGGGTGTAGATCTCCCAGCCGTTCTCCCCGACGTAGCTGATGCGGTACATCGTGCACGGCACACCGTTGATCAGCACCTCGCGGACCGCGCCGTACGGGAAGCCGCCCTGCGACAGGTCGTAGGGGGCGGTCGTGTCGTCGGTGGCGATCTTGGCCAGCGTCTTGGCTGCGTTCGGGCCCCACACGCCGATCGTGCAGATGCCCTGCGAGCGATCGGTGAACGTCACCGACCCGTCCGTCGGCAGGTGCTTGTTGAACCAGTAGTGATCGCGTCCACCGTCAAACGCGCCAGTGATCACGCGGTAGTGCTCCTCACCGAGGCGCTGGATGGTGAGGTCGCCACGGAAACCACCATGCGGTGTGAGCAACGGCGTGTAGACGCTGCGCCCGACCGGAACCTCCACCTGGTTGACGCACATGTAGTTCAAGAACGCGGTCGCGCCGGGGCCCTCGAAGTCGAACTCGTTGAACGCTGTGAGATCCACCACACCGACGCTCTCGCGCATCTGCAGGTGCTCGGCGTTGGTCACCGGGTTCCACCAACGACCGTCCCACTCGTGGGTGCGCGGCGTTGCGGCCTGCGGGAACTTGGCGAACAGCTGCTCGTTGCTGGAGTACCACTGCGGACGCTCCCAGCCACGGGCGTCGAAGAACGTGGCGCCGAGCGCCTCTTCGCGGGCATAGAACGGACTGCGTCGCAGGCCACGCTGACTGGCCCACTGCTCACGCGGGTGGACAATGCCGTAGGTCTTGTTGAAGTGCTCGTTGCACCGAGCGTTGATGTGCCACTCGGTCTTCTCGTGCGGGTAGAAGCGGCTGATATCGCTGCCATGCGGATCACACATGTGCGGGTAGCCATATGTCATCCACTCGGCCACCAACTGCGCGATGCCGGGGCCTTCCTTGATCCACACGGCGGCAGCACTCCACAGATTGCGCACCTCGGGGGTCTCGCCCAGCACCGGGTTGGCGTCGGGGGTGAGGCTGAGCAGACCGTTGATCGCGTAGCGGATCTCGGCATCGCCGAGCATCTCCATCAGCTCGATGGCCTGCTCCATCTGCGGATCGAAATCGTCGTAGGTGAGCGGCAGTTCGGTTGGGGTCAGCGCCGAGGCAGCGATCGAGGGGATGTCGTCCGGGCGCATCAGGATTGGTCGGTGGGCATAGCTGCCGACCTCCATCGATCCGGCCGACTGACGCTCGTAGCAGAACGTGTCCATATCGCGGATGATCGGGAAGGCCAGTTCCTTACCGGACTGCTGCAGGATGTCGATCGGGCCGACGTCGGCCATCTGATGCACGGCCGGGGTGAGCGGAATGTTGGCACCGGCCATCTTGGCGATGCGCGGGCTCCACACACCGCAGGCGACGACCACGTGGTCGGCCTCGATCGTGCCGCGATCGGTGACGACGGCCTTGATGCGCGGCCCACCGGGCGCCGGTTCGGTGAGCAGATCCAGCACTTCGGTGTTGGCGAACACGGACAGCACACCGTTGGCGACGGCCTCGTCGCGCATCTGGGTGCCGGTGGCGAGCGAGTCGACCACGGAGACGCTGGGCGTGTAGTAGCCCCCGAGGAGGATCTCCTCGTTGATGAACGGCACCAACTCCTTGATCTCGGCGGGGGTGACCAGGCGAGCATCGATACCCCACGCCTTGGCTGACGTCATCCGGCGCTTGAACTCCTCCATGCGCTCAGGAGTGCGGGCTACTTCGATACCACCGCAGGTGTTGTTCATTCCGGCTGCGATGTACTGGTTCTGGCTGTCGACCGTCAGGAACGCCATTTCCTTGTTGTGGTCGGTGGGGAAGATGAAGTTCGAGGCGTGGCCCGTGCTGCCGCCTGGATTCGGCAGCGGCCCCTTGTCCAGCAGCACCATGTCGGTCCAGCCCAATCGGCTGAGATGACCGACCAGACAGTTGCCGACGATGCCGGCACCGATGACGACAACCCGTGCTGTGGACGGAACTTCGCTCATGTGATGACCCCTGGGGATGGTTGCCGTCTCGACGGCGGTGATATATCTTTACCATATCAAACACCCGCCGGTCACCAAGTCGCTCTCGCACAGGGCCTACGACGAGATCCGACGCATGATCGTGCGCCTCGCACTCGCGCCCGGAGCAGTCATCAACGAGGACGACCTTCAAGCCCGACTGGGTCTGGGGCGCACCCCCATCCGCGAAGCGCTGCAACGCTTGGTGCGTGACCAACTGGTCACGGTCATCCCCCGCCGTGGCATGTACGTCAGCACGATCGATGTCGGCGAGCTGTCCACGCTCTACGAAACCAGGGCCGTTCTCGAGCCATACGTCACCCGCTTGGCCTGCGCCCGCGGCACCGACGCACAATGGGCACAGATGCGTCAAGTGGTGGATGCTGCACGCCGCAGCGGCGCACCAGCAGATGAACTGATCGGGTACGACCGTGAGTGCCACGAGATCGTGTGGGCCGCAGCCAATAACCGCTTCCTCACCGACACGCTCGACATGTTGTACGCCCAGAGCGACCGCCTGTGGCACATCTACCTCGCCGAGGTCGACGACATGGCCGACGCTGTCGACGAGCACGAGGCGATCCTCCATGCGCTCGAGGCGCGGGATGCTGATCGGGCAGCATCGCTGGTGGAGGCCCACATCCGAGCATTCGATACGCAGATCGGCAATGCCGTGCGGCGCCGCCTCGAATCGCCACTTGCCGGTTGAGCTAGGTGCGCCGACTGCGGCGGCGACCGATCGCCACGATGGTGGCCGGCACGTAGAACGCACGCGCCGACAGCGACACCTCGCTCCACGGACGTTTGGCCAGCGGAGACCGCCACGCCACCATGCGGTAGACGAAGAAGATCGCCACGAGGACGTGCATCACGATCAGCGCCCAATAGAAGCCCGTGGGGCCGATGATGCCCATCGCCGCGCCGGCCAGCATCGGTCCGGCGATCGCTCCGAGTCCGTAGAGCTTCACCAGCTGTGACGCCGCAGCGCTGAGGTGCTCGGGCTCGATCCAGTCGTTCGTGTACGCGCCCACCACCGAATAGAGCGGGTAGCTGAACCCACCGAGGAGGGTGATCAACACGAACGCCATCGGTTTGTGGGGTGAGTCCAGAAGCAACAGCGCAGCCATCCCCGCAGCCCCGGTTGCGGCCACGACTCCGACGGCACGCCGGTCGATGTCGTCACTGGCCGCGGAGATCGGCCATTGCAAGAGCATGCTGCCCAGGCTGGGCAGCGCGACGTACAGACCTACTTTGCCGGGTGACAGCCCGACACGTGTTGCGTAGACCGCCCCCATACCGAACAGAGCACCGTGAGCAATCCCTACCAGGAGGCATGAGAACACGCCGGTGGGCACGATCCTCGCCAGCTCCCGCAAAGAGATCTTCTCGGCGGTCTCGACCCCAGGAGCCTGCGCCGCCTCCGAGAGCGCCACCGGGGCAACCGCCAAGGACGTGATGATCGCAGCCACGGCGAACCCTGTGACGGTGAGCGGGTTGAACGCCGAGACGAGGATCTGGCCGACACCGAAGCACGCAACCGTCAGACCGCCGTAGATGGCCAGCAGGGAACCACGGTTGTCGTTCGTCGCCAGATCGTTCAACCAGGACTCAGCGACCACGTAGATGCCGGCGAAACACAGTCCGGTGATCAGTCGCAGCACGATCCACGACGACGCATCGTCGGTGATGCCGATGCCGATGATCGCCGCGCCGAGCAGCGACGCCAGCGCGGCGTAGACGCGGATGTGTCCCACCCGGCCGAGTGCGCGCAATGTGAACACCGAGCCGACAAGAAAGCCGACGTAATAGCTGGCGCTGATGAGGCTGCTGACCACGGTCGGCAAACCGCGCTGCTCCGAGCGAACACCGAGCAACGTCGAGAACAGACCGCCCGAGACCATCAGCAGTGCGAGACCAGCGAACAGGCCCCACGTGGCCAGCGCCAGGTGTCGTCCCGCCGGTGAGGCGGTGGGTTGCATCGGTGTCAGCCGCCGATCCGTACGCCAGCGCCGCCATCGATCACGTAGGTCTCGCCGGTGATCCACGACGCGGCATCGGACGCCAGGAACACGGCAAGGTTGGCGATGTCCTGCGGAATGCCAAGGCGTTTGGTCGGCAGTTGCTCGGCGAGCTTCTCGCCAAAGTTGTCGACGAGGTACGCCGCGAAGTCGGTCTGCACCAGACCAGGGGCGATGCCGACCACACGGGTGGGGCCGAGCTCGGCGGCCAGTTGCCGCGTCATGTGCACGATGGCAGCCTTCGACAGGTTGTACACACCAAGGCCGAACTCGGCGCGCAGGCCACCCACCGACGCGATGTTGATGATCACACCGGGCTTACCGTTCGCCGTGGACTCCTTCATCGCCTGCTCCCACGCAGCCTGAATCCAGAACAGCGGACCGCGCAGGTTGACATCGAACGTCTTGTCGAAACGTCCTTCATCGACGCCCAGGGTGAAGCCGAAGTACGGGTTCGTGGCTGCATTGTTCACCAGAATGTCGAGCCCACCGAAGCGTTCGATCGTCGCCGCGATGGCTGCCTTGCCGGCCTCGACATCGCCAGCGTTGGCGGCGTACACGTCGACCTCGCCGGTCATCTCCGCTGCGGCTGCCTGCAAACCCTCCAGCTTGCGCGACACCAACATCACTTTCGCTCCCGATGCAGCCATCGTCGCCGCGATCGCCTTGCCGATGCCCTTCGATGCGCCAGTGACCAGCGCCACCTTGCCATTCAGTGAGATCTCCATGATTGGCGACCATACCCGCTAACATGGGCTGCCTGTAGCACGGTTGCTGCAGAGGTCGAGTGCAGGGTTGTTGGCCCCCCGTTTGTTCGGGATCAGTGCATCCACGGCCACCCCTACACAGAAAGCCCCCATGTCAGACCTTCAGCCGACGCGTACGTTCGCGTCCCTCGGTGTCCCCGCGCCCATCGTCGCAGCCCTTGCCGCCGGTGGCATCACCGCCCCGTTCCCCATCCAGGCCATCACCCTCACCGACTCGCTGGCAGGTCGCGACCTGCTGGGTCGCGGCAAGACCGGTAGCGGCAAGACCATCGCCTTCGCCATCCCGCTGGTCACGGCGCTCGCCAAGAGCGATGAGCGCACCCGTCAGGGTTCGCCCCGCGGTCTGGTCCTCGTGCCCACCCGCGAACTGGCCAACCAGGTCGCGGCCACCATCGCTCCCCTGGCCAAGGCCATGGGTCTGCGCCACACCGTCGTCTACGGCGGCGTCGGCTTCGGCAACCAGACCGCCGCACTGAAGTCCGGCGTCGACATCGTCATCGCCTGCCCGGGCCGCCTCGAAGACCTCATCGGTCAGGGCCACTGCCGCCTCGACCGCATCCAGGTCACCGTCCTCGACGAGGCCGACCATATGGCCGATATGGGCTTCCTGCCCGGCGTCAAGCGGATCATGGACCGCACACCGTCCGACAGCCAACGACTCCTGTTCTCAGCCACCCTCGACAACGACGTCAAGGTGCTCATCGACCGCTACCTCCACAACCCGGTGAACCATGCGCTCGACCCGGTCGATTCGCCGGTCGAGGCAATGACCCATCACCAGGTGGAGACCACGCTCGGCGACAAGCTCGCCGTCGTCACCCGCCTCGCGGCCGGTCCCGACCGTTCGCTGCTGTTCACCCGCACCAAGCACGGCGCGAAGAAGCTCGTACAGCAACTCGGCAAGTCGGGTATTCCTGCTGTCGAGCTGCATGGCAACCTGTCGCAGAATGCTCGCGAGCGCAACCTCGCCGACTTCTCCTCTGGTCAGGTCAAGGTGCTGGTGGCCACTGATATCGCCGCTCGTGGCATCCACGTCGACGATGTGCGCCTCGTCGTGCACGTCGACCCGCCGGCCGAGCACAAGGCGTTTCTGCACCGCTCGGGACGCACCGCCCGCGCCGGCGCCGAGGGACTCGTCGTCACCGTCGTGACCCCCGAGCAGCGCAAGGACGTGCGCTCGATGACCCGCGCGGCGGGTATCAAGCCGATCGTCACCGAAGCGGTGCACGGCAAGCACCCACTGCTGGAAAGCCTCGCCGGTCCGGCGCAGCCGCCGCGCACGATCGCTCAGATCGACCACATTGCGCAGCATGGTCGCCCCGGCCGCCCGCAGCCCGCCGCCGCCCGACCGCAGGGTCAGGGGCGGCCCGGTGCGCCTGGCGCTCGCAGCGGTCGTCCCGCAGGCCCCGCCAGTCGTCGTCGCCAGTCGAGCGGCCAGCAGAGTGGACAGCGCGCCCGCTGACCAGCGGGTTACCCTTGCGACATGATCGCTCCCCTGCTTGCCGGCGGGATCGCGCTGCTCGTGTCGCTATTCGGCACGTGGTGGCTCACCAAGTACCTCGCAGCCAGAGGCCGTAGCCAACCGATCCTGGTCAAGAACGAGGCCAACCTCGTCGTCCCCCAGCACATGCACAAGTCCGGTACGCCCACCATGGGCGGCATCGCCATCGTCGTCGCCGCACTCGCGGGGTATCTGTTCAGTCACATCCGCCGCGGCGTGGTGTTCTCCGATCAGACCCTCGTGATGTGGGGTGGCGTGCTTGGTATGGCCGCCATCGGGCTGATCGATGATCTGATCAAGGTGCGCACCCGCCACAACCGTGGCGTGCTGTGGAGTCGCAAGGGCTGGATCACGATGGGCGTCGCCGTGGCGGTTGCCACCGTGCTCGTCGCCACCACTGAGATCGACACTCGCTTGTCGCTCACCCGCGCCGACTGGCCGGGGATCGAGTTAGGCAAGGTGGTGTTCGTGATCTGGGCCTCGGCGCTGATCTTCGCCACCACCAATGCCGTCAACGTCACCGACGGCCTCGATGGTTTGGCTGCCGGCTCAGCGCTCCTTGGATTCACCGTGTTCACCGGCATCGGCTACCTCGGTTTCCGCAACCCGTCGATCTACGGCGACATCGTCAACCCGTACGACCTCACCGTCTTCTCCGCATCGTTTGCAGGCGCGTGCGGTGGCTTCCTGTGGTTCAATGCCGCGCCGGCCACGATCTTCATGGGCGATGTAGGTGCGTTGGCGATCGGTGCTGCGCTGTCGTTGCTCGCCATCACACTCGACACCCACCTGCTGTTGGCCCTGATCTGCGGTATCAACGTGATCGAGATTGGTTCCGTGGCGTTGCAGATGGTGGTGTTCCGGGCGTCGGGGCGCAAGAAGCGACTGTTCCGCCTGTCGCCGATCCACCATCACTTCGAGCTCGCCGGCTGGGCGGAGACCAAGGTCATCATTCGCTTCTGGTTGATCTCCGCCGCGTGCGTGGGCGGTGCGATGGCGATCTACATCGCCGACTTCACGAGGCAGTCCGGCGGCTGAGCGAGCGGCGGTTGGTCACTCGGTACATCGCTGCCCATGCCACTGCCACGATCGAGCCCAGCGCAGTGATCTGGTAGAGGAACGTACTGCGGTCGCTGCCGGCGAAGGCGGCATGCAAGCTGGTCAGCCAGAATGTCGCGTAACTGGTGAGGTGGATGCCGCGCCACACCTTCTTGGGCAACTTCTTGATCGCCAACGAGGTACCTTCCACCGCCACCAGCGTCCATGCTGCGACAACACCGAGCGCCACCGACCCGGGTCGCCACGCGCTGTGGCCGGGCACCAACACGTCCGCAAGAGTGAATCTCAGGTAGCCATGCAGCATGAGCGCGGCGAGGTGCAGCACCAGGAACCCGACGGCGAGTCCGCCGAGCCAGCGATGCAGATCGAGGATCCATGCCGGCCGCCGCTGCTCCGGGAACGCCTTGGTCGAGAGGATCACGCCCCAGATCACCGTGCCGGTGATCATCAACCACGAGATGATGCCCGACGAGCGAGCGACATACCACCAGAACTGGGGGTTCATGAGCTTCCTTCCAAGTTCAGACCCACGAGATCGTGAGTCATCAACACCTGACCCGTACCCGCAATCGCCAGGCCCGACAGGCCGTGTACTTCCAGATACGCGACTGCGTCGCTGCTGCCGGAGAGCAGGCATGCCGTTGCATGCACCTCGGCCGACCAGCCCGACCGCCCGATGACAGTGACGGCCAAGAGATCGGTGTCCGACTGCCCACCAGTACGCGGGTCGATGAGGTGGTGGTACACGACGCCGTCGGCCACCCACCGTCGCGAGACCGTGCTCGACGTGGCCACACCTCCTCCGCTGACAGCGAGGCGGCACAGCACTCCGTCGGCCGGATCGGCGTGTTCAACTTCCACGACCCAACCCTCCTGCTGGGGCGACTCGCCGGCCATGGCCAGATCGCCGCCGATGGACACCATGGCACCGGCAGCACCGCGTTCGAGAAGTGCAGCCACCACCAGATCGGCCGCCAGACCCTTTCCGATACCGCCAGGGTCGAGTGCCAGGCCCGCTGGCAGTGTGACGGTCTCACCCAATGGGTCGACCACCATGTCGGCCAGCATGCCGGGCTGTGCCACCTCGGGGAGCAGGCTCGTCTGACGGGTGGCGTCGACACGGCTGGTGCCGTACCCGTGCGCTACCAGCGCCCGCAGGATGGTCGGGTCGTATCTGCCCTCGGTCAGCCGGTACGCCTCGAGCATCGTCTGCACCAGCGTCACGGTTTCTGTCGACACGGCGGTGGGAAAGCCCGCCGACAGGTTCACGCGGCTGACATCGCTGTCCGGAAGGAAGCGGCTCCAGAGGCGCTCCAACCGTTCCAGGTCGGCGATCGCCGTGGGTACCGCTCCCTCAGGAGCGTCGACGGTCATGACATGCAACTCGCATGCCATGACCCGACCGCGATGTTCAGCGACTACCACTGGTCTTCGCTGCGGGGGCCTGTGCGGGTGCCTGGCGCACGACCGGTTTGGCTGCCAGTTGGATTGGCTTCGAGGAGGCGTTGACCGTTGGTGTGCCGGTGACCGCGCCCGTGGCCGTTCCCGGGTGGATCACCACGACGATTTGCGCAGGGGCAGTGGGCGCCGCCGGCTGGGGCGTGGACGAGCCGCGATTCTGGGCGAGCGCCATTGCTCCCACCAGACCGAACATCACCGTCATGCCAACACCTGCCGCTGCGATCTTCGCGCCGGCAGCGGGCTTGCGCCGAACTGTCCGAACAGGGGCGTCAGTCATCGTCGCCACCACCTTCGTACTCGTCGTCATCGTGGCCGCCGTTGTTGGAGGGCTGGTTGGCCGGCGGCAACACAATCGTCGGCTCGTTGACGCTCGCCGTGATGGTGCCGTTGGCATCCGCCGTGGCGGTGAACTCGATGGTGCGGGTGCCGTTGGTGAAGCTCACCATCAGCGTGTCTGCCTGTGATTGGCTCAGCGACCATGTCCAGCCAGTGGTGGGCTCTACCTGGTCGAGGCGAATCTTGCTCGTCGACGACGACACCGTGACGGCACCGGCGATATCGACCGTGAACTGCTGGCCGCCGCCCGGCACCGAGTCGGAGCCGAGGTAGACGTCGACGACCTGTGTGTTGTTGGTGAGCAGGTCGGTGGCAGAGGTGACGTTGCCGACAGAGTTGCTGTCAGCGGCGTTCATAATGCCGACATTCGCTGCCACTGCGACGGCACCGGAGACGCCGACGGCGAGGATCGCTGCTGCGGTGAGGATTTGGTTGCGCTTCATGTCGGTGACGGTACGCCCCGTCAGGCGAGCAGGAGGCCAGCTGAAGGTAATGGTTTGGCCAAGGACGAGGCATTGCCGTTCCCATGCGTGACAGGCTGTGATCGTGCAACTTCTCCTGGTCGAGGACGATCCGTCGATCTCAGTACCGCTCGCTGAAGGTCTCATTCGCGAGGGGTTCGACGTCATCGTCGCCGCCACGGGTGCCGCCGCGCTGGCTGCGCCACCGTGCGACATCGTGTTGCTCGACCTCGGTCTGCCCGACCTGGAGGGTCGAGTGGTGTGCCAACGGCTGCGCGAGCGAAGCGCCGTCCCCATCATCGTGGTGTCGGCACGCGGTGAGGAGATCGACCGCGTGATCCTGCTCGAACTCGGTGCGGACGACTACGTCGTCAAGCCGTTCGGATTCCGAGAGTTGGTTGCCAGAATCCGCGCCGTCACCAGACGGACGAAGACTGACGACGCGGCGGTCCCCGCACGCGCGATCACGGTGGGTGATCTCGTGCTCGACCAGCGTTCGCGGACCGTCACGCTCGGAGGCGACACCATCGCGTTGACCCCCAAGGAGTACGACCTGCTGCTGTGCCTGGCTGCCGATCCCGGGGCCGTGCGCAGCCGAGAACAACTGATCCACGAAGTGTGGGACGAGCACTGGTGGGGCTCCACCAAGACACTCGACGTGCATGTCGCCTCGTTGCGCAAGAAGCTGCGTCCCGAGATGATCGAGACGGTGCGCTCGGTCGGCTACCGGCTCACAGAGGGCTGACACCGTGACCAAACGTCTGCTGCTCGGTTACCTCACGATCACGGTCGTCGTACTGCTGTTGCTGGAGTTGCCGCTGGCAATCTTCTTCGCGCAGCGCGAGGTGGAACGTTTCACCGGTGGCATCGAGCATGACGCGTACGTCATCGCTGGCATTTACGAGGACGATCTACAGAACGGCATCACCCCCGACCCGCAGGCCGCTCTGACGTACGAAGACCGCACGGGCGCCCGGGTGGTCGTGGTCGATGCTGAGGGAACCTCGCTGATCGACACCGAGCAACCGATTCGTCGCGATCTGTCCACCAGACCGGAAATCGCCGAGGCACTCGCTGGACGGTATTCGAGCGGCACTCGCTACTCCTCCACACTTCAGAGCGACTTCGTCTACGTGGCACTCCCCATCACGTCCGGTGACGCAGTGCACGGAGCATTGCGCATCACACTCGCTACCAGTCGAGTGGACTCCACCGTGCATCGGTTTTGGCTGGGTCTGGTGCTCATCGGCCTCACCATCTTGGCGGTGATGGCCTCTGTCGGGTGGGTCATCGCTCGTTCCGTCACTCGCCCGATCCGTCGTCTCGAGCGCGCTGCCCGTCGCTTCGCCGAGGGCGATCTCACCACGAAAGAGGTCGGCGACGATGGGCCGCCCGAGTTGCGGGCGCTGTCGGCCACCATGACGCTCATGGCAGACCGCCTCGCAGTCATGCTGGAGGAACAGCGCTCGTTCGTCGCCGATGCCTCGCACCAATTGCGCACCCCGCTGACGGCTATGCGACTGCGGCTGGAGAACCTGCAGGCGCGGATGAACAATGCCGATGCCGAGGAGTTGGACGCGGCAATTGATGAAACCACGCGATTGGCCACGCTGGTGGCCGATCTGCTGCAACTGGCGCGTGCTGACGAAGCGCAGCCCGTTGTCGAGGTGGATCTCGCCAACCTCGCACTCCAGCGCACGGACACCTGGAGCGCCCTTGCTGAACTGTCGGGCGTGACGCTGCGAGTGGAAGGTGCCGAGGCCCCTGTGCTGGCATCCGCTGCCGCTGGTGCGGTTGAGCAGATCCTCGACAACACGTTGGATAACGCCCTCAACGTCTCACCGTCGGGCTCCACGATCGTGGTGCGGGTAGCGCAGCAACACGACCGGTGCACCCTCAGCGTCAGCGACCAAGGACCCGGACTCTCCGACGAGGACAAGCAGCGGGCCACCCGTCGGTTCTGGCGCCAGCATCCCACGGCGACAGGAACCGGGCTGGGTCTGCCCATCGCCGTTTCTCTCGCGAGGGCGTCTGGTGGATCGCTGACGCTCGCCGACGCACCCGAAGGCGGATTGCAGGTCGTGCTCACCCTCCCCCATTAGGCTCCGACTCAATGGCAGTCTCCACCCAGAGGGAGTCGCCCCTGTTGGGCGAGATTGAAGGCCTGCGGGCAGTCGCTGTCGCCAGCGTGCTCTTGTATCACGCCGGATTCGGGTTCAGCGGCGGCTACGTCGGTGTCGATGTGTTCTTCGTCGTCTCCGGTTTCCTGATCACGTCACTGCTGCGGCGCGAGCACGAATCGACCCATCGCATCTCATTGCGCAACTTCTATGCGCGTCGCGCCCGCCGTCTGCTGCCGACTGCCACGCTCGTCCTGCTGGTGACGCTGGTGCTGGCCGACTGGCTGCTCGACCCGGTGCGCGCTCACCAGACCGCAACCGACACGTTGTGGGCCGGCGGCTTCCTCGCGAACTTCCACTTCGCCGCGGTCGGCGCCGACTACCTGCAAGCCACTCGCCCACCCTCGTTGCTACAGCACTGGTGGTCGCTGGCCGTGGAGGAGCAGTTCTACGTGGTGTGGCCCGGGCTGCTGGCGCTCACCTGGCGACTGGGCCGCAACCTCACCCGGGCCGGCGTGGCGGTGTGCCTCGTCGTCACCGGAGCCAGCCTGACTCTCGGCGTCCACCTCACTCGCACGAACCCGGTGTGGGGCTACTTCGCAAGTTGGTCGCGGGCGTGGGAGCTCGCCCTGGGTGCGTTGTGTGCATTCGCCTTCGCGGCGCGCCACCGGCTGCCGTGGCGCTCGCTGCTGGGCTGGTTGGGGCTGGCCGCGATCGGTTACAGCATCTTCCGGTTCGACGCCGCCACACCGTTCCCCGGAATCGCCGCGCTCGTGCCCGTGCTGGGCACGGTGGCCGTCATCCTGTCGATCGGCGCCAGCGGCGCCCCCGGCCAGCTGCTATCGCTCGCCCCGCTGCAGTGGATCGGCGGGCGATCGTACGGCATCTACCTCTGGCACTGGCCGCTACTGATGATTCTCCACGATCGGATCGACGCTCCCAGTGTTCTGCAGCGGGCCGGTGTGCTCGTCGGTGCAGTCGCACTGGCCGCATTGAGCTTCTGGTTACTGGAGAATCCGCTGCGCCACCATCCACTGTTGACGCGATCCGCACGCCGTTCGCTGATCATGGGTGCCGTGACGATCGCGCTGGTGCTCGGCGGCGCAGTGATCGTCGGTCGGGCGACCGACGATGTGCACTTCAGCACTGGCTACGTGGCGCCCACGGCCGCCAGCACGAGTGCATCCACCAGCACGACTACGGCCACCAGCACGACTGCTGAGACTGCAAGCACCGTGCCACCACCTTCGTGGCAGCAGCAGCTCGACGCAAAGATCGCCCAGGAGTTGCAGCCGCTGATCGCTGCCTCGGCAACCAACGATCTGCTGCCAGAGAACATCACACCCCCGGTCAGCAAGCAGGCCGGGGACGACTTCGGCATCTGGACCGATGGCTGCCTCGTCAGCTTCAGTGGAACCTCACCGTCCGGCTGCCAGCGCGGCGATGTCGGCGCGCCGCTGGCGATCACGATCTTCGGCGACAGCCACGTCACGCAATGGTTCACCGGGCTGGAGGCCGCCGCGACCGAACAGCACTGGCGCCTCGACGTCGTCGCCAAGAAGATCTGCTCCGCCGCCACGATGTCCGTGATGCGCGACAAGGCCACGACCTATCCGGCGTGCGACAAGTGGAGGGCCAATTCGATCGCTGCCATCGCCGCCTCCGACACCCAGTTGGTCATCATCAACCAGTGGCGCAAGCACTACTTCCGCAACGTAGGCGGCCAGTTGCGGTCCATCTCCGACGCAACGTGGGCCGCGGCACTGGAGCACACGATCACCACTCTCACTGCCGCCGGCAAGAAAGTGTTGCTGCTCAGCGACACTCCGATCGCCGGACGGCAGGTCGACCGCTGCCTGGCAAGCCGACCGCGCCATATCAGCGGCTGCAACCTGAGCGTCACGAGGAACGTCGACACCCGCGAGAACGAGCTGGAACGCGATCTCGCCGCCCGAACCGGGGCGCTGTTCTACGACACCAGCGACTGGTTCTGCAGCGCCGACGTGTGCCCTGCGGTGATTGGCAACATGGCCGTGTACCTCGACACGAACCACATCAACAACACCTACAGCCTGTTCCTCGCGCCCTACCTCACGCTGTTGGTGAAGGCGTCGCTCGAGGTCACGTGAGTGGGTAGATGGTTCCCATGTTCATCACGCCGTTCGGATCGAAGGCAGTCTTCAACGCGGCGAGCATTGGGTACGACGACCCGTACTCATCCTTCACCCAGCGAGCGCGTGCCTTGCCGATGCCGTGGTGGTGCACGATCGATCCACCGAACCGCAACGTCTCCTCGACGATGATCTTGATGATCGGCAGGTAGTACTTCTCGGTCTCGTCCACCGGCTCGCAGTCGATGAGGTCGTAGAAGTAGTTGAAGTACATGTTCGTGCCGTTGATGTAGCTGTGCGACGAGTGGCCGCCCAGCAGGGTGATGCCCTTGATCTCGGCGCGGATGCGCGGGATCACCGCGTCGTAGATCTGCTGGATCGAGCTCCAGTCAGCAGACACCTCAGTGGTGCGGTTGACGTTGCGGGTGTCGCGGATGCGATTGTCCTCGCGGGTCACCTTGTCGGGGCCCCACACCAGATCAGCGAACCACTCCTCCAGGTGATGCGCCTCCACCGGCGTGCATCCCGGATGCGTGGCTGCGATCTCGCGGATGCCTTCTGCAGTGGCCTTCACGATCCCCTCGTTGCCCTCGGCCATGAACAGCACGATGCACTCGTCAGCAGGCACGAAGTTCGAGAAGTGCAGTTGACCGTCCTCATAGTCGTACAGGCGGGCGACGGACGGCTTGTAGCCGGCCACCATCACCTCACGTAGCACCTCGAAGCCGACCTTCATGTCCTTCATCGTCCAGCCCACGAACGTGTTGTTCTCCGGCATGTACGGGAACAGCTTCACCGTCACCTCGGTGATGAAGCACAACGCACCTTCGTTCCCGATCACCAGATGGCGGATGTCGGGGCCGGCGGCACGACGCGGCACGTTCTTGATCCGCGACACCTGACCACCGGGGAACACGACTTCACAGCCCACGACCATGTCCTCGATACCGCCGTACAGCGTGGAGAACTGCCCGATGCTCCGCGTGGCCACCAGTCCGCCCATGCTGGCAATCGGCTTCGACTGCGGCGAGTGGCCGGTGGTGAGACCGTGCTTGCGCACCTCGTCCTCCAGTCGTTGGAGGGGAACACCGCACTGCGCAGTCGCCTGCATGTTGTACGTGTCGATGGTGAGGATCTGGTTCATCAACCCGCCGTCGAGCACGATCGAGTTCTCCACCGGCGTTTCCAGGCCGCCCTCGGTGGCGGTGCCTCCCGTGCGCGCCACCACGTTCACGCCATTCGCGTCGGCGAAAGCCAACACGGCGGCAGCCTCCGCGGTGCTGCGCACGCTCACCACCGCCGCTGGGAAAGGACCCGTGTAGACGTTGAAGATGTTCTGCAGCTTGCGGAAGTTGTCGATACTGCGCTCACGAAGCGTCTGCTCGTCGATGACGACCTGGTGGACGCCGACGAGTGCCCGCAGTTGCTCGACGATTTCGGATCGGGTGAGGGACATGGTGGGTGTTCCTTTGTTCGCGACTTAGTGGAAGATGGGGTATGCGCGCTCGAAGAGCGCATCAGTGTGATTGCGGATGTCGTGGTACACGGTGGCGGCCATCTGCCGGTACACCTCACCGTTCGCGGCATCGGGCAGGAACGACTCGCGCCCCTTGGCCATGGCTGCAGCGGCACGTTCGATATCGGGGTGCACACCCATGGCCGCCGCGGCGCACATTGCCGAGCCGAGTGCCGCTCCCCCGCCGTCGATGCTGCGCGAGGCCGTGATACCGAACACATCGGCGAAGATCTGCATGAACAGCGGACTGTTCGCACCGCCGCCCGAGATGACGATCTCCTCGAGGGAGATGCCCAACTCGGTGCACATCGCGTCGACGTGGAACTTCATCGTCAGCGCAATCGCCTCGAGAATGCTGCGATACACATGCCCTCGCGAATGCCGGGCATCGAAGCCCAACATCATCCCCTTGCGGAAGGGTTTATCGGTGGTGGCCAACCAGTCCAGCACGGTCATCAAACCATCGCTGCCGGCCGGCACGGCCGCAGCCTCGCGCTCGAGGTACTGCTCGCGCGACAGACCCAGCGACACTGCTCGTTCCGCCATCTCGTCGCCGAGCAGGTCGAGGAACCAGGTCAGGGTCCACATCCCGCGTCGCACACCGTTGCTCTCGTAGAGGTAACGGTGCGGCAGGCAGGCGAAGTTCGTCCAGAAGTTGGCTGGGGTCTTGTGGTTCTCGTGCCCGTGCACCATCGCGGCGATGTAGGTGCCCAGTGACACGAGTGCGGTGCGCTCCCCCAGCGACCCGGAACCGAGCATCTCGACGGCCTTGTCGTTGGCCGTGGCCACCACCGGCACACCCTCGGGAATACCCGTCGCTGCTGATGCCTCAGCGGTCACCTGGCCAATGATGTCGCCGGGCATCTGCAGCTCCAGCAGTTGCTCGCGGCGCACGTTGAAGTCGTTGTACAGCGCCGGATCGTCGCTCCATTGCCAGGTGTCGGTGTCGATCGGCCACTGCAACAGGATGTTGTTCGCCGCCGTGTCGCGGAACTCGCCGGTGAAGCGATGCGCGATGTAACCCGAGGAAGTGGTGGCGTACCGCACAGCCGGATCGGCCGGCATGTAGGACTGGTAGGCGCGGTCGTCCATCCAACTGATCAGTGGCTCGGCCAATGAGCCGTCGGCCCGCAGGAACGCCTTGCAGCAGCGAATCGGGCAGATACCCACACCCACGATCTCACTGAGATCGCCGGTGAACGCCGCCAGTGCTTGGCGGCTCGCCGCGGCGATGGAGGTCCACAGGTCGTCGTCGGGATGTACGGCCACACCGTGCTGCGGTCGGCTCATCGGGCGCAGCATGTGCTGCCCTCCAGCGACGGCGGTGCCGGCCGCGTCGTAGACGACGACCTTTGCACTCTGCGTCCCACAATCGACGCCAATGAGGTACGGACCGGTCATCGGACCAGGTAACCGCCGTCCACCGCCAGGATGTGGCCGTTGACGTAGTCGGAGGCGCGACTGGCGAGGAACACCACCGTGCCCATCAGATCACCCGGATCACCCCAGCGGTCGGCGGGGATGTGGTCGAGTACGCGACGGCTGGACTCGGGGTTACTGCGCGTGTTGGCGGTGATGGCCGTGGCGTAGTAGCCGGGTGCAATCCCGTTGACTTGAATGTTGTGCTCGGCGAGTTCGTCGCAGTACGCCTTCGTCAACCCGGCGATGCCGTGCTTGGTGGCGGCATACGCCGACGACAACCGGCCACCGAGGAAGCTGAACATCGAACAGATGTTGATGATCTTGCCGCTGCGCTGGGGCACCATGTACTTGGCGGCTTCGAAGCTCATTTCGAATGCAGCGGTGAGGTTCACCTGCACGGTGGCATCCCACTTGTCGCGACCGAACTCCAACACTTCCCCGAGCGGGCAGATGCCAGCGCTGTTGATCAGCACATCAACGCTGCCAAGGCGGTCGATACAGGCTTCGATCACCTGGCGCGGCACACCCTCTGTGGTGATGTCGGCCGTCATGAACTCGTACCGCACGCCGCATCCCTCGATGAGTGCCCTTGTTGTGCCGTCGTCGTCGGCCAGGCTGGGTACCAGCACGTTGGCGCCACCCTTGGCGAGCGCCAACGAGAACGCCTGACCGAGGCCGGTGTTGCCACCGGTCACGATCGCGTTCTTGCCGGCGAGGCTGAACCAGTCGAGTGCAAAGTCGTTGATGTGCATGTCACGCTCCAGGGGGCGCATGTTAGCCCGAGTGCCCGGCCAAGACGGAACACTCGTACCAGGATTCATCACATCAGCGCGGGACGGTACAGCCCTTGAGTGTCGGGGTGCCGAGGCCACTCGCTAGGGCCAATGCGATGCGACAGGTCACCCAGTCTTTGGCACCCACCTGGGTCTTGACCAGGATGTCGCCACCCGCGGTGTAGACGTTGTTGGCCGAGGCCAGCACATCCGCCGCGCTGTGGTCGGCGCTGTAGATCAGGCGGTACATCACGGCACCCAACGTCGAGACCACACCGTTGAGTGCACTGGCCTTCAGCGACATCGCCGATGCGGGAAGGTAGATCTCGCCGCCGAACCACACTGGGGCACTGCTGGTAGTGGCGGTGATCGAGGTGAGACCTGCGGTGTGCTTGAGCAACGTCCCGGCCACATCAACGCTATAGCTGAGTTCGATACCGTCAAGTTTTACGGCGCGCGTTCCGTCCGAGTTGCTGGCGGTCGCATAGAACTCAACCTGCAGTGGCGCAGTCATCCCGGTGTTGCAGTTCACGGTGAACGTATCGGGCGTTGTCGGCAGCGTGCTGCCGGTGGCCATGGTGTGCCCTCCAGACGCGTTACACGCGGTGGTGCCGTCGGAGTTGAGGACCTTGATGCTGTAGTTGCCGTTGGCGCTGCCGCTGCCGCTGGTACGGGTGGCGAGGGCCGTGACCTTGACCGTGAGCTGATCGACCGAAGACGGGATCGCTCCGGCACCGGCGTACTTGGTGATGGTGAGCGTGGAGGTACGAGCGCTCTTGGTAACGCCCGTGTCCGTAGCGATGGTGGTGTCGATCAACTTGGCATTGTTACGGTTCGACCACTCACAGGTGGTGGTGCCACCGCCACCGCCACCGTCGCCGCCACCGCCGTCGCCCACTTTGCCGGGCTGATGGATGGCTCTCGAGACGCCGCCGCCTCCACCGTTGCCGTTGCTGTCACCGTGGCTGTTGTCGGTCGAGCACGAACTGTCGCTGACGGTGCTGTTGGAGCCGGTCGTCAGCGTGTCAGAGTCGGTGTGCCCGCCGATATCGGTGGTGGAGTCGTACAACGGGATCTCCACCGTGCGACCGCTTGCCTGCAGGACGTTCTTGCCGCACACCTGCAGACTGCTGCTCGTTGCTGGGCTGACGGCCGTCGCCACAGTGATGGTGGTGTTACCCGCCAGAAAGAGCATCGCACCATCTTTGGTGTCGTCGCAGCCCCCCGGTACCGCCGCCGCCGGAATGCCGGAAGAGGTGCCGTTGGTCGTGGCGCCGGCAACCACCTTGTTGGTGATCGACCAGGAACCGAGGCCTTCTAGGTAATGGATACCGGGCTTCAGCCAGACATTGGCGCACCCCTTCACCGCGGTGAAAATCGCGGCCGTCCAGTTCCCTGGCCCGATCTCCACCACGCGCGTGGACGCAGTCCCGGAGCTGCCACAGGCCTTGACGATCGTGGCATCGCTGGGCTGAGCAGTGATGCCCGGCAGGTAATCCGGATCATTCGCGGTGCCCTTCCCAGTGGCAGCACAATTCTTCGTGCCGTCGACGGTGATCGTGCCGGTTCCAGCGCAACTGCCCGCATACAGGCTGCCCTGCTTCACGATCAGCGAGCCGGTGCCAGCGACGTTGACATCGGTGTTCGAGTACACGTTGCCGTTGATCTGGAACGGGTTGTTCCCCGTCATCGTGAGACCCTTATCGGAGCCGGTGGCGAGCGTCACCAGACCCCAGAAGACCGAACCCGGTGTGGGGAACGAACCTGCGGCGCCAACGCCTTGCGGACAAATCTGAACGCCGACCGACTCCGTGCCCACGGTGCCGTAGGTCTTGGATGCATTACACGTGACACCGGGCAGCGCCTGACCAGCTTCAGGGTGGTCGCCCACATAGTGCATCGCTGCCTTGGTGGCTGCATCGGCACCGTAGAGCCGATTGCGCGCCGGCGTGTACCGGTGCGACGAGGCTTTCATGCTCACCGCTGCATAGCTCAGCGATCCGGCAAGGAGTAGCCCAATGACGGTGACGAACGCGATCGCCATGACGAGTGCAGCGCCCTCGTCTCTGCCATGTCGTTCGTGTGTGTGCTGTTCGTTGTTCAACACTTCGACCCCTTGTAGGTGTGAGCGGCGTCAACAGTTCCTGCACCAGACGGGGAGGATGCTGACGGCGCAGTGGTCAGGTAATCGGGCACCAGAGAACTGAGGGTCAGGGTGGTGATCCAGACCTTGTTCTCAGAATAATACGCCTGAATTGCGGTGTTCACCTTGTGAACCTCCACGGTGCAGGTCTTCTTGCTGCTGTTGCTCAACAGGGCGCGCATCGAGAAGGTGACCACGGTGGAGATAATGCCCACGATCACGATGGCAACGATGATCTCGATGAGCGTGAAGCCCCGGTCGGTGGCAGTAGGTGAACGTTTCACGCGGTGACTCCACGACGAGTGACCTTGAGGGTCCATGACCGCTCGGGGACTTTCCCGTTGGTGCCCACCGCTGCAGCCTTGAACGTGACACTGACCGTCAGGTTCCTGCACGGGTTCGAGCACCCGGTGGGCGTGAACGCGCTGATGCCACCCGCAACTCGGAACGAATCGGTCTGCACACCATTCACACACGTGCGGCGCATCACGTCGGTGCCCGACAACGCCCACACCACGGTGGTGATGTTGGTTCCCGCCAGATCGGCCGTGGCGTCAGTACGCGACTTGAGCTTCAGCCCCGGGTTGGCCACACCGCCACAGGTGGCATCACTGGAGCTGTTGTAGACGATTGGCCCTTCAGCAGCGTAGATGTCGCCGGACAAGAAGCGGGTGACGGCCAGCTCAGCGTTGCTCTGATCGAACTTCGAGTAGGTGTTGGAAGTGATCCGCAACCCAGTGATCAGTGCCGCACCGACGCTGGTGGAGATGATCGCGACGATCGCGACGGCAACGATCAGCTCGGTGAGCGTGAACCCTCGATCGCGCTTCATTGCGCCTTACCGATCGTCAAGGTGCCCTTCTCGCCATCGCTACCGGTCAGTTGGATGGTGATCTGCTGCAACCCTTTGTCGTTCCCGGTAGTGCACGACGACGCCCATGTGGCCGGCAGATCGCCGTTCCAGTACTTGATCGTGACCGACTTTGTGTAGGCCTTGGCGTGCACGTCCGTCGGGACCGTCACCGCGGCATATGTGGCCGTTGACGGGGTGGCACAGTTGACGTAGGTAACGCCCAACAGTTGCTCCGCGTACGAGCGCAGGCTCACGTCGAGTTGCGCCTGGGCACCCTGCACCCTCTCGGTACGCAAGAACATACCCAGGCCCGCGAAGATGGCGGCGAACGCGATGCTCATGATGGCCATGGCTGCCAGCAGTTCCAGCAACGTGTAGCCACGGTCGCGAGGGTCTGGCCGGTTCATCACTTCAGCTGCGAACTGCTCAGGGAGCCGTACATGGCCTGCACGAGAGCAACGGCGACGAAACCGACGACGAAGCTCACCATGATGATGATCAGCGGCTCGAAGTACGTAGTGAGGCGCTTGAGCTTGAACTCGATCTCTCGCTCGTAGAAGTCGGCTGCCCCGAGCAACTGGTCGGCGAGCGTTCCAGTGGCCTCACCGACAGTGATCATTTGCACGGCGGCATCGGGGAAGATGTCGGCGGCAGCGAACGGCTCGGCCAGGCCGTCGCCTTCCAGCACCGCCTCCTGGATCGTTCGGAGCTTGCCGGCGATGACCGTGTTGTTCGAACTCTGGATGGCAGCCACCATCGCGTTGTCGATCGGCACACCGGCCTCCCACATCGTGGCCAGAATCCGGCAGACACGCTCGACTCCGGAGAACAGCACCACTTCACCGATGAGTGGCACCTTCAAGAGCATTCGGTCGAGAAAGCGCTTGGTCGCTGCCTGCTTGCGCATCCATTGCACACCGATGACGAAGCCGCCGATCGCCACGAGGTACGTCCACCAGTAGCTCGACGAGAAGTTGGCAAAGTTCATCAGCATGCGCGTGGTGAGCGGCAACGTCGCGTGCAGCTCCTCGAAGAGCGACACGAACTTGGGCAACACGAACACGGACAGCACGATCACCGACACCACCGACATACCAACGATGACCGATGGATATGCCAGCGCCGACTTGATGCGACTGCGCGCCTCATGCTCGCGCTCCATGTAGACAGCGAGATGCTCGAGGGCTACATCGAGGCGGCCTGTTAGCTCTGACGAGCGCACGATGCCCAAGTAGTAACTGGGCAGCATTGATTCATGCTGCGCAAGCGCATCAACGAAGGGCACGCCCTGACGAATCTGGTCGCGCATGTCGTGCAACGCGTCGGCGAACGTCTTGTTCGATGTGGAACGGGAGATGATGTCGAGACCATCGATCACCGGCAGGCCGGCGTGCACGAACGCCGCCATCTGGCGGCTGAAGTGCAGGATGTCGGTCTGCTTGACCTTCTCCTTACCGCCGAGCTCGCGCTGCATCAGCGGAATGCGACCGCTGACATGACGAACATCGAGGTTCTGCAGCATCAGCAGTCGGCGAGCATCCGGCTCGTCGACCGCATCGATCTTGCCCTTCACGTCCTTGCCGTCGACATCGACGGCGGTATACACGAACGCAGTCATCAGACCACCGCCACTGTTCTCAGGACCTCAGACAAGGTCGTCGCACCTTCCAACGCCAACTCGACCGCTTGGCGGGCGAGTGTGCGCATACCTTGTTGTTGAGCCAGGTCACGCACTTCGGATTGAGTGGCATGACGCACCATCAGCTCGCGGATCTCATCGGTCACGGCGAGCACCTCGTACACGCCGACTCGCTCGAAGTACCCGGTGTTGCGACACAGGTTGCACCCTTCGCCACGCGTGAACGTTCCTTCCAGCGTGTGGCCCAACACCCGCTCAAGGAACGCGACCTCAGCCACGGGCGGGGTGTAGCTGACGGAACATCTCGGACAGTTGCGTCGCAGCAGACGTTGCCCCACCACACCTGTCAGCGATGACGCCAGCAGATACGGCTCAATACCCATGTCGAGGAAGCGGTGCAGCGCCGCGCTGGCGTCGGTGGCGTGCAGCGAGGACATCACGAAGTGACCGGTGAGGGCGGCCTGCACCGCGATCCGAGCGGTCTCGACGTCGCGAATCTCGCCGACCAGCACCGTGTCGGGGTCTTGACGCAGGATGGCCCGCAGACCGGTGGCGAAGGTGAGACCCGACTGTTCGTGGATCTGGATCTGGCTGATACCGGGGATGACGTACTCGACCGGATCCTCAATGGTGGAGACCTTGAGGTGGTCGCCGTTCACTGCCGCCAACGTTGCGTACAGCGTCGTGGTCTTCCCAGCTCCCGTCGGGCCGGCACACACCACGAGACCGAACGGCATCCGAATCAGTTCCTGGTAGCGGGCCTCGGTCTCAGGCGACATACCCAGGCGGGACAACTCGAAGAAGCTACGGCTCTTGTCGAGCAGTCGCAGCACCGCCATCTCACCGAAGACCGTTGGTGACGTGGCAACGCGCACGTCGACATCCTTCCCCAGCACCTCGACGGTGAAGTTGCCGTCCTGCGGGCGACGACGCTCGACGATGTTGAGATTGGCCATCACCTTGATTCGCGACATCAACGGGGCGCCCATCCCATCGGGCAGCGTCATGATCTGGTGCAGCGCTCCGTCGGTGCGCACGCGGATGCGCACGGAGTCTTCCTGGGGTTCGATGTGCACGTCGCTGGCCCGCTCACGCATTGCCTGTTCGAGAATCAGGTTGATGACTCGCACGATGGGAGCGTTCTCATCCACCACCGTGACACCGGCACCGTCGGCGGTGCGCTTGCGCGACTGGGCGCGGGTCTCGAACACCTTGAGCACATCGTCCATGTCGCCGCTACGGACGTACAACGCAGAAATGGAGTCGAGGATGTCGGGCGAGGCAGCAACATGGAGACGTACCGGTTTGCCCAGCAACTCGATCAAGTTGGGCTGCAGGTCGGCCGCATACGGGTCGGCGACTGCAACGTCGATGCGCTGGCCGTCGCTACGGATCGGAAGCGCCACCAAGCGCAGGGCGTCGCTCTCGGGCAGCAACATGGCGATGTCGCGGTCGATCTCCTCGCGCGCCAAGTCGATCAGGTCGAGACCAGACTGCTCAGACAGCGCTTCGGCGAGTTCCCGCTCGGTCAACAAGCCCAACGCCACCAGGGTGGCACCGAGCCGACCGCCGCCCGAGTTCTGCGCGAGCAATGCGTCGCGGATCTGGTCGCCGGTGACCTTGCCACGCGCCGCGAGTAAGTCGCCCAATCGCATCGGGACCATGGCCCCGGACATGGGGGACAACGGCAACGGAGTGCCGCCGGCCGACGACGACCGAGTTCTGGTCAACCAACGCCCCCCACGACCTGAGTCCGGGTCGGGCGCGACGTCAGTCTGGATGGTGCTGGATTGATGCTCTTCGCTCACGGCTCTACCTCTGCTCCGGACAATTCCCAGCCGGCTGCAAGGAAATCATGGCATTACTTCGGTTTACCACGGCACATTCTGAAGGAGAAGTGTCGACAAATTATGGAATCCGTTTAGGAACCACAGCGTCCGCTGTCTTTGTGGCAGCGAACTGTCCTGAGGCCCCGCTGCGATCACCGCAGGTAGCACGCACCCTACGCTGCAAACAAGCGTAAATGTCCTGGTAGCTGGGCCGCCGGCGGCGGAGCTGAAGAAATTTCGCCGGAACGCGTCAAGGGCCGCGAGTTCTCGCCGGGCAGGTCACATCGATCGAGCCGACGGCGTCACACTCGTCTACGCCAGACTCAGCGAGGCTGACCCGAAAACGGCAACGGCCCGCACCACCACGGTGCAGGACAGTTTACGGCTATGGTGCCCGATGATCCCGAACACTGACGCACTCGAAACCCGCCCGAGCAGCCGTCGCCGACGCCGCAACCTGATCGCCGCGGTCGCCGCGGTGCTCGCCATCACCGGCACCGTGGTCGCGATCACGGTCTCGGGCGGCAGCCGCTCCGGCACGATGGTCGGCACCTGCGACATCGGCCCGAACGCTCAATGCCCGGGCGCCGACCTCACCGGCGCCAACCTCGGCAACGCCTTCCTCAGCGGCGCCGACTTCACCGGCGCCGACCTCACCGGCGCCGACCTCACCGGCGCCTACCTCCGCGGCGCCGACCTCACCGGCGCCAACCTCACCGGCGCCGACCTCCGCAACGCCTACCTCACCGACGCCGAGCTCGGCGGTGCCGACCTCCGCGGCGCCCTCCTCGGCAGCGCCAACCTCCACGGCGCCAACCTCCACGGCGCCAACCTCCCCGACACCGACCTCGGTACCGCCTACCTCGGCGGCGCCGACCTCACCGGCGCCAACCTCACCGGCGCCAACCTCACCGGCGCCTGGCTCACCCGCGCCAACCTCACCGACGTCAACCTCACCGGCGTGATCTCAGGGGGCATCATCGGCACACCGGTCGCGCTGCCCACCGGCTGGGTGCTCGTCCGCGGCGTCCTCCAGCCGGGCTGACCCGAAAACGGCAACGGCCCGCGTCACCCGGTAGAACCCCAGCCACGTTCCGAGTGCGGGAACGAGAAAGGCCCAGGTGCTGTGACCTGGGCCTTTGTCCGTGGAGCTGTGGGGAATTGAACCCCAGACCTCTTCCATGCCATGGAAGCGCTCTGCCAACTGAGCTACAGCCCCGAACGAGGGGGTGACGATAACAGCGCGGGCTGTCGCTCACAACGTGCGACGAGCGCGCAACCGAGAACGAAGCGGTCCAACGGCCATGCGCATCACTACTGTGATCAACAGCGTCGAAATGACCACCCGTACCTCCACCGAGAGCCGCGCAAGCCTGGGAGCAATGAACAGCGAGCTGATGATGGCCACGGGATAGACCCACAGCACATCGGTGACCACACGGTGCCAGAACGAGCGCTTGGGTTCGGCCCGCTCAGGCAGCTCGAACCATGCCTCGACGCCCACCGTGCGCTGAATCCGTTCGGTGAGCACGAACCCCTTCGCCTGCGCCATCAGCGCCTCGCGCTCGGGCGAGCGTTCCCACTTGCGCAGGTGCACACCGTCGATGAAGCGGAACACGATCTGGTGCTCTCCCCCGTCCGGCCCGGGGTGCAGTACCCCTGCGCCCAGACAGCCGTGCACCGTGCGCAGCGTGGCCACTACCTGATCTGCCCAGCGCAGATACTGCGCCTCATGCCCTGGCGTGACCCGGCGCGCCACCGTGACCGTCACCGGATCGGCGGCGATCCGGGGCAGTTGTGAGGTATCGAAGGAACCTGAGAGCGGGAGCGACATAGCACGCCCACGTTAGTCAAATTCACATGTTCACGTAGGTCAGGACCATGCGATCTTGGGCACGTCGCGGTACAGACGCTCGATCTCGTAGTACATGCGCATCTCTTCCGCGAACACGTGCACCACCACGTCGCCGTAGTCGATGAGCACCCATTGCTGTTCGCCCACGCCCTCGCTACGGAGTGGAGTACGGCCGAGTTGCTCGCGAACGGCATCCTCGACGGCATCGACCACGGACTTCACCATTCGTCGGTTGTTGGCGCTGGTGATCACGAAGTAGTCGGTGATGGACAGCACCTCCCCCACTTCCAGGACGAGTGTGTGGTCGGCCTTCTTGTCGTCGGCAGCCTTCGCCGCAACTTTGGCCAGTTCGAGTGCCAGTTGGGCACCGGTGGGAGTGTTCATCAGGTGGTCGCCGTCGCCGGGACCGTGGTGCTCGCCGCAGTCTGGCCGAGCGACGCAGGGTCGTCGAGCCAGGTACCGCCAAGCTGCACGATGACGTCGATCCCCTCGATCGACGTCTTCGGCTCGGACACATCGGTAGGGCCGAACAATCCAGTATTCGCGCCGCCCGTCTGGTCCTCGAGGCGCGTATCGCGAATGAGCACATTCGTGTTGGCCTGGGATGGGCCATTCAGGTACACCGACTGCACGTTGCCGCCTCCGAGCAGAACGATCGCAACAGCGACCCGCACCTGCGCCTCGTAGCCCGCCGGCGCTTCGATACGGAACACCAGACCGGGTGCCGGGGCGGACATCGCCCGAGGAGCGATCGATGCCAGCACCATGATTGCGTCGACGCGGTCGAGTGCCTCGACATCCTTGCCGCCGGGGTTCGTGGCTGCATCCACCGGCTCGGCCGGAATCGCCCGCGCTCCTACTGGACCGGCGAACAATCGAGCTAGCAGGTCGCCGACACTGGCGATGGCCAGCGTTGCACCGGCAGTGGTGGTGCCGGGAGCCGACGCGTCGACCGTTGCGACACCCGACCCGACCGCTGCAGCAACCGCTGCCCACACGGCCTCGACATCACCACGGCGGACGCTGTCGGTCTGACCGACCTCGGTGTGGTTGATCACCTGAGCAGCCTGGTCGGCCGTCAACGAGATGGCACCGGCCGGGAATGTGTCACCGGCTGCGTTGGGCAACGTCGCATCGATCGTGCCGAGCGGACCTAGCAGCGCCGCCAACGTCGCCGGATCAGCGACTTGGTAGACATCGAGCGTCACCGACAGAGCGCTCTCCACCGACAACGCCAGTTCGTCGATACCACCAGTGGCGTAGACCTCGGTGAACGGAATCCGGTCCGTACCGGTGCCGAGCGTCGTATCGGCCGAGACCGGCACCGACACGATGCTTCCTCCAAGGTTCGACTTCGGCAGCAGCACCAAGATCTCGATCGATGTCAGCCGATTCTGCGCATCGACCGTCGCCAACATGCCCACCGGCGTGCTGGGAATGCGAATCTCCTTGTGACCGACCTTGGTCGCACCCTCGTACTTGCGCAGCGCTTTCACGCCGGCGTAGGCGAGCCCGCCGACCCCCAGCAGCACGGCCAAACAGGCTCCCAGCATCACCGTCGTGCGCTTGCGGCGCACATTGTCGAACGCGGTCATCCGCCCTCCCGGTACAGACCCAACTGAGAGATCAGCTCGAGTACCGGCGTCGTCACCAGGTAGTCGAGCGGCCGCCCATCTCGCACCCGGTCGCGCAGGTCGGTGCTGGAAACGTCGAGGCGGGGAACCTCTACACGCTCCCAGGCGAAGTTGGCAGAGAGATGCACCGGGGCTCCGGGGCGGTCGACGACCACCAGGGTGCTTGCCCGCGCCACATCGGTGTAGCGATCCCATGTCTCGAAGCGCGCCGCAGCGTCGTCGCCCATGATCGTGAACAGAGTTGCGCCAGAACAAGCGTGAGCCAAGGCTGACAATGTATCGGCCGTGAAGCTGGGGCCGCCCTGCTCGATCTCGTGGCGCCCGGCCACGACACCGGGCACATCCGCGACAGCCGCCTCCACCATCGCCAACCGGGCGGCGGCCGAGCTGATGGGCCGCGAGCCGACTTTTTGCCAGGGCTCGTTGGCCACCATCAGGATGATCTCGTCCAGACGCAGCGCATGGCGCACGTTGACGGCGGTGACCAGGTGGCCGACGTGCGGCGGGTCGAAGGTGCCCCCGAACAGTCCGATCCGCCGACCTGTAAAGGCGCCGACCTGCTCGTTCGCGTGCTGCACGGCGGCGAGTGTAGGTGCCTGCGCGTGCGGACCATCGTTCACCTTATCGGAATTTTCGCTATTGCTATGACAGAACTTGACCGATGTAGTACTGTGACATGTCCCCCCCAATAAGCCCCATGATCGGGATGTACGGACCCACCGCCAACATGGCGAAACCGTACTTCCTTTGTCGCGAAGGGCGCCCCGGCCGGACAGCCGGGGCGATGTGTCAGACGACACACCCATCCGCGGAATCTGACGACGACCCAAGAAGTTGAGAACAAGCGCCATGAATGACTCCATCGGTCTCTACCTGAACGACATCGGCAAGGTGTCCCTGTTAAATGCGGAGGAAGAACGCGAACTGTCGCGTGTGATTGAGGCCGGACGCGACGCGTCCGATCGCCTCGCCGCTGGCGAGAAGGGCGCTGCGCTCAAGGCGTCAGTCGCCAAGGCCGCCGAGGCAAAGGATCGCTTCATCCGCGCCAACCTGCGCCTCGTGGTGAGCATCGCCCGCCGGTACCCACTGCCCCAGGGCATGGACCTGCTGGATCTCATCCAGGAAGGCAACCTCGGCCTCGAACACGCCGTCGACAAGTTCGACTGGCGCCGTGGCTTCAAGTTCTCCACCTACGCCACATTCTGGATCCGCCAGGCCATTGGCCGTGCGCTCGACCAGAAGGCCAGCCTCATCCGTATCCCGGGTGACCGTTCGGCCAGCCTGCGCGCTGCCCTGCGCCAGGCCAGCGGCGACGGTGAGACGCTTGATGTCGGCAATGCCGAACTGCACCGCCTCACCACCCCGGTCTCGCTCGACAAGACGATCGGCGACGACGGCGACGCCACTCTCGGCGACCTCATGGCTAATGGCGACGGCACCCCTGAGGACGCCGTGATGTCGATGGTCGACAACGAGCTGCTCGACGAACTGCTCGGCACCCTCGACAAGCGGGCCCGCTACGCAGTCGAGGCTCGCTTCGGCCTGCTCGACGGTGAGCGCAAGAGCTTCCGCGAAGTCGGCGAGAACCTGGGCGTCACGGCCGAGGCTGCCCGTCGGCTCGTCAGCCGGGCGGTAGCTGGTCTGCGCGAAGACGCAGTCCGCATCCTCGCTGTCTGAACCACTACCGCGTTCAGTCGTCCGTAACGGCCGGGCCCCTTCGGGGGTCCGGCCGTTAGGCTTTCCGGCGTGGCAAAAGCGTGGACACCGACTTCCTGGCAGGCGTTCCCTGTCAACCAGCAGCCCCAGTGGCCAGACCAAGGCGAACTTGACCGCGCGCTGAAGCAGATCGCCTCGTATCCCCCGCTGGTGTTCGCCGGCGAAGCCCGCTCACTGCAGGCGTCGCTCGCCCAGGTGTGCGCCGGGAACGCGTTCCTCCTGCAGGCCGGCGACTGCGCTGAAAGTTTCGAAGAGTTCTCCGCGAACAACATCCGTGAGAAGTTGCGCGTCATTCTGCAGATGTCGGTCGTGCTCACCTACTCGCTCGGTGTGCCGGTGGTGAAGGTCGGCCGGATCGCCGGTCAGTTCGCCAAGCCACGGTCGAGCAACATGGAGAAGGTCGGCGACGTCGAGTTGCCCAGCTTCCGCGGCCACATCGTCAACAGCGATGCTTTCACCGAGTCGGCGCGCACCCCGAGTCCCGATCGTCTGGTGCAGGCGTACAACCAGTCGGCCGCCACGCTGAACCTGTTGCGGGCCTTCACCAAGGGCGGTTTCGCCGACCTCAGCCGGGTGCACGCATGGACACAGGAGTTCGTGGCCAGCAGCCCCGAGGGTCAGCGCTACGAACAGATCGCCAGCGAGATCGATCGCGCGTTGAAGTTCATGCGCGCCTGCGGTGTGGACACCGAATCCAACCACAGCCTGCACGAGACGAACGTCTACACCAGCCATGAAGCCTTGCTCCTCGGCTACGAGGAGGCCCTCACCCGTCAGGATTCCTTGACCGGCGCATGGTACGACTGCTCGGCGCACATGCTCTGGATCGGCGAGCGCACCCGCCAACTCGACAGTGCCCACATTGAGTTCCTCCGTGGCGTCGGCAACCCGCTGGGCTGCAAGGTCGGCCCCACCACCGACGCCGACTATGTGCTCGAACTGTGCGAAAGGCTGAACCCCGCACGCATTCCCGGCCGGCTCACGCTGATCAGCCGAATGGGCGCCGACAAGGTAGAAGACGCGTTACGGCCGCTACTGCGGGCGGTTCGCGACTCCGGCCACCCGGTGGTGTGGGCCTGCGATCCGATGCACGGCAACACGGTCAACAGCGTTGGCGGCCGAAAGACACGCATCTTCGACCGGATCTGCGCCGAGATCGACGGCTTCGTCCGTGCACACAAAGCCGAGGGAACATGGCCCGGCGGCATCCATGTCGAACTCACCGGCGATGACGTCACCGAATGCATCGGCGGCGCCGACAACATTCTCGACAGCCAACTCGATGATCGCTACCAGACGGTGTGCGACCCGCGTCTCAACGGTCGCCAGAGCCTCGATCTGGCCTTCACGGTGGCCGAGAGTCTTCGCGCCACCGGGCTTGCCTGAACCCCACATGCGGGCGTTGGCCCTCACCGCGGCATGGCCCGTGCCACACGTGGCTGCGGCTGCAGTGCTCCCTGATGGGAGCATCGCGACCATTGGCGACGCATCTCGCCCGTACCGCATCGCGTCTGTGGCCAAGATGCTCGTCGGGTGGACCGTGCTCGTCGCCGTCGAGGAAGGCACGGTGCACCTCGACCAACCGGCCGGACAGAACGGCTGCACGTTGCGCCACCTATTGGCCCACACCGGCGGATATCCGTTCAGCGGCACGACGCCGATCGCTTCGCCCGGACTCCGTCGCAACTACAGCAACACCGGTATCGAGATGGCAGCCGAAGTAGTGGCCGAGGCGGCAGGGATGCCCTACGCCGAGTACCAATACGAAGCGGTACTCGAGCCCCTCGGCATGACTGCGACCATCGTTCACGGCTCTCCGGCACACGAGGTGTCCAGCACCGTCGACGATCTCGTACGGTTCGTGCACGAGTTGCGCTCGCCCACCCTTCTCAGCGCCGAAAGTGCGCTTGCATACCGCAGTGTGCAGTTCCCCGGGCTGCCAGGACTGGTGCCTGGCGTCGGTCGCTACGCCGACTGCCCGTGGGGCCTGGCCACCGAAATTCGCGGCGAGAAGGATCCCCACTGGACCGGTCGTCGGAACTCACCCGGCACGTTCGGACACTTCGGTGGATCAGGTACCCTCCTGTGGGTGGATACGGGGGCGCACGTCGCATGTCTGGCGCTCACCGACCGGGCGTTCGATGAGTGGTCGGCCGAGGCGCTCGTGCGTTGGCCTGAACTCGCCGACGCGGTGCTCGATGAGGTCGCCGCCACCAGAGGAGCGGCATGACCTTCTCACCCGGAGACCGCATTCGCTACGAGTGCGAAGGTGACGACGGGTTACCGCTCGTGCGGTACGGCTTCATCGGCGGCATCGCCGGCAGCGCCGGACCGGTCGTCGTGATGCTCGATGGCGAACTCAGCGGCGACGTCGTGCATGAATCGCAGTTGCAGCCGGTCACCGTAACTACCGTCGAACTGCTGCTACATGGCACCGACCTGATCGATGAACCGGAACTCCGGCGAGGCCTGGTCTCGTTGTGGAGCGCCGAGGCCGACACGGCCGGCCTCGATGTCGACGCGCTGAACCTGTACGGCGACGGTGAGTGCGACTCGCCCGGCGGGTGGTGCCTGGCCGAGCTGATCGCCGGCGGCGAGCGCTACGTGCTTCGTGCCGTGCAGTTGCCACACGAGTCGGAGATGGTGCGGATCCGCGCCGAGCACGTGTGAGCCGCCGCGTCTCCGGCTGGTACCCGCTCCTCATCGCCACCGCCAGCGTCGGCATTGCCAACAGCGTCGTCTTCTCGCTGCTCAGCAACCTGCAGGACAAATACGGGTTCAACGACGCGGGTCTTGGTCTGATCGCTGGGTCGGGCTTTGTTGTTGGCCTCGTCGGCCAGGTGCTGCTCGCGCCACTCGCGGATCACGGCCACTCCAAACGCCTGCTCCTCGCGGGTCTCGGCACCGCGGTACTTGGCAGCGTGATGTTCGCGCTGGCCGGATCGCTGCTCACACTTGTCCTGGCACGAATGATCGTTGGGCTGTCCAACAGTCTGTTCGGCCCGGCAGCGCGGGCAATCGTGATCAGCATCGGCCCCGACAACATTCCGCAGCGCCTTGGATCGTTGACTGGCATGGAACTGGCGGGGTTCGTCACCGGACCGGTTGTCGGCGGCATGCTCGTGGGTCCGTTCGGGCTGCGCACACCCTTCCTCGTCGCTGGCGGCTTCGCTCTGGCCGGAATGCTGATGCTTGCCCCACGAGCGCTCCCCCAACCACCACGCGACACGGAGCGCCGGATGGCCTTCGACTTGCTGCGCCTGCCACAGATCCGCGCAGCCGTGTTCATGTGCGTCGCGCTCTTCCTACCGGTCGGTTTCTACGACGCGACGCTCGACCGCTTCCTCACCGACCTCGGCGCATCCGACCGCCTGATTGGTTTCAGCTTCCTCGCCTACGGCGTTCCGTTTGCCTTGCTCGCCGCTCGCGGCGGCGCGCTTGCTTCCCGACGAGGTCCCATGCGAGTGGCCGTGTTCGGCACACTGTTCGTGGCACCGCTGACGGCCGTGTACGGCTTCGTGCACTTCCCGCTGATGATCGTGGGAATCAGCGCGGTCGAGGGTGTCGTCCAAGCGCTCGCCGTTCCGGCCAGCCAAGGTCTGGTCGCCGCCGGCGCCCCGGTCGGGCGCGCCGCTGCCGCACAGGGCCTGGCAGGTTCGGCGACGCTGTTGGTCGCCGCGGTCACCGCCTATTCAGCAGGCGGCCTGTACGGCGCGGTCGGACCGGAATGGATGTTCCTGATCGCCGGATCGGGCGTCGTGCTGTTCGTGATGCTTGCGGTGTCGCAGCACCGTCGAGCCGTCGCCCTCAGCTGAGGCGCTCGACCACCATCGCCAGACCCTGGCCACCACCGATGCACATGCTCTCGAGGCCGTAGGTCTTGTCTTCCCACTGCAGGCCGTTGATCAGCGTGGTCATGATGCGGGCGCCGGTCATGCCGAATGGGTGACCGAGTGCGATCGCACCACCGTGCTTGTTCAGTTGGCGGTCGATGTCGATACCCAAGTGCTTGGCCGAGCCGATGACCTGACAGGCGAAGGCCTCGTTGATCTCGACGAGGTCGATCTGATCGATCGTCATCTTGGCGCGGCCGAGCGCCTGACGAATGGCCTCGATCGGGCCGAGGCCCATGATCTCGGGGTTCAGGCCGGACACGCCACTCGACACGATGCGGGCCAGCGGGGTGAGTCCCAGTTCCTTGGCCTTCGTGTCACTCATCACGAGCACCGCGGCGGCGCCGTCGTTCAACGGGCAGGCGTTGCCAGCGGTGATCGTGCCGTCGGGACGGAACACCGGCTTGAGCTGACTGACGGCCTCGTAGTTCGTGCCGGGGCGGGGGCCATCGTCCTTGGAGATGACCGTGCCATCCTCCAATGTCAACGGCGTGATCTCGCGATCGAAGAACCCGTTCTCCACGTGCGCGCAGGCCAGATTCTGGCTGCGGACGCCGAAGCGGTCCATCTCCTCGCGGGTAATCCCTTCCTTCTCCACCACATTTTCAGCCGTCTGACCCATCGCGATGTACACATCCGGCAGACCCTCGGCTGGGGCCCATGTTCCCTGGCCGCCCTGTGCTCGCTGCTGGGTGCGAGCACCGGCCGGCTTGAAGATCGGGTTCGGCGCGGTGTCGCTGGCACCGTGCATGTAGCGGCTGACGGTCTCGACGCCGCCGGCAATGAAGCAGTCGCCCTCGCCTGCCTTGATCGCATGGAACGCCATACGAATGGTCTGCAGGCTGGACGAGCAATAGCGGTTGACCTGCACACCGGGCACGTTGTCGAGGCCGGCGAGCAGCGCAACCACGCGAGCAATGTTGAAGCCACCCTCGCCAGCGGGTTGTCCGATACCCCACATCACGTCGTCCACGTTCTGGCCAACCTGAGGCACCTTGGCCATCAGTGCCTTCACGATCTGGGCGCTCATGTCGTCTGGGCGCATGCTGGCAAGGGAGCCCTTGTTGGCACGTCCGATGGGGCTGCGGGCGGTAGCGACGATCACTGCTTCAGTCATGGCAAAACTGTACCCACCGGTAGCCGGCTGCGCAGGATCGAACGACGGACGCACCGAGAGTGACGTCTCTTTCATCGAACGTGCACGTTCGACCACTTTCGGCGCGAGAAATCACAGATTTGCTTGTTGTCGGGTCCTGTGCTTAGTAGTGTATATTGCGTGCGTCTATTGTCATTGTTGTCTTTTTCTGTGCTCGCAGGAGCCTTGACTGGCTGCGGCGCGGCCAGTAACAGCGATTACAACTTCGCCTGTCCCGCACAACGCCTGATGCAACTCTCCCTGCTCGACGTCTCCGCCGACGGCCGCGACGAGACCTTGCTCGGCGAGCGACTCGACGCCATCCAGGTCGACGCAGAGCGCGTCGCCGATTGCGAGGGAGACCTCACCGTGGTGGCCTGGAGCGAATCCTCCTCTACGTCCGCCGTGCTGTACAAGGGTTCCATCACCACGACCGGCGCCTCCGAAATCGGCCGCGACCGCAGGCTTCCAGAAGTTGTTAGTGGTGTCATGAACGACATCCGCGGCAAACTCAACGACCTGTTCGCCAAGGCTCCGGCGTCAGGGCATGATCTGGTCGCAGCCTTCTCGATCATCAACGACTTCGCGAGGTCCCACTCCTTGGCGACCAACACCCTGTCGGTCCACGTGTTCGCTGACGGGATCTCGACGGTCGGCTCCGGCTCGATCAACCTTCCCTTCCTCACCAGCGACCAAGTGGCCACGATCGTCTCGCAACAGCAGCTCCCCGATCTGTCCGACATTGAGATCAGCCTCTATGGGATCGGTCGCGTCGGCGGCGCCGATCAGCCACCGCAACAGGTCGTGGCCGTGGCAACCGAGTACGCCCAACAGCTGTGCAACTCGACCGGAGCAAAGTGCTCGGTCTTCACCACCAACATCGCCTCATGAGCTGGAGATCATCAAACATGTCCTTGTTTGGCAATCGAAACCGCACCAACGACGACGCCACGTCAGCCCCTGTCCGCTCTGTGGAACGGACCCTTGACCGAGATCCGATCGAATGGGCGAACGGTGTTCGCATCGTGCGTCCTGGCGCCGATGTGCCGCTCGAACTCGAAGCCGACAGCGTGCTCCACGTTGCCGCGCAATACGTCGCGCAGGGTCGCGCTCAGGTCGCCGACTACGCTGCCGGGGCGAGCGCCGCGATCCGCGAACTGCTGGCCGACGCCAAGTCGCGTCGTTTCGAAGCAGTGCAGCAAGCCAAGGCTCGCCGACTGATGCTGCAGAGCTACCGCGCAGCGCTGCAGCGTCAAGCAGACGCACAGCGCATCCTCGGACCGCACGTGCGCTTCAGCGGCGCCGTCGGCAAGAACCTGTGGGTCTTGTTGTTCCTGATGGGCGACGCCGCAGGAATGACGTTGGCGCTCACTTATGGCGGCGAGTCGCCGGTCATCGCCGCCGTCATGGCACTTGCGGTCGGTGCAGCCGTGGTGGTCTCCGGCAAGCTCGGTGAGGAGCTGCGGCGAGAGTCGTTCGTGAAGCGCAGCAACGAGCTCGGCGACGAGGGCGGCGACGAGGAGACGCTCCGCGTCGTGGAAGCCGTGTTCGGCGTGGACGATGCAAGCCTCAAGCTCAACCGTCGCGTCCTGTACGCGTTCATGGGAACCTCAATGTTGGCAGGTGCTGCCATCACCGTCTACCGCTCCTACGAAGGTTCGTTCGGTGTCGGCCTGTCCTTCGGCATGTGGGCACTGATGATCGGCGCCGGATCGTTTGCCTGCTCGTGGTACTACTGCGACCCAGCCCGCACGTTCATTGATCTGACGCAACAGGCCGTGATCGAGGCCGAAGACATCTGGCGCTCCGCCGAGATGGACGCGATCGAAGAGCACAACGCCAACATCGAGTCTGCCAAGCACATCGTCCGTGAGCACCGGCAGCGCGCTGAGGCCGCCTGGCACATGACGCTGGCCGGCGCCGCAGCGGCGATGTCTGCCAATAGCGAGGCAATCGGTATCGCACAGAAGGGTGGCCACTGGCTGCTGAAGCAGCGCATGCCCGACGTGGATTGGCCGGACCTGACCGCGTATCTCGACATCATCGACCAGGACGACGTCGCCCCGGAAGATGCGCTCCCCAACGGTGCCGCACAGCAGCAGAGCCTCGTCTGGCCGCTCGTCGAGCGCGAGATCAACGAGATGGGGCAAGAGCCGACTTGGTTCAACGGCACCAACGGCAAGACCCCAACCCCAACGCGCGTGGCGGTAGGTTCGTGAGCCGCGACCGCTCACCGGCGAGAGCGAGCCACTGAATGGGTAGCAGTCGGCGTCGGCGTGGGAGCCGACGAAGGAGACGAAAGAGCAGAGCTCCCCTGTACTCGGGGATCTTTGTCGCGGTCCTGGCACTCGCGGGTGGCGCCTTTGCGTACTCGAAGGGCGCGCTGGACTCGCTACTCTCGTCGAACGGCACGCCGTCCGATGGCGTGTCGGCACCGGCAAGTCGCCTGCACGGCGCTGAGGGTGTCGATGTCGGCGCTGCCGTCCCGACCCACTTCTGGTGGGCCGGCGCCTCGGCCGATGTGTGGGGCCAGATCACGGTGGACGCAGGAGCTTCACCGCTCGACCCGGCGACCACCGACCCCACTGCGTCGACGCTGGCCGACCAGTATCAACGACTGCTGATCCCCGCCAGCTTGCTCTTCGGTGCCAACTCCAGCGTGCTCTCCGTTCAGTCCAAGGAGAGTTTGCAGGCCGTGGCCAGCACCGTGCAGGATCCCACTTTGCCGATCATTGTGGTCTGCCACTCGTCCGCCGATGGCAAGGTCGAACGGCGCCAGTCGCTCAGCGACGAGCGCGCCGCCAACCTCGCCGGGGCCCTGGAAACGCTCCTGGGTCGTCCCGCTGGATCCATTCAGCGAGCTGGCAAGGGTGATACCGAACCGCTGCCTGGTGTCGATCAGAACACCCCGACGGGTCTTGCGTTGAACCGTCGGTGCGAGGTCTACCTTCAGCTCAGGTCGTAATCTCGCCGACAGCGGTCAGAGGTTACTGACGACTCGATAGCCCTCGGCGTAGCGACCCTCGGGCAGGCCGTGAGCCTGTGCCGTGTCCGCCATCCAGGCCTTGACTCGGATCTGCATCCCCTCTGGATCGGGGTGCTGGCTGGCGTGGCAGAGCAACGCCGCGAACTTCGCGTCGATGTGCTCCGTGACATCGACGACATCGCTGACCGTGGCGTGACCGGAGATCCACAACTCCTTCACGGCCCAGGGCTCGAGACCCTCTTCGAGGAGTTCGGGGAAGGCGAACGGATTACGGGCGTCCGGGTAGACCGCGCACATTGTCGCCTCGCCGGCGGCCAGGTGGTCGGGGTGGCTTGCGTAGATGCGGTCGAGGTTGCGTTCTGGCGACTGCCCCAACACGACGTTCGGACGCACATGGCGAATGACCCGGCTGATATCTCGCCGAAGCGACAGGTCGGCGACGACGCGGCCGTCGGGATGACCGAGGAAAATCAGGTCGTGGACACCGACATGCGCCGCTGCGGAGGTCTGCTCGGCGCGACGCAACGAGGCCATTTCCGCACGGGAGACAGCGCGGTCGCTGCCCCCTGCGTCCCCGTCAGTGACCAGGCAGTATGTAATCTGAACACCCTGAGCAGTGAGCGTGGCAACCGTGCCAGCCGAACCGAAATCAACATCATCAGGGTGTGCGGTCACGACCAACAGTCGTTCGATGTCGGTCGCTCCAAGCATGTAGGCCAGCCTAACTGTTGACTACTGTCGAAGGATGTCTGTCGCCGAAGTCGCCCTCGGATCCTTCCAGCTGTCCGATCCCGAATTCTGGACCGCACCTCGCGAGTACCGGGAGGGGGCCTTTCGCACACTGCGCCGAGACGCCCCCATCAGCTACTGGGAGGAATGGGACTTCCCCGATGCGCCGATTCCCAAAGGACCGGGCTACTGGGCACTCACTGCTCACGAGGACGTCTGGCACGTCAGCCGCAATCCGCAACTGTTCCAGAGTGGGCGCGGAGTGAACATCGCCGACCTGCCGATGGAGATCGCCGAGTTCTTCGGCTCGATGATCGCGATGGACGATCCCCGGCATTTCCGACTGCGCTCGATCGTCTCCAAGGGGTTCACTCCCAAGGAGATTGCCCGTGTGGAGCAGTATGTGCGCGACAGGGCCGCCAGCGTGGTCGACCACCTACTGAGCGACTTCCCGCAACGTGAATGCGACTTCGTGCTCGAAGTCGCGGCCCCGATGCCGCTGCAGATCATCTGCGAGATGATGGGAATTCCCAAGGAGGACGAGGAACAGGTCTTCCGGTGGACGAACGTCATCCTCGGCGTCGGCGACCCCGAATTCACCGGCACCTTCGACGACCTGATCGCCGCCGGGCTCGGCGCGTTCAACTACGCCCAGGCAATGGGCGAAGACCGCCTGGCCAACCCCACAGACGACCTCACCTCACTGCTGATGCACGCCGTCGTCGACGGCGAACGCATCACCGCCCAGGAGTTCGGTTCGTTCTTCATTCTGCTCGTCGTTGCCGGCAACGAAACCACCCGCAACGCAATCAGTCACGGCATGCACCTACTGACACAGCACCCCGATCAGCGCGACCTGTGGTGGAACGACTTCGAGGCCCACACCCGCACCGCGGTCGACGAGATCGTGCGCATGGCCAGCCCGGTCGTGCACTTCCGGCGCACAGCGACTGAGGACACCGTGGTGGGAGGCCAGCAGATCGCGGCCGGTGACAAGTTGGTGATGTGGTACAACTCTGCGAACCGCGACGAGAAGGTGTATACCGACCCGTACCGCTTCGACGTGCTGCGCCCGCTGCAGCCGAACCAAGTGGGGTTCGGCGCCGGCGGCCCGCACTTCTGTTTGGGAGCGAACCTCGCCCGTCGCGAGATTGCTGTGATGTTCGACGAGATCCGCCGTCGCATCCCCACGCTGCACACCATCGGAGAACCCGACTACCTGCAGAGCAACTTCATCAACGGCATCAAGCGACTGAAGTGCGCCTGGTAGCTACATCGTTCGGGCATCGAGCGGCAGGTGCTCGACGTCGCTGAGGCGGCTGAGGGAGAACGTGTGCCCGTCGCGCATGTGCATCGACGAGAGTCGCGTGATGCTGGCATGGCGGGTGACGAACCGGTCCCACTCCCACGGCACCGGCTCGAGACCCAACAACTGGCAGAGCAGGACACCGTTGGTGCCTGCGTGAGCGATGACCGCAACTCGGTGCTCTGGGCGTTCGATGTGCCACAAGGGCAGTGTCTGCTTGGCACGGAACATTCCCAGAGCGCCCCAGTACCCGGCAGCGCCGGAGCGCACACGCTCGACGAACTCGCGAGGCGGTTCACCGCCGCCCTGTAAACCGGACCACCGATCTTCGGCGGCACGCGAGCGCTCCTCGGCGTACGCCGTCCGGGCGAGCTCCACTGGAGTGCCATGCCAGTCGGGTTCGCGGATTTCGTGCAGGAACGCTTCGACGACCTCCACCTGGCCAAGTGCTGCGAGCAGCGGCGCAGCGGTCTGGCGGGCGCGCCGCAAGGGCGAGACGATCACCGCGTCGAACTGTTCGGAACTCAGCACCTCAGCGACTCGCTCGGCCTGCAGACGACCCCGTTCTGTGAGCGGTGGGTCGACGACGTTGAGTCCATCGCGGACCCACTCGGGTTCACCGTGGCGGATGAGGGTGATCTCCATATGCCGCCAGCGTAGAGCCCCGCTGTATCGTCCTCGCGGTGACGACCCACCAGCCACCCAACGGTGCCGCACCAGGCTGGCATCCGGACCCCTCCGGTCGGTTTGAGTTCCGCTACTGGAACGGTGAGCGTTGGACGGCCGATGTCTCGTTGCATGGCCAACGTTTCATCGACCAGCTCGAACTGCTCGCCGCGGCCTCGGTGGCCGACCCCTCTCGCCCCGTTGGACGCTCTGCCGCCGTCACTTCCTTCGTCGTCGCGCTGAGCTCGTTTGCGGTCGCCTGGGTACCGTTCCTGTTCGTGCTGGGAGCGATCGGCGCGATCACGGCCTGTACGTTCGGCGTGCTGTCGCTCAGCCGTATCCGCCGTGGCAGCGCCACTGGCCGCAACTTGGCGGTGTGGGGCGTGGTGATCTCGGTGCTTGCCGCCGGCCTGTGCGTCGTGGGCGGGGTGTTCACCGTGGCCGTCGTGCGCGAGGTGAGCAGGTACTTCGATCCCGGAAAGTACCAGACATCCGTCGGCACTTGCAGCAACAACGACGGCTTCGTGACGCTGGACGCCACGATACTCAACCAAGAAGCGACGTACCGCGATTACACCGTCTACGTGCGTTACATGGCCGGTGCCAAGGTCGTCGACTCCGACAGCGTGACGGTTCGACGAGTGGCCCCGTTGACGAAGGGCACCATCCACTCCACCACCTTCGTCGACCGGGCGCTCACCGACGTGACCTGCACGATCACCGACGTAGAGGGTGTCAGTCCGTAGAGGTGGTCGCGGCCACCCAACTTTCATACATTCGCGAGTAGACGCCTCCCGCCTCGATCAGCACGCGATGCGGCCCGTCCTCCACAAGGCGACCTCGGTCGAGCACGAGTACCCGATCGGCGCGGGCGGCGGTCGACAATCGGTGGGCAATGGCGATAGTGGTGCGGCCACGAGCAAGACGCTCGAGTGCACGCGTGAGCCGCACCTCGGTGAGCGCGTCCACCGAGGAAGTGGCCTCGTCGAGCAGCAGCACTGCCGGATCAACCAGCGACGCCCGAATCAGGGCGACGAGCTGGCGCTCGCCTGCAGAGAGCTGGGCACCGCGTTGGCCAACCTGGGTCTCAATACCTTCCGGGAGCGTGTCCAGCCAGTCGCGTAGGTCGAGCGCGTCCACCGCGTCGTCCAGTTCGGCAAGCGACAGCTTCGGCCGAGCGAAGGACAGGTTCGCTGCGATGCTGCCCTCGAACAGGAACGGCTCCTGCGGGACGACCGTGACCCGCCTCCGGAGTTCGGCGTTGGCCACCCTCGTGAGCGACACGCCGCCCACCGATACGGTGCCAGCCGAGGGGTCGGCGAGGCGGGCGATCAGTCGCCCGAGCGTCGTTTTGCCGGAGCCGGTCTCCCCCACCACTGCGACTTGCTGACCGGCGGGGATGTGCGCACTGAGGCCGATAAGGACCGGCGCCTCATCCTCGTCGCCGCGGGTGCGATAGCTGAAGTCGACCCGGTCGATGGTGACGGCGAGCGGGCCAGACGGGAGCGATATCGGAGTCTCCGGCTCCGGTGGGCCGATCGGAATCTCCAGCACCCCAAGGACGCGACGCATACCAGCGACCGCCGTCTGGGTCTGCTCCAGCACCTCGGTGAACTCCGCAATCGGCTCGAGGAAGCGGTAGGTGAGGAACACAAACCCCACCATCGCTCCGGCAGTTAGCCCGCTACCGGGCCCGCGCAGCACCCCGACACCCACCACAGCCGACACCGTGAACACGCTGAAGACCTCACCCGAGGGGAACAGAAAGGCGCCGATGGTGCCTGCCGTGATGAACGAGTCGGATCGTTCCTTGCTGGCCCGCTTTGCGGCACGTACGAAGTGCGGGCCCGCCTCGTAGGCCCGGATCGTCTCTGCTCCTGCGACCACCTCGCTGATCTGGGTCATCACATTGGCGTTACGACTGCGAGCAAGGTCGTACGCGCTCACGAGGTGGCGTTGTACGCGTTGCAGCACCAGTGCCAGCGGTGCGGCGGCGATGAAAGCAACGACCGCCAGCACCCAGTCGTAGGACAGCATCACGGCAGCGACAAGCAACATCAGGGTCCCGTCGAGCAGCCAGGCGAGACCACCCCATTGGAAGAACTGGGCGAGCGTCTCGACGTCGCTGGTGACGCGAGCGACCAACGCTCCCTTTCGCTCTTCGCTGTGGTCGGCGATGCTGAGGCGGTGGATGTGTTCGAAGAGACGCACCCGCAATCCGTACAAGGCCTCCTCGCTGCGACGGCCCAAGCGGAGGACAGCGGTGCGCTGCGCCCAGGTGGCGAGTAGCACGAGGATGAGCGCAATACCTGCCAGCAGCGCGATCGTGTCGACCTCAACCCCCGAGTCGGTGAACCCGCGATCGATGGTCTGCTGCACGAGGATCGGGATGACCACCCGACCAGCGGCGCCGAGTAGCGCCAGGCCGAGCGTGAGCCCGAACCCACTGCGCAACGCAGGTGCGGCACGCACACCGCGCCCGATGGTTTCGACTGTTGTCCAGCGGCTCGTGGGTTCGCTCACACGCCACCTCCTGAGGTCGCGTCAGCGTCGGCGTCAGCATCGAGCGCGGCACGATCGTGCTCGAACGCCTCGATCAGACGGCGGTACCGGGGCACGTTCTGCATCAGCTCGTCGTGGCGACCGTGGGCGACCACGACACCGCCGTCGAGGAACAGGACATCATCCGCCAGCGAGATGGTGGAAGGCCGGCTAGCGACAACCACCACGGTGGTGTTGCCCAGCGTCGCCCGGAGGTTGGCGAGGACCTTGGCCTCGGTATTGGGATCGAGCGCAGAGGTCGTGTCATCCAGCAGCAGTACAGCGGGTCGGCGCACGAGAGCGCGGGCAAGGGCGAGCCGTTGCCGTTGCCCTCCCGACAAGCTGACACCGCGCTCGCCAACCTCGGTGTCCAGGCCGTCCGGCAAGTCGTGTACGAAGCCCGCCTCGGCAACCGCGAGTGCGGCATCGATCGCGTGCTCGGTGAAGTCCTCGCCCATGGTGATGTTCTCGCGGATCGTGCTGGCAAACAGAAACGGCTCCTGGAAGACGAGTCGGATGCCGCCGGTCGGCACGGTGATGGTGCCGCGTCCGGCAGGAATCAGGCCGGCAATCAGGTGCAGCAATGTGGTCTTGCCGCTTCCGGTGGCACCCACGACGGCGGTGGTGCGCCCGCCTTCGATCACCGCATCGACGCCGGCCAGCACTTCACGCTCGCCATCGTGAGCGAAATGAAGTTCGGCCACGCCGATATTGCGGTCGACGCCCTGCAGCAAGGTGTCCGCAGGATTGGGTGCTACCGGTTGGTCGAGGAGCGCGCGGATCCGGTTCCAGCCGGCCAGCGAGTGAGGCACCTCGGACAGTGTGTAGCCGATGAGTCGTAGCGGAAACACCAGCAGGGTAAACAGGTAGATACAGCTCGTCAGTTCACCCACCGTCATCGCTCCGGCTCGAACCCGGTAGGCGCCACCTACGAGCAAGAGGATGTTCACGACAGTGGGGAGCGCATCGAGCAGCGCCTCGAACGTGCTCCGCAGTCGCACGGCGCCGAGTCGTGCCTCACGTAACCGACTGGCGATGACCGCCAGTCGTTCGGTCTCACGCCGCTCGGCCCCGAACGACTTCACCACCGCCACACCATCGAAACTCTCATGCACTGCTGCACTGAGGCGGCCGAGTTCGTCCTGCGCTGTGTCGTAGTGCGCCTCGACGCGAAGCTGATATTTCACGCTGATCACGATGAGTAGCGGGAACACCGCCACGGCAGCGAGCCCTAGCCACAGGTCGGTCGCCACGAGCAACACCGAGGACAGCCCCACCAGCACCACGACTCCTGAGGCGAACGGCAGCGGCGACAGCACAGCGGTGGCGGCCTCGGCATCGACACCGGCGCCGGTGACGAGATCTCCGGTGCTTTGGCTGCGATGCCACGGCACCGCCTGCTCGCTCAAACGGTCGATCACTTCCGCCGAGATCGATTCTGCCGCACGCCACTGCGTGCGGCCGGCGAACGTGCGGCGCACCACAACACCTGCAGCCCGCACACACCCCAGCAGGATGAGCGCCCCGAGCACCACGACGACCTTGCTCGATGAAACTGTGCCCCTGCGGAATCGGGGGTCGATCACCTCGTCGGTAATCATTCGCACGACGACGGCCGAGTACACGGTGCATGCTGCGAAGACAGCGGCACCGCCGACGGCGACGAAGAACGTGCGGTGGTGATGCCGCAACAGGGCGCGCACGAGTCGTAGCGCCTGACGCATGCGACCGCCAGCGACCGAAATCTGTGTCCCGTTCCCCACTCAGCGAGTTTTAGCAGGACTGCGGGTGCCGCTGGACGAACTATGCGGGTCGTCGGTCATGGCCGTAGCCTCATGCCCATGCAGCAACAGTTTGACATCGGCGTCCTTGTACTCCGGGTGGTCTTCGGTGTATTCCTCGCCGCCCACGGGTACAACAAGTTCTTCGGCGGCGGCCGCCTCAAGGGAACCGCCGGTTGGTTCGGCTCGATGGGCATGAAGTGGCCCAAGTGGCAGGCACGCATCGCCGCCAGCACCGAGGTCAGCGCTGGCCTACTGTTCGCCATCGGGCTGCTCACGCCACTCGCCGCAGCAGGCATGATCGCCATCATGCTGGTCGCCATCTGGGCCGAGCACTGGAAGGTTGGCTTCTTCGTGTTCAGACCCAAACAGGGCTGGGAGTACTGCATGTCGATCGCAGTCCTCGCCCTCGTCGTGGCCACGATGGGCCCCGGCCGCTGGTCGGTCGATCACGGCCTCGACATCGCATTCAAGAGTTGGTGGGGCGCCGCTACCGCCGCTGTCGTCGGCATCGGCGGGGGCCTACTGCAGTTGGCGATCTGCTACCGGCCGCCCAAGACGGTCGCCGAGTGACGCCACTCGTCGACGGCGCCGTCCCCGCACCCACCCCGGTGCGGCTGTGGGTAAAGCTCATCCTCGGCGCGTGCTGCCTGGCAGTGGCCGCGATGTGGGTCTTCTACTTCTTCTTCGCCACCGACAAGGGCGTCTACCAAATCGAGGATGCCTCGTGGCGTCCGCAGGCACTGCAGGTCTGCGCCGCGGTCGACACGCGCCGTTCTGCGCTCGAGGACACCACCGGCGGGTACATCGCCCACCCCACCCACGAGCAGATGCTGCAGCGGGCCGACATCGTGGACACTGCAACCGACATGCTCGACCAGATGATCACTGATCTGGTCGCCATCCCGGTCAACAACGACAACGACCGTGCACGGCTGCAGGTGTTCGAGGACAACTACCGCATCATCATCAAGGATCGTCGGCGTTACACCGCGGCACTGCGAGAGTTCAAGCTCGCCCCGTATACCGAGACCGTCGTCGGTGGCGGCCCGGTCTCCAATGTCGTTCTCGATTTCACCGCCGGCGTGAAAGGCAACGACCTACCGCTGTGCTCACCTCCGGGTGAACTCGGCGGCGACGTGCAGCCCTAGACCTTCACCCAGCCTTCACCGGCTACGTAGCGGCGGATCACCTTCGCCGGGGCGCCGACGGCCACGCTGTAGGACGGGATATCGCCGGTGACCACCGAGTTCGCGCCGATGGTGACGTGTTCGCCGATGGTCGCTCCGGGGAGCACGACGGTGCCATAACCGAGCCACGAACCATTGCCGATGCTGACGGCCCGTTCGGGTTGCGTCTGTTGCGAAATCGGCAGGTTCACGTCCTCATAGCCGTGGTTCTGGTCAGTGATGTACACATGGTGACCAGTCCACACGTCATCGCCGATATCGATCGAGAAATGGCCGACGATGCCGCTCCCCTTGCCGATCAGGCACCGGTCGCCGATGCGCACCACTGGATCGGTGAGGCACTGCTGACCGGGCATCATCCCGGCGGACAGCGTGGTGTGGGGCCCGATCATCGTTCCCGACCCGATGTGGATGTAGCGCTCGTTGAAGATCGTGTTCTGCGGAAAGCAGATGATGCTGCCTGCGCCAAAGCGGCCAAAACGCTGCCCTGAGCGATCGTTCGGGCCGATTGCGGCGACGCGTCCGAGCCAGTCCCAGGTCCGCCGAATCCATTCTCCGCCCACCCGATAGGCAACCGCCCGCGCTCGATGCCGCATGAGCGGCGACGCTACCGGCTGACGGGGTTATCATGGGTACCGAATGGCCGCCCGGCGGGGCGGCCCCTGCGGAACGAGCCTCCTCGGTATGTCCACTCCAACTCCTCAGCCGGCGCCTGCGCCGGCGAAGACCCTGAATCATCCAGTGTTGAAGGGCTACTTGGTCCACTGTTTCACTGCGCTCGGTGCAGTGTGTGGCATGTTCGGACTTATCGCTGTCGCTGACGGCGAGGCCAAGCAAGCCATCATCTGGCTCGCGGTGGCGATGGTGCTTGACGGCATCGACGGCCCGGCAGCGCGAGCCTGGGCCGTCGCCAAGAACGTCCCTCGGATCGATGGCTACACCCTCGACCTGATCATCGATTTCGTGACCTGCATCGTCATCCCGGTGCTGTTCATGCACCGCTTCGGGATGTTGCCCCGAGGTTGGTCGCTCGTGATCGGCGCCTTCGTGCTCTTCATGTCGGCGCTGTGGATGTCGCGCACCGATCAGATGACCGACGACCACTTCTTCAACGGGTTCCCGTGCGAGTGGAACATGATCGTCCCCACCCTTTATCTGCTCGATTCCAAGCCGTGGGTCACGGGCATCATCTGCGTTGCACTCGCGCTCACACAGCTCACCAACTGGAAGTTCCTGCACCCGATGCAGGTCAAGCGCTTCCGTCCGATCACCGTCACGGTCACTATCGCTTGGCTGGCGATCATGCTGGCAATGACCGCAGACCTGCCGAGCCACAACGAGGTTGCGCGATACTTCATCGTGGCCTGCCCTGCGTACATCGTTGGCGTCGGTGTGTGGCGCACGATCGGCGGCGGCTCAGATGCCCACCAACGCCTCGAGACGGTCGAACACAGCACCCTGCTGTGACGCGCTTTCGCAACACGGTAGAACTTCGCTAGGTTGCTCACTGCGTCGGGGTGAACGGCACCCCGGTCCAGGGAGGCAATCGCTTCATGACCAGTACGACGCATGGGGATCGCAGCAAGGTCACCCTTCCCGACCTTGGCCGCATGAAAGCGCTCGAAGAACGAATCACGATGATCACGGCGTACGACGCGACGTTTGCGCGCCTCGTAGATATGGCCGGGGTCGACATGATCCTCGTCGGCGACAGCGTGGGCATGGTGGTGCAGGGCACGGCCAACACGATCCCGGTAGAACTCGACGAGATGGCCTATCACGTGCGGCTTGTTGCACGTTCTCAGCCCAAAGCAATGGTCGTCGGCGATCTGCCGTTCGGTAGCTACCAAGTCAGCCCGCAGCAGGCGGTGGAGAGTTCCATCCGGCTGATGAAGGAGGGCGCCGAGTGCGTGAAACTCGAGGGCGGCCTGGTGATGGCCGAGACGATCCAGGCCATCACGCGCGTCGACATCCCTGTGGTGGGCCACATCGGGCTCACACCACAGAGCTACCACCGCATGGGCGGACACAAGGTGCAGGGCAAGAAGAGCGGATCCGAGGCTGGCGGCCGCGAGCGTCTCCTGGAGGATGCCCATGCGGTCGAGCAGGCGGGTGCATTCGCCGTGGTCGTCGAAGGTATCCCGCGCGATCTGGCCAAGGAAATCACCCAGAAGCTCTCCATCCCCACCATCGGCATCGGCGCCGGACCGGATTGCGACGGTCAGGTGTTGGTGTTGCACGATGTGCTGGGCCTTAGCGAAATGTCGTTGAAGTTCACCAAGCACTACGCCGAACTGCGCACTGACGCCATCAATGCCACGCGGGCCTTCGTGTCGGAAGTGCGCGACGGCACGTGGCCCGACGACGCGCACAGCTTCCACTGACCGCTCAGATGTACGTCATCACGACGCCGGTTGCGATGTCGGCATGGAGCGACGCTCACCGAGTCGCTGGCCGCCGCGTCGTGCTCGTCCCAACCATGGGCGCATTGCACGAAGGACACCTTGCGCTCGTCGATGAGGCCCGCCGACACGCCGATGTCGTGGCCTTGAGCATCTTCGTCAATCCGTTGCAGTTCAACCGGCCAGACGACTTCACCGCCTATCCCCGACCGATCGACGACGACCTGTCCGTGTGTCGATCTCACGGCGTCGACGCCGTGTACGTTCCCACCGCCGCCGACATGTACCCGGCCGGATTCGAGACGCATGTCGAGCCGGGTGCACTGGCCAACATCCTCGAAGGTGCGCAACGGCCGGGCCATTTCCGGGGAGTCACCACCGTGGTGGCCAAGTTGTTCGGTGCTGCTCGGCCGCACGTTGCCGTGTTCGGCCAGAAAGACTTCCAGCAACTGGCGATCATCCAGCGCATGACCATCGACCTCGACATGGGCATCGAGATCATCGGAATGCCCACGGTGCGCGAAGCCGACGGACTGGCACTGTCCAGCCGCAACCGTCGTCTGACCTCTGCACAGAGAACTGCCGCCACCTGCGTACCCCGCGCCCTCGATCGCATCGCCGAGGCCTGCTCGGCGGGAGAACGCGACACCGATCGACTGATCGAGCTTGCCCGCTCAGTCGTCGATGCAGAGCCGCTCGCCCGTTTCGAGCATCTCGAGATCGTGCACCCCGACACGCTCCAGTCGCTCGACACGATCACGGATCGAGCCGTGGCCGTCACCGCCGTGTGGTTCGACGAGGTTCGACTCATCGACAACCAAGTGCTCTCGGTCTGACATGCATGAGCTCGCCGATCTCTCGCTGTGGCACTCGGCTATCGATGCACAGGAGTGGGGTGCATCCCGCGCTGCGTTGTCAGGTGCGGTCGACGCCGACATTGCGATCGTCGGTGCGGGATACACAGGCCTGTGGACCGCGTACTACCTGCTCCAGCGCGACCCCTCACTGCGCGTCGTCGTACTCGAGGCCCGCACTGTGGCGTTCGGCGCGAGCGGACGCAACGGCGGCTGGTGCTCCGCCCTGCTGCCGATGGGTCTCGATGCGATGGCAGCGAAGTACTCCCGAGACGACGCGATACGCCTGCAGACGGCGATGCACGCGACGGTTGGAGAGATCGGGCGAGTGGCCACGGCGGAAGGTATCGAGTGCGATTTCGCGCACGGCGGGTACGTGGCAGTCGCTCGCAACCCTGCACAGCTTGCCCGCTCGCACCACCATGTTGCGCACCTCCATTCGTACGGTTTCGGCGAGGACGACTACCGGGTGCTGAGCGCCGACGAAGCCCGCCGGCGCTGTGCCGCAACCGGGGTGATCGGCGGCGAGTACACACCTCATTGCGCAGCCATCCAGCCGGCGCGGCTGGCACGCGGGCTCGCCTGCGTCGTCGAACGACACGGGGCCACAATCTACGAGCACTCCCCAGTCGTGGAGATCGCCCCACACCGCGTGCGTACCGAGCACGGCACGGTGAACGCACGAGTCGTCGTGCGGGCGACCGAAGCCTTCACCGGAACGCTCGCACAGCGCCGCCGCGAGATGGCGCCGATCTACTCACTGATGATCGCGACCGAGCCGCTGTCAGCGGAGTTCTGGGAACAGACCGGCCTTCACGAGCGCGAAACCTTCAATGACGAACGGTTCATGATCGTCTACGGACAACGCACCGCCGACGACCGCATCGCGTTCGGCGGCCGGGGCGCCTGGTACCACTGGGGAAGTCGCACGGCCGCCGAGTTCGAGCGCAACCCCAGAGTGCACGACAAGATTCACGAGGCACTGCGTGAACTGTTCCCACATCTCGGTGAAGCTGCGATCACCCACCGATGGGGCGGACCGGTCGCCACCGCACGCGACTGGTGGTGCCATGTGGCATTCGACAGCACTACCGGCCTGGCCTCTGCGGGCAACTATGTCGGCGACGGTGTGGGCACCACGAACCTCGCCGGCCGAACTCTGGCCGATCTCATCACCGGCACCGACAGCGACCTGGTGACGATGCCGTGGGTCGGTCACCGCTCACGTCGTTGGGAGCCCGAGCCGTTCCGTTACCTCGGGATCAACTCGCTGATGGTGTTACCCAAGAACACCGATCATCGCGAACAGCGAACGGGGCGGCGCTCGGCCTGGCGTGAGGCGGCACTGGCACGACTCACTGGGGGAACGCACTAGGCGTCTGAGCTGCATACAGCCAGGCGGCGAAGAAGTCGGAGAGCGAACGCCCGGCGACCTTCTCGGCAAGCGCAGTGAAGTCTTCAGTTGTTCGCGAGGTGCCGTTGTAGCCCGCGACCCATCGCTGCAGCAGTGTGAAGAACAGCTCGTCACCAAGTTCTTTGCGTAATGCGTGAACTACGACGGCTCCACCTTCGTAGCTGTTGTAGCCGAACAACTCCTGGGCACTCGGGTGAGCAGTGCTTCCCGGGTATCGGCCATTGAGCGCCTCTTTCGCCATCTCGTCGACGGTGAGTTCCCCGAGATGCTCCATCCACATCCATTCGCCGTAGGTGGCGAACGACTCGTTCAGCCACACATCCGACCATCGCTGCGGCGACACCGCATCACCGAACCACTGGTGCGCCAACTCGTGTGCCAGCAACGACTGATCCGGCCCCTGCACGAAGTCGTCACGGCTGAAGTACGAACGCTCCTGGGTCTCCATCGCCAGCCCCGCGGAGCTGTCGGTGATGGCGATGCCGTATCGATCGAGCGGATAGGCGCCGAAGAAGCGCTCGAAGAACGCGATCTGCGCAGGAATCTGATCGATGGACGACTGCATCGTCAGCTGATCACTGCGCAGGACAGCACTGACGAGCGGCAGCCCATGGGGGCCAACGCCCGTCACCAGCTGGTAGTCGCCGACGAACAGCTGCATCAAGTAGGTGGTCATCGGCCGTTGCTCGCGCCACACCCAGACCTCGTTCGCACCTTCGGAATGGTGGTCGGTGAGTTCGCCGTTAGCAATCGCGGTGAGGCCGGCAGGCACCGTGACAGCAACCGTGAACGTCGCCTTGTCGCTGGGATGGTCGTTGCATGGCAGCCAGGTGTGCGCTGCATCAGGTTCGTTCAACACGTAGGCCCCGCCAACGGTGTTGAACCATCCATTCGACAGACCGACGATCGACTCCTGGGACTGCGGCGACAGGTGATACGCGACTGTCACCCGCAGCTGGTCGCCGACATGACCGGGACCCGGCAGACTGACCCGCAGCTCGGGATCATCCTGACGGAACGTCACTACCTGGTCATCCACCACTACCGAGTCGATCTGGGGCCCGGCAGCATCGAGAGTGATGCCCTGTCGGTCCGTGGTGAGCGTCAGGTCGATCACCACCGTCGCCTGCAGCACCTCGGTGGCAGGATCGAACGCCAACTGCACGTCGTAGTTCGTCACATCGACGCCCGGGTTTCCGAGCCCGGGGAACAGTTCATCGCCGACCCCGTCGCCAGGCTGGTCTGCCCCATTCGACGAAGTACTGGGGACACTCGAGACGGGTGCGACGGGAACGGTGCCGGTGTCGAGGGTCTGCGAACCCCGGACGGAGACACCTGCCGACGTTGAACAGGCAACCAGGGCACACCCGACGGCGAGAAGCATCCATCGACGACGCACCTGAGCAGCCTACTTCGGCCCCAGCATCGGCATCTGGCAGGCGGGTCTCATCAAGAGTTCCATAAAGTTTTCCAAATTGCTCCAGTACCTGCCCATGCAAACCGATGAAATGGTGGAGAGAACTCCACCCGAGTTGGACTGACCATGACACGCGCACGACGATTTCTAGCCAGCACAGCAGCAGCGCTGTCGGTATTGCTCTGCGTTCCGGTTGCCCCTGTCCGCGCCGCCGATCCGGTTCCCCCGTTCATCCCGCCCAGCGCCGGTTGGCTGGAAACGGTGAACTACTACCGCACGATGTCTGGCTTGGCACCGGTCACGGAGAATGCCGCGCTCAACCCTGGGGCCTACAACCACTCGTGCTACATGCTGTACAACGGTATTTCGCACGACGAGTTGCCGACCAAGCCGGGTTACACCAGCAACGGCGACATCGCCGGCAACAGCGGCAATGTCGCCGTGAGCAGCGCTCTGGGCGCCACCGCACGCAGCCACATCGAGCTGTGGATGACCGGGCCGTTCCATGCGATCGGCATCCTGCGCTACAACCTCAACAATGTGGGCTTCGGCAAGTGCGATCTGGCCTCGACGCCTACGAGTTGGCACTCTGGAGCAACCCTCAACGTCTTGAGCGGCCTGGTCAGTGCACCGCGGCCGGCCACCCCGATCCTCTTCCCCGGCGACGGCACGACCACGAACCTCAGCGCCTTCATCACCGAGTCGCCAAACCCGTTGGACTTCTGCGGTTGGACCGGTTCGGCCGGTCTTCCGGTCATTGCAATGATGCCCGAGACCGTCACGGCCGCCTCAGCAACCATGACCGGTCCGAACGGGCCGGTGCCGGTCTGCTCGATCTCCAAGGCGAACACGACAGGGACCGCTCAGGCGATCCTCGACCACGACAACGCCGTGAGCGTGATCCCTCGTGCCGCCCTGACCCCTGGCACGTACACGGTCACGGTCACCACCCAGGCCCGTACCGTGACCTGGTCGTTCACGGTCGACCCGACGGCTTCCACCGGAATCATGCCGCTGCCGACGGTCGTACCCTCGGGAGCGCCGTCGTCGTACACCCACATCGCCCCGTTCCGCTTCGCCGACAGTCGCGAAACCCTGCGCATCTCACCCGTCATTGGCACCTCGATCAAGATGATCAAGCTCGCCGGTATTGCGGGCCTCCCCAGTGACATCACTGCGATCAGCGCCAACTTCACGTTTGTCAAACCGAACCAGGCCGGCTACCTGACGGTGTACGACTGCACCGACCCGCGCCCCGTCGCATCGACCCTGAACTACACCACAGGGGCGATCGTTGCGAATGCCGGGGTCTTCCCGGTGAGTCCCAGCGGCTACATCTGCATCTACTCGATGGGATCGGGCCAACTGGTCATCGACATCTCCGGGTACTTCCGCACCGCACGCGGCGACAGCTTCACCGCGACCACGCCCACGCCGGTGTTCGACACCATCAGCGGACTCAACTCCTCCGGGCGGCTGGGTGCACACGAGACTGCCTCGATCAGCTTCGCCAATCGATACGGCGTCCCCGACGGGGCAACCGCAGTGGCCATCGCCATCGCTGGCATCAATCCTGCGGCCGATGGCTTCATCACCACCTACCCCTGCACAGGGAGCAAGCCGTTCGTCTCCTCGGTGAACCCCGTGGTGGGTTCAGTGCGATCGAACTTCGCCATCGTCCCGCTGTCCGCCATCGACGAGATGTGCCTCTACACGTTGACCGCCGAAGACGTGAAGGTGACGCTGCTCGGGTATTTCACCACCTCGGGAACCGGCTCCATCGTGCCCACCACCCCTACTCGCGTGATCGACACTCGCGACCTGTATCGCCCCGACATGAACGCCGGAACCGACGGCCAGTACCTGCCGGCCAACACCACAGTGACGGTCTCACTGGCTGGCCACCGCGGGATCCCGGGGAGCGTCAAGGCGCTGTCGCTGAACCTCACCGTCGCCAACACCGTGGCCAACGGCACCTTGAAGATCTGGGGTTGCGGAGCAGAACCTGCCTCCGAGAGCGTCAACTTCCCCGCCGGCACGATCATCGCCAGCGGGTTGCAAGTCAAAGTTGGAACCTCCGGGGAAATCTGCTTGCGGTCCTCCACCCAGTTGCACGTCATTGTCGACGTGACCGGTTGGTGGAACTGATCAACGATGCAGTTCGGGGTCGCTGATCGACGCCCGCAACCGCACGGTGTAGACGGAATCGCCCGACAGCACACCACCGCGACCGAATAGTCGACCGGCTTGCCAGTTCGAGAGTCCGAGTTCCGGCTGCAGCAGCGCGAACTGACCGTCCACCCAACGGGTGAAACCGTCGCCCACGAACGGGGCATCGATCGAGCGATAGAACCACTCGTGTTCCGCAGGATCGGCGCTGATCAGCGAGGCCACGAAGTGCGGGCTGAACGTATTGCACTGCTGCACTGCCTGGGCCACGTTGTCGACGATCAGCAACGCCAACTCAGGCACCGTGTCCCACTCGAACTCGTGGCCCAACTGCGTGTCGTCGATCGCCAACTCGTGGATGATCGGCTGTACTCCCCTGCCGGCAGCGGCCTCGCCGGCAGCCGAACGCAACACCGGCACCAGGTCGTGGGCGCGGTCGCGAGGGATACACACCACGTTCACCGTGTTGCACACCTTGCGATCCAGCGAATGCAGCACGGACAACCGGAAACGCTCGGCGTCGGCCGAGGCACCAGCGACGAGCCACGCCCCGCCTGTCCCGTGCAGGCTGACGGGAACACCATGTTGACGAGCGACCGCACCCAGTTGGGCAACCGCCGCACCTGAACCACGCGCCACGGCGAGACCTACACGCGTATCGGCGAACAGTGCCCAACCGGCCGCATGGGCGGCACTGTCGACCAGTGCCACGGCACCGACGGGCAACCCGGCAGCGGCCAACGCCGGCTCCACGGCGGCCGACATGATGGCCCGAGCAGTTCCCAGTGCATCACTGCCGATGCGGAAGACAACCGTGTTGCCGGTGCGCAGTACCCCGGTGGCGTCGGCGAACACGTTCGGGCGTCCTTCGAACACGAACCCCACCACACCCAGCGGATCGCGCCATTGCTGCACTGACCAGCGGTCGTGACGTACTTCCGTCATCTGCTGGCTACGACGAGTAGGAATGTCGCGCCAGGTACGCAACCCCTCGATCATGTCGGCGCGCATCTTCGGAGCGAGCACGAGCCGACCGGTTGCACGGCCACGGGTGGTGGCCTGTTGCACGTCTGCAGCGTTGGCTGCGGCGATCGAAGCGAAGACCAGATCGTCGGCGAGCAGGTCGGAGAAGCGGCCGAAGAAGTCGCTGATCTGGTCGTCGGTGACGGTGCTGAGCGCAACGAAGGCTTCGAACGCGCGAGCCACGGCAGCGGCCGCGACGGCATGCTCGGCAGCGGGTAAATGGAGCAGATCGCCGGTCTCGTGCACCACAACCAGCCGATCGCCGGCAACGAACTTGGCCGCCAGCTGGGACGACACTGTGGCGAACCTGTCGCCACCGAACACGATCCGCTCGCCAGCGGTGAGTGACTGCAACTGTTCGCTCATCAGGTCAGTACCGTAGCGTGATGGCCATGTCTTCCGACCGCTTCTACTTTCGCCAACTGCTTTCGGGGCGAGACTTCGCGACGCAAAATGCGATTGCGCAACAGATGGTCAACTTCACCTACGCCATCGGCGACAGGGCGACGAACGAGTGCGTGCTGATCGATCCTGCCTACGCCGTCAACGAGCTCCTCGACCTCGTGGAGGCCGACGGTATGAAGGTGACCGGGGTGCTCGCCACCCACTTCCACGCCGACCACATCGGCGGGAACATGATGGGCCACCCGGTGGAAGGTGTGGCGACGCTGCTGGAGCGGTGCAGTTGCCCCGTGCACGTGCAGCGCGACGAGACACCGTGGGTACTGAAGACCAGCGGACTCTCCGAGGGCGATCTGGTGCAGCACCAGGGCGGCGACGTAGTGCAGGTTGGCGACATCTCGATCACGCTCGTGCATACGCCAGGCCACACACCGGGGAGCCAGTGCTTCCATGTCGACGGTCGCTTGGTGAGCGGCGACACGCTCTTTCTCGACGGCTGCGGTCGCACCGATTTCCCGGGCAGCGACCCGGAGGCGATGTTCGACAGCCTGCAGATGCTGGCGGCGATGCCCGACGGCACGGTGGTGTTTCCCGGTCACCGCTACTCGGCGCCGGCCAGTGCCACCATCGACGAGATCCGCGAGAGCAACTATGTCTTCCGTCCGCGGACCAAGGAACAATGGCTGATGATGTTCGGTTCGTGAACTGGCTAGACCACCGCGAACACGATCGACGTAGCTCCTGCCAACCCAAGTAGCGCCAACACGAGTACGCGGAAACGCTGACCGTGCATGTGCTTGCGGATCGGCCACCCGACCAATTGTCCGAGCGCCCACGCTGGCAGCGCCACCAATGCGGCGTGCAGACCGCCCTGGGTCAATTTTCCTCGGAACGCGAAGAGTGCAATCGCCCCGACGTTGCAGAGTGCGAACACGGCGGAGATCGTCGCCCGGAAACGAGCCGCTTCCAGGTGTCGAGCCTGCAGGTCGAATACCAGCGGCGGGCCGTTGGTGGACAGCGATGTGCTCAGCACCCCGGAGATGAAACCGGCAGCCATGTCCACCCCCGGCCCTGCGTGACGAAGGTCGAGCCGCGCTGCCAACATGAGCGTCGCCACCAGCACGGCCACCCCGAGAGCGATCTTCAATGTGCCGTCGGCCGCCAACTCCAGGACCGCGATCCCAAGTGGCATGCCCAGATAGGCGCTGATCGTCAATCGTTTCACCAGCGCCGGGTCCGCATCCTTGCGCATGAACCACGACTGCCAGCTGGTGGTGATGGCGCTCAACAACGTGCTGACCACGACCGCTTTCTCCACCGGGATCGCGAGGGTCATGATCGGCATCGCCAGCAAACCGAAGCCAAAACCGGCGATCACCTGCACGAACGCCGCCACAGCGACCGCCAGTCCGACGACGATCAGCTGGCCGGTAGTCACGACCAGCGAGTCTGCCACGCTGGTCAGCGCGACAGCGTGTAAGTGCGTTCGTGGCGGTCGACGCCGGTGACCTTCCAACCATCGCTCAAGTGCGGGCCCATTGCATCGCGGATCGCGAGCCGGGCCCGCAGGGCCTCCGGCGCAGCGGCAGCGATCTGCTCTGGCGACACCGACGGCACAGTGAGCACGTAGTGCTCACCAAACAGGGGACGAGGACGTTCGAGTTCCCACTGCACCGTGAGCCGATCGGAGGGTAGCGAACCGTTGATGCCACCGAGCGACCCATAGTGGTTGACGCGGTACGACACGCCCAGCGCACCGAGTTTGTTGAGGTTGAGGTGCGCGTTGGTGAGCTGTAACGGATCGAACGTCCAGCGCATGGCGGTGACACCGTTGTCACTGCACCATTCAGCCTGGCGATGCTTCAACTGCTCACCAAGCCCGGAGCGGCGGTACTCGGGGTCGACAGCGATGTAGTGCGAGTGCAGTACGCGGCTGTCGGACGTGCGGAACCCGAACGCTGAGCCGACCAGTCGGTCCGCGTCGTATGCGCCGAGCGCCATGCCACCCTCGTCGATGCACGCAACCATCATGTTGACCGAGACGCGCTCGTCCTCGCCGCCCCAGATGCGGTCTTCGAACACCGGCAGTTCCGCCACCTCGTCGGCGGTGCGCAACACGCGAAACTCGATGGTCACGCGCGCACGACCTCTGTCATGGAAGTGACCTCGTCCAGGAATGGGCGATCGAGCGTGACGCCGGTTCCGGCACCTTCCGGAACGGGCATGATGCCATTGGTGGCCTCGAGGTGCTGCTCGACGATGTCGCGCACATACGTGCGGCTGGCCGACGCCGTGTCGCCGGGGAACACAAAGCCGGGCATAGTGGCCAGGTGGATGTTGAGGGAACGACCGACGCCCGTCTCCAACATGCCGCCGCACCACATCGGGACGTTGCGGGCGACGCACATCTCGTGGATCTCTCGAACGGACTGCACACCACCGACGCGAGCAACCTTGACGTTGACCACGGAGCAGGCCTTCATGTCGAGTGCATCCCGCACGCGGGTGGGTGACGTGAGTGTCTCGTCGAGGCACAGCTCGGTGCGGATCATCGTTGCCAGCTGCGCATGCTCGACCATGTCGTCCCAGTGCAGCGGCTGTTCGATGTAGTGCAGACCGAATTCGTCGATCGCTCGCAGCGTGTCGATCTGGCCGAGCGTGTAGGCGGAGTTGGCATCCACCGTCAACTCGATGTCGGGGAACCGACCGCGCACAGCCGCCAGCAGATCGATGTCCCAACCGGGCTCGATCTTCAGCTTCACTCGCTTGTAGCCCTGCTCGACATGGCGCGCCACGTTCTCCACGGTCTCGGGAATCGAGCTCATGCCGAGGCTGGCGCCCACAGGGATTTCGGTGCGCTCTCCACCCAACAGTGAGCGCAGTGGCACACCCCGTTGACGTGCGTAACAGTCCCACACGGCGGCTTCGAGCGCGGTCTTCGCCATCGGGTTGCCACGCCAGCGTGCCCAGCGGGCGCTGAGCTCCGAAGGGTGCTCGCACCCGTGCTGCAGCAGATCAGGGGCGAAGGCGTGCTGCAACAGATGCCAGGCGCCCACCGTGCATTCCTCGCGGTAGAACGGGAACGGGTCCATAGTGCCCTCGCCGTACCCCTCCATCCCCTCAGAGCGCACGGTGACGATGATCGCCACCTTGCCCTCCTCCGAGGAGAACGACGTCTTGAAAGGCATTCGATACGGGAGCTCGACGAGCCGCAGCTCGACTTCATCAATGCGCATGATGTGGTTCTACCAGGTGTCGATGTTGGCCCGTTTCTTTCCGGTGCGGGCAGGAGGTGCAGGGACCGCCTGCAGAATTGCCGAGATCCAGCGACGTGAGTCGACTGGGTCGATGACATCGTCGATCTCGTAATGGCTGGCGATGTTGACCGCCTTGCCCACCTGATACATCTTGTCGACCATCTGTTGGAACGTGGTCTCGCGTTCGTGAGGGTCGGCGATGGCCTCCAACTCGTTGCGGTAGCCAAGCCGCACGGCACCTTCCAGCCCCATCCCGCCGAACTCGCCCGTCGGCCACGCAACACACGCCTGTGGGGCCTTCGTGCTCCCGCCCATCATCGCCTGAGCCCCCAGGCCGTAGCTCTTGCGCAGCACAATGCTGACGATCGGCACGCTGACATTGGCACCGGTGACGAACAAGCGCGTGCAATGACGCACGAGGGCCGTCTTCTCCACCTCCGGGCCGACCATCATCCCGGGTGTGTCGACGAGGGTGACGATCGGGATGTCGAATGCGTCGCAGAGCTGCAGGAAGCGTGCGGCCTTGTCGGCACCGTCACTGTCGATGGCACCGGCGAGGTGACCGGGGTTGTTCGCGACCACACCAACGGGCCGACCTTCCACACGGGCGAGCGCAGTGACCATACCGAGTCCGAAGTCGCGGCGAAGTTCGAGCACGCTGCCGCTGTCGAACAGCCGTTGGATCACGGCGTGCACGTCGTACGCCCGTTTGCGGTCTTCGGGAATCACGTGGCGAAGCTCGCGCTGATCGGCACATTCCCACTGCGGCTGCGCGCGATCGGTGAAAAAGCCAAGGTACTGCTTGGCGGCAACTACGGCCTCAGCTTCATCGGCGACAGCGATGTCGACCACACCGTTCACGGTCTGCACCGACATCGGCCCGATCTCAGTGGGATCAAACACACCCAGGCCACCGCCCTCGATCATCGCTGGCCCGCCCATGCCGATGTTGCTGTCGGCGGTGGCGATCACCACATCGCAGCAGCCCAGGAGTGCGGCGTTTCCTGCGAAGCAGTAGCCGGCGTTGATGCCCACCAACGGTACGAGGCCCGAGAGCTGCGCGAAGTACATGAATGCCGAACAATCGAGGCCGGTCACCCCCATCGTGTCGGTGTCGCCGGGTCGCCCTCCCCCGCCTTCGGTGAAGAACACCACCGGCAGGCGCAACTGCTCGGCAAGTTCGAACAGTCGATCCTTCTTCCGATGGTTCTGGCCACCCTGGGTACCGGCGAGCACGGTGTAGTCGTAGCTCATCGCTACGACCGGATGTCCGCCCACCTTGCCCAGACCACCCACCATGCCGTCGGCCGGAGTGCGGGCGATGAGGTCGTCGAGCGAACGTCGCCGCCGCTGTGGAGCGATGACGACCGGACCGTATTCCACGAACGAGCCCTCGTCGAGCAAGTCGTTCACGTTCTCGCGAGCGGTACGTCGACCGGTGGAACGGCGCTTGGCGACTGCCTCCGGACGCGACTGGTCGAGACCCACCTCGTGGCGCGCCAACGCCTCAGCGAGGTCCGCGCGGATGTGAGTCGGGTTGTCCTGTGCGATGGCCGCAGCCTCGGGAACAGTGACCTGACCGGGCCGCATGCGAGCCACGCACGCATGCTCACCCACTGTGTCGCCGACGGTGACGAGCAACTCCACCACCACACCGTCACACGTAGCCTCGATGGCATGGTGCATCTTCATCGACTCGATGAGCATCAGTTGCTGACCCGTTCGCACCTGATCGCCGAGCCGCGAATCGACCGCCACGATCGTTCCCTGCATCGGTGCTGTGATATCGACAGGATCTCCCACGAGGATCGACCGTACAGGACGTTCATGCGACCCACTGATCACATCTACGCCCTGCCCTTCCAAGTTCGCTAACGTGCCGCAACTCCACATGTCGCCCCAGCGACACAGAAAGAAGCACTCACATGCGTACCCGACACCTGGCTCTTCTCGCAGCCACCGGCGCCATGCTCCTCGCGAGCTGTGGTGACGACAAGAAGTCCTCCGACAGCTCAGGCGGAACGTTGCTGTTCTGCAGCGACATCAGCTACCCGCCCGAGGAGTTCTACGACGGCACCACGCCCGTCGGCAGCGACATCGAGATCGGCCAGGAAGTGGCCACCCGCTTGGGCCTCAAGGCCGACTTCGTCAACACCGGCTTCGACGGCATCATCCCGGCACTCGTCGGCAAGAAGTGCGACGCCATCATCTCGGGGATGAACGACACTGAAGAGCGAGCCAAGCAGGTCGACTTCGTCGACTACATCAGCGTCGGTCAGTCGTTCATGGTGCAGAAGGGCAACCCCGCCGGCATCAAGTCGCTCGACGACATCGCTGGCAAGACCGTCTCGGTCGAGGTCGGCACCTCCAACGCCGACTTCCTCACCACCAAGTCCGACGAGTTCGTCGCCGCTGGCAAGAAGGCCATCGACATCAAGATCTTCCCGAAGGACACCGACGCGGCGAACGCGCTGCGCACCAACAAGGTGGACGCCTACTTCGGCGACGCCCCCGTGGTGGCCTACTACGTGAAGACCACGCCCGACGAGTTCGCATTCGGTGGCGAAGCCATCAACCCGATCACCGTCGGCATCGCCATCCGCAAGGACGACCCGCTCAAGGCCAAGGTCCAGGGCGCCATCGACGCGATGTACGCCGACGGCGCCATGCTGAAGATCCTTACCAAGTGGGAAATGGCGACCACGGCCTTGACGAAGTGACGCTGCTGTGATCGCAGCGGTGAAGTTCGACTGGTCGGTCTTCTTCGACCACATCCTGCCCCCGGACGGCGTCACCCGTGACGCGCTCTATCTCACGTTGGGAATCTCCGTCGTCGCCCAGTTCTTCGGGGTGCTGTTCGGGCTGATCTCGGCGCTGATGCAGATGTCCAAGTTCAGGATCCTGCGGTTCATGTCCGGCGCGTACGTGTGGTTCTTCCGAGGCACGCCGGTGATCGTCCAGATCTTCTTCACCTACTACGGCGCCAACCTGTTTCTCGGGTACGACCTGTTCCCGCGCACTGCACACTTCCCGTTCTTCTCGGTGTCGGGTGCAGTGTTGGCGGGAGCGGTCGCACTCGCGGTCAACGAAGGCGCCTACATGTCTGAAATCGTCCGCGCCGGAATCGGCGCGGTCGACAGCGGGCAGATGGAAGCCGCCAAGACCGTCGGGATGCGCCGCGGTCTGGCCATGCGTCGAATCGTGTTGCCCCAGGCGGCCCGAGTGATCATGCCGCCGCTCGGCAACGAGTTCAACAACATGCTGAAAACCACCTCGCTGCTGGCGTTCATCAGCGTGCGCGAATTGTTCCAGGACGCCGAGATCCGCATCTCGTCGACGTTCAAATACCCCGAGTACCTGGCCGGTGTGGCCGTCCTGTATTTGTTGCTCACCACACTGTGGGGGTTCGCCCAGAAGGCCATCGAGCGCAAGTTCAGCGAGAGCGACCGCGATGCCACCATGCAGACTCGGGGCTGGGCCAAACGCAACCTCGGACGACTGATCGGAGGCCACTGATGACCGGTGAACTGATCGTCGATGCGGTTGACGTGCACAAGAGTTTCGGCCGTGTCGAAGTGCTCAAGGGTGTCACGCTGAAGGTTGCTCCCCGCGAAGTGGTGTGCATCATCGGCGCATCGGGCTCTGGCAAGACCACGTTCCTGCGCACACTCAATGCGCTGGAGTCCATCGACCTGGGCCAGATCACGGTCAACGGTCACCGGGTGGGGTTCCAGCAGGACAAGAACGGCAAGTTCGTCCGCGCCTCGGAGAAATCACTCGCCGCCGTCCGCAGCGAGATCGGCTTCGTCTTCCAGCGATTCAACCTGTGGCCGCATCTGACGGCCCTGGAGAACATCATCGAAGCTCCGACGCGTATCCGCGGCCAGAGCCGCGATGAAGCCGTTGCTACAGCCGAAGAACTGTTGAAGCGGGTCAAGCTCAGCGACAAGCGCGATGTCTACCCGGGCAAGTTGTCCGGCGGCCAACAGCAGCGCGTCGCCATCGCCAGGTCGTTGGCGATGAAGCCGGCACTCATGCTGTTCGACGAGCCCACCAGCGCGCTCGACCCGGAGACCATCGGCGAGGTGCTCGATGTGATGAAGGAACTTGCCGTGGGCGGTATGACCATGGTGTGCGTCACCCATGAGATGGGCTTCGCCCGCGAAGTGAGCGACCGGGTCGTGATGATGGACGGCGGGGTCATCCTCGAAGAGGGCACTCCCGAGCACTTCTTCACCAACCCCACCCACGAACGCACGAAGCAGTTCCTCTCCAAGATCCTCTAACGCCCTGAGGGCTGCAGTCGGTAGATCGGCACGCCGTCCACCGTCGCGACCTGGCGGTACGAGGCCGCCAGCACGGCCGCCACCTCACCCGTTCCGTTGCACGCTGCCGCGGAATCGAATCCGGCAACCCATGTCGGTGGGTGCTGCTGGAACAATGCGATCAGCAACTGCTGCGCATGGCGTGCTTGGCGCACACCGTCGAACCAGAGGTACGGGTAGGGCGGGTCGACATGCGCGTGCGCATATGAGTGGGCGGCGGCGCACATTGCGTACATCGTGTCGCCGGACTCCATCTGCTCGCGCAGCCAGTGGCCGACGTGCTCAGCCTTCAACGGTCGCGTCTCACCGCTGATACTGACCGGGATCTCACTGCGCGACTCGAGCGCCAGCGATCCCCATGACACCATGGCGAATACCGAAGCGACCATCACCGACACCCACTTCAACTCCCACGGCGCTGCGCCGATCACCAGCGCACACAGCGCAGCGACCGGGAACGTGAGCGTGATCCAGTAGTGATGGAAGAACTGGCCGCCGGAGAAGAAGGTCGCGAACGCGCAGATCAGCCACAGCGGAAGCAGCGACTTTTCGATGGCGAAGCGACCAGAGCGGCGGCCGACGACGACGACCACAGCGCACACGAATGCGGCCAGCATCATTGGCACGAACAGCGGTTTGGCATCCGACCACGTGCTCCAGAACCGGTCGAAGTTGGCGCCTTTCAGCGCGCTCCGCGAATCCAGGCGATAGCCGAACATGGCGTACCACCAGTCCGACATGTTCAGCGTCAGCGCGTGCAACACCAACAATGCCAGCACACCGGCTGCACCGACGACAGTGCGCCACAGCAGGGCGAGGACCTCAGGGCGTGGGCGGGCACCGGTGGCCCAGACCACCAGCAACCACAGACCGAGTGCGAGCAGACCGTCGATACCGGCTTGCTTCATCGAGAAGCCGATCGCACCGAGTGCACCGGCAGCGAACATCCAGCGCCGATCGGAACGACCGACCAGCACTCGCACTGCAACAGCGAGACACACGACGCTGAACGTGCCGCCGAGCAACTCACCGTTGGCGGAGTAACCCTCGAGCGCCGGGGCTGACGACAACAACGCTCCGAGGACTCCTGCGATGACCCCGGCCGAACGCCGACCGGACAACGCGCCGACGATAACCGCCAGGCCGACCACTGCTGCGGCGCCGAACACCAGCGAGATCACCCGCAGGTGGTCCTCGTCGCCGAAGCTCAGGATGTCCCACAGGCGATACAGCAACAGGGTGCCCTGTGGCCGGTCGACCCACACCTGGGTGTACAGCAACTTGCCATGACGCCAGGCGCGAGCGACGGCGAGATAACCACCCTCGTCGGATGTGATCGGGGTGAACACGAACCGCAGGCGCAACAGGACGGACAGCAGCGCCAGCCCGGCTAGGCCGAAGCGCCAGGTGCGTCGCTCAGACACCGAGTTCTGCCGCTCGGGCCAGTACCCGTTCACGCTCGGCCCCGATCGTGGTGGAGTCGCCATGCCCGGTGTGCACCACCGTGTGGTCGGGCAAGCCGAGCAGACGATCGCGGATCGAGCGCACGATGGTGGGCTCGTCGCTGTAGCTGCGGCCGGTGGCGCCGGGCCCTCCGCAGAACAACGTGTCGCCGCTGAACACCACACCGGACGCTGCGTCGTGAAAACAACAACACCCCGGCGAATGACCTGGCGTGTGCAACACACCGAGTTCGTGACCGGCCACCTTCAGCACCTCGCCAGCGGTGACAGGGCCATCTGGGTGCTCATTCGGCCACACGACGTCCCACAGCATGCGGTCGCTGTGGTGTAGCAGGATCGGGGCATCGACAGCTTGCCGCAGCGGCACCGCTGCGTTGACGTGATCGTTGTGACCGTGGGTGAGCACGATCGCTCTCACCCTGCGCCCATTGACCGCCGACACGATCTGCGCAGCGTCATGGGCGGCGTCGAACACGATGACCTCGCGGTCGTCACCAACGATCCAGATGTTGTTGGTGACCTGCCACTCTCCGCCGTCCAGGGCGAAGAGTCCGTCCGTCGTGACCAGTTCGATCCCCATCGGGTGCACGGTACTCAGAGCACCACCACGGAGCGCAGCACTTCGCCGCGTTCCATCTTGTGGAATGCCTCCTCGACCGCGTCCAGCGAGATGATTTCGCTGACGAACTTGTCGAGCGGCAAGCGGCCCTGCTGATGCAGCTCCACCAGCATCGGAAAGTCGCGCGACGGCAGGCAATCGCCGTACCAGCTGGACTTCAGCGAGCCGCCACGGCCGAACACCTCGATATAGGGCAGTTCCAAGATCATGTCCGGCCGGGGCACGCCGACCAGCACGACTGTCCCGGCGAGGTCGCGAGCCTGGAATGCCTGCTGGTACACGTTCGGGTTGCCGATCGCTTCGATGCAGACGTCGGCACCATTGCCGCCAGTAACCGAGCGGATGTACTCAACAGGGTCGACGAGCGACGAGTTGCAGGTGTGGGTAGCGCCGAATCCCTTGGCCCATTCAAGCTTGCGGTCGTCGATGTCGACCGCAACGATCGTGGTGGCACCAGCCAGGAGGGCTCCGGCGATGGCGGCATCGCCCACACCGCCGCAACCGAAGACAGCGACGGAATCACCGCGGCTGACGGTGCCGGTGTTGATCGAGGCGCCGATACCGGCCATCACACCACAACCCAGCAGACCAGCAGTGGCGGCCGGCACGCCTGCATCGACCTTGGTGCACTGACCAGAGTGGACGAGCGTCTTCTCGACAAAGGCGCCGATCCCGAGCGCCGGCGACAACACCGTGCCATCGAGCAGGGTCATCTTCTGCGTCGCGTTGAACGTACTGAAGCACAGGTGCGGTTTCCCCTTCAGGCAGCTGCGGCATGTACCACAGACCGCGCGCCAGTTGAGGATGACGAAGTCGCCAGGCTGCACGTTGGTGACACCGGCACCGACCGACTCCACCACTCCCGCTGCCTCATGGCCGAGTAAGAACGGGAACTCGTCGTTGATGCCACCCTCGCGGTAGTGAAGATCGGTGTGACACACACCGCACGCCTGCACCTTGACGACGGCTTCGCCCGGCCCCGGATCCGGCACCAGGATCGTCTCGATTGTCACCGGCGCGCCCTTGCTGAGCGCCACAACACCCCGAACCTGCTGAGCCATAGCTCCTCCTTCGATGGAGGCCGAGACTAGCGAACCCTGGCCTTGTCCAGCAGCGCCAGCACCTCACCCAGCCATTCGATGCTCTCCTGGGTGATCGGATCCACCACCAACTGCAGGTGCGAGGCGCCGACCGCGGCGAAGGCTGCGAGTTGTTCGGCAACCTGTTCCACCGAACCACTGATCGGAGCGACACCAGAGTTCGAGTCGCCCATGACTCGCCCACCGCCGCCCGGCGCCTGCACGTAGACAGCCGCCGTGCACAACACCTCGTCGGGGTCGCGACCAAGCGCCGCGCACATGTCACGTACCGGGCGGGCCACCTCAGCCAGACCCTGAGGCGTGTTGCCGAACTGATTCCACCAGACGTTCCAGCCGCGCACGTACGGCAACGTGGCGCGAAGCATGCGCGGGCCGATCGAGCCGACCATCAACGGCGGCCCACCAGCGCGCACGGGTGGCGGGTCGATGACGCAACGGTCGAGCGAGTAGAACTGCCCGACGTGATCGACCACTTCACCGGCGAGGAGTCGACGGATCAGGTCGAAGGACTCCACGAAACGTGCCACCCGCTGCTCGAACGGATGCCCGAACGCCTGATACTCACGCTCGTTCCAACCAGCGCCGAGGCCCAGGATCAACCGACCACCGGAGATGGCATCGACCGTCGCCGCCTTCTTGGCCAGCATCGCCGGATTCTGGAACCCGGTACACGCCACGAGCGGGCCGATCGCCACCCGTTGCGTGACGGCCGCCAGTGCTGCGAGCGAGGTCCACACTTCCCATGGCCCACGAACCGAACCATCGGGCAAGTCGTAGAGCAAGTGGTCTCCGACCCACAGCGAATCGAAGCCGACCTCTTCAGCGGTCTTGGCCATGACCACCAACTCCGACCACGGCACGCGCCGCTCGACCTCAGGGAGTTGCACACCGATACGACACAAGCCGGGCATGTCGTCAGCCTACGGAGGCGGCGCGAGATGAACGACGGCACCCGCGCGCGGCATGATGGCGCAATGCGTCGTTCACGGTTGCCCCTCTCGGCTCCGGTTCTCCTGTGTGCGGTGGTCCTGCTCGGGTGGACGGCCGCCGGGTGCAGTCGGCTCCAATCGATAGGCGCCAATCCGCCGACCACCACCTCTCTCGCACCGTGGACCACCGCACCGGACGCTCCGAGGTGGAGTCCGATCATGTCGCTGTGCACCACGGCAAACGACGAAGCGCTTGCCGACGTACAGCAGTTGTTGCCGGTGGAGAACACTGCGGTGCCCAGCCACCTTGCCGAGTTCTACCGTCATCGGGCGGATCAACTTGATGCACTCGTCGACGCGTTCACTCATCTGGACCCGCCCGCGGTCATGGCCGACAAGTGGACCGCTGCGCTCGAGGAACTCAGCGCCTACGCCGTATGGGCCCGCGACATCGCCGACCGGGTCGAGGTCAAGGGCCTCAAGGTCGATCAGACACCGCCTGCGGGCCTTGAACACTTCCGGGCACTGATGCCCTACGGCGCGTGCCACGACCTGCTCGACGTGAACTAGAGGCACCGCATGCAGATCGTGGAACCGCTCCCCCGTCGACTCGACGAGGTCACGCCACAATGGCTCACCCGACTCCTCGCACAGCGCTGGCCCGGCATCATCGTGCACTCCTTCGACGAGATCGAGTGCAAGAACAGCCACACCACCAAGTTGCGCGTGCGCCTGCACCTCAACGACATTGGCCTCGCCGCTGGCATCCCTGAGCAGGTGTGCTTGAAGGCGAACTGGTCCGGTATGAAGACCGGCCAGATCACCGAACGCGAGGCACGCTTCTATGGTCTGATGCGCGACAACCTCGACTACCCGATCCCCGTCTCGTACTTCGCCGACTGGGACACCGACGGCAGCGGCAACGGGATCGTGATGATGGAAGACCTTTCGGTCTCGCCCGGTCGCTTCGGCCTCAGCGACGACGCGCTGGGCGTCGATGGCGTTGCCAAGGGGTTGGAGACACTCGCGCAGGTGCACGGCATCCTCTGGGACGACCCATCACTCGCCGAATCCGACTGGCTGCCGAACTCGATGGGTACCGACAACGACACCGAGCAGGTGATCCAGTACTGGCACTACATCCAGTACAACCTCGCCGACCCGGCCTACGCGGCCGTCGTCCCTAACTGGGTCTATGAGTCTCCTGAGCTGATGCATCACGCCCTCGACGAGTTGTCCGCGTACGAGGCATCTCTGCCTGGACCACGCTGTCTGGTTCACGGCGATGCACATCAGGGCAACAGCTTCCTTCGTGCCGATGGTCAGCGCATCTGGGTCGACTGGCAACTCGTGCGACGCGGTACACCCTTCCGCGATGTCAGCTACTTCATCGTCAGCTCGCTCACCGTGGAGGAACGGCGCGCCAACGACCGCGACTTGGTCGAGCACTATCGCCAACATCTACTCGCCACCGGCGCTCAGGGTGTCGCCAGCAAGGACGATGCGTGGCAGCAGTTCATGCACTGGCCCGGCTACGGCACACAGGCCTGGTTGGGCAACATCAACATGTGGGGCCAGAGCAGTGGCGCCGAGATGGTCGCGCGGCACTTCGCCGCGTCCGAGGAGTACGACACGGTTGCCCTGCTCACCCAGGGCAAGCAGCCGCGCCGAGCGTTCGTGGCCGGAGAAGGCGCCTACCGGCTGCCCCGACAACTGCAACAACAACTCGACGAGAGGCGCTCATGAGTACACCGGCCCCCGATGCCCAGCTCACGCACGTCGGCGTGCTGGTCAATGACATGGACTCGATGAAGCGGTTCTACACCGATGTCATCGGTATGACCGTTGTCGATGAGGGAGAACATCTCGGACGCCACCTCACGTTCCTCTCACGTGACCCGTTTGAACATCACCAGTTGGTGATGATCACCGGCCGCAACGCGCCGTACGACACACGGCTGTTGGGCCAGATCTCCTTCCGTGTGCCAGGCCTGCCCGAACTGCGCGCCTTCCATGCGCGGGCGGACGCGGTACATGCGCCCGGCCTCGAAGCGCGCAACCACGGGAACAGCTGGAGCATCTACTTCGCCGACCCCGAAGGCAACAAGATCGAGATGTACTGCACGACACCGTTCCACACGCGCCAACCATGGCGGGTGGCGCTCGACCTGTCCCGGACGGACGAGCAGATCCTCACCGAGACCCAGCGCGTGATCGCCGCCGAGGCCGAGTGGGAGCCGGTCGAGCAATGGCGTGCCGGTGTGGCCGAGCGGATGGGTGTGGCACTGCCCGGCGATCGCCCGTACCGCAGCATCTGGACGCACCTACGCGAGGTCGCCTTTACACAAGGGTTTCTCGAGGTCGACGGTGTGCGCACCCGTTACGCCGAGGCTGGCCCCGCAGACGCGCCCGTGGTGATGATGCTGCATGGCACCGGGGGTCACTGGGAGACGTTTGCCGCGAACCTCGGACCGTATGCACGGCAGTACCGCTGCATCGCCATCGACATGATTGGCAACGGCTTCAGCGACAAGCCCGACACCGACTACGAGATCGCCGTCTACATCGACCACGTGCGCGCAGTCATGCGGGAACTTGGCGTGGAAAGGGCATCGTTCATCGGCGTGTCGTTGGGCTCATGGGTGGCCGCCCGATTAGCCCACGACCATCCCGAGCAGGTGGAGGCACTCATCTTCCTGGCCACCGCCGGTCTGATCGCCACTCGCACGAACATGGACCGCATACGCGCCGAGCGCACGAAGGCAGTCAATGACCCCAGCTGGGCGTCGATCAGCGCGATGTTCGAACACCTGATCGCGGAGCCGGCCAACCGAATCGACGATCTCGTCGCACTCCGTCAGGCGGTCTATGGCCTGCCGGAGATGAAGCGTGCCATTGACCACATCCTGATCCTCCAGGACCCCGACGTCCGCGACCGGAACCTGCTCAGCGAGCAAGAGTGGAGCGAGATCACAGCGCCCGCATTCGTGGTCGCCTCCGGCAAGGACCACAACGAATACGAGAACACGTCGCGGCGCGTCGCCAGCTTGATGCCCAACGCCCGTTTGTTCGAGATGCCCGGGGTGCGCCATTGGCCACACTTCGAGGACCCCGACACGTTCAACTCTGCGAGCCTCGCGTTCCTCCAGGAAGTCGTGCAGTGATCACCACCGACATCCTCATCGTGGGCGGCGGCCCGTGCGGTATCACGATGGCCAACCTGCTCGGCGTGTACGGCGTGAAGGCCGTCGTCCTCGACCGAGAACTGCAGGTCATCGACTTCCCCAGAGCGGTCGGTATCGACGACGAGAGCCTGCGCACGTGTCAGGCGGCAGGTGCGGTGGAGCAAGTGCTGGACGACTGTGTGCAGAACACACCGATTCGCTATCACACCTCGTGGGGGCGCTGCTTCGCCCACGTCAAGCCGGCCGGAAAGCCATACGGCTGGCCGCGTCGCAACCTGTTCCTGCAGCCGTTGTTCGAAGCGTCGATGCGCAGGGCGGTGAAACGCTTCGACACGATCGACGTGCGACTCGGGCACGAACTGCAGTCGTACGTCGCTGATGGCACCGGCGTCACCGCAACCGTCACCGATCGCGACGGCACGGCACACCAGATCTATGCCTCCTACCTTGTCGGTGCCGACGGCGGCAAGAGCACGGTGCGCCGCCTCGCTGGCATCGAGATGACGGGCTCCACCGCAGCGATGAAATGGCTGGTAGTCGATGTCGCCGACGACGTGCTCGACATGCCGTACTCGGCCGTCTACTGCGACTCGCACAAGCCGGTCCTGATGGTGCCGCTGCCCTACCGGCACCGCCGGTGGGAGTTTCGACTTGACGACGACGCCGATGACGCTGCAGCCATGCACCCCGGCCACGTGATGTCGCTCATTGCACCCCGCTACGCGGGTGTCGCACTCCCCCGCGTCGTGAGTAGCCGTGTGTACATGCACCACTCGCGCATCGCAGAGACATTTCAGAACGGCCGGGTGCTGCTCGTTGGCGATGCAGCCCACCTGCAGCCGCCGTTCTTCGGCCAGGGGATGAACTCAGGGATGCGCGACGTCACGAACCTGGCGTGGAAGTTGGCAGCAGTGGTCAGCGGTCGCGCAGGCCCCGAACTCATCGACACCTACGACATCGAGCGTCGTCACACTGCAGCCGTGATGGTGGGATTCGCCACCCGCATTGGGAACCTGTACACACCGCACAACAGAGTTACCGAGCGCCTGCGCAGCCTGCTGTTCCGGGTACTGAATGTCGTCCCCGGCGGCAAGGAATACATCCTGCAAATGAAGTTCAAGCCGATGCCGCGCTATACGACGGGTGTCGTCACCGGAGCCGACACGGCCAAGCGCAGCGATCACCCCACGGGCCGCATGTTCCCCCAGCCACTCGTCGAGACGGACAACCGCACGCGTTTGCGTTTGGACGACGCGATTGGCCCGTGGTTCGCCGTCATCGGCATCGGCCGCGATCCCTCCGCCGGGCTGAATGCCGAGCAGCGCCGGTGGTGGGGCGCACTCGGCGCACGCTTCGTACAGGTCGACTCACCCCGCTCACGACCGCTTCCTGGCACCGCAGAAGTGGCAGCCGCAGACCAGCCGCTACAGCATCTCGTCGACGTCGATGGCGGTTTCCGCGACTGGCTGCTTGCTCGGCCGAACGATGAGGTGATCGTGCTGCGTCCCGACCGTTACGTCGCTGCAGTGTGTCGTGCGGCCGACCTCACGGCAGTCACCGACGCGCTGCGCACAGTGATCGGAGTGGGGCATTGAGCGCCGACCCCCAGTTGATCGCCGAGTGCGCCGACGAACTGCTGACTGCGGCCCGCACCCGCACCCCTGTCCGTCAGCTCTCTCAGCGCCATCCGCAGCTCACGATCGACGACGCGTATGCCATCCAACGAGCCTGGACCGATCGTCGCCTCGCTGAGGGTCGGGTGGTGCAGGGCCGCAAGATCGGGCTCACGTCCCGAGCCATGCAGCAAGCGGTGAACATCGCCGAACCCGACTACGGGGTCCTGCTCGATGACATGTTCTTCTCAGATGGCGATGATCTCCCGCTCCAGCGTTTCATCGCTCCGCGAGTGGAGGTCGAACTGGCATTCATGCTCGGTAAGCCGCTCAGCGGACCCGACTGCACGCTCGCCGATGCCCTCGCCGCGGTGGAGTACGTCGTGCCTGCGCTCGAGGTCCTCGACGCCCGCGTGCAGATGACCGACGCTCTCAGCGGCACCGGCAGAACCATCGTCGACACCATCGCCGACAACGCCGCCGATGCCGCCATCGTCGTCGGCAACCACCGTGTGCGACCCGACGAGGTCGACCTCCGCTGGGTGTCGGCGCTGCTCTACCGCGACGGTGTGATCGAAGAGTCGGGCGTGGCTGCGGCGGTGCTCGACCACCCTGCCAACGGCGTCGCCTGGCTGGCCAACAAGTTGGCACTCCACGGCACACGGCTGGAGGCCGGCCAACTCATCCTGGCTGGCTCCTTCACGCGTCCAGTGTGGGTCACGCCCGATTCCACGTTCCATGCGGATTACGGTCCACTGGGCACTATCACTTGCAGGTTCCGATGAACAATCCGGCATCACTCAAACACCGTCTCCGATCCGGTCGCGCGCAGTACGGCATGTGGGTCGCGTCTGGCGACCCTGTCGCTGCCGAGATCTGCGCTGCGTCGGGTCTCGACCTACTCGCCATCGACACCGAACACGCCCCGAACGACTTGCGTTCCGTCCTTGCTCAGCTGCAAGCAATGAGCGGCTATCCAGTGGCGCCCGTGGTAAGACCGGCTGCGGCCGACACTGTGCTGTTCAAGCAGTACCTCGACATCGGCGTCATCAACTTTCTCGTGCCGATGATCGACTCTGTCGAGGCAGCCGAGCTCGTCGTGCGTGCCGTGCGCTATCCGCCGCGCGGTGTCCGCGGTATCGGTGCGTCGCTCGCCCGCTCTGCACGCTGGGGACTCGACACGCACTACTACTCGCACGCTGATGACGACATCACCGTCATCGTGCAGGTCGAACACATCAACGCCATCCCCCACCTCGCCGACATCGCAGCCGTGGATGGTATTGATGCGGTCTACATCGGGCCAGCCGATCTTGCCGGGTCGATGGGGTTGCTTGGCGGCTCTTCGCATCCCGAGGTAATCGCCACAGTCGAAGCCGCAATCCGCACCATCGCCGCCACCGGCAAGGCTGCCGGCGTGAACACGTTCGATGAGGCGCTGGCCCAGCGCTACGCCGAGGCCGGAGCCACGATTCTCACCGTCGGAGCAGACGTGACGTTGTTGGCCAAGGGCGCCAGCCAGCTCGCTGGTCGGTTCATCCCTCGAACCGGCAACTGAGTACCGTGCAGCCATGGCCGCTGTCGAATTCACCACACTCGAGGACGGGATCGCACTCGTCACCCTCAACCGCCCGGAGCGACTGAACGCGATCAACCGTGAACTCATCGACGGGATGGACGAAGCGCTCGACCGACTCAGCACCAACGAGTTCCGCGTCGGCATCCTCACTGGCGCCGGTCGTGGTTTCTGCGCTGGAGCAGATCTCAGCAGCGGCGGCACGAGCTGGACCGATTCAACAGGTCCGGGCTACAAGGCGATGTACGACTCGCAGGTGCGCCTCACCGATCAATACTCGCGCATGTACGACCTGCCGATTCCGATGGTCGCAGCCGTGAACGGTGTCGCTGTCGGCGGAGGGCTGGCATTCGCGTTGCACTGCGATATCCGCATCGCGTCTCAGTCGGCACGTTTCGGCTCTGCCTTCATCAAGGCCGGCCTGTCGTCGATGGACATGGGCACCAGCTATTTGCTGCCGAAGATCGTCGGTGTCGGAGCCGCCAGAGAGATGATGCTCACTGGGCGCATCATCGAGTCGGACGAAGCCCACCGCATCCAACTCGTCCACGAGGTGGTGCCCGCCGACGACCTGATCGAGGCTGCACTGCGCATGGCCCGCAGCATCCGAGCCAACAACCCATTCGGCGTCTGGCAGACGAAGATCGGCATCAACACTGCGCTCGATGCGCCCAGCCTGCGCCATGCCAAGGAACTGGAGAACCGCATCCAGATCATGACCGGCTTCACCCACAACATGCAGGAGGCGTCCGCCGCCCTGATGGAGAAGCGGACGCCGAACTGGGACCCGATGTGAGCCGCCGCTGACCTACGAGCGCACCTCGTCCAGCACCACAGCATCGCGCCCACTGGCCTTCGCCCGGTACATCGCGGCATCGGCCCGGGACAACGCCTGGTCGATCGTCAACCCCCACGGCACACCGCGCCCGCCAGCGGAGATCCCGACCGACACCGTCAGCGCATGCCCACCCGGCGTCGGCGATCGATCCAGTCGGGTACGGATCTGTTCGACGACAATGACCATCTCATCAGCCGTCACATCCGGCAGCACGAGCGCGAACTCCTCACCTCCAAGGCGACCGAGTACTGCGTGGTCCGGCACCGCATCCAGCATTGCGCGGGCGATGTGTCGTAGCGCTTCGTCACCCGCAGCGTGACCGAAGTTGTCATTGACCTGTTTGAAGTGGTCGACATCGAGCAGCGCAACGTGCCATGTGCGCGCCTCTTCGTCGACGTGCTGGAAACCCTGGAAGAATCCGCGCCGGTTCAACATCCCGGTGAGATCGTCGCGACGGGCCATGTCGCTCATCGCGATGTGCAGTTCTCGCGATCGCTCAGCAACCTCCTCGCTGACGCGAGCTTGAGTCTCGAGGCGCTCGGCAAGGATCGCCGAGCGCATTTGAGCCTCGGTGGAATCGAAGACAGCCTTGTTCCAGACCCAGCCGTACCCGATGGTGACCGCACACGTGGTGACCAGACCGGGCACCAGGAGTGCGGTCAACGCACCCCCGTCGAACGCGAACAGAACCACGAGCGGCAGCGCCAACGAACAGATGAACTGGGCGACGTAGCGTGCGCCTCCGGCGATGACAATGCCACCAGAGACCCCAACGACTGCGAGCACCAGCACGACCTTCAGCCGCAACTCTTGGTCACTACTGCTGGGTGCCAGGATCGGCCCAGCCAGGCCCCACCCGAAGCCGTCCACCAACCGTGAAACCGAGTTCATCACTCCTGGGAGCGCGGTGGGTGATTCCGCGATGCGACGCGCTGTGTGCACGCTCATGCCGTAGTGGAACGAGAACGTGACGACAAAGACACCACACCACAGGCCAATACGGACCCACGACGCATCACCCATCACCGCGAGCACCACGAAGAAAGCACCGACAGGTGAGGTGAGCATCGACGCTGGCGCCAAGAGGGCGGCTCGCCGCACCACTTCAGTTCTCACAGTTCCCGGGTCGGGGGAATCCGAGCTGCTCCCCGCCACCGGCAGCTGATCCCACTCATCGTGCACGCCGCAACACTATCCGTCGCTTGTGCGGATGTTCGCCCCCAAGGATCCAGTGCCAGGGCGACCTCGGGGCCACTGCCGTCAGCGGTTAACCTGCCTGGGTGAAATATCGTCGCGATATCGAGGGCCTGCGCGCGATCGCCGTGGTGGCTGTGCTGCTGTACCACTTCGGTGTACCCGGACTCGACGGCGGTTTCGTGGGCGTCGACGTCTTCTTCGTCATCTCCGGCTATCTCATCACCTCACTGTTGATCGACGAGCGCGAGACCAAGGGCCGCATCTCGATCAAGGCGTTCTACGCCCGGCGCTCCCGGCGACTCCTCCCCATCTCAGCCACGGTCATCGTCGTCACCGCCATCGCTGGCGCAGTGCTGATGCCCGCGACCCGCTTGTCCGATCTTGCCGCTGAGGTCCGGGCAGCGGCGTTGTTCGCGGCCAACTTCCTGTTCGCTCAGCGCGGCACGAACTACCTCAGCGCCTCGCTTGCGCCGTCGCCCTTGCGTCACTATTGGTCGCTCGCAGTGGAGGAGCAGTTCTACTTCATCTGGCCAGCGTTGATCGGCGTCGTCACCATCGGTGCGCGCAACGTACGGCGCCGAACTGCTCAAGCGATGGGCGCCATCGTCGTCGGCTCGTTCGGCCTCAGCGTGCTGCTCACTTCCGGGAGCCCATCCTGGTCGTACTTCGGACTGCACACTCGGGCGTGGGAACTTGGGCTGGGAGCCCTACTCGCGGCAGTTGCCCCACACACCGACCGCATCCCCGATCGCCACCGGGCTGCACTCGGCTGGGTCGGCATCGCCGGTATCGGCGTCGCAATAGTGACGTTCGGCAAAGTCACCGTCTTCCCCGGATGGGCTGCCGCGCTTCCCGTGCTCGCCACAGGTGCCATCTTGGTGGCCGGCAACCGTACGCCGCGCTCACCATCGTTCTTCATGCGCCATGAGCCATTCGTGTACCTCGGCACACGTTCGTATTCGCTGTATCTGTGGCACTGGCCCGTGCTGGTGATCGCTGAGGCGCGCCTCGACCGCAGCTTGCGTTTCAGCGAGAAGATCGTCGCCCTCGCGCTGGTATTCGCTCTCGCCGAGATGGGCTACCGCTTCATCGAAGACCCGATCCGCTCGTACCGGCCGCTCGCCCGACGGCCAGCGCGATCGTTGGCGATGGGCGGCGGGCTGGTGGCGGTCAGCCTGCTCGCAGGGGTGCTGCTGCACAACTATCACCCCGACCTGTCCACCGGCGTCGTCGCCGCTGCTCCATCGGCTGTTGTCACCACCACCACAGCGACACCCGCCACCACGCTCCCCACGGCCGACACCGCTGGCATGGACACCACCACACCTCCCACCACCGTGCCCGCCGGGCCAGTGCCCATCGCCATGGCAGATACGCCTGTGGTACAGGCCATCGTCGACGCGCTCACGAACGACGTAGTGCCCGACAATGTGCGGCCGCCGGTACTCAACGCCAAGAACGACACCGGCTCCATCTATGGCAACGGCTGCCACCAGTACTACGCCAGCGACGTAAAGCCGGGCTGCGTGTTCGGCGACCCCAACGGCACCATCACGGTTGCGCTGTGGGGCGACTCGCACGCCGCGCAGTGGTTCAGCGCGCTCGACTCCATCGGCAAGACCCACCACTGGAAGCTGCTGGCACTGACCCAGGGTGGCTGCCCGTACCTCGACGTCGAGGTGTTCAACAACCACGACAACACGGTCTTCCATCACTGCGGCGCATGGCGGGCGGCCGTGCGCGCCTACATGAAGCAGCAAGGCGCGAACTTCGTGTTCATGTCCGAGTTCTATTCGCTCACCGACGCTGGCTCACGGCAACCGATCTCCGTCGCACAATGGCAGGGTCAGATCCCTGCGCTGATCGCAAGCCTGCGCGCCGACGGGGTCGAGCCGATCATCATCGGTGACGTTCCGAACCCGCCGAAGAACGTTCCCGACTGCGTGGCCAAGAACCGCCACCAGATCTCCGCCTGCGATGCGCGCAGTGACGCCGCCGAGGCCACTGCGATCAACGATGCCCTGCGGTCGATGACCGCCACCGACAGGGTGAGCTTCGTCGAACCACCAAGATGGACCTGCGCCAACGGCCTGTGTCCGGTGGTCGTCGGCGACATCCTCGTCTACCGCGACGGCGACCACTTCACGAACACGTTCATTCAGTGGCTCACCCCGCTGTTCGAAGCGGTGGTTGCGCCGTTCGTGGACAGTTTCAGTGCGGGGTGATGAAGTCGCCGACCTGTAGCGAAGTTCGCCGCAGCGACTCGGTATAGGTAGCCCGCTCACCAGCGCTGAGATCGGTACGGGCTAGTTCCTTCAGCACATCGCGGATGACGTGGCCATGGTCCTTGTCCACCCACGTGGGGTGCACGACCGGTGCAGCCACCACGGGCTTTCCAGTCGCAGGGTCGAGACGCATCGTGATCATCACCACGACGCCATCCTGCGTGGCGGGCGGGAAGTACGCACGTGTCGGCAAGTCGCTGAGGCTGTCGCCCATGCCGAACACCACCCACACGCCGTTGATCTGTTCGATCTTCTGAATCATGTGTGAGTGGTGGCCGACGATGAGGTCGATCTGACCGCTGGCGGTGAGTTCCGCGGCGAGCTTGCGTTGTGCCGAGGTCACCTCGGCGAGCGGCTCGGTTCCCCAGTGCATGCTGACGACTACGAACTGGGCGCCCATCGCGCGGGCCTTCTTGGCGTCGCTGATGATCCGCTTCGGGTTGTTCAGCGCCGAACGCCACGACTCACCCTTCGGGGTGTCCAGACCGTTGTATCCCCATGTGTACGACAGGTGCGACATCGTCACCCCGTTCACTGCGAACACCTTCGGCTCGATCTCGTCTGGGGTGCGCGCCATACCGGCGTGGCCCATGCCCTGTTCGTCCAGCGCACCCAACGTGGCTTCGATTCCCGCTACACCCTGATCGAGCGAGTGGTTACTGGCGTTGCTGCAACGGTCGTAGCCGGCCGAGTGGATCCCGGCGACGAGTTCCTTGGGTGCCCCGTACAGGGGAAACGTGGAGGGCTGCTTGCCGGCTGGCGCGATCGGCACCTCCAGGTGGCAGACCCCGAGATCGACGCTGGACACCAGCGGCGTGATTTCGGCGAACATCGGCGCGAAGTCGTACCCCGTGCCACCAGCGTTCGTAGTGGCGTCCTTCCAGACTGAAGAGTGGATCAGGATGTCGCCGGAGAACGCCATCGTGACCTCGCCCTGCGGACGTGCAGGAAGTGTGGTCGTGGTGGAGGTGGGCGACGTGGAGGACGTCGAACCGCCGACTGGGGCCGCCGTGACAGACGAGTTCGCCGACACGATCGGGGTAAGCGCCATCGTGGGGTCTGGATCGGCGGTGGCCGACGCACCACCGCACGCAGCCAGCAGCATCATCGCGGCGGATCCGAGCGCGAGCACTCCGACCCTGTGAGAACGCGTCTTCCCGTGTGAAGTCACCGCAGAAGCGTAGGCGGGCAGGGCTAGCGGTGCAACGCGCCCTGGCGCAGGACGAGGTGCCGGGCTCAGAACTCCCTGAGGAGTAGACCGGCACCCTTCATCGGCTGATCGAATCCGTTCTCACGGAGCGCATACCACAGCAGTGTCGGGTTGATCGCCACGATCGGCACACCGGTGGTGGTTTCCAATCGGTCGATCACGTTCAACATGCTCATTCCCGTTCCACACTGCACCACCGCATCGAGTCGGTTGCCGGGTGTTGCCAGAACTTCCGTAACCGCCTGCTCCTTGGCCCAGTCGGGCAGGTGCGCAAGCTTCTGCAGGCTGTTGCACGCCAACCCCACGCTGGCCACCACATCAATGCCCATGTCGTTGAACATGCGGATCGCCGATGCATTTCCACTGGCCTCGAACGGAGTGAGCAGCCCGATTCGCGTCGCGCCCATGCTCCCGAGAGCGCTGCGAACGGCGTGGTGCCACGTCGCCCATCCCAGGTCGGAGCCGTGCTCCACCCTGTCCATCGTCTCGCTGATCGAGTCCATCCCCACCAGGATGTGCTCGAGGCTCATGCCGAGGATCATGTACTGCGGAGTGCCGAGCAGTGCCGTCTGCGCTGCAGCATCAAGGCCACTCAGAAAGCCTGCTCGAAATTCGGCGACACCCGCCGCAGTACTGATGTCCGGCTTGGGCGTCACCACCGGAGTGGTGTGCAACCCGACTCCATCGAGCCCCGCCGACGCTCCGTTGCCGATGAGCAGACTCCAGAGCTCTTGCTCCATGATCGTGTTCGTTGCCGGCACGATCAGGCCGAACCGGCGCCGAAAGCTGCGCGAATCGGGATCACCGCCAGATGGCGCGTCTGCCCGAACGAATCGAGCATCGACCTGACCATCGACGATCACACCTGGCGGAAGTGCATCGACGCCCACGTCTGGAACATGAAACGTCCTGCCCGACAGGGCACCGCGGGTGTGCTGCACGTCTGCGGTCATCTCTGCTACTGCGCAGCCGTCAGCGTGACGCTGTCGACCCCGCCGATGTACCAGTCGTCCTTCTGGATCTCGTCGAGAATGACCGTGACGGCCGAACGTGGGCAGGACAGATGCGCCACCATCACGTCAGTGATGTCCGCAGCAATTGCGTTCTTGGATTCAGTGGACGCACCTGACCAGAACTGAGCTCGCACAACCGGCATTGCAACTCCCCTATTTGTGTGCCACAGCACCACAGTTGTGTGGCGAGGGGCACAGTAACAGAACCACCGGAGACGCCGGGGGTGAGTCCCATCACGTGGTGTAGGAGTCAGCGGCCAACGTGCTCGGCCCTTCCAATGTTGGCGATGAGATGGGGTGGTGCCCGGCCTGAACGCCGACATTGAGGAGCGCGAGCGCGAATCGGACGGCGCGAGCCATCACGTCACCTCGCGCCTCACGAGCCACGCTCGCCCCGGCAACGGTGTCCGACAGGTTCGGGACGGCGTGATGCCCCCGCTCGACGAAGAACGGCTCAATAAGGGCCCGCATCTGCTGATCGGCCGATGGCTGCTCCAGTCGCAGTGGGGCTGGTCCCATGGGTGTTGGTCTTCCTCATCGCTGCACACTGGTTGTCACACTGGGCCGGTGGGCGGGCTCCGTTCTACAACAGCGATTGATCGCCTAGCCGACAGCAGTTCTGCCAACGCGTGGGCATACCCCAGCGAAACGGAAGCGGCTGGCCCGCGCCTGAGGGCAGAAGCGTTCGACGACAAAACGCAACAGCCGCCCCGGAGGGCGGCTGGTACTGCAATCAGTGTGTCGAAGGGGGGACTTGAACCCCCACGAACCTAAGTTCACTAGCCCCTCAAGCTAGCGCGTCTGCCTATTCCGCCACTTCGACGTGGTGAGCCATGAAGGCTACCTGCGAGCGCTCAGTGCACCAACAGGAAACTCAGGGCAAGGACCGTACCGATCCAGATCACACCGAACACTGAGGTGATCCGGGTGAGGTTGCGCTCGGCCGCCGTGCTGCCAAGCGCTGTGCTGCCGCCGCCGCCGAACATGTCGCTGAGGCCGCCGCCGCGACCACTATGCATGAGCACACCGGCCACCATACCCAGCAGGGCCATGACGTTCAGGATCACGGAGACATACAGCAAGAATTCGCGCACGGTGAGAAATCCTATCGGGCTAGGTCACAGAGCGGCGCCGCGCACGGCCACTGCGACGGGTTCGAGTGCTGGAAAGTGGCACGCCACCGGGTGGCCCTGACCGCGCTCTTCCAACGCCGGCTCCTCGACAGCGCAGCGATCCTGCGCAACCGGGCAGCGGGTGCGGAAACGGCAGCCGGAGGGCGGATTCAGCGGGCTGGGCACGTCGCCGGTGAGCACCACACGCTGGCGGGCGCGCTCGGCCTTGGGATCGGCGATCGGCACAGCCGACAGGAGTGCCTTCGTGTATGGGTGCGCCGCCGCTTCGTACAACACCTCGGAGTCCGCAATCTCGACGATCTTGCCGAGGTACATCACTGCCACCCGGTCAGAGATGTGGCGGACCACCGACAGGTCGTGGGCGATGAACAGGAACGACAGACCGAGACGGTCCTGAAGTTCTTCGAGCAGGTTGACGACTCCGGCCTGCACCGACACATCGAGCGCCGACACCGGCTCGTCGAGCACCAGCATCTGCGGCTGCAGCGCCAAGGCCCGGGCGATGCCGATGCGCTGACGCTGACCACCGGAGAACTCGTGCGGGTAGCGGTTCCCGTGCTCGGGGTTCAGACCCACCAATCGCAGCAGTTCGGCCACACGCTCACGGCCACTATCGCTGTACTGATGGTGCACCTTCATCGGGTCGGCGACGATGTCGTTCACCGGCAGCTTCGGGTTCAGCGAGGCATAGGGGTCTTGGAACACGATCTGCAGATCGCGACGCACTTTTCTCAGGTCGGACTCGCTGAGGCCGACCAGTTCCTGTCCGGCGAACTTGACCGAGCCGGACGTGGGCTTGTGCAACTGCAGGATCGCCCGACCAAGCGTCGATTTGCCACAACCGCTCTCCCCTACCAGACCGAGTGTCTCGCCGCGGGCCACGCTGAGCGACACCCCGGAGACCGCTTGGACGATGCCGGCAGTACGCCGGAAGATGCCGCCGCCGCGGACCGGGAACTCTTTCACCAGATCGGTGATCTCGAGGACGATCTCTTCAGTCACGAACCACCTCCGTGTCGTACGTGGCCGCGAACATGGTGCGAGCGTCATCCATTGCCAGCACTTCGTCGCGGCGAATGCAGGCGGATGCGTGCGTTTCACTTCCGAGCAACGAGAACTTGCCGGGGGCATCGACGCGGCAGGCGTCGGTGACCATCGGGCAACGTGGCCCGAAGGAACAACCGGGAGGCATCCGAATCAGCGACGGTGGGCTGCCAGGGATAGGCCGCAACCGACTGCCGTGAGCATGGATACCGGGCATTGAGCCCAGCAGACCGGCGGTGTACGGCATTGAGGTGCGATAGAAGATGTCATCGACCGAGCCGGACTCGACGACAGCGCCGCCGTACATCACCAAGACACGCTGGGCTATACCGGCGATGACGCCCAGGTCGTGAGTAATCAGGATGATCGCAGCACCGGTGCGATCCTGCACCCGCTCGAGCGTTTCGAGGATCTGCGCCTGCACCGTCACATCGAGCGCCGTGGTGGGCTCGTCAGCGATGAGGATGTCGGGATCATTGATCATCGCCATGGCGATCATCGCCCGCTGACGCATACCGCCGGAGAACTCGTGGGGAAACGACTCGAGGCGACTCTTGGGGTTCGGGATGCCCACCAGCTCGAGCGCATCGATCGAGCGCTCGGTGATCTCGCGCTTCGGCATCTCCCGGTTGTGCACACGCAACGCCTCGCGGAGTTGCACACCCACGGTGTACACGGGGTTGAGCGCTGTCATCGGATCCTGAAAGATCATCGCCAACTTGTTGCCGCGCAGCGACTTCACAGCGCCGTGCGAGCCGAGCAGTTCCTGACCGCAGAACTTGGCGCTGCCGGAGACCCTGGCGGTCGGCGGCAACAACCCCATGACCGCCAAGGAGCTGACCGACTTGCCTGAACCCGACTCGCCCACCACGCCGAGCACGTCGCCACGGCTCAGCGTGTACGAGATGTCGCGGGTGGCGTGCACCACCCCGTCGTCGGTGGGGAAATCGACCGTGAGGTGCTCGACCTCCAACAGGAGTTCCGAATCGGCGCTCATGCCCTCACCCGATTCTGCTTGGGATCGAACGCATCGCGCAGACCATCACCAATGAAGTTCACGCACAGCACGATCACGATGATGAACAGGCCGGGAAACCAGAACAGCCACGGGTGCGTCGAGAACGCCGTCTGGTTCTCGGAGACCAGCGAGCCGAGCGAGACATCAGGCGACTTGACGCCGAGCCCGAGGAACGAGAGCGCCGTCTCGGCGAGGATCGCGCCGGCCACCGACAACGTCGCGTTGACGATGATCGGGCCGACCGCGTTGGGGAGCATGTGCTTGAAGATGATCCGCTTCGACGTGGCACCCGACGCACGGGCAGCCTCGACGAACTCCTTTTCGCGCAGTGACAGGAACTCGCCACGGATGATGCGCGCGATCCCCATCCAACCAAAGCCACCAAGGATGAGTGGGATGACCCACCACGTATCGCCGCTGACCTTACGGCCGAGCACCGCCGCCACTGCCAGGTAGGGCACGGTGAGGATCAGGTCGGTCATGCGCATCAGGACCGCGTCGAGCCAGCCACGGAAGAACCCTGCAGCGGCACCGATCAGGACACCAAGCGTCGTGCTGACGATGGCGACCATGATTGCGATCAGCAGACTGCGCTGAGTGCCGCGTAGCGTCTGGGCGAACAGGTCTTGGCCGACCTGGTTCGTGCCGAACAGGTGCGGCGCACAGCTGAGGTCGTGGTCGCGCGGGTACTTGGCAATGAAGTCCGCCCGCCAATCCCCGGTGTCGCCAGTGGCGCCGGCGATCGTCGTGGTGGGTGCCGGCGCCAGGCGGTCGACCGTGGTGGTGACACCAGGGTCGGTGTTGGTGGGCACCGCGACCGTCTCAATCGGCCGACAACGACCCGCCGGCTTGGTGAGCGAGGGTGCGTTGTAGGACTCGAGGTTGTTCTGCGGGATGCGAGCATGGTCGTACCCCCACACGCGAGCACCAGCGAACGCCAACAACGCCATGAGTACCAGCACCACGAGGCTGATCATCGCCAAGCGGTGGTGCAGGAAGCGGCGAACCACCAACTGCGCTTGCGTGCGTGCCTTGACGTCGAACTCGTGGTCCTGCGTCGTCGGGGTCGTGTCGGTCGTTTCACTCATGACGGATCCGCGGGTCGAGTTTGGCGTAGATGATGTCCGCGATGAGGTTGAACACCACGACGTTGATCGCAGTGACGATCAGGTAGGCCATCGCCTTGTTCGGGTCGATGTCTTTCTGCAGCGCCTCGCGGAACAGTTTGCCCATGCCCTGGATGCTGAACACCGTCTCGGTGATGATGGCGCCGCCGAAGATGGCGCCGAAGTCGAGGGCCACCACAGTGACGATCGGGATCAGTGCCGTGCGAAACGCGTGCTTGAAAATCACGGCCCGCTCGCTGACTCCCTTCGCCCGTGCGGTGCGCACATAGTCGGCGCTGAGAGTTTCCAGCATCGAGGCGCGAGTGAAGCGCGAGTAGCCGGCATAGCTGATGACCGCCAGAGTGGTGACCGGCAGCAGCAGGTGGCCAAGGTGGTCGCCCAAGCGGGGCCAGAAGCCCTGATGGGCGAAGCGGGGATCGGTGGTGTTCACAGTTCCGATCCAGCGGAAATACGTGCGGTCGGCCAAGAACCGGTCGACCAGCAGGCACACGAGCACGGTGCCCGCAAAACCGGCGATGCCAGCGATCAGGCGTCGACGTTTCGACACCGTTCGCTTGAAGCCGAACAGCATCGAGGTGAAACCGGCTCCGAGGAGACCGATCAGCAAGAACCCGACGGTACCGATCCCCGGGTTTTCCAGCCAGTTGTTGAATTCGATCGCGCCGAACACCTTCAACAACACGGCGAACCAGAACACCGGCATCGCATAAAAGAGGAACGACACGAAGGTCGCTGAGTAATCGAAGAACGAATACTGCCGAACGGCGCTGATCACACCGACGGCGATGCCGAGGCACACCGCGAGAATGGTGGAGAGCAACACGATCTGCAACGTGGTGCCCATTGCCCGCCACAGCTGAGGTCCAATGCGCAGACCTTTGTTGTCGATACCGAAATCTCCGTGCAGCATCTTGCTGAACCACAGCCAGTAGCGCTCGAAGATCGGTTTGTTGAGATGGAGCGTGGCAGTTCGCTGGGCGATTGCCTGCTGGCTGTTCGGCCGGCCGCGCAGCGCCTCAAGCGGGTCACCAGCGTTGGCGACCAGCACGAAGACGAGCACTGAACATACCAACAGCATTGGTATGGCCACCAGCATTCTGCGGATGATGAGGCGAAGCATGGGCGTCGTATGAACGGGCCTCGGGGAGGGTGCTGAGCACCCTCCCCGAGGACTCATTCGGTTGGACTCTAAAGGGTTACTTCAGCGACCAGAGCTGAGCGTTCCAGGTGATTCCGGCCTGCGTCGGGTTGTAGATGACACCAGTGACGGTGCCGTCCGTAGCCGTGAGGTCGGGGAACTGGAAGATCGGGATGGTCGCCACGTCAGCCCACACCAGCTTGTCGGCGGCGTCGGCAGCTGCGGCCAGCTTGGCCGGGTCGAGCTCGGTCGTCAGCTGATCGAGGTACGGGTCGAGCTTCGTGTTGGTGTACTGGCCGAAGTTCGAGCTGCCACCAGTGGTGAAGATCGCCTTCTGGCTGGACTGCAGCGGGCTGCCGACCCAGGCGAACAGTGCGATCTCGTACTGGCCGGTGGGTAGGATGTTGCTGAAGATGTCTTCATTCGGCTGGTCGATGATCTCGATACCGGCTTCCTTGCAGGAGGCGGCGGTGAGCTGCACTTCGCTGGCACGACGGGGGTTCGGATCCTTGCGGGCGATCTTCATCGACAGGCGAGTGCCGCCCTTGGCGTAGATACCGTCCGATCCCAAGGCCCAACCATCGGCCTCGAGGGTCGACTTTGCCTTGGCGATGTCGACCTTGGCATAGTCACCCGCGTTGTCGACGTACTCCGACTGGAACGGGAAGTAGAAGTGGTTGTTCACCACGACTGCACTCGGGTTCACCGGAATGATGAGCTTGTCGACGATCTCCTGGCGGGGCAGGCAGAGTGCGAACGCCTGACGCACGGGCAGCTGCTTCGTCAGCGGGCTGGCGAAGTTGAAGTCCATGTGCTCGTAGGTGTAGCCACCATCGACCTTGACCTCAGCGCCCGAGACGCCCTCGAGCTGCGCGAGCAGATCGGGGTTCGGCTGCGGGGTGATGACCTGGACTTCCTTGTTCTGCAGGGCGATCGGCTGCTGCGTGGCGTCGTCGATCAGACGGAAGACGATGCTGTCTGCCAGGGCGGGGGTACCCCACCACTTGGGGTTCTTCTCGAGCACGACGCTCTCACCAGGGGTGAACGACGTGATCATGAACGGGCCGGCCGACACCATCACGGTGGGGTCGATGCCCTTGTCGGCCGTGAAGCCGGTGTTCCAGAACTCAGCGGCCTTGGCCAGGTCGGCCATGTTCTTGTCTGCGTACGCCTTGGCGATGTCGGCAACGCCGGACTTCGCCTCGACCACGTGGGCCGGGATCAGACCGGAGAACAGAGCGTTCCAGTCGGAGAAGTTCTTGTCGTAGGTGGCGGTGACGGTCTTGCCGCCATCGGCGCACTCGACGGACTTGATGTTCTCGTAGCCGGTCGTGCTGGCAGTGTTGAACAGCAGCACGGACGTGCCAGAATCGGGATCGGTGACGGGGGTGCCGTCACTGCCCTGCTGGGTCAGCGTGCCGTTGCTCGAGATCCAGGCCAGCTGGAAGTCCTTGCAATCGACGGCCACACCATCGCTCCAGACTGCGTCGGCCTTGATCTTGTAGACCACGGTCTCCGGGCTGGTGCTGGTGAGCTCGGCCGAATCGAGCAGGTCGGTCGACATGACCAAGGCGGCCTTGTCGTCGAAGTAGAACGTGGACGGCTGCACCGGGTTCAACACGAGCGCATTGGCGAACGCGTTACCGTCCGACGTGCCGTTGTTGTAGGTGTAGAACTCCTGCTCAGCGGCGTAGGTAATCGTGCCACCCTTCGCTGGCGGAGCGGTGGTCTTGGTGTCCTTGCTGTCGCTGCAGGCAGCAGCCACAAGGGCCAAGCCAACCGCGATAACAGCAAGTTTGCCGCGCTTCGTGGTCCTCATTGGTGTCCTCCTAGGTTCAACGGAGGGAGGTTGGATTCGGGAATACCATGGTCGTCCCAGCGCACGAACTGTCCTCCCCGAGCAGTCCGGGCGAGCGAACAGTAACACGGCCTGTTACCGGGCAGTACCGACTGCCTTCTGGGCGTACGGCTCAGCGACCGAGTTTGCAGATACGTGCGAACTCGTCCGCGTCGAGGCTGGCGCCACCGACGAGGGCGCCATCGATGTCGGGCATCGCGATCAACTCGGCGATGTTGCTGCCCTTGACGCTGCCGCCATACTGGATGCGGACGTTCGCGGCGGCTTCGGCGTTGGCGATCTCCGCTACACAGACTCGGATTGCAGCGCACACCTGCTGTGCATCGTCGCTCGTGGCAGTGCGCCCAGTGCCGATCGCCCAGATGGGCTCGTAGGCGATGACGAGCGCGCCGATCTGCTGCGACGTCCGGCCGGCCAGGCCAGCCTTCACCTGCCCGAGCACCTTGCTCTCGGTATGACCCGCTTCACGCTCCTCGAGGGTCTCTCCGCAGCACAGAATCGGCGTCATACCGTGGCCCTGGATGGACGCGACCTTCTTGTGAACCATCTCATCGGTTTCGCCGAAGATCTCGCGACGCTCGCTGTGACCGGCGATGACGTACTGCACGCCCAGCTTCTGGAGAAACACCGGCGACACCTCGCCGGTGAACGCTCCCTTTTCATCCCAATGACAATGCTGCGCACCGAGGGCGTATCCGAGCTTGTCGCTGTCGATCACCGTCTGCACACTGCGGATGTCGGTGAACGGTGGATGGATGCTGACATCGGCAGACTCCAGCTCGTGCTTGCCCACCAGATAGGCCAACTTCTGTACCGATTGGATGGCCTCGAAGTGGTTATGGTTCATCTTCCAGTTGCCGGAGATGAGTGGCTTACGCATTGGGGGCTCCCCTCAGAGCGGCAAGACCGGGCAGATCGCCGAGCTCGAGGAGTTCGAGCGAGGCACCTCCGCCAGTGCTGACGTGGTCGACCTCTTCGTCGAGACGGAACTGCGCCAGCGCCGCAGCGCTGTCGCCACCGCCGACGACGGTGAATGCCTTGGTATCGGCCATCGCCTGGGCGACGGTGCGCGTACCGGCCTCGAAGCGCGGGTCCTCGAACATGCCCATCGGCCCATTCCAGAACACGGTACGGGCATCCATGATCACGTCGCTGAACGCTGCCGCCGAACCGGGGCCGATGTCGAAACCCTTGGCGCCGTCAGGCAGCGAGCGCCCGAACGTGGCGAAGCTACCGGCTGCGTCGACACCGACAAGGTCGTCGGGGAGATGAATCGTCTTGCCGCTGGCGGCCGACTGTGCGAGCAGACGCGTACACGTCGCCACCTGATCGGGCTCGAACAGCGAATCGCCGATCGAGTAGCCCTGCGCCGCCAGGAACGTGAAGCACATCGCGCCACCGATGACCAGCGCATCGACCGTGTTCAGCAATGCCTCGACGACGCCGAGCTTGTCGGAGATCTTGCTGCCACCGAGCACTGCGACGAACGGGTGCTTCGGAGCGTTTCGTAGGCCGAGGAGTACCTCGACCTCCTTCTGCAACAGCAACCCCATCGCCGACGGAAGGCTCTTGGGTGGGCCGACGATGCTGGCATGGGCGCGGTGGCATGCGCCGAACGCGTCGTCGACATACATGTCGATCCCATCGGTGATCTTGGCGACGAACGCCGGATCGTTGCCTTCCTCACCCGCATCGAAACGCAGGTTCTCCAGCAGTTCGACGCCGGGCGCGAGCTCAGCGAGGCGAACTCGCACCGCGTCCATCGAATAGTTCGGGTTCGGTTGCCCCTTTGGGCGACCGAGGTGCGAAGCCGTGACGACCGTCGCTCCGCGTTCAGTGAGCCAGTTGATCGTGGGCAACGCGGCGCGGATGCGGAAATCGTCGGTGATGACGCCACCGTCCATAGGGACGTTGAAGTCGGTTCGCACCAAGACCCGCTTCCCGCGCACGTCACCGAGATCGGCGAGTGTGGGGATGCGGCTCATCGTTACTTCTTCTTGCTCTTCGGCAACTTCGAACCGGCGTACAGGGCGGTGTCGATCAGGCGGTTGCTGTAGCCCCACTCGTTGTCGTACCACGACAGCACCTTCACCATCTTGCCCATGCTCATCGTGAGACCTGCGTCGAAGATGCTCGAGTGCGGATCGCCGACGATGTCGCTGGACACGATCGGGTCTTCGGTGTAGCGCAAGACACCCTTCAGCGCACCGTTGGCGGCTTTCTTGAAGGCGGCGTTGATCTGCGCGACCGACGCTTCGGTCTTCAATAACGCGGTGAAGTCGACGATCGAGCCAGTGGGCACCGGTACGCGCAATGAAGTGCCGTCGAGCTTGCCCTTCATGGACTCGAGCACGAGGCTGGTGGCACGGGCGGCGCCGGTGCTGGTGGGCACGATGTTGATCGCTGCACCGCGAGCACGACGCAGATCCTTGTGCGGACCATCAACGAGCTGCTGGTCGCCGGTGTAGGCGTGCACGGTCTGCATCAGACCCTGCTCGACACCGAACGCGTCGTCGAGCACCTTGACGACCGGCACGAAACAGTTCGTGGTGCAGCTCGCGTTGGAGATGACCTGCTGGGTCTTGAAGTCGAACGTCTTGTGGTTCACGCCGTACACGAACGTGGCATCGGCGTTGTCGCACGGTGCCGAGACAATCACGAGCCTGGCGCCCGCCTCGAGGTGCGCGGAAGCGGCAACGCGGTTCGTGAAGAAGCCCGTGCTCTCGATGACGACATCGACACCAAGTTCCTTCCACGGCAGGTTCTTCGGATCGCGCTCGCTGACAACGCGTAGTTCGTCGCCGTCCACGCTGATACCGCTCTTGGTGGCCTTGATCGTGTTCGGTAGCACGCCGAGTACCGAGTCGTACTTCAGCAGATGCGCCATCTGGTCGAGCGACCCGAGGTCGTTCACCGCCACGAACTCGATGTCCGCGCCACGCTGCTTGGCAGCCCGAAAGAAGTTGCGCCCAATGCGCCCGAAACCGTTGATACCGACGCGAACCGTCATGGTCACGTGTCCTTTCGCGAGGAGGTTGTTGCGGGCCGAGCCTACTCATCCGAGCAGGGGCGACTCCCAAGTTGCCGGGTCAGCGGCTGAGATCGCGATGGCCGACGCGCACCGCGTACCCGCGATCACGAAGGCGGCTGGCGAGGTCTTCGGCGACGGCGACGCTGCGATGCCGACCGCCGGTGCAGCCGAATGCCACGGTCAGGTAGCTCTTACCTTCCTGCTCGTAGGCCGGGAGCAGCCCGAGGATCATCCCCGAAAAGCGTTCGAGGAAGTCGTTGGCCTGCGCCCGCTCGAGCACGAAGTCGCGCACCGCAGGGTCGTGCCCGGTGAGCGGCCGCAGCGCTTCATCCCAGTGCGGGTTCGGCAAGAAGCGCACATCCATCACGACGTCGGCATCGATCGGCAGACCATGTTTGAAGCCGAAGCTCTCAATGGCGATCTGCAGACGCTGATCATCGCCCGCCTGATCGAATGCTGAGACCAACTTGGCTTTCAGCTGGTGCACGTTCAGCTCGGTCGTGTCGATGACAAGGTCGGCCGCACTGCGCACGGGTTGCAGCAACTCGCGTTCCAGCTCGATGGCCTCCACGAGTCCGGGCGCCTCACCGTCGAGTGGGTGTTTGCGCCGGGTGGCGTCGTACCGCTTCACGAGCGCGCCTGTGTGCGCATCGAGAAACAGCAGGCGAACACGGTGGCCCTGAGCGCGCAGCGCCGCCACCTTCGGGAGCAGCTCTACGTGCTGTCGTCCGGCAACTAGCGCGAGGCGCTCGATATCGCTGCCCGGCTTGCTGACCAGCTCCACGATCGTGTCCACAAGGCTCGTGGGCAGATTGTCGATGACATACCAACCGAGGTCTTCCAGCACGGCTGCAGCACCAGAGCGCCCGGCCCCGGACAAGCCGGTGATGAGGAGGATGTCGGCCATCGAGTTGATCGTAGGTCGTTCAGACCTTGCGCGTGCGGAGGTACAACAAGCGCGGGATCGTGGACGCCGCCGCGTACTCCTCGGCTTTTGCCAGAAAGCCGGGCGGCGGGGCCGGCTCTTCCATCCGCTGCAGCATCAGACCGTGGTCGGCAAGTGTGTTGATGTAGCGACTGAGCGGGCGGTGGATGAACGGGATGAACACGTCCTTCTCCACCTCCTCGATCGTTTCGTCCTCGACGAGGTACGGGCCGATGCGCCAGTACTGCTCGGGCGGGTCGAGGAACTGATCGTCGATCCAGCCGCTGTTCGGGGTCTGCAGCAGAGGGTGATTCAGGAAGAAGCAGAACGTGCCGCCCTGCTGCAGCACGCGGGCCACCTCAGCGATGGCCGCATCGACATCGCGAATGTGCTCGAACACGAGGCACGCCACGACCGCATCGAATGTTCCGTCGGCGAAGGGCAGTTGCGCGGCGCCAGCCTGCGCGAAGGACGCCATCCCGCGCTCATGAGCCACGCTGACGCAGTTCCACGTCGGGTCGATGCCGATCACCTCTGCACCGAGTTTGGCTGCGAGGCGGCTGACCTGACCGTCGCCACAGCCGACGTCGAGCACCCGTCGGGCGCCCTGCAGTTCACGTGCTGCGAGCGGGAGGATCTGCTCCTCATACTCGGGATCGGCTCCGGCAGTGAAGCCGTCGATCCACCATTCGGCGTGGGTCTCCCAAAGATTGTCACTCACCCGACCAATCTAGAGTGCCGTCATGAAGTTCTCCCTGTGGCCCTCGTTCGACCGCACCTGGGACGAGACACTGACCGTCGCCCAGTTCGCCGAACAGCATGGGTACCACTCGTTCTGGTCGGTCGATCACCGCCCACCCCCACCCCCCTCCACTCCACTCCACCTCCAGGTCGGGCGCGATTCGTGCCGCTGGTGACCGCCCCAGCCCCCACGGGCGCGAAAACTGCGCAGCCTCGACACGAATCGCACCCATACGACAGCAATGGCACGAAACGCGCCCAACTAAGGGCGGCGGGCACCGATGGGTCAGGCGGGGGGATGAAACTTGGTGTGGATAGCTTCGGCGACGGCGTCGGGCAGGAACGTGAACGCCTTGAGGTCGTCGAGTGATGCGGCCTTGACCGCATTCACGCCGCCCATCGCTTGTGTCAGCTTCTTCTTGCGCGCTTCACCCAAACCGGGAATTCCGTCGAGCGAACTGACGGTCATCCGCTTCCCGCGTAACTCACGGTGAAAGCTGTTGGCGAAACGATGGGCTTCGTCGCGGATTCGCTGCAACATGAACAACGCATCGCTACCGCGAGGCACCTCCACCGGAACGCTGTTGCCCGGGAGGAACACCTCCTCGAACCGCTTGGCCAACGAGGCGATCGGAATCTCGTCGAACAGGCCGAGCTTGCGCACGACCCGCTCGGCAACCGCCAGCTGACCCTTGCCGCCATCCACCAACAGCAACTGCGGCGGATACGCGAACCGTTTCGGGCGTCGACCCCCCTGAGGGCTGAGCAGGTCGTCATCCAGCGGCTGATCGCGTTCATCGAGGTACGCCTGCAGGCGACGGGTGAGCACTTCCTCCATCGCCGCGTAGTCGTCGTTGCCGGGGACGTCTTTGATCTTGAACCGGCGGTACTCGCGCTTGTTGGGCAGTCCGTCTTCCAGCACCACCATCGAGCCCACGTAATCCGTGCCCTGCAGGTGAGCCATGTCGTAGCACTCAATCCGTAACGGCGCTTCTGGCAGCCCGAGCAGATCCTGCAACTCGGTGAGCGCCCGACTTCGGGCGTTGTGGTCGCCAGCGCGCCGCAAACGGTGGCGGATGAACTCCTCACTCGCGTTACGGGTCACGGTCTCGTGTAGCTCGCGCTTGTCGCCGCGCTGAGGCACACGAATCTGCACTCGGCTGCCGCGCAGGTGCGTCAACCATTCCTCGTAGGTGGCAGCGTCGTCAGGGTCGACCGGCACAAGTACCTGCTTGGGCACCCCAGTTGGCGGATCATCGCCGTAGAGCGACTCGAGGATTCGGTCGATCAGCCCACCCGGTGTGAGTTCCTCCACCTTGTCGAGCACGAAACCCTTGCGGCCCACCACACGACCCTTGCGCACGAAGAACACCTGAACGGCAGCTTCCAAGTCATCGTCGGCAAGACCAATGATGTCGATGTCCTCACTGCGCTCGCCGACCATCTGCTGCTTCTCGCTCGCCCGCCGCACCGACGCCAACCGGTCGCGCACACGCGCCGCCCGCTCGTACTCCAGCAGCTTCGCCGCATCGGCCATCTCGGCCTCGAGCCGGCCGATGATCTCGTCGGTGTCCCCATCGAGGAAGTCGCACAGCTCCTGCACGAGTTGGCGGTACGGCATCTCGTCGATCTCGCCCACGCACGGTCCGCTGCATTTCTGGATGTGAAACAGCAGACACGGACGACCGAGACGCTGATGTTCATTGAACTTGCTGGAGCTGCACGTACGAATGGGGAAACTGCGCACCAACAGGTCGAGCGTCTCGCGAATCGCGTACGCATGTGCGTAGGGGCCGAAGTATCGAGTGCCCTTGCGCTTGTGACCGCGCATTACCAGCGCTCGCGGAAACTGCTCGTCGACCGTGACCGCAAGGAACGGGTAGCTCTTGTCGTCGCGGAGACGCACGTTGAAGCGCGGGTGGTGCTGTTTGATGAGGCTGTACTCGAGCATCAAAGCCTCGACCTCGTTGCGTACCTCGATCCATTCCACCGACGTTGCGGTGGCCACCATCTGCGCCGTGCGCGGGTGCAAGTTGCGCGGATCCTGGAAGTAGTTCGACAGTCGCTGACGCAGGCTGGACGCCTTACCCACATAGATGACGCGCCCGTCCTTGTCCTTGAACTGGTACGAACCGGGGGTCTCGGGAATCGTTCCGGCAGGCGGGCGGGCAACCATGCAGCGAGCCTACGGTCGACGACAGGGTGGCGCGGGTAGGGTTGCGCACGTGCCAGGCCGTTATCAGTTCTCCCTGCCCGAACGACGCCAACGCGACGGATGGTTCCGCATCGGCACCGTCGACGTCACCACCACCGCGCTGATGGTCGGACTCGGCATTCTGTCGATCTTCTGGTACGCGATCGACAAGGTGACCCTCGGCAAACTCGTGTTCACCGGGGTCTGGGTGCGAAGCGGCGACATCTGGCGCCTCGCCACCTGGCCGATCGCCAACCCGCTCGACCAGCAGGGACTGTGGGTCGTGCTCACGCTCGCCTTCTTTTGGTTCGTCGGCCACCGAATCGAGGACCAGATCGGGCGTACACGGTTCACGTGGCTCATGCTGGCGATGACCGTGCTGCCGTCTGCGCTCGTCACGCTCATCCAGTTCGACGTGCAGTACGCGGCCTACGGCCTAGGGGTACTGGGCATCGCGCTCCTGGTCGTGTTCGCCCTCGACAACCCGTCGGCAATGTTCTTCTTCGGTATCCCCGCTTGGGTCATCGCCGCGATCTACGTCGGCATCGACGCGCTGCGCTATCTCGGCGACAGGGCCTACGAGCCGCTGGTACTCGAACTCGGCGTCATCGCCGTCGCACTGGTTGGGGCGCGGCAGTGCGGGTTGTTGTCGCATCTGCAGGCGATCCCAAAGTTCGCCGGTAATCGCGCACGTACGGCAAAGCCCGCCCGCCGGAAAGGCAAGAACTCTGGCCAGACGGTGATCACCGGACCGTGGGAAGTGGCCCACAGTCCTGCGGATCAGCTCGAACTCGACTTGTTGCTCGACAAGATCAGCGCCGCCGGTATCGACTCGCTCTCCAAGACCGAGAAGGCCCGACTGAACGAGTTGAGCAAGAAGCTCCGCGGTCGCTGAGCCTCAGCGTTCCAGTAACGGCTTCAAGAACCGGCCGGTGTGGCTGCCCTTCACCTTGGCGACGTCCTCCGGGCTTCCCTGGGCGACCACCTTGCCGCCACCGCTACCGCCCTCCGGACCGAGGTCGATAATCCAGTCGGCGGTCTTGATGACATCCAGGTTGTGCTCGATGACCAGCACCGTGTTGCCCTGATCCACCAGCCGCGACAGCACCGTCAGCAGACGGCGCACGTCTTCGAAGTGCAAACCTGTGGTGGGCTCGTCGAGCAGGTAGATCGTGTGCCCGGTGTTGCGCTTGGCAAGCTCGGCGGACAGCTTCACGCGCTGCGCCTCTCCACCCGACAACGTCGGTGCCGACTGCCCGAGTCGCACGTAGCCGAGGCCGACGTCCATCAGCGTCTGCATGTGACGATGGATGGCAGGTTGGTTGCTGAAGAAGTCGACTGCCTCCGCGACCGGCATGTCGAGTACCTCGGCGATGTTCTTGCCCTTGAACTGAATGTCGAGTGTGTCGCGGTTGTAGCGGGCACCCTTACAGACCTCGCACGGAACGTACACGTCGGGCAGGAAGTGCATCTCGATCTTGATCGTGCCATCGCCCGAACAGGCTTCGCAGCGCCCGCCGGCGACGTTGAAGCTGAAGCGACCGGGCATGTAACCGCGCACCTTGGCCTCGGCTGTGGTGGCGAACAGCTTGCGAATGTTGTCGAACACGCCGATGTATGTGGCCGGGTTGCTGCGGGGCGTGCGCCCGATCGGCGACTGGTCCATGTCGATGACCTTGTCGAGGTACTCGATGCCCTTGATGTTCTTGTGCTTGCCGGCGGCGGTCTTCGACTTGTAGATGCGCTGCATGAGTACCGGCAGCAGGATGTCGCGCACGAGCGTGCTCTTGCCGCTGCCGCTGACACCGGTGATCGCCACAAAACAGCCCAACGGCAGCTTCACGTCGAGGTTGCGCAAGTTGTGCTCGCGCGCACCGTTGATCTCCAGCCATTGCAGACCAGGTGCCCGGCGCTGCTGCGGCACCGGCACGCTGCGCTTGCCACTGAGGTATTGACCGGTGATGGACTCCTTGACCTTCAGCACACCCTTCACCGGTCCGCTGTAGATCACTTCGCCGCCGTGCTCGCCGGCACCGGGGCCGATGTCGACCAGCCAGTCGGCCTCGCGAATGGTGTCTTCGTCGTGCTCCACCACGAGCACCGTGTTGCCGAGGTCGCGTAGGCGCAACAGCGTGTCGATCAGCCGACGGTTGTCGCGCTGATGCAGACCGATCGACGGCTCGTCGAGTACGTACAGCGTGCCCACCAAACCGCTACCGATCTGACTGGCCAGGCGAATGCGCTGCGCCTCACCACCGGCCAGCGTTCCAGCCGCACGGGAGAGCGATAGGTAGTCGAGACCGACATCCAGCAGGAACCCGAGGCGAGCGTTGATCTCCTTGGTGACGCGTTCGGCGATGAGCCGATCTCGCTCGCCCAATTCGAGCCCGGCGAGAAACGCCGACGACTCGGCGATCGACATCGCGCACACCTCGGCGATGTTCTTGTCGTTGACCGTGACCGCCAGCGTGGACGGCTTCAACCGGGCACCGGCGCACTTCGGACACGGCACCTCGCGCATGTACCCCTCGTACTGCTCGCGCGACCAGTCGCTCTCGGCACTCTCGCGACGACGATTCAGCCACGGCACCACGCCCTCATAGGCGGTGGAGTACTCGCGAGTGCGCCCGTAGCGATTCTTGTACTTCACCTTCAGGTTGCCATCGACACCGTGCATGACGATCTTCTGCTGCGCCTTGGTGAGCGAGCGATACGGAGCGTCGAGGTCGAAGCCGTACTCGTGCGCCACCGCTTCGAGCATGCGCGTGAAGTACTGGGTGTTACTGCTTCGCCACGGTGCGATGGCACCAGCGTTGATGGACATGTCGGGGTCGGGGATGAGCAGTTCGGGGTCGACCTCGAACGTGGTACCCAGACCGAGACAGGCCTCACACGCTCCGTAGGGTGAGTTGAACGAGAAGTTGCGCGGCGCTGGCTCCTCGAAGCTGGTACCGCATTTCGGGCAGGCGAGGTGCTGGCTGAACGTGAGCGTCTCGTCCTGCACCTCCCCGTCCGTGCCGACGAGCTCGACCTCGGCAACTCCGTCGGCCAACTTCAGCGCAGTCTCCAGCGAATCAGTGAGTCGCCGCTCGATGCCATCGCGGCGAACCAGGCGATCGACAACGATCTCGATGCGGTGCTGTTCGTAGCGCGCCAACTTCTCGTCGCGCTTCAAGAACTCGGAGATGTCGACGACTTCTCCGTCGATCCGTGCGCGCACGAAACCCTGCGACGCAAGGTCTTCCAGCAGCGTGCTGTATTCACCCTTGCGGCCGCGCACCACGGGAGCGAGCACCTGGAAGCGAGTGCCATCGGCAAGCAGCAGAATGCGATCGACGATCTGCGACGGAGTCTGTCGCTGCAGCCGGGTACCGTCCGCAGCACAGTGCTGAACACCCACACGGGCGTACAGCAATCTCAGGTAGTCGTAGACCTCGGTGATGGTGCCCACCGTGGAACGCGGGTTGCGGCTAGCGCTCTTCTGGTCGATGGAGATCGCCGGCGACAAGCCTTCGATGGCGTCGACATCGGGCTTATCCATCTGGCCAAGGAACTGACGGGCGTACGCGCTGAGCGACTCCACATAACGACGCTGGCCCTCGGCGTAGATCGTGTCGAACGCAAGGCTGCTCTTACCGGAACCGGACAGACCGGTGAACACGATCAGCCGATCGCGGGGCAGTTCGACGCTGACGTTCTTCAGGTTGTGCTCGCGAGCTCCTCTGACGATGATCTTGGCTTCAGGAACAGGAGGCATGTGCGGGAGGCTACCGAACACATCCGCTCACCATCAGGAAAACGCCCTCGACCAGGGGTGCCTTTTGGCAGAGTTCGTCGGACATCGGCGGGCGCTCAGCCGGCGTCGCGCAGCTCGCGGCGAAGTTCGTTGACCTCGTCGCGCAGGCGCGCCGCGTACTCGAACTTCAGTTCAGCAGCAGCTTCGTGCATCTCCTCTTCCAATGTCTGAATGAGGCGGGCAAGCTCTTTCTGGGGCAACGTCTTCAACTCGCGCTGCACCTTGTCGCGCTCGCGGTTCTTGCGCTGACCCTTTCCCGGCACGGGCGAGCTGTCGTCGGGGCGCAGCAATGACAGGATGTCGCCGACGGCCTTGCGAATGGTCTGCGGGTTGATCCCGTGCTCGAGGTTGTGGGCGATCTGCTTCTCGCGGCGGGCGCGGGTGGTCTCGATCGCCCTGGTCATACTGGGCGTGATCTTGTCGGCGTACATCACCACCTGACCATCGACATTTCGGGCGGCACGACCGATCATCTGGATGAGCGACGTCTCGCTGCGCAGAAACCCTTCTTTGTCGGCGTCGAGGATCGTGACCAGCGAAACCTCCGGGAGGTCGAGGCCCTCACGCAGCAAGTTGATGCCGACCAACACGTCGAACTCGCCAAGACGCAGGGCTCGCAGGATCTCGATGCGCTGGATGGTGTCGATGTTGCTGTGCAGGTACCGCACACGGAGACCCTGTTCGAGCAGGTAGTCGGTGAGGTCCTCGGCCATCTTCTTCGTGAGCGTGGTGACGAGCACGCGATCCCCACGGGTGATGCGATCGTTCACCAGTTCGATGAGGTCGTCGATCTGACCCTTCGTGGGCTTGACGATGACCTCTGGATCGACGAGGCCGGTGGGGCGAACGATCTGTTCCACCACTTGGGTGCTGTGCTCGATCTCCCACTTGGACGGGGTGGCAGAGAGGAACACGCACTGATGGATGCGTTCGATCACTTCCTCGAACCGCAGCGGCCGGTTGTCGCGGGCGCTGGGCAGCCGGAAGCCGTGCTCGACGAGTTCATCCTTACGCCGCAAGTCGCCGAGATACTGACCGTGCAACTGCGGCACGGCCACATGGCTCTCATCGATGACGAGCAGGAAGTCATCGGGGAAGTAGTCGAGCAGAGTGAACGGCGGCTGCCCGGCCGTGCGGCCGTCGACGTGCATCGAATAGTTCTCGATGCCGTTGCAATAGCCGACCTCCTGAATCATCTCCAGGTCGTACTGCGTGCGCATACGCAGCCGCTGTGCCTCCAGCAACTTGCCGTTGGCCTCGAACCATGCCAGGCGTTCCTGCAGTTCTGCCTCGATACCCACCACGGCCCTGCGCATCCGCTCGTCGCCGGCCACGTAGTGCGTGGCCGGAAAAACCATGATCTGGTTCATCTCCGCCAGGGTCTCGCCGGTGAGCGGGTCGACCGTGGTGATGCGATCGACCGTGTCGCCAAACATCTCGATGCGCAGCACGGTCTCGTCGTAGCTGGGGTGCACCTCGATGGTGTCGCCGCGCACACGAAACTTCCCACGGCCGAGAGCGATGTCGTTGCGATCGAACTGCAGATCCACTAGGCGGCGCAGGATGCTGCGCATGTCGTAGTCAACCCCGACGTGCAACTCCAGCAGTTGCCCCTTGTACTCCGCCGGATCGCCCATGCCGTAAATACAGCTGACGGACGCAACGACAATGGTGTCGCGCCGGGTGAGCAAGGCGGCAGTGGCCGAGTGACGCAACCGGTCGATCTCATCGTTGACCGATGAGTCCTTCTCGATGTACGTGTCGCTGGACGCGATATATGCCTCGGGCTGGTAGTAGTCGTAGTAGCTGACGAAGTACTCGACCCGGTTGTGCGGGAAGAACTCGCGCATCTCCTGTGTGAGCTGAGCCGCCAACGATTTGTTGGGGGCAAGGATCAGCGTCGGGCGCTGGACAGCCTCGATCGTCCAGGCGATCGTGGCGCTCTTTCCCGAGCCAGTGATACCGAGCAGGGTCTGCATGCGATCGCCACGGTCGATACCCGCTGCAAGCTGCTTGATCGCAGTCGGTTGGTCGCCGGCAGGCTGGAATGAGGACACCACCTGGAACCGGGACTGCTGGGGCACGGACACGGCGACCATGCTAGCCCCGAACGAATGTTCGTGTCTCGCGCTCAGGCACCGTCGGCGCGCAGCCCGGTCGCGCCAGGCGGCAACTGCGGCAGCGACGTGACCGCCTGCCACAGCGCATCGATCTGTGGAGTCAGCGATGCGAGGTCGCCGCTGTTGTCGATCACGAACGTGGCGGTGGCCAGGCGTTGCTCCCGCGTCGCCTGCTGCGCGATGCGCGCCCGGGCGTCGGCCTCGGCAAAGTGGCGGAACTGCACGAGTCGCGCGACCTGCGTCTCCTGCGGCACGTCGACGACGACGATCGCCTGCAGACCTTCACGCGGGTTCTCCGTCAACAACGGGATGTCCATCACCACGACCTGCTGTGTGTGCGAAGCCTCGACGATGCGCCGACCGATCTCAGCACCCACGACGGGATGAACGATCGTGTTGAGGTCTTGTAACGCCACCGGGTCGGCGAAGGCGATCGCGGCCATCGCGGGCCGGTCGAGAACACCATCAGCAGTGAGAATGCCTGCACCGAACCGCTCGGATAGCGTCTGCAACAGCGGCTGTCCCGGTTGCTGCAACTCGCGGGTCACCGCATCGGCATCGATGATGACCGCCCCCTTCGTTGCCAGAGCAGCGCTCACCGTCGACTTGCCCGAACCGATACCACCCGTCAGCCCCACCAGGATCATGGAACGCACGGTAGCGCTGCGTGGCCGACGCTCACCACTAGAGTCGCCGAGTGGCCGACGACACCGACGAGCACCGACGAGCACCTGACAGTGCCAACGACTCGTCACCGGTCGGCTGGCCATTGGTCGAGCGCCGAGGGGGCGATCGTGCTCTCCAAGATGCAGTCGAGCGCCGAGACGCCGAGCCCGTTCTCGCCAAAGCTCCGCTCCGCAACGCCATTCCGACGCTCGGGTCCGCCGCTATCTGGCCGTTCCGTCTGGCTGCCGTAGCTGGCGCCGTTGTCCGTGCCGAGGACGGTTTCGATTGGCATCAGTCGCGTTTCGTCGCCACCGCCATCGTGATGGCGTTCTACACCTCATACGTCTGCTGGCATCCCCTCCCCTATCGGGCCGAACGTTCCAGTCGCGTGCGCATCGTCTTCGAGCAGGTACTGAACACTGCGGCCGTCATGCTCACCGGGCAGTGGGGCTCCCCGTTCGTGCTGTTCTTCGTGCCCACGGGGATGGTGGCCGGCTTTGCTGCCGGCGGCATGATGAGCGCTCAGCTCGCCGCTGCGTCGGTGGCGGTCGTCACTGCCCAGTTCGTACCCTCTGCGGGCGCACGCACCGCTGTCCAGGATGGCGCATTGTGGGCCGGCCTATTGGGAATGGTGGCCTTCACCAGTGGGCTCGCCCATCGCGCCGCTCACGACGCCGCCCGCCAGCAGCAGGTAGCACTCGACAGAGTCAGCAAGCTGGCTGAGGCAAACTCACTGCTCTTCGCCCTGCAGCGTGTCGCACAGAGTCTCCCCGCCTCGCTCGACCTCGAGGATGTACTCAACTCCACCGTGGGCCGTCTGCGCACCATGGTGCGGCACGATGCACTCGCGGTGTATCTCCTCGACGACGACACCGATCTGGCACTACCGGTGCGCACCCACGGTGTGGAGATGGTCGAGCCCTACCCCCTCACGGGGCTACCCCGCGGTCTGCGCCTTGCCGCCGAGTCGTCCAAGACCGTGCGCCTCGACGACCTCACCGAAACGGACGGCATCAGCACCGGAGCCCACAGCGGCCTCTATGCATCGCTACGAGCCCGCGGCGCACTGATTGGGTTCATCGCGCTCGAGAGCAACAGTGCGGAGAACTTCGGCCAGCAACAAGCCGAGATCGTGCACGGCCTCACCGAGCCATTCGGCATCGCCATTGATAACGCCCGCCTGTTCCTCCGAATCCGCACACTGGCCGCCGACGAGGAACGCTCGCGCATCGCTCGCGAATTGCACGACCACGTGGGCTCTTCGCTGGCCCTGATCGGCTTCGAAGTCGATCGCGCCATCCATGTGGCAGCGGATGGTGGCGAGGTGCAACCAGTGCTCAGCGAACTTCGCCAGCAGGTGTCGCTGGTGGTGAAGGACGTGCGCAACACACTGCTCGACCTACGAACCGAAGTGACGGAGAGCCGCGACCTCACCGCCACGGCGACCCAGTTCTTGCAGTACGTGCAACAGCGCAGCGGGATCGAAACGGCGTGCGAACTCCACCTCGATGAACGAGTCCCGCTGATGGTCGAGCGCGAGTTGTGGCAGATCGTGAAGGAAGCCATCCTCAACGCCGAGCGACACTCGCAAGCGACGCACCTCACGGTGTCGGGACGCTGCGCCGACGAGCACCTCTTGATCAGGGTGATCGACGACGGCGTCGGGTTGCACGCCACCAAGGCTCGCCCCGACAGCTACGGAATGACCGGTATGCGCGAGCGGGCTCACCGCCTCGAGGCCACCCTGACGGTACGATCGGTTGCCTCGGGCGGTACAGAAGTGTCCATTGAGCTCCCGCTCGGAGGGGTTCAGCTCTGATGTCACTCAAGGTCGTGTTGGTCGATGACCACACCATGCTCCGCCAAGGGCTGCGGCGAGCGCTGGAGGCCGAAGGTATCACCGTGATCGGTGAGGCCGCTGACGGCATCGAAGGCGTCAAGGTGGCGCTGGCGACCTCACCCGATGTCGTGTTGATGGACGTGACGATGCCGAAGATGGACGGTATCGACGCCACACGGCAGCTGATCGCCGCCGACGCGTCCAAGCGAATCGTGATGCTCACGATGCACATCGATCGCGATGTCATCGACCGGGCGCTCAAGGCCGGCGCCGTCGGCTATCTCACGAAGGACTCCTCGATCAGCGAAGTCGTCGAGGCCATCCACCTCGCCGCCAACGGAGATCGCCCGATGTCACCACAGCTCGCAGTGGCGATGCTGCAAGAGGCGCGCAAGGCACCCGACAACATCATCACCGCACGCGAGGAAGAGGTACTGCAGGCCGTCGCCAATGGGCTGGGAACTGGCGAGATCGCGGCCACGATGTTCATCAGCCAGAAGACTGTGAAGAACCACCTGGCCTCGATCTACGAGAAGCTCGACGCTCGCGACCGCACACAGGCCGTGCTCATGGCCGTGAAGATGGGCATCGTCAAGCTCACCTGAGCGTGAACGCGAACGAGGGGCACGGCCGCAGCCGCACCCCTCGTTGCACTACCTAGCGAACGCTGATCAGGCTTCGGGGGCCTCTTCCGTAACGGAGGCCTCTTCCGTAACGGAGGCCGCTTCCGCAAGGGAGGCCGCTTCCGTAACGGAGGCCGGAGCCGGCGGTGCACCCTCGGCGCCCGGAGCTTCGTCCGGGTTCGCTTCGTAGTACTCGGCCCACGCAGCTTCGCGCTCGGCGTCGTCGCCGCCCGCTGCCCAGTTGCCGTGCTCGTCGATCTCGAAGTGCTGGCGATATTCCTCGGCCAGCTCGCCACCTTCGGCGGCCTGCTTGATCGACAGGCTGATGCGGCGACGGGCGAGATCGAGATCGATGATCTTGACCCACAGCTCTTCGCCGGGGGTGACGACCTGCTCGGGGGCATCCACGTGGTGGGTGGACATCTCCGAGATGTGCACCAGACCCTCGATACCGTCGCCGACCTGCACGAAACCGCCGAACGGCACGAGCTTGGTGACACGACCGTAGACCAGCTGGCCGACCTCGTGGGTGGAGGCGAACTCCTGCCACGGATCCTGCTGGGTGGCCTTCAGCGACAGGCTGATGCGCTCGCGCTCGAAGTCGACGTCGAGCACCTGGACGGTGACCTTGTCGCCCACGGTGACGACGGCGCCCGGGTGATCGACATGCTTCCACGACAGCTCGCTGACGTGAATGAGGCCGTCCATACCGCCGAGGTCGACGAACGCACCGAACGACACCACACTGCTGACGACACCCTCGCGGATTTCGCCAGGCTTGAGGTTGGTGAGGAAGCTGTCGCGGCTCTCCTTCTGCGTCTCCTCGAGGAAGGCGCGACGGCTGAGCACAACGTTGTTGCGGTTCTTGTCGAGCTCGATGATCTTGGCCTGCACCATCTTGCCGACGTACGGGACGAGATCGCGAACACGGCGCAGCTCGACGAGCGAGGCGGGCAGGAAGCCACGCAGGCCGATGTCGACGATCAGGCCGCCCTTGACGACCTCGATGACCAGACCCTCGACGGTGCCGTCGGCTTCCTTGATCTTCTCGATGGTGCCCCAGGCACGCTCGTACTGAGCGCGCTTCTTGGAGAGCACCAGACGGCCTTCCTTGTCCTCCTTGGTGAGGACGAGGGCTTCGATCTTGTCGCCGATGGACACGATGTCGTTCGGGTCGACGTCGTTACGGATGCTGAGCTCGCGAGCGGGGATGACGCCCTCGCTCTTGTAGCCGATGTCGAGCAGTACTTCGTCCTTGTCGACCTTCACCACCGTGCCGTTGACGAGCTGACCGTCTTCGACGGACACCATGGTGCCGGCGATGGCATCTGCGAAGGACATGCCGAGATCGTCGGAGACGATCTGGCGGGGGGTGTAGTTGCCCTCTTCATCGAACGTGCCCCAGGTGGGCTCGGTTGACGTGGAGGTGGTAGAGGTATCGGACAAGGGACGATCGCTTTCGAACAGAAACACTGAAGAGCCCGGCGGATTCCGGACCTGGGCACGATATCAGCTGACCTGCCCACACGCCATCCCCACCCCCAGCCATCCCCACCCCCGCCCGTCAGTGCCGGCGGGCGATCACTAAGAACTCCGGGCTCTCGACAGTGGGTTGGCCAGCCCCGTAGGCCCCGGGTTCGACCGACGAGATCGAATCGACCGTCAACCCTGCAGTCCGGCACAGCACGCGCAGTTCCCGTGGCGTGTAGCAACCCGTCCACAGGTCGACGACCTTGGTGTCACCCAGCTCGTTCTTGACCTCGGTGTGCTCGTGGTTCACCCCGGTGTCGGCATCAAAGGTCGCGCCAGCGTTGCCGTCGAAGTACTTGACCACGAAGTAGGCGCTGAATGCGCTGAGCGCCAGCCGACCACCGGGCTTCAACGCCTTGGCCATCGCCTTCAGGATCAGTTCGTCGTCGCCGTTCGCGGTCATCAGGCCGAACGCTCCCTGGCACAGGCAGATCACGGCGTCGAAGCTGGCCTCGAAGGCCAGGTCGCGCGCGTCCATCCGCTGAAATGTGGCACCGCTTGGGGCGTCGGTCTGGGCGAGCTCGACGAACCGACTGCTGATATCGATGCCGTGCGCCACGAGGCCGCGCCGAGCTAGCTCGTTCGAGTGCCGGCCTGGGCCGCACCCGACGTCGAGCACCCGCATCCCCGGCTGCAGGCCGAGGGCACCCCACAGGAAGTCGACCTCCTGACGAGTCCCTTTAGTGAACGAGTACCGCAGGTAGGCCGACCCGAGGTGATCTGCCACCGGCTCGAACCAATGCTGCCCTTCGCTCATGCTCTCACTCTCCAAAGCTCTCTCTCATCCGCTTCCGGACACACGCTGATCACGGGCTCCCGAGGCCAGCGTGTGACACAAAGGCGTAGTTCGCAGAATCGAAACCGCCCCGAGCACGCTGAGCGCCGGCTGATTCAGCCCTTCGCGTCCGCCCAGGTAGCGCCCCACGCGACGTTGACCTCCAAGGGCACGTCGAGTTCCGCAGCGTGACGCATCAGATCGATCACCAGCGGCCCGACATGGTCGACCTCATCCTCTGGCGCTTCCACGAGCACTTCGTCGTGCACCTGCAGAACGAGGCGACTCTTGACACCGGCGGCGTCGAGCGCCTGATCGATCCGCACGATGGCAACTTTGAAGATGTCCGCCGCGAGACCCTGAATGCCGGCATTCATCGCCTGACGCTCGCCAGCCTGACGGATGCGGAAGTTACTGTTCGACAGTTCAGGAATCGGGCGCCGGCGACCGAACAGGGTCTCGGTGTACCCGCGCATGCGGGCCTCGACCACTGTGCGATCCATGTAGTCCTTCACATTCGGGAAGGCAATGAAGTAGGCGTTGAGAATCACCGACGCCTCGTCGATCGGAATGGCCAGGCGCTGCGCGAGGCCGAACGCCTCCATCCCATAGGCCAGGCCATAGCTGACCATCTTCGCTTTCGACCGCTGCTCGATCGTGACGTCGGCGGGTGCCACTGAGAACACCCGCGCCGCAGTGGCGTTGTGGATGTCGGTGCCGCTGGTGAACGCCTCGATGAGGCCAGGGTCTTGCGCAAGGTGGGCAATACAGCGCAGTTCGATCTGGTTGTAGTCGGCGACCAGGAGCGAACACCCGGCACTGGGTACGAACGCCTTGCGGAACTGGCGGCCCTCCTCGCTGCGCACCGGAATGTTGTGCAGGTTCGGCTGGTCGCTGGACAGCCGACCGGTGCGGGCGACTGTCTGGTTGAACGTGGCATGAATGCGACCATCGGCGGCCACTTCATTCAGCAGACCGGTTCCATATGTGCCGCGTAGCTTCTCGACCTCGCGGTACTGCAGCAACGGATCGATGAACTCGGGCCACTGGTTGCGCAGTTTCTCCAACGTCGCCGCATCCGTACTGAAACCGGTCTTGGTCTTCTTGCCCGGTGCGAGGCCGCGCTCGGTGTAAAGGATCTCGCGCAGTTGGATCGGCGAGTTGAGATTGAACGGCCGACCGGCGACCCGTACCAGTTCGAGACCGAGGCGCTCGACATCGGCAGTGAGCTTCTCGTTCAGCCGCTGCAGCTCGGCGCGGTCGACGGCGATGCCGACATGCTCCATCTTGGCCAGCACGCTGACCAGTGGGTTTTCGATAGTGGTGTACAGCTCCGCCATGCCCTGTTTATCGAGCGCATCTTCCAACGCCGCCGCAAGATGCGCGACCGCCAAGGCGTCGCGCGCAGCAATCCGTCGAGCATCGGGACCACTGCCGAAATCCAGCTGACCGGTGGCCGCGGCACTGTCATCAGGAAGGTGGAACCGCGTGTAGCGATCGAGGAGGTCGCGCAAGGCGTACCGGGTGTCGGCGGGGTCGATGAGGTAGGCGGCGATCGCCGTGTCGAGCCGCAGCCCGGGCACCACAAGCTGGCCTGCACCTTCCCTGCCCAGCAACCAGCGCATCAGCGATTTGGCATTGTGGCCGCGCCAGCTGCGGTGCTCGCTCAGCGCCACCAGTACATCGGCCGACTCAACCACGCCCGACGGCAACCACGCGACCTCTGCGCCTGCTGCGTCGGTGACGACTGCCAGCCCGAGCACATCGCTACGACCCGGCTCGCCCGACCACGCGGGAATCACGTCGAGTGTCGGCAGCGTGCGGATCAGTCCGGCGGCATCCGCCGGACGGTCGAAGTCGGTGATCTCGGCTTCCAGCGTCTCGCCGGTCGAAGGTCTGGGGCCAGGGGCCGAGCCGACCACGCCGAGCGCGTCGTACATGCGCTCGTACAGGGCTTTGAACTCGAGAAACTCGAACAGGCGCTTGACTTCCTCGTCGTTCGGCCGCACCACGAGCGACTCGAAGTCGATCTCGACCGGGGCGTCGCGTCGCAGCGTCATCATCTCGAAGTTGTGGCGCGCTCTGCCTTCGTGCTCGATGAGCGAGGCCTTCAACTTCGGCGTCTGCGCATCGACGTTGGCGAAGATTCCGTTCAGGCTGCCGTATTGGTTGAGCAGTTTGGCGGCGGTCTTCTCGCCGACACCGGGCACACCTTCGAGGTTGTCGCTGGGGTCGCCGCGCAACGCCGCGTACTGCGGGTAGATCTCCGGCGTGACGCCCGTCTTTTCCTTGATACCCGCTTCGTCGTACAGCGCGTAGTCGCTCACACCACGCTTGTTGTAGAGCACCTTCACGTGTGGATCGCTGACGAGCTGGTAGCTGTCGCGGTCGCCTGTGACGATTACCACGTCGTGACCAGCGTCCTTGGCCTTCTCCGCCAGGGTGGCCAGAATGTCGTCGGCCTCCCAGCCGACGAGCTCGAGCCAGGTGATCCTCAACGCGTCGAGCACTTCGCGCACGAGGCCCATCTGCTGGCGCAGGATGTCGGGCGAGGCCTCGCGCTGCGCCTTGTAGGTCGGGTCCATCTCGTGGCGGAACGTGGGTTCGGGCCGGTCGAAGGCCACCAACAGGCCGTCGGGCTGCTGATCCTTCACCATGTAGGCAAGCATCGAGGTGAAGCCGAAGACTGCGTTCGTGACCTGCCCCGAAGCGGTGGCCATGTCGGTGGGCAGCGCGAAGAACGCTCGGTACGTGAGCGAGTTGCCGTCGAGGAGGAGGATCTTCACGGGTGCAACGTGCCCGCAAGAATGCGGTCGGCAACATCGCGCATGCGCGAGCGCTCGCTCATGGCAGTGCGCTGGATGAAGGTGAACGCATCACTCTCCTTCAGCCCGAACTGATCGATCAGCATCCCCTTGGCACGTTCGATGACCTTGCGTGCCTCGAGCTGCTCACCCAATGCGTCGACTTCACCGCTGAGTTGCTGCAGTTCGCGGAAGCGACCGATGGCGACCTCAATCGCCGGGATCAGATCGCTCTTCTGATAGGGCTTCACCAAGAACGCCAACGCACCGGCATCGCGAGCTTCCTCGACGACTTCGCGCTGGCTGAACGCGGTGAGCATGAGCACACCACAGATACGTTCGGCAGTGATGATGCGCGCCACATCCAGCCCGTCCATGTGCGGCATCTTGATATCGAGGATCGCGAGATCGGGACGCAAGCTGCGCACGAGCTCGACTGCTTGGTCGCCACGGCCGGTCTCACCAACGACCTCGTAACCCTCTTCCTCGAGGGTCTCGCGCAAGTCGAGTCGGATAATGGCTTCGTCTTCGGCGATCACCACACGGATGGTCATGCCCACATTCAAGCAGGCCGCAACCGGATACCCGAGAGGAATCGGTTTCACATCCGATCGAGCAGCGCGTCCTGTCGTGCCTCGAGTCGGGAGATCTCGGCGATGACATGGGCGCGATGGCGTTGCATCGCCGCCTCGTCGGCATCATCGGGCATCGCCATCAACTGTTCGCCGATCACCACCAGTTCGTCGCGACGGGCTCGCAACCGGGCCCCGATCTGACGCAGCTGCCAGGTGAGAATCGGTGAAGCCATGTGCAGCAGTGTACGAACGGACACAATGGGTCGACGAGGAGGCCATGGTGTACGACCAGTGGGGCATTGCACACGGCTATCACGATGTGGAAGGCGTGTGGCACGCAACGCCTACTGACACGCGCGAGCAGCTGCGCACGCTGCTCGGTGAGGCGCCAGCAACCGATCCGTTGTGGTTCGTCGACGAAGGTACGACGCACGCGCTGTTGAGCCGCTGCCGGCTCGTGTTGGAGGACACGAGTGAACGTGGCGGGGTCGACGCGCTGCCGGCCGATCTGCCGATCGGATACCACAGGCTCGACCCGGTGGACGGCGGCGCCTCGACGACGCTGGTCGTCACCCCGCGCAGCTGTCCCGCACCGCCCACGGGCTGGGGGGTCGCTGCCCAGGTGTACTCACTGTGGCGGCACGATGCGTGGGGTATCGGCGATCTACGCGATGTGTCCGAACTCGGCCAGCACATCGCCGCCCGAGGGGGCACCGCCGTACTGCTCAGCCCGCTGCACGCCCCAGCGCCAACGCAGCCCCAGCAGTCCAGCCCGTACTACCCCAGCTCCCGGCGATGGCTGAATCCGTTGCTCATCCCGATGCCCGGTGACCGGCCGGGTGGCCTCACTAACGAACCCGGCGCGTACATCGAGCGCGATCGCGTGTGGGGCGCCAAGCGACAGTCGCTCTCACAGCGTTTCTCTCGCGAGGGCGGCGACGGAAGATGGCGGAGCTGGGCGCGAGCACAAGGTGCCGACTTGTGGCGCTATGCCACATGGAACGCGCTCGCCGATCGTCATGGCGCGCAATGGACGCACTGGCCCGAGCACCTCCGCCACCCCGACTCCCCCGCTGTCGCCGACCTCCCGCTGCACGACCACGAGTTCGCCACTGCGTGCGAATTCCACGCCTGGTTGCAATGGGTCGCGCGCAACGAACTGCGCCACACCATCGCAGCCGCTGGGTTAGCGCTGATCAGCGACCTCGCCGTGGGCAGCTCGCCTGATGGCGCGGATGCCTGGATGTACCAGGACCTGATGGCGCTGGGCGTGCGCATTGGTGCGCCACCCGACCCGTTCAACGCTGCCGGTCAGGATTGGGGTCTGCCGCCGTTCATCCCCTCACGCCTCCGGGCGGCCCACTACGCACCGTTCATCGCCATGCTTCGCTCCGCGTGCGAGGGGATGGGCGGCGTACGTATCGATCACGTGATGGGCCTGTTCCGTCAGTTCTGGGTGCCAGAGGGTGGCAGCGCAGCCGACGGCGCGTACGTGCAGATGCCGGCCGACGAAATGCTGGCGCTCATTCGCCTCGAGGCCACACGTGCCGGCACCTTTGTCGTGGGCGAAGACCTCGGCACCGTGCAGGACGGCGTTCGCGAAGCAATGGCCAGTGGCGGCATTCTCGGCACCAAGGTGTGGTGGTTCGACCCATCGCCGACGCAGTGGGCCACGACCAACCTTGCCACGGTCACCACCCACGATCTGCCGACGGTGTCCGGAGTGTGGACTGGGACGGACGGTGACGACGAGATGGGCGCTCTCCTGCGCGCGGCGGTGGACGGGAGCAGCGATGCGACTGGTGCAGCGGTAGCCGTGCACGCCCAGGTTGCCGCGAGTAGCTGTGTGCTGATGCTGGCCTCCATGGACGACCTGGCGGGGTGTGTCGAGCGGCCGAACCGCCCGGGCACCGTGAGCCCAGAAAACTGGAGTTTGCGGATGCCCTCCTCGACAGAACACATCCTCGATGACGAACCTGGGCGATCGATCCTGAAGGCGATCGTCTCGTGCCGCAATGGCTTTCAACACGGTTGACGCCTGTGCGAGAATGCCGCAGCGGCTGCTGGGGTAGTCGCTCACCGCGAGGGGATACGGATGAGCGAACAGCTGAAACGCGATCAAATGATCGCTTCGGCGATGCAGGCAACCGGTCTCGACGATTTCGGCGACATCCCGTTTCTCGGACCGCTTGACGTACTCGTCGATTCGATGAACCGCGAGGCAGCCTTGGAGGGCCCCAGGTTCGCCGGCGCGCAGGGAATGATCACCGGAATGCTCATGAAGCGCCTCGCGCTCGTGAACGACCGCAAGGTGCATCCCGAGATCGCGCAACAGCAGATCATCGCACCGCTCTTCATCGTCGGCGCACCACGCACCGGCTCGACCCACATCCACTCCCTCCTTGCCAATGTCGAAGCGCTTCGCGCGCCGATGTTCTGGGAGATGACGTTCCCGTCGCCACCACCGCGCGCAGCCACGCGCCGCACCGATCCGCGTATCGCAACTGCGCAGGCGCTCGTCGATCAGATGCCCGCCGACCTGCTGGTACGCCACCCGATCGCCGCGTTGCGCCCCGAACAGTGCAACCTGCTGATGGACTGGAGCTTCTACAACCTCGCGTGGTTGGCCAGCTACCGCATCCCGTCGTACCGCGAGTGGTTGTTCGATGCCGACCACACAGATGCCCTGGAAGTGCACCGGCGAACGCTGCAGCATCTCCAGTGGCTACATCCCGGTCGTTGGATCTTGAAGTACCCCAAGCACCTGCTGAACCTCGACGCCGTGTTCGACGCCTACCCCGATGCAGGGTTGATCTGGACCCATCGCGACCCTGCTGCTGTGCTGCCTTCGGTGTGCAGCCTTACCGGCTACATGCGCTCGCCGACCCCCGGCTACGACCCGATGCTGTTCGGTCGCGAATGGGCGTTGTTGGAGGAAGTCGTGATGCGCCGCGGTATCTCCACCCGCGACCGTCGCCCGGGCGCTCCCAATCGCGATCTCGACATCCACTACCGAGACCTGATGAGCGATCAGGTCGGCACGCTTGCCACAGTGTGCAACCACTTCGGTGTCGAGTTTGGTGAGTCGTCGCGCTCAGCGGTGCAGTTATGGATTGACGATCACCCGCAAACTCAGCATGGTCTACACGAGTACAGCGCTGAAGGCTTCGGGCTCACGGTCACCGGTCTCCGTCGCCGCTTCTCGTTCTATCGCGAGCGATTCGGCGTTGCCGACGATCCGAAGGCCCACTGACCATGATCGCTGACGCGAAGATTCTCATCACCGGTGTCACCGGCGCCGTCGCGGCTCCCCTGGCACGCTCACTGGCAGCCAACAACGAAGTGTGGGGTGTGGCCCGCTTCGGCGGCAGCGACGGTGCCGCCACTCGCTGGCGGCTGAATCAGGAGGGCATCACCACGCGTGCGCTCGATCTTGGCGACGGCGATTTCAGCGAGCTGCCCGACGACTTCACCTATGTACTGCACCTGTCCTGGATGCGCGCCGGTCTCGATCAGCTACAGGCCTCACTGCGCACCAACGTGGAAGGTGCCGGCCTCCTGCTGCAGCATTGTCGCACGGCAAAGGCCGCGCTGGTGATGTCCGGTATGGGCATCTACTCGGGCCATGACGACCCGTGGCACGCCTACACCGAGACCGACCCGATCGGCCGTGGGTCCACCGCGTACGCGCCCACCAGTCCCGCATCAAAACTGGGCGTCGAGTCGGTGGCCCGGTTCTGCGCCCGAGCGTTCAACCTTCCTGTCGTCATTCCCCGGCTGAACACGTTCCACGGCACACCCGGTTCATTCCCTGGCATCCACATCAGCACCTCGATGGCGGATGGCACACTACCGGTGCCCACCGATCCGAATCCGCACACCCCGATCCACTTCACGGACATGGCCGATCAGCTGGAAGCGATGTTGGACGCGGCGAGCACGACCGCGGTGATCACCAACTGGTGCGGCGATGAGACGGTCACCGCGCAGCAATGGATGCAGCGCGCGAACGAACTCACCGGCCGCAGCGGACACCTGGCGCTGCACGCGCCGGCACCGGGCAGTCCGGCCGGCACGGCAGCCGACAACACGCGTCGCCTGTCGATCACCGGCCCGTGCAAGGTGTCGTTCTGGGAAGCATTCGACGAGATTCACACCACGATCAGCGGGGGACACACAGCACCATGACCAAGAGACTGGACGGCAAGGTCGCAATTGTCACCGGGGCGACGATGGGGATCGGCGTGTCCATCGTCGAGCGCCTTGCCGAGGAGGGTGCCTCCGTGGTGTTCACCGGCCGCACGCTGGACAAGGGCAAGGAGGTCGAGGAGCGGTTCCGCGCACTGGGCCACGAGGTGACGTTCGTGCAGGGCAGCGTCACCGAGGAGGCCGATGTGAAGGCTGCCGTCGACGCTGCCGTCAACACCTACGGCCGCTTGACCACCCTTGTGAACAACGCTGCTGCAACCGAGACCACCGGTCCGGGCGGGGCGGACAGCCGCATCACCGATATCCCGTGGGAGGCGTTCGACAAGATCATCCGCACTGGTGTGCACTCGATCCTGCTCACGTGCCGCCATTCGATCCCGCACATCATCGCGGCCGGTGGCGGGGCGATCATCAACATCTCCGCGGCTTCCAGCCTGCGGGCGATCAACGGGCGGCCTGCATATCAGGCGTCGAAGGGCGCGGTGAACACGCTCACCCGCCAGGTGGCGGTCGACTACGGGGGCGAGGGCATCCGTTCGAACGGCATCATCGTCGGCTTCACTCCCACTGGCGGCGAGGTCATGACCAAAATGCTGGCGACTCCTGCGTTCATCCTTGCGGTGAAGAAGGCCATCCCCTCACCGCGTCTCGGCCACCCTCGCGACATCGGCAGTGGATGCGTCTATCTCGCCTCCGACGAGGGCGAGTACGTGAACGGAGTCCTGCTACCCATCGACGGTGGACTCAGCTGCAAGTTGGGTATTCCTGACACGTCCGCGCTCAGCGCGATCGCCGGCGAGGGCTGATCAGGCCGACGACCAGCACGGCCGGCACCCCTGCGGTCGCGTTGCTCGCCGAGATGCTGGCGCCGCTGCGAGCCGTGGCCTTATGAGCGCCCAGTCGCGCGAGGGCCTCGACCCAGCCACGATGCGGGCGATCGCACACGACGCTGGAGTGCGCATCACCGACCTCGACCCTGTCGGCGACTGGCTGCCCGTCGAGGGCAACTCCGACACACCCGCGCTCTTCAAATCGGTCTGGAGCCGTCAGCAGTTCCTCGACTGTGCCAGCGAGCTCGGCATCGAACGGCTGACCGCTGTGCAACTGGCACCTGACGCGGTGGTACACGATGTCGCCGTCGAGGGCTTCACCACATTGTGCGACGATGCGGCTGCTCACGGCTTCGGAGTGCAGTTGGAGTTCATGCCGTTCAGCGGCATTTCGAATCTGTCGATTGCGCTGCGCCTCCTCCGAGACGCAGACCGCGCAAATGCGAGCCTGCTGCTCGACGTGTGCCACTTCTCCCGAAGTGGAGGCACGGCCGACGACCTGCGGATGATTCCATCCGGTCTGGTCTCGGCACTCCAGCTGGCCGATGGTCCGCTCGCAGCGCCCACCGACACGCGCGACGAAGCTATGTTCCATCGGCGGTTGCCAGGCGACGGGCAGTTCCACGTCGCCGAGCTGTTGGCGGTCCTCGCTGACACGCAGGTTTCATGCGCAGTCGGACCCGAGCTTTACGGACGCAGTTGGTCGGAACGAAACGCAACCGACGTCGCCTGCGATCTGATGGCCGCCACCCGGCGAGTGCTCTGAGCGGCTGACTACTCGGTGCCGTTGACCGGGGCCGCCGGCACGTGCGGGAACAGTTCTTCGAACGTACCCACGGTCATACGTCGTACCGACGCTTCGTCGACACCATCGAACAACTCGTGCAGCGTCTTCTGAGTGTGACCGAACGTGCCCTCGATGTGCGGGTAATCACTGCCCCAACACACATTGCGCCAGCCCATCGCGGTCATCGCCTGCACCGCTGAGCGATCGTGCTGGAACGAGGCGTAGACGTTCTCGTAGAGGTACTCACTGGGCAACCGGCGCAGTTGCGGGCGTACCATCGACGAGTGCTGACGGTAGGCCTCGTCGAGTCGGTCGGCGACGAACGGCCCCCACGTGGCGCCACCTTCGGACACCATTGCCTTGAGCGCCGGGTGACGGTCGAACACACCCGACGAGATCATCTTGGTGATGGCCCGCTGCCCCCCATAGGTGGTCTCCATGTAGTTGATCAGCGCACCGCCGGGCCCACGGAAGTAGGCGCCATGCATCGTGGACGCATCATGCGCTTCGGTTCCGATGTGGAACGCGATGACCAGACCGGTCTCCTCCAGCGCCGCCCACAGCGGTTCCCAGATGTCGTAGTTCCACTCCGGCGCGCCGAGGCCGGGAGTCACCGAGAGATACGCCGCTTTGAACCCCATGCCAGCCGCACGGTGCACCTCGGCGACCCCGTGCTCGGCGTCGAGCAGTGGGATGGTGGCGGTACATACGTAGCGCTCCGAATAGCGCTGGTACTCGATCGCCCAATCGTTGATCGCTGCGCAACCAGCGGAGAGCAGCTTCGGGTCTTGGATCGACGACATCCAGATACCGATCGACGGAAAGACGAGTTCGGCCCAGATTCCCTCACCGTCGAGGTCGAACAGACGCTGGACCATGTCGTTCGCACCAGGTGCTCGTTCGTAGACCGTGAGCCCCTGATCGTCCTTGAGTGCGGCCGCGCCACGAGGCATACGGCGACGGATTTCCTGCCCGTCGATGTACAGCGTCTCATGCGTGCCATCGTCATCCTTGACGCTGCGCGGCATACGGTCCGCGAGTTCGGCCGGGAGGCTGGTGGTGAACAAGTCGTCCGGCTCGACGAGGTGTGAGTCGCCGGAGTTGGCCCAGATCTTCATCGTGAATCCTTACGAGTGGTGTCGAGCGTTACTTGGAAATCGGTCGGAAACGGGGGGTAGACATCTCGTCGTTGACGTGTTCGAAGATGATCTCGACACGGTCGCCGATCCGTACTGCATCGGGGTCGACGTCGATGATGTTCACCAACATGCGAGCTCCGGCACCCTGGGTGCCATCCAGCTCGACTGAACCCGACACATACGGGCAGCACTCCGCGAGACCGGGGTGCAGCGGGTGGCGCACCACGGTGAAGGAATGGATGGTTCCGGTGCCGGGCAGTTGCACCCACTCCACACCACGGGTCTGGCACTCGAAACAGTAGGGCGAGGGCGGCAGGCGGAATGTGCCACAGTTCGAGCACTTCGGGGCGACCAGCTTGTCCTCACGAGCGGCTTCCCAGAACGGCTCGGTCGACGCATCGGAGTGCGTCTCGAACAAGATCGTGGGAAAGACACCCTTCTTCAACTCACCGAATTCGACAGACATTTCAGGCCTTTCGCAACAGAGTGCCGGACACAGGCGAACCGGCTGGGCCGCCTGTGACGAGCGCGATCTCCGCGCCCTCCACTTGATTGATCGCCGTTCCGCGGATCTGCTCCACCGCTTCACGAACGTGGGTCATCCCGATGATGTACGCCTCGGACAGGTTGCCACCGTGAGTGTTCACCGGGATCGAGCCGGTGCCGTAACGGATATTGCCGTCGCCGACGAACGGGCCGCCTTCACCGATCGGGCAGAAGCCATAGTCCTCGAGCTGCATGATGACCATCGGCGAGAAGTGGTCGTACAGCAACGCCACATCCACGTCGGCGGCGGTGATACCGGCCATCTCGTAGATCCGCTTCGCCACCGGACGGTGACCCGACGAGGGAAACTCGTCGTTGGGGATCTGGAAGTACTTGAACAACGCCGGGCCCCAGCGGCCGCTGGCGCCATGCGCCGACGCCATGATCAACACCGGCGGCTGCTTGAGATCCTTCGCCCGTTCCGCCGAGGTGGTGATGACCGCGACCGCACCGTCGCTCTCCATCGTGTAATCGAACAGGCACAGCGGGTCGCTGATCATGCGAGCGTTGAAGTAGTCCTCCAGCGTCAGCGGCTCGGTGCGCAACGCCGTCGGGCGCTTGATCGCGTTGTCGCGAGTGCTCATGCACACCTCGGCGAAGTGCTCGCGCTTGGTGCCGTAGAGGTGCATGTGGCGTGAGGTGAGCTGGGCAAAGCTGTGGCCAGGCGAGAGCATGCCGTTGTTGGCGGTGAAGGCGACCGACGGCGAGATGCCGCTACCGCCGTAGGGGCTGCCACCAGCGTCGGACATCATCGCGTACTGCAACATGCCGCCCACCGCTGAACCGCCGAGTCGCTTGTTGAGCTGTTGCAGCGTCATCAGCGTGACCACCGTGGTGGCCATGCCACCGTCGATCGCCGCCGCGGCGACACCGAGCGCGCCGGCGCAGCCGCCGCCGCCCGAGGTGGTGGAGGTGGCCCAGCGGATCTCGGGAACTCCCAGCTCGGCACCGACGGTGGCAGGGTCGCACGAACTGGAATAGATCGAGAAGCCGTCCAGATCCTTGATCGTCAGACCCGCGTCCTCGAGCGCCATCAAGATGGCGCTGCACGCCATCGACAACTCGCTCTCGGGGTACGACTGACCACGCTTGAAATACGGCGTGGCGCCGACGCCGACGATCGCCGCCTTGTCCTTGATGGTCATTGCTACCTCTCTCGCTCAGGCTCCCCACAGAGCCGAACGCAGTTCGTGCGGCGACCGTAGCACGCGTTCCGACACCTACGAAAACACTGTTTTCAGTTGTGGACCTGGCCACACGATGGATCAGCTCGCGCCAAACGCCCGAAGGAAGAGATCGGCCGTGTGCTCGGTCGCGTCCTCCCAGGTGGGCACGTCGTGGCCGGCGATGCGGGCCTCAATGACCGCCATGACCACACCGTTGACGGCGCGCGCCGCTTCCACTGCGTTCTCCGCGTACGGGAACACTCCCTCCTCATGACCGCGAGCGATCACTCCGGCCACGAGCTGTCGGCGAACCGCTGCCGCGTCCTCCTTGGCCTGGTCGAAGCCGGCCGCAGCGCGAGCTTCGGGCGACGCAAGCACCGAGGTCTGCCGGGCCCGCTTCGGGTCGTAGACCACGGCAAGCTGGTCGCGGATGAGCGCCCGCAACGCTGCGGCAGTGGACGGAGACCGTTCGATGACCGCCGTCATCTCCACCACCATGCGATCTGCTGCCGACCGACACATGGTGATGATCAGCTCGTCCTTGCTTCGAAAGTGTCGGTAGAACGCTCTCGTCGACAACTCGGCGGTGTCGAGTATCTGCTGTACCGACACTGGTCCGTCGTGGGCGCGCCCGACCAGGCGGAACGCTGCACGCAGCAACAGGTCGCGTTCCGAGCGCGCGCGCTCCTCGCCCGTGACCGGGGAGGGGATTCCGCTGTGCGCCGCCACTGACATCGCGCCAACGGTAGCCCGGTCGCGGCGAGCCACGGCGAGTACTCGTCAGCCGCGCATCGCCTCAACAAGGCGACGACGCCATTCCACATTGCACTTGTCAGCTTGCACGCTCACCAACGTGGTCTGGTCGAGCGGCAAGACACCGTCGAACTGTTCCAGCATTCTCTTGTCCTCAGCACCGATCGCGTGGTCGAAGCGCACGATCTCCTCGGCCGAGACCGAGAAGTCGTCGTTCCGCCAGATCACGAACGAGAAGTAGGACGTCACATCGTCGATTGGAGTGGACATCAACAACAGAATGTGCTCGAGCCCGCTCTGGTAGCGGATCGTGCTGCGGCACGCCAGCGGCAGCTGAAAGCCGGAGGTCATCGAGCGTTCCACGACAGCTGCTGTCTCGCCAGTTGCCAACGATCCACCGGCGGTGTCGTTGTTGGCCTTCACGTCGTAGGCGTAACCGAACCAGTCGTTGTCCAGCGACTGCAGCTCGACGCTCGGCGCTCTCGTGTCCTGCCCCTTGCCGAACGTGCCGGTGTGCACGAACGGGAAGTGAGTGATATCGAGAAAGTTGTCGACCATGCGGGTCGCCGACGTATGCCACAGCTCAGTCGGATTGGTGATGCGCCGGAACGAAGGATCAGCATCGTGCGGGATCACCGGAATCCCCTGGCGCGGAGTACCGAGCGACACCCACACCAAGCCGTACCGCTCCTCGCAGAGCAGCGTGGAGAGGTGCGCACGCGGCGGCGGCGGCACGTGGTCGCCCGACGACGGCACGTTCACACAGCGTCCACCGCTCCCGAACTTCCACCCGTGGTACGGGCACACCAGACAGCCGTCCTCGATGGACCCTTTCGAGAGCGGCGCCTCGCGGTGCGGGCAACGGTCCGGAGCGGCAATGGCCGTGCCGTCGACGCGGTAGAGCACGATCTTCGTGCCGAGCAGCATGGCCGCGTGAGGGCGGTCGACGCTGAGTTCGATCGAGCGGGCGACCGGATACCACGCATCACGAAATGCAGGGTTTCCGCACAGCACTGCAGTGACTGGCGAGGTGGGGAGCGTGGTGGAGTTGGTCATGTGGCAACCTTTGCGAAATGGACGACGTTGGAGTGATTCTGGTTCGCGGAAGCGACGTGGTGACGATGGATTCGCACGACACCGTGGTGTCGAACGGCGCAGTGCGCATCGAAGGTTCGCTGATCACCGCAGTCGGCACCTGGGCTGATCTGCGGGCGCTGCACCCCGACGCAACCGTGATCGGCAACGACGACGCCATCGTGACCCCCGGCTACATCAACGCGCATCAACACATGACCGGAGACCGGTTGGTCCACTCGTGCATCCCCGATGCGATCGATTCGCAGGAAGCGATCTTCGGTTGGGCCGTACCGGTGCACAGCGCGCACACCCCGGACGACGATGAGTTGTCGGCAACGCTGGCAGCGGTGGAGGCCCTCACCAACGGCATCACGTGCACCATCGAGGCCGGCACGGTGGCCAACCCCGACCGCGTCGCCATGGGCATGCTGCACGCAGGTATCCGCGGCACCGTCGGCCGCTGGGGATGGGATGTCGAGGGCGTTCCCTTCGGCGCTCCCACCGATGAGGTGCTCGCACTGCAGGCGGAGATGCTCGACCGTCACCCCACAGGAGGCTTGGTCGAGGCCTGGGTGACCCTCGTGGGACACGATCTGATGAGCGACGACCTGCTGGTGGGAGCCAGCGAGTTGGCACGAAGCCGACAGACCGGCCTCACATTCCACATCTCGCCGCACCGAGGCGATGCCGGGCTGTACCTGGAGCGAACGGGCCGACGGCCAGTCGTGCACTTCCACGAACTGGGAGCGCTCGGTCCACATGTGCTGCTGGCGCACGCCGTGCACCTCGACGAGCAGGAAGTCGAGTGCGTGCTGGAGACAAAGACCGCCGTCGCCAGTTGCCCATGGGCCTACCTGCGGCTGGCACAGGGTTTCACTGCCGGCTGCCATCCGACGTTGTTCCACCGCGGCGCACGCCTGGCACTCGGCTGTGACGCCGAGAACGCCGGAGATGCCGTCGACATTCTGCGCGCCGCCTCGCTGTTCGTCGGCCTTGCCCGCGATATGAGCATGGATGCGTTCTCGATGACGGCTCACGACGCCCTTGCCCTCGCGACCAGAGGCGGAGCAGAAGCCATCGGCAAAGGCAACCTCATCGGCTCGCTGGAGATCGGCAAACAAGCCGACCTGGTGGTGCACGACACGAGCGGGCCTCAGTTCCTGCCACGCAGCACCGACGCGGTGCGCCAGTTGGTGTGGGCGTCCGACGGAAGGTCGGTACGAGACGTCGTCGTGGCCGGCCGGCACGTGCTTCGTGACCGTGAGTGCATCACCGTCGATGTGAACAGTCTGCGCGCAGAGGCGCTCGAGCGGCGCGACCACCTGCTGCGCGCGCGAGGCTGAGTTCGCAGTACACAGCGATCGCATACCGGAACTGTAACCCATTCGCTCGAATGGTCAGACCATCAGTCCAAGCTTGCTAAGGTTGCAACATGAGTCAGAACACTTTGATCTTCGTCGACCTCCCGTCTGATGACGTGGTGGCGTGCGCCCACTTCTACCAAGAGGTCATGGGGTGGATGGTCGAAGGCCGCCCCACCGGCGTCTTCCACCGCGGAGTACCCGGCGGCTTCTTCCCACTCGACGATGGCACCGACTCCGAGGTCGGCAACCTGCACCTCGGCTTCAGCGATGTCGGCAACATGCGTCCGCATCCAGACCCGGCAGGAGTTGAGCCCCGACACATGTCGACGGGCGGTCGCGCAATGCGGCTCTGGGTGCTGGTCGGCGACCACGACAACGAGGACGACATCCTCGACCGGGCCGAGCGACACGGGGCCAAGATCTTGTGGCGGCACCACTACTGGAAAGAGTTCAACGGCTTCAGCGGTGCGTTCGAAGACCCGTGGGGCAACAGCATCATCATGTGGAGCAAGGGTGGAGACAACCCGGAGATCAAGGACGGTTACACCCATGAGTGACGCACGATCCGAGCGCGTGCGCCCCACGTCGGTGCGCTGGACACACATCGCCTTGCCGGCGTCGGATATCGACAAGACCATCGCCTGGTACGAAGCGTTCACCCCGCTGCGTCTGCTGGACCGCCGCGAAGACGCCGACGGGTACGGCGCCTGGCTCGGGCACCCCGACAACGGCGACAAGCCGTTCATCCTGGTACTCGTCAGCTTCTTCCGCGACCAGAACAAGGGCCCCATCCCGATCATGGCTCCTTTCGCCCACATCGGCATCGAGATGCCGACGAAGGAAGAGGTCGATGCCGTCGCCGAACTCGGCAGAGCGCAAGGCTGCCTGGTCTGGGAGCCGCAGTGGATGCCCGATCCCATCGGCTACATCTGCGCCTGCACCGACCCCGACGGCAACATGATCGAGTTCTCGTTCGACCAGGGCGTCTACGAGAAGGCCCAAGAGGTCTGGGGCTGAGCGCCGCCGACATCTGCCGCTCGTACCTCGACTCCTTCGCGAGCGGCAATCCCGAACTGGTGACGGCACATGTCACCGACGACTTCGTCAATGAGCACACCGCCGCGCTGGGTTCCGGGTGCGAGGGAAAGACCGAGTACGCGAGCCGCGTGCCGAACTTCCTCGCCTCGATGCCCGGGCTTCGGTATGAGGTCGAGGACGTGATTGCCGATGGCGACCGGGTCGCTGCCGCGTACACGCTGCACACTCACGTGAACGGCCACGATGTGGCTGTTCGCGGAGTGATGCGCTTTCTCGTGCGCGGCGACCTGATCGCCCGGCGTACGGACTATTGGGACAGCCTCGTCTTCCAACGGCAGGCCGGCTTGGCATGACGTCGGCCCGTGGCCCCCTCGCGCTAGGGACGATGATGTTCGGGGCGTGGGGGAACACCGATGAGACCGAGTGCCACCAGATGGTGCATCGAGCACTCGACGCTGGCATCACCCTGTTCGACACCGCCGATGTGTACGACGCCGGCGCCTCCGAGCGCATTCTCGGCGAAGCCCTTCGCGGTCGTCGGGAGCGAGTACTCATTGCCACGAAGGTCGGGTCGCCCATCGCCGGCGACGCCCTGCGCAGCGGACTCAGCCGCCGCTGGATCACCAAGGCGTGCGATGACAGCCTGCTGCGGCTGGGTGTGGAGCACATCGATCTCTACCAGATGCATCGTCCTGATCCGTCGACACCACTCGAGGAAACCCTGGCGGTCTTTGACGAGCTGATCCGCGCCGGGAAGGTGGGCGCTCTCGGCACCTCCACATTCTCCGCAGCCCAACTCGACGAGGTGCATGCGATCGCTGCCGCCAACGGCTGGACTGCACCGACCATGGAACAGCCGCCGTACTCGCTGCTGGCCCGCGGCGTCGAACACACAGTGTTCCCGGCGCTGAGGCGCCACAGTATGGGTGCGTTGGTCTGGGCGCCGCTGAACGGCGGGTGGCTCACCGGCAAGTACCAGTCGGAGGCAACCGATGCCAACGACCGGGCCCATCGCCAACCGGACCATTTCGATCACCGCAACGACGCCATCCGAGCTGAGAAACGCCGGATCGTTGATCGCTTGTCGACCGTCGCTACCGATCACGGGATGACGCTGGCCACCCTTGCTCTGGCGTTCGTGCTCGACGAACCGACGGTTGTCGCCGCCTTGATCGGCCCGCGCACGTTGCATCAGTTGGAGCAGTTACTCACCTTCGACACATTGAGCCTGCCCGCCGACGCACGCGCCGCGATCGATGCCATCGTCGCCCCGGGCCACATGGTGAACCCCGCCGACGCCGGTTGAGTCGGCGTCGGCGAGCAACACTCACCAGATCGGATACTTGGCCTTGTCTGGCAGCCCGCTGCGAGCGGTGATCGCTTCGCCCATGCGCTGAGAATCTGCCCACAGGCGCTCCTCGTCGATGGTGGTGCAGTGGCCATCCTCGACCACCACTTTGCCATCGACCAGCACGGTGTGAACGCCCCGACCATCGGCGCTCCAGACCAACTGATTCATCACGTTGAGCAATGGGCGCCATTCGGGACGATCCGTATCGTGCAGCACGATGTCGGCCTTGAGGCCGGGAACCAACGCGCCGATCTCGTCCTGCATCAACATCGTGCGGGCCCCGCCGAGCGTGGCCATCTCGTACGCCTTCTCCGCTGGAAACATCTGCGGATCGGTGCGAGCGTCCTTGAACAAGCCAGCCACCAGATACGTGGCGCGCATCAGGTCGCTGTAGTTCGACGCGTTGTTGCCGTCGGTGCCGATCGAGACGTTGACACCGCGCTGCACCATCTCCGGGAACTTGCCCACCTGGGTGATGCCGTAGCTGACCTTCAACGCCGTCGTCGGGCAATGGGCGACGCTAGTGCCAGTGTCGGCGAGCAACTGCAGTTCAGTGTCATCGATACGCACTGCGTGGGTGACCGCGACGTTCTTGTCGAGCACGCCGATTTCGGCGAGATGCACGAACGGGCGCTGACCGAACTCGGCGATGAAGCTCTCGGGGTCGAGCATCGCCGGCGACATGTGGAAGCTCAGACCCACACCTCGCTCATCGGCGAGGGCCTTCGCCGCCCGCCACAACGGATCGCTGCAGGTGTTGTGACCCACGAGAATGCTCCAAGCCGCGATGCGTCCGTCGGCATGTGATGCGTGCTCATCGAGTTGCCGCTCCAGGTGAGCGATCGCCTGGTCGGTGCTCTGCCGGTACACCGACGGTTCGGGCGGCAGGTCCCACACCCATCGGCCGACTCGTCCACGGATACCTACCTCGACCAGACCGTCGATGACTTCGTCGAGGAACCGAATCGTTCCAGCTTCCAGGAACGTGGTCGTACCGGAGCGGAGCATCTCGACTGCAGCGAGTTGCCCCGAGGTGCGCTCCTCGTCGGCGCGGAACACGGAGTACAGCGGAGTCAGCCACTCGAACACGTTCTCGATGAACGGCGTGTCGTCGGGAACGTATCCGCGAGTCAGTGGCTCACCAGTGATGTGGATGTGGGTGTTCACCATTCCGGGAGTCACCACGAACCGATCGCCGCCGATCGTTCTGCGAGGGGCATACCGGGCGCGTAGATCGGCGGACTTACCCACGTCCAGGATGGTGTTGCCATCGACGGCGACGGCGCCGTTGCGGATGATGTCGCGGGTGGCGTTCATCGTGACCACCTGACAGCCCTCGATCAACAGGTCGATGGCGCGCGGAGCAAGGGCGTTCATGTGCGTCTCCTTCATGACGACGGTGGCCGGTCGGCCACGTAGACGAACTGGAAACCGATCGGCTCGATCAGACGCAGGGCGACGAACCCGGTGTCTCGGAGCCAACCGGCAACTTGGTCATTGGTGAGCAGTCCGCCGGCCCTGGTGTTGGTCATCATCGTCAGGCCCATCTGCACACCGAACGGGTTGTACTTGCGCTCGTTATCGGCGAAGTAGTCGGCCAGCAGCAGTTGGCCCCCCGGGCGGAGTGCGCGCCATGCGCGTTCCACGAGTGCCCGCGCCCCGGCATCACCCTCGGTGCGGCACACATGACCGAGCACGACCAGGTCGAAGGCGTTCTCCTCAATCTCGATCTGGTGGAAGTCGCCTGGTCGGAACTCCACTCTGTCGGTGAGGCCCCGGCTCTCGATGGTGTCGCGGGCATCGGTGAGGACGCGCGTCAGGTCGTTGACGACGGCGGTGCTTCCCTCGGACTGTTCGAGCACTGCGATCGCCCAAGGCGCACGACCGGCTCCGAGGTCGAGCACGCGTAACCCGCTGCGACGCTGCCAGCCCGATCGCCACCCAAGCCGCGTTGCAGCACGATGCTGGGTGACGAACGTGGCATCGACCAACGGGCCGTAGAAGGCTTCCGGGTCGTCCTCGATGGGGGTTGCCACCCGACCCGTGCGCACGGTGTCGGCGAGTTGTTCCCAGTTCCGGTGTGGACCGGGGGCAACCCGGATGAGCGAAGCCATCGACGCCGCTCCGTTCGTACAGAGATACCGCTCGGCGGTCTCACTGAGTTCGTACAGATCGTCAATCTGATCGAGGAATCCGAAGGTGACCAGCGCGTCGCACACGTGGCGTAGATGCGGTTCGGACACTGACAACACGCCTGCCAGTTGAGCGACAGTGCACTTGTTCAGTCGCTCGACACCGTCGAAGATTCCGAGGTCGATCGCGGCCACGAGGGTCCAGTACGACCCAAAACCTTGCACGATTCCCCACACAGGTCCTGACGGCGGTGGTTTGAAGTCGCGCCACGGTCGGCCGGCCCGCGCCATCGTGTGGCGCTTCTTCAACTCCGGGAACGGAGAGTCGACGCTCACGGCTCGAGCAGGATCTTGCCGAAGAAGTCGGTGCTCATCATCTTCGCCTGAGCCGCCGCAGCATCCCTGAGCGGAAACACACTGTCGATGACCGACCGCATCCCCGAACTCGTGTACACCGCCCACGCTTCGGCGAACTCTTCGTAGCCGTACGGGTCTGATCCCAGGATCTGGATCCCCATGTGGAACATGAACCCCAGCGACGGGATGGTGGCGGTGTCTCCCGTGGTGTTGCCACAGTTCACGAGACGGCCACGAGCCCTCAGCGAGAACATCGACTGCGCCCACAATGCCGGGCCGACGTGGTCGAACACCATGTCGACGCCCACCCCGTTCGTGACGGTTCGAGCCCACCCGGTGACATCACCGGTGCGGTTGTTCAGCACATGATCGGCGCCGAGCTCGAGCGCTCGCTCGCACTTGTCGTCCGAGCCTGCGGTCGCCAGCACGACCGCTCCCGCATGCTTGGCCAGCTGAATACCCGCCATGGACACCCCGCTGCCTGCAGCGTGGATCATCACCGTCTCACCAGCGACGAGCCGACCCACTGGAAACAGCGCATGCCATGCGGTGAGGAATGCGGTCGGGAAGCACGCTGCCTGGTGCCAGTCCATCGAATCCGGGATGAGGTGCACATGAGTGTCTGGAGCGAGGCACTGCGACGCGTAGCCACCGTCGATGTTTCCGCCGATGACCCCGAGATCGCCGTAGAGATCGCCACGCCCTGCCAGTTTCGAGCCGTCGGGGACGCCCGCCATGGAAGGATCGACCACCACCCGGTCGCCCACCCTGACCCTGGTCACTGACGCGCCCACAGCACTCACCGTGCCGGCAACGTCCATACCGGCGATGTGCGGGAGCGTGAAGCCCGGCAACGCGTACCAACCGTTGCGCTGCACGACGTCGAGGTGATTCAACGCGGTCGCAGCAACGTCGATGACGACATCACGGTCCCCCGGCTCGGGGTCGGGTACATCGACGTACTCGAACACCTCGGGTCCACCGGGTTGGCGATACAGCAGGGCCTTCACTGGTTCAACTCCTCATGTTCACTATCTGGGGGAAGGGTCAGGTGAGTCCGCGAACGAACGGCTGCGCCAGGGCTCTCGGCTGACGGGTACGCGTGGCGAACACTGCAGTGAAGAACAACGCCACGGCATACGGCAAGGTTGCCGATAGTTGCGCGTTGACGCGATAGCCCAGTACTGGCAAGGTCTGCTGCAAGGCGAAGAAGTAGCCGAACACCAAGCAGCCCACCACGGTGCCGCGAAGCGTCCAGCCACCGAAGATGACAGCTGCGATGGCGATGATGCCCTTCAGCCCGACATGGCCGTTCTCGTAACCATTGATCGAGATCTGACCGAGCACGAGAACACCTCCGCCGAGTCCAGACGTCGCTCCGGCGAACAGGATTGCTTGACGACGACGCTTGTTGACGTGGATACCCGACACATCTGCGGACTGCGGATTGTCGCCGACTGACCGCACCTCCAAACCCCAGCGGGTGCGGAACACCAGCCACCATGCCAACGGCACGATGGGCACCACGAGGTACATCGGCCACGGCTGCCCGAACAGCGCGGTGCCGACGAGTGGCAAGCGCGCGAGCAACGGCACACGGGTGGGCTTGACTACCTGCGTGATCGCCGACCACCGGCTGTCGAGGAACAACGCGAGTCCGAGCACGAACAGGTTCAACGTAAGCCCGACGACGAACTGATCGATCGCCAGTTGGTGGCTGAGGTGTGCCTGCACCAAGGCCACCACGACACCAGCCACAATGCCAGCGATCAGCGCAACCGGCACGTTGTGGCACGACGACCAGGTGACAGCAGATGTGTAGGCGCCGCCGATCATCATCGCCTGGATGGAAATGTTCAGCGTGCCGCTGCGTTCCGCCACCCATTCGCCGATCGCGGCGAACGCAAGCACGACGCCGAAGCGGATGGCCGATTCGTACATCGCCCGCGAACTCGTGACGTCGCCGATTGCGTGGAACAGCGAGGCGATCATGCCGTCACCACCGAAACGATGGGCTCATCGGTGGACACCGGCGCCGGCGGCGGCGAGGTCCGCCGCTCCCACAACGCCAGAATCGCCGGCGGGACCAGCATCGCCAGCACGAGCAACGCCCGGACGACATCGACGATCGAGCGCTCCACGCCAGTTGAGGCGAGGAAGCCTGCGCCGGTACGCAACGCACCGAACACGAACGCAACCGGAATACACATCAACGGTCGGTTCCGCGCGACGAGCGCAACCAGCAGTCCCTCCCAACCGACGTTGTTGGAGAAACCAGGGGTGAGGCGGAAGTTCGCTGAACCGGACGTGAGCATCACCGCCCCGGCAAGACCGGCGACACCGCCGCTGAGCGCCAAGGCCGTTGCGCCGGCAATCACGACGGGTACACCGATGCGCTGTGCCGTACGGGCATTGCGCCCGAGCACTGTCAGGCGGAACCCCCACACCGTGCGATGCAGCACCACCGACACCACGATCGCCAACACCAACGCGCCGACGACGGTCCACGGGATTTCGTTGCCGAACAGGTGAATCCTGCCGATCCGGGTGGAAGTACCGAGCTGCGCGCTCGTCTGTGAGCGATTCGGCTTGTTCGGGTCGGGGTCGAGCAGTAGGAACGTACGCGTGAGCAGATAGCCGGTGCCCTGGGAGGCGACGAACACGAGGAGCAGGGTGGTGATCACCTCCGGTACCTTGCGGCCGAATTTCAACAGCGCTGCCAGCGCAGCCCACACTGCGCCGCCGACGACACCGGCCACCAGACCGGCAACGAGAGCGAACGGTCCGGAGAACGAGGTGCACACCACGGCAGCGGCAGCGGCACCCACCGTCAACTGACCTTCTTGTCCGATGTTCACCAGTCCGGCGCGGGTGGCGATGATCGCTCCCAGCGCAACCACCAACAATGGCGTTGCACCGGCGAGGGTGTCTCCCCAACGTCCGGGTTTCAGGAGCGAACCGTCGAGCAGTGCCTTCAGCACCTTCTGCCACGGACCTCCGGTGATCGCGATCAGCACCGCCGCCAGAGTGAGGGCGATCACCACCGACAGCACATAGAGCCCGACAAGTGCCATGGTGCGCCGGAGCCGCTGAGGGTCAGGACGCGTCATCAGAAGTTCCTCCGGATTCGACAGTGTTCGCAATGCCACCGAGCAGCAGGCCAAGTCGCTCGGAGGTGGCATCGACCCGGTTCAGTTCGCCGATCACTCGCCCGCTGGCAAGGACAACGATGCGGTGAGAAAGGTCGAGGATCTCCTCAAGCTCGGTCGAGATGAGCAGCACACCGATCCCACCCGCTGCCGCCTCCCGAATACGGCCGCTCATGTATTCGATCGCTCCAACGTCCAAACCCCGCGTCGGCTGCGCGGCAACGAGGACCTTTGGATTATTGCTGAGTTCTCGTGCCAGCACCACACGTTGCTGGTTTCCACCAGAGAGGCTTCCGAACGTCGAGTCCGGCCCTGCGCCCACGACGTCGAACTCGCTCATCATCTGCTTCGCGCGCGTCCGTTGTGCCGAGCGCCGGATGAACCCGAAGCGCGACACCCTGCCGATGCGGTCGATCAACAAGTTGTCGGCCACCGTCATATCGAGCACACAACCCGAGTCGTGACGATCCTCCGGGATAATGGCAACACCTGCCCGGGCCATCGCCCCAGCGCGACCAGTCTTCACTGGCGTGCCAGCGACCGTCACCGTTCCATTGTCCAGTGCCACGAGGCTGGCCAATACGTCGCCCAGCTCGCGCTGACCGTTGCCCTCCACGCCGGCGACACCGACGATCTCACCGGCGTGCACATGGATCGACAGCCCGTCGAGCAACAGCACCCCACGACGAGACAACGTCGCTCCATCCACCCGCAGCACTTCTTCTCGGTGTTCGCTGTCCACCGCAACGGCAGCGACGGCGTCCACCACATCGATCGCGCCAAACGCTGCTGCACTGGATCGCAGCGAGACTTCACGACCGACCATTGCCCGCGCGAGCGATGTCGCAGTCGCGGTTCTGGTAGTCGTTCGCTCGACGACGCGGCCTTGCCGCATGATCGTCACGACGTCGGTGGCATGCAGCACCTCGGCGAGTTTGTGACTCACCAGCGCGACGGCGCGCTGCTCGGCTGCCACTGCGGTGCGGAGTGTTGCGAACAACTGCTCGCTCTCTGCTGGTGTCAGGACCGACGTCGGTTCGTCGAGGATCAAGATCTTTGGGTCGCGGCGGAGGCACTTGATGAGTTCGACGCGCTGGCGAAGGCCAGCGGAGAGGTCGCTCACACGCCAATCCGGCTCGAGTACAAGGCCGTAGTGCTCGGCAGTCGCCATCACTTCGTCGCGTGCTGCGCGGCGGTCGAAACGGCGATGATCGCCGAGCAACACGTTCTCCCAGACGGTCAACGACTCGACGAGGCTCAAGTGCTGATGCACCATGCCAATGCCGAGATCGGCCGCCGTCTGTGGGTCGTGGATCACTGTCTCGGCACCTGCGAGTTCGATGGTGCCGCCATCGGGCTGTACGAGCCCGATGAGAATCTTCATGAGGGTGGACTTACCGGCCCCGTTTTCGCCGAGCACCCCATGGATTTCTCCGGGAATGAGCGCGAGGTCGACGTCCTGACAGGCCGTGATCGGCCCGTAATGCTTGGTGATCGAGGAGAGTCGCACCGCAGGGGTGGGCGCCGCCGCGCCCACCCCGTTCGATGCATCAGTGTGATGCGACAATCTCAGCCGCCCGAGTAGGCCTTGCCCTTGACGGCACCGAAGTCGGCTGCAAAGTCGCCAGCTGCGATCTTGGCGAAGACATCAGCCATCGCCGTCGTCTGCTCGGCGGTCGGCTTACAGATCTCGGCACCCGGCTCCGAGTCGACACCAACGTGGAAGGTTCGGGTGTCGCCTTCGTTGAACGTACCGGCGAGGATTTCCTTGAGGATCGTGTCGAGGTAGTCGCCGCCATCGAACTTCACCTGGATGTCGTACTTCACGTCGGTGCGGGCGCAGGCCTTCGACGAACCAGCCGACATGACGATGAGGCCCTTCTCATTGGCCAACTTCACCAGCGGCTCGTGGGCACCACCGAGGTACGGGTAGACAGCAACCGCACCGTTGGTGATCGCACCGTTCAGCGCTTCGGTGGCGCCGGCAGTGTTGTCGAAGTCGTACGGGAAGTTGCCGGTCGGGATGTAGGTCATCGTGTAGCTGGGATCCACAGCCTGGAGGCCGAGTTCGTAGGCCAGGTAGGCCTCCTTCTCGAAGTTCAGGTCGCAGCAACCGATGAACGCAGCCGAGGTTCCGGTGCCCTTGGCCTTCATCAGCAGACCGGTGGCGTAGCCAGCGGTGTAGCTGATCTCCGACGAGTCGTCCTGGCTCTGTGCCAGACCCGGGTCGCTCGGGTAACCGGCGCCGCAGTTGCAGTACCAGAAGATGTCCGGGTACTTCACGACCAGGTCCTTCAACGGGTCAGCGATCTCGCTGGCACCGACGAAGATGGCGTCGACGTTCTGCTCGGCCAGGTTGCTGAGCTCGGTTGCGGCGTTCTCCGTGGCGATGTTGTCCACCACGATCGGAGCCTCGAAGCCATTGTCCTTCGAGATCTGCGTGGCCTTGTCGACAAGCGCCTGGTAGTAGCCGCCATCGTCACGCGGGCCGGCGGCAGCGATTCCGAACTGAACCTTGCCGTCGCCGTTGGTGTCCATGGCGAGTGCGGAGGCGGTGGTGTCCACCGGGCCTTCCGTCGACATGGTTGAATCGTCGGTTGCGGCCGTCGTGGTCGTCGATGACGTGTTGTCGTCGCTGCAGGCAGCGACGAGGATGCTCGCGACAGCCAATGCTGCCAACGCGAAACGGGACTTCTTCATATGGTGGTCTCCCCCAGGAGTATGTAGTGGTGATTCTTCTTGTGGTATTGCACGCTGTCGTGGCAGTTGCGAGAATTCGCCGAGTCGAGGCTCACTTCTTCCTCAACTCATCCACGACAGACTTCTTGTGCCGATACGCAGCACTGAGGGGTTCACCCTCGGCGAGCGCAGCGAGAACAGCAGTTTCTCCGGCCACGTAGCGGCGCGCAGCACCCAGCACCTCATCGAGGTGCTCGGCGCGTATGCGCACACAGCCGGACAGATCAGCGACGACATGGTCGTCGGGGTTGACGGTGATGCCAGAGATCTCCACCGGGCAATCGATCGCGCGAATCTGCGCCATGCCACCCGGCCCGTTGGGGCGGACACCGCTCGCATACACAGGCCGTCCGATGTCGGTCAGGTCGCTGACATCGCGGACCCAACCCTCCACGAGCGTCGCCACGGCATCCTGCCCAGCAGCGGCGGTCGCCAAGATCTCGCCCCAGATAGCTCCGGGAATCGATTCTGCGCCGGCAAACACCAACACCCGCTCGGAGAGGTCGCTGGAGAGCAGGTCGTACATCGCGCCAAATCCCTCACCCGTCGCGGCCGCATACAACTCGACCGTGAGCGCGCGCCCGATGACCGGTTGCGACGCGCCGACCACAGGGTGCAACGGAGGCGTCAGCCAACCGTCCTCACCCCAGAGGCCGAGCACATCGGCAATCGCGGACACGGAAGGAATCGACATCAGACTGGCCAGCCTCCGCGGTAACGCTGCACGAGCCACTTGTTGAACTGGACGTGGCTCGCTTCCTGCCATGAGTAACGACCACGAGCGGCGAAGCGGCTGTGCATACCCCGCTGCGACTTCATTGTCGCGTCCTGATCCTGCTTCACGAAGACCTGCACGCCGGCGTCGCTCATCTCCAGCAGGTAGCTGAACATCGGGTTGTCCAAGGCCGTCGGGTGGAACAGATAGCCGATCTCGACATCGATGGTGTCGGCCGTCTTCGGCCGGATGATGAAGAAGAACGCCTGATCCGGTGCAGTGCCGAAGCAGAGCGTCGGCGGCATGAGTGCGAACGTGGAGCGCTGGCGCTCTTCATCGGTGAGTGCCGGGAAGACGGGCATCAGCGCCTTGGTGGTGGCGTTGAACCCACCATCGATGTGGATGTACCCGTTGGTGCGAAAAATCACGTTCGAATCGGACGTCCAGTCGACCGGGAACGCTGCGAGCTCACTCGGGCAGAAGTCCTGGATGGTGTGGTGCAACTTGTTGGCGTGGTAGCCGTCGTTGAAGTTCTCGAACATCACCTTCCAGTTCCACGGAAGGTCTGTCAGCGTGAAGGTACCCGGACAGACGGTGTTCTCGAGATCGTAGTTGTCGAGGTACGGCGCGTAGGTGGCGAGCGTCGGGGCCAACGGCGCTGCGTCCGGATCCAGGTTCACGAACACGAACCCCTTCCAGACCTCTACCTTCAGGGCGGGCAGCGGAAAGTCCTTCTTGTCGAAATCGACCGTCCGTTCCATTGCCGGCGCACCGAGTAGCCGTCCCGTGAGGTCGTAGCTCCACAGGTGGTACTTGCAGGTGAACTTCGTGCACGTACCGGTCTCGCCATCGTCGACGACCTGCATCCCACGGTGTTGGCAGACGGACGAAAACGCATGCACCTCACCGTCCTTGGCGCGGGCGATGATGACCTGCTCGCCGCTGGCCGTTGTCGCCGCGAAGTAGTTGCCCACCTCCGGAACGCGATCGGCTCGGCCGACGCACTGCCATTCCTTGGCGAAGACCGCTTCCCGCTCGAACTGGAGGAACTCCTCCGACGTATAGATCACTGGCGGCATCGTCAGCGCGTTGGCAACGTCGGTGATCGATGCGTCGAACGATGTGAGCAACTCACTCGTGAGCACGGTGGATGGAGTAGTGGTCATCGCGGTACCTCACTGTGCTGAGGTGCTGTCGTCGACGGGTCGAGCGCGCCGTAGCCGCCGCCGCCGGGGAGTTCCAGCCGTACATGATCGCCTGGTTTGAGCGTCACACGCGCCTGGGTGCGCACGGCCTCGCCGTTCACGGTGAACGACCCGGCTGCACCGGGCTCTCCGCCGAAGATCCCCTCGGGGGGCATCTCCAGCCGGGACGTCACCGCATTCAGTTGCCACGGCCGAGTCGTGTCGACCGTGAACTCGATCGTCTGGCCAAGGCCGCCGATCTGCGCTCCGAGGCCACCGCTGTCGCGGCGGAGTTCCTTGCGCAGGAAGCGGATCGGAGCTGATGCCTCAACGACCTCCACCGGCACGGCGGCGATGCCAGTCGGGTACGAACATGCCGACAGCCCAGACTTCGTCGCCCGTGCACCCACGCCACCGGCATAGGTGAACATGGCGGTGATGAACGGCCGACCGTCATCGTGATTACCGCTGACCTGCATTGTCCAGACGGCACCAGAACCCTCGGCCATCGCGTTGGCGGGACGAATCTGCGCCAACGCCTTCAGCAGCGCGTTGGGGAGGAACATACCCACGACGTGCCGCGCTGTACACGGCTGCGGCGACTTGGCGTTGACGATGGATCCCTCCGGTGCTTCCACCAGGATCGGGGCCAGGCTGCCGTAGTTGTTCGGTAGTTCCGGGTTCAGCACCGACCGCACCGTGAAGGTGGTGTACGCATGCGTGTAGTTCTTGACGACGTTGATCCCGGAAGCACTGGCAGGCGAGGTGCCGGCGTAGTCGACGAGAATCTCGCCCTTCACCGAGTCGACGGTGATGGCGCAGACGATGTCGATGAGGCTGCCGTCAGCGAGGTCGAGCACCGCACTCGCTTCGTACCGACCGGCCGGGAGTTCGCGGATGCTGGCCCTCGTGGCCGCCTCGGACCGGGTGATGATCTCGTCGGAGAGGTCCTCGATACCGTCCAAGCCGTGACGGTCGCACAGTGCACGGAGTCGTTGAGCACCGACCTCACCGCTGGCCATCTGCGCGTGGAGATCGCCAGCCATGTGGTCGGGCTGACGCACATTGCTGAGGATGAACTTCCACACATCATGGTTCCGCTCGCCGGCGATCATCAGTCGGCAGATAGGGATCCAGAGCCCTTCCTCGAACACATCGCGCCCACCGGCGCCGATGCCGTAGCCGCCCACGTCGGTGTGATGGATGGTCGATCCGAAGAATGCGATGATGCGGCCATCGACGAACACCGGACAGAGCACCGTGACGTCGAGCAACTGGCCGGCCGTCTTGTACGGATCGTTGGTGATGAGCACATCACCTTCGATCAGCGTGTCGATCGGGTACTCGTCCAACATCGCCGAAGCCGCACGTGCGAGCGAGTTGATGTGTCCGGGCGTACCGGTGACCGCTTGTGCCACCATCCGACCACGACGGTCGAACACGGCGTTGGCGAGGTCGCCGGCCTCACGCACAATGGGCGAGAAGGCGGCCCGCTGTAACGCACGTGCTTGCTCGTTGACAGTGGCGATGAGGCTCTGCCACAACACCTCGAGCTCGATGGGATCGAACGTCCTCACTTGGCACCTCCACGACTTGTCACGCGGTCAGCGATCAGCGACCCGTCCTCGACGACTCGGGCCGTCCAGCCCGGTCGGATCACTGCAGTGGTCTCTCGCTCTTCGACGATCGCCGGGCCGTCGATGACCTGGTGCAGACCGAGTTCGGTACGGCGGTACACCGGAGTGTCCACCGGGTCGGTGCCACGGGAGAAGCGCACCGGACGGAAACGATGTGGCGTGGCCATCGTCGACCCGACGGTGTAGCGCGGCTCGACCGGCGAGGCCGGAGCGAACGCCGACAAACGCCACGTGACCGCTTCCACGCCTACGTCCGGAATCGTGAGACCGTAGATCCGCCGATAGTCGTCCTCGAACCGGGCCACAACCTCGGCGTAGGTGGACGGCCACTGGTCGCCCTCGCCCACCCAGATGGTGATCTCGTTGCCCTGGCCGATGTAGCGGGCATCGACGCCGTAGCGGAAGCGAATGTCGTCCGCAGCCACACCGGCCGCAGAGAGCACGCGCCGGCCCTCGTCGCGCAGTTCGGTGAGCATCGCATCGCGCTGCTCGAGCAACGCCCCCGGGTGATCGAAGTCGGCCATGGGACGCACCATGCTGCGCGCGAGATCAATGCGCACCGGCGTCACGAGCGTGCCGAACGCCGACAGCACGCTGGCATTCACCGGGAACACGACGCGAGGCGACTCGAGCAGATCGGCGACACCGCAGGCGTGCAACGGTCCGGCGCCACCGAAGGCGAGAACCGTGATGCCGCGAAGATCGGCACCCATCTCCACAGCGTGCATCCGAGACGACGCCGCCATGTTCTGATCAACCAGTTCCTGCACACCTGCAGCGGTGTCGGCGGCCGACAGGCCAAGCTGCGCAGCGACAGACTGCAACGCCGACTCACAGGCCACCAGATCGAGCGGCATGTCGCCACCAAGGAAGAACGAGGCGTCGAGCACACCGAGGAACAGATCGGCGTCCGTGACTGCGGGCTTCGTACCCCCGCGGCCGTAACACGCCGGTCCTGGATCCGCACCGGCCGACTCCGGACCTACCTTCAGCAGACCAAGGTCGTCGACACGGGCCTGGCTGCCGCCACCCGCGCCGATCTCGACGAGGTCGACCGACGGAACAGACACGGGGAAACCCGAGCCCTTCTTGAATCGATAGATGCGCGCGACTTCGAAGGTGTTGGTGAGTTCTGGCTCACCATGTTCGATGAGACACGACTTGGCGGTCGTGCCGCCCATGTCGAAGCAGAGCAGCCGTTCCTCGCCCATGCGCCGAGCGAACCAACTTCCTGCCAGCGCACCAGCGGCCGGGCCGGATTCCACCAAGCGAATCGGCGCCCGAGCGGCATCGTCAGCAGAGACAACTCCGCCGTTCGAGAGCATCATCAGCACCGATCCACCGAAACCTTCGGCGACCAGCCACTTCTGCAGCTCGTCGAGGTATGGCCCGATGATCGGCATCGTGGCGGCGTTGCACGCCGTGGTGATCATGCGTGGGTATTCGCGGATCTGTGGCGAGATATCGGCCGAGATACAGACCGGCACACCGAGTTCGCGACGCAGGTGTTCGGCGATCACACGCTCGTTGGCCGGGTTCGCGTACGAGTTGATCAGGCACACGCCGACGGCTTCGACGCCGGCCGCGCGCAACTGCTCGGTGATCATCACCAGTTCGGCTTCGCTCGGCACCTCAGCCACTACGCCGTGCGGAGAGGTGCGTTCGCTGATCTCGACAATGCGATCGCGCGGCACCGGCGGGGCCGGGAACTCGATCTGCAGGTCGTACATGTCGTATCGGTGCTCGTTGCGGATCAGCAACGTGTCGCCGAAACCAGTGGTGGTAACGACGCCGGCACGACCGATCTTGCCTTCGATCAATGCGTTCGTGATCAGGGTCGTGGCGTGAACGATCGGGGCGGTGATGTCCGACGGCTTCACACCTGCCTTCGCCAGCAACTGCCGCACTCCGGTACGCACACCGTCGAGCGGGGCCGACGGCGTCGTGAGCGTCTTGTCGACCACAACCGTCCCCGACACACCGTCGAACAGGACCACATCGGTGAACGTACCTCCGATGTCGACGGCCATACGCCAGTCGGAACTCACAACTGCACCTCTTCGTTTTGAGACGCATCTTCTGGGCGCCGGGTGATCTTGTCTTCGCGGGGCGGCGAGAACACATCGAGGATCCAGACCTCGTTCAGTTCGTCGTCGCCGATGAAAATGCTGTCGCCGTGCCACACCGTCTGCGGAGCGAGGTAGAAGTCGCCCGCTCCGAGCTGGTGACGGGTGGCGTCGGCCACGTCGCCGATACGGAAGTCGAGTGTGCCGCGCATGATGATGCCCAGCTGCTCGGTGTCGTCGTGCTTGTGGAGGAAGGAACCTTCCACTCCTCCGGAGATGCGCCAGAACCACAGTTCGAGGTTCTCGCCGGTGACGACTCGACGACGAAAGCCGGGCCGGTCGGTCTCGATGAACTCCGACTCATCGAGGAAGTAGACGTAACGAGCGTCGTGCGTGGGCGCGCTCACAGCAGACGCTCCACCATGCGTCGCTCGACATCGTCCAAGTGGGCGACGACAGCTGCATGCGCCTTGCGCGTGTGGCCATGAGCGACCGCATCGGCGATTGCCCGGTGGGCTTCACAAGAGGAACTGATGATCGCGACGACCTCCGCACGGTTGGCCTCGGCATAGAGCAGAGATTCGAACTCACCCGAGCCGAACAACGACGCGAGTGCCTTCGCATGAACTTCGTGCAGCAGGGGGTTTCCGCACGAGCGAGCAAGGAGCGAATGGAACTGGCGATCAATGTCGCGGAACTCGTCGAGCGTCGTCGGCCGCAAGGTAGCCAACTCGGAGATACGAGCCCGCTCCTCGGCCGTCGCCCGCTTCGCCGAGAACTCGGCGATTACTGGCTCGATGACCTGACGTACTTCGAACAACTGCGACACCAACGCCTTGCGGTCGTCACCGGCGAAGTTGATCTCAGGCAGCTGCTCGGCCACGACGGTGCGATTACCACGACGCTCGATGTAGCCGGCAATGACCAAACCTTGGATCGCTTCGCGCACCGAGGTACGAGCAACGCCGAACTCCTCGCACAACACGCGCTCTGCAGGAAGCGGCATTCCAGGAGCAAACTGCCCGTTCTGAATCGCGTCGGCGAGACGCTGGCGGATTTCGGCCGACACGGTGCGCCGAGTCACCGGGTCGAAACTGGCGGAGCTCATGCGAGGCCCACTTCTGCGAAACGACGCATCTCGGCCTCGATGTCCAACGGTTCGATAATGGCTTGGTGCTCGGCAGCACCCCAGAACGCAGCAGGCACGAGCCACATGACTTCGAACTCGAGGCCATCGGGGTCGCGTGCGTACAGGCTCTTGTTGCAGCCGTGGTCACTCATCCCGACAAGTGCACCGGCGGTCTGCAGACGTTCGCTCATCGCCAACAGTTCGGCGAGCGTGGGCACCTCCCACGCCAAGTGGTACATCCCCACCGTTCGCTGACCCGCTTCGCTGGGTGCAGCGCCTTCACCAATGGCAAAGAGTGCAAGGTCGTGATGGTTATCGGACGCTGGTGCCCGCATGAAGACGTAGCCGCCACCCGAATGCTCGATGACTGTCGAGAATCCGAGAACATCGGAGTAGAACTTCTGCGAGCGGCGAGCGTCGCGCACGTAAAGAACCGCATGGTTCAAACGTGTGATCGGCACGTGGATACCCCCTCGGTATCTTCGGCGACACAAGGCCGCCTTGGACTGATGGTCAGACCATAGCGCGATTCGCGGTTCGTCACAAACAGTCTGGGGGTGAGATGTGGAGAGGTCACGAGACGATGCTCACCGGAGAACACATGACCGCGCCAGGGCCTACGCGCCAGTTGCCGCCGAAGGCGCCGGGAGGCACCGAGGTCGGGGTTCATCACCACCGCACGGTAGGAGTGACCCGCTTCGGCGGTGTTTCGGCCAGATTGCCGCGAGGCAACATGTCGGTCTGATCATCAGCCCGCGAGGTCCTTCGCCACAGAGCCGGCAGAAGTTGCCAACGCGGCGCCATCTCCCAACGGGAATACGCCCGCCACCCGCGTTCGGGTGACCTCGGCCGACGGCATTGTCGCCGCCTGCGGACCGATCACCACTTCGGACCTCATCCAGCGCACGTCACCGTTGGCCCCCGCGCCCGAAGGGGCGCCCTCGCCGAGCACGAGTTCATGATCGAGGATCACTCCCCCGCCCAACACCACCCGCTGGTGCAGCGCCAGCAGTCCGGAACGTTCCTCATGACGGCCGAGGAGCACCGCCTCCGACCACCGCACCCGCGCTCCGCCGGCGACCTCGAGCAGCGTCGTCGACCGATGATCGCTACCGACCACACTGATCATTGGCTGTGTCTCCCAATCGAGCCGTGCACCTTCACCAACACACACCACAGTACGCAGCGATGAAGCGGCGCCGGACGACCCGGGCTGGGCAAGCATCGCTGCGACCGAGCGCACGACGACGTCGGTGCCAGGTCCGACGATCAGCGTGAGCGCCAGGTCGTCGCCTCCGAGGGGACCCGCGGCGCCACCCAGCAGCAACAGGGTCAGCACCTCGCTGGCACCGTCCACCCGCACCAGCAACGGGACCTCACAATGCATCGCAGTGACGACCGACCGTCCACGCGCGTCGAGTTCCACTTCCACCGTGGTGCTGGCGTACATGACGGCAGTTCAGCGGCCGTCAGCGCGCCAGCGCGCGATCTGTGCCCGCACCCAGGCAGCGACCTCGACCGCTCCGACGGGCTCGACCAGCGATGTGAAACAGATCGGCAACTCACCGCGTCGGGCCTTCGCGTCGCGGTCCATCACACCGAGGTCAGCTCGCACCAATGACGCGAGATCGGTCTTGTTGATCACCAACAGGTCGGCGGTGGTCACACCAGGGCCGCCCTTGCGCGGCACCTTGTCGCCGCCGGCGACGTCGATCACGAAGATCTGCTTGTCCACCAGGGCGCGGCTGAAGATGGCCGTGAGATTGTCGCCGCCGCTCTCGATGATCGTGAGGTCGACCGGTGCGTGAAGCGCCTCCAACTGTTCTACAGCGTCGAGATTCGCGGAGATGTCGTCGCGGATCGCAGTGTGTGGGCACGCCCCAGTCTCCACCGGGACGATGCGATCGTCTGCCAGCACCGCCATCCGCCGCAGCGCCTCAGCGTCCTCCGTGGTGAAGATGTCGTTGGTGACGACCACGGTGCTGAACTCAGTGGCCAGCAGCCGACACAAGGCGGCGACCAACGCCGTCTTGCCGCTGCCGACCGGACCACCGATCCCGATACGCAGCGGCCGCGTACCGGGAACACCGAACGCCCACATCGTGTCGTCGGGGAGTCCGTCGTGGTGGCCGTGCGTATGCCCGTCGATCGTGTGGTCGTGGGGAACACCGGGTTGATGATCAGGAGGCAAAGAGCCTCACCTCCCATGTTGCGTGGTGCTCGGCGAGGATGTCGGCGAGCAGGCTGTTGTTGGCGGGAAGGGCATCGGCCGGGCCGAGCGCTCGCGCAGTCGCTTCTGCGGCCAACCGCTCGAGCAGTGGCGTGCGGTTCGCCGCAATCGCCTGCACATCGAACGGGTCGAGGCCGAGGAGTCGAACCGCCGCCGTCGTGACTGCTCCCACCAGATGGTGCAGCGAACACAGCGCCGCGTCCGCAGGAGTCAGACCGGCGGCAGCGGCCGTCGCGCCCAGAGCAACCGATTGCATCGGCCCTTCCCAATGGAGTGAGCGCAGTTCACGTGCCGGCAGCGACGGCCATGCTCGCTCTGCGGCGCGCAGCAGTTGGCGACCGAGCGTGCGACTCACCGCTCGCAGCCGCGGCGATGGCGTCCGCGCAGCCAGCTCTCGATCGAGATCGACCCACACTGCGCCCGGCATACACGCTGCAGCGGCGAACGCCGCCTCGGTGATGCCAATCGTCGCCAAGCGACCGTCGATGAAGTTCGAGAGGTCGGCCAACGACAACAGGTCGCCCCTCGCATGCGCTGCTTCGACGCCGTTGCTGTGGGCATGCGCGCCGGTAGGAAATCGGCTGTCCGCAAGGAGGAGCAGTGCTGCGCTGGTCATTGCTGCGGCTCAGAACAGGAAGTAACGCTGCGCCATCGGCAGACGGTCCACCGGTTGTTCTTCGACCAGGTCGCCGTCGATGCGCACAGCGAACGTGTCGGGATCCACCTCGATACGCGGCATCGCGTCGTTCTGCGGCAGGTCGGCCTTCCCTCGGCGGCGTGTGTCGGCGGAGGCGACGAGACGCCGCTGCAGACCCAGGCGGTCGGCGAGACCGTCGTCGAGCGCCGCCTGTGCGACGAACGTCAGGCTCGTTGCCGCGGCGACGCGCGGCATCGCGCCGAACATCGGCCTGGCGAACACCGGCTGCGGAGTGGGGATCGAGGCATTCGCATCGCCCATCGCGGCCCAGGCGATGAACCCACCCTTGAGCACCGCATGCGGACGCACGCCGAAAAACTTCGGCTCCCACAGCACGAGGTCGGCCAGCTTGCCCACCTCGATCGAACCGATCTCTCCCTCGAGGCCATGGGCGACTGCCGGACAGATGGTGTACTTGGCGACGTACCGGCGTGCTCGGTGGTTGTCGGCAACGCTGTCGCCGGGCAGCGAGCCACGACGCAACTTCATCACGTGCGCCGTCTGCCATGTGCGCAGGATGACCTCGCCGACACGACCCATCGCCTGCGAATCGCTGCCGATGATTGAGACGGCACCCATGTCGTGCAACACATCTTCGGCGGCAATCGTCGACGGCCGGATTCGACTCTCGGCGAACGCCAGGTCTTCGGGCACCGATGGGTTCAGGTGGTGGCACACCATCAACATGTCGACGTGTTCGGCCAGCGTGTTGACAGTGTGTGGACGTGTCGGGTTGGTGGACGACGGCAGAACGTTCGGCAGCGCAGCGACCGTGATGATGTCGGGCGCGTGGCCACCCCCAGCACCTTCGGTGTGGTACGTGTGGATCGAGCGACCGGCGATGGCGGCGAGCGTCGACTCGACGTACCCCGCTTCGTTCAGCGTGTCGGTGTGGATCGCCACTTGCACGCCTGCGCGCTCCGCAACGGTGAGGCAGGCATCGATCGCCGCTGGGGTCGTACCCCAGTCCTCGTGCAGCTTGAACCCGCCAGCACCGGCCAGCACCTGCTCGTGCAACCCGTCGAGCGAAACCGTGTTGCCCTTACCGAGCAACACCACGTTCACCGGCATCCCGTCCATTGCCTCGTGCACCCGGGCCAGGTTCCATGCACCCGGCGACACCGTCGTCGCTTTCGTACCTTCTGCTGGGCCGGTGCCACCGCCGATGATCGTCGTGATGCCGGACGCCAATGCCTCGTCGACGATCTGCGGGCAGATCAGGTGCACGTGGCAGTCGATCGCACCTGCCGTGAGAATGCGGCCATTGCCCGACAGCACCTCGGTCGATGGTCCGATTACGAGTGCCGGGTGGACACCGCTCATCGTGTCCGGGTTGCCCGCCTTGCCGATACCCACGATCCGGCCATCGCGAACTCCGACGTCGGCCTTCACGACACCCCAATGGTCGAGGATCAACGCACCGGTGATCACGAGATCGGGGGTTCCCTGAGCGCGGGTACGCGCCGATTGCCCCATCGATTCACGGATGACCTTGCCCCCGCCGAACACGGCCTCGTCGCCACCTGCCGACAGGTCCTGCTCCACCTCGATGAACAGGTCGGTGTCGGCAAGACGCACGCGGTCGCCCGTGGTCGGGCCGTACAACTGCCGGTACCGAGCTCGCGAGATCTCAACCATCGAGCCGCCCCCTCACGTCACCGCGAAAGCCGAGAACGATGCGTTCGCCGCCGAACGGCACGAGCGTCACATTCCGATGCAGCCCCGGCTCGAAGCGCACCGACGTGCCAGCCGGAATGTCGAGCCGCATACCACGCGCTGCAGTGCGGTCGAACTGTAGCGACGGGTTCGCTTCAGCGAAGTGGTAGTGCGAGCCGACCTGCACCGGGCGGTCGCCGCCGTTGACGACAGTGAGCTCGACGGTCGGCATCCCGGCGTTGAGCGTCATCATCCCGTCGGGTCCGAGGACCTCCCCGGGGATGATGGCCACGTGGCGTTCGGTGCTCATCGGATCGGCCGGTGCAACGTCACCAGCTTGGTGCCGTCGGGAAACGTCGCTTCCACCTGCACCTCATCGATCATTTCGGGGATGCCCTCCATCACGTCCGCGCGCGACAGCACGTTGCGACCGGCATCCATCAGATCGACGACCGTGCGCCCGTCGCGCGCCGCTTCGTATACCCACGAGGTGAGCAGCGCGACGGCTTCCGGATAGTTCAACAACAGACCGCGGGCACGGCGCTTCGCCGCAACCTCCCCAGCAACATGAACGAGTAGTCGCTCCTGCTCGTGCGGCGACAGATGCATGCGGGCATCGTAGGTGCCCCGCTGTTACCGAGTTGTTTCCTGTGCGTGCGTGCAGCGAGCTGAGTGCGTCAGGTCAGCAGCATCTTCAAGGCGACCGCCACACCGAAGGTGATGACGACACCGCGCAGCACTTTGGCGTCGAGGCGGCCTGCCAGCGTTCCGCCGAGGTGCCCGCCCACGAGGCTGGCCGGAGCCATGACGGCGACAAACGCCCACTCGACCTTGCCGGAGAACACGAAGAACGCCGCCGCCACGATGTTGATCGTGAACGACAACAGCGTCTTCAGCGCGTTCAGCTTCGACAACTGCTCATCGAGCAGCAGCCCCAACACGGCCAGCAACATGATGCCGAGGCCGGCCCCGAAGTACCCGCCGTAGACCGCGCTGGCGAACACGCCGAACATCAACACCGGCGGGGCATCGCTGTGCACGTGGGTGCGGTCGGCGAACACCCGACGCTTGATCGCATCCTGGAATCCGAGGAGCGCACAGGCGGTGAGGATCAGCACCGGCACCAGATTCCGGAACACCGAATCGGAGGTGAGCACCAGCAGCACCGATCCCAGCAGGCCACCCACCCCCGCAGCGGGGAGCAAGCGGCGGGCACGGCGACGCTGATCCGCCAAGGCCGAGCGCTGCGCGTAAGCGCCACCGAAGTACCCGGGGCACAGCGCCACGGTGTTGGTGACATTGGCGTGCACCGATGGCACACCAATGCCGATCAGCACGGGGAACGACACGAGGGTGCCGCCACCAGCGACCGAGTTGATACCGCCGGCCACGAATGCAGCGGCACCAGCGGCGACGAGATGGAGAGTTGACGGCACAGTGCTCCTGAGTGCGAGGACGACGAATGTACCGGTGGACTGTCTCGGCTCAGACGCGTTTCGTGACGAAGACCGGGATCAGACGATCGGTCTTCGTCTGGTACTCGGCGTACTCGGGGTACACCGCGACCGAGCGATCCCACCACTGGGCACGTTCATCGCCATCGACTTCACGCACGACGACATGGTGCGGCGCCGGGCCGTCCTGCACCGCCACTTCATCGGGGTGAGCGCGCAGGTTCCCCGCCCACTGCGGGTCGGTGGGCGCGCCACCCATCGACGCGACGAGGGCGTATTCACCCTCGTGCTCGACCCGGATCAGTGCGATCTTGCGCACGGCGCCCGACTTGGCGCCACGCATGGTGACGATGACGACCCCGACATCACGCCCCTCGACCACGTTGGCCGCGGTGCCACCCGAGGCCTCATAGGCCTCCACCTGTCGACGGGTGAAACCCACCTTGCCCGGAATGTATTCGCCTTCGATCGTCATGATCCCCCTTCGGCAGGCGAGGGTAGTCGGCGGCAGGCCAGAATTTGGGTGAGTTGAAGTCCAACGATCCGCTCCCCCTGTTCGTCGCCCGGGTGGCCACACAAAGTCGCTCGCGGCAGGAGGCGGCTACATTCACGCCCATGTCTGCACGCCGCACTCTCACTTCGCTCATGGCACTCGCCGCCGTCACACTGCCGCTGACGCTCACTGCATGTGGCGATCTCCCGGTCGACACAACCGCGTCCGTCCCCGCTGGCTCCACACAGCACGTCATCAGCGTCAACCTCACCTCGGTCGACAAGGTGATCCACGCGTTCGGCACTGACGGTGCCAAGGTCGCTGGCGCCAACCATCTCACCGGTGATGGCACCGACTCCGACGGGTCCAAGGTGCAGGTGGAATACTTGGCCCTCGTCGACTACGTCAAGGGCAGCGGTTCCTTCGATGGCATCGTCACCTTCACGTTCGCAGATTCGTCCACCATCACTGCTCGCACGAACCCGGGCGTGACGGTGGCCACCGCGTCAGCAACCTCGTTCGACAGCCCGATCGTGGTGCTGGGCGGCACGGGTGCGTTCCTCAACGTTGCGGGGTCTGGACGGTTCACCGGAACGCGCACCACCGAACTCGGCGGTGCCGTGCAGTCGAAGTACACGCTCGCGATCACCACCACCTGAGGCCCGCCGCAGCTGCGACGACGTGTCACGCTGAGATGAATGACACGGTGATCGTACGAGTACCGCCGTTCGAGACGATCACGTAGCTAGCGGTGTAAACACCTGTAGGCACGGGGCCAGCGGTGTACACGCTGAGCGACACCGTGCAGGACTGTCCAGACACCAACGTCTTTCCCTGGCAGTCGACCGCGGGCGCGAAGAAGTACTGGTGTGCGCCCGAGTAGTCGAGACTCGAGAAACTCAACGAGCCGCTGCCCGTGTTGGTGATGTTGAATACAGCCGAATCGCTCGGCACCGACGGATCCGGAGTGCCGAAGTCGTGCGAGCTCGGCGACACTGCGAGTGTGGGCGCGGCCGCAGCCGTCGTCGTCGTCGCTTTCGCCGTCGTCACCGGGACCATCGCCGTGGTGGCCGGCTGCGTTTCCACCACTGCACTGGTCGACGAAGCAGCGGTGTCGCCGGGACCCTTGGGGCCGAACGCTCGAATTGGCTGTACGAAGTGACGTACGAAGCGTTCGGCGTTCGCCTCGGGTTCGCTGCCTTTTTGCAGCGACACCCACCCAGTGAACCCAGGGCTCGAGGACGACCAGTAGGGAAACCCGGTATAGGTGACCCTCATCCGTACGTTGCTCGTATACAGCGTCTTCAACTCGCTCAGGTTCGGCAGATACCAATCGTCGAAGGTTCGTCCCGCGTACGTGTTCTCGTACACCAGAGCCGCATCAGCAGCACCGACGCCGCACTCGCTCAACAGTAGATCGCTGTTTGCTGCGCCACCTCCAAGAAGATCGCTCAACTGCGAAGCAACGCCTGGCAAGAACTCACACCCGAAATCGGGAAACATCGACTCTCCGACGGGTGCTGCCTCGAGATACGTCCCCCACGGCTGAGGTGTAGGTGCTACGTAGAACACCACACCCCCTCCAGGGCCGGTATTTCCGACCACGCACGTGGCTCCCCCAGCACAGCTGGTCGCTGGGGCGACCAGAGTCGCGGTCGTAGTCGTGGTCGATCCCCACAGGGGTGTGCTGCTGGAACACGCTCCCGCCAGCGAGGCTGCCGCAAGAACGGCGACCACTGTTCTGCGTACTCGATGTACTCCCACCGCTGTCCCCCATAGCCTCACACAGCGCGACAGGATAGCCACACAGTATGTGACATTATTACCGACAGCACCCACCAGTGATGCCTTCTGTCGGCGAGAGAATCACCAGTGCGAGGGGTGGGACTCGAACCCCGGTGTTGGACTGTGGTCCGACACCGGGCGTTTCCGCTCCGTGAACCCATCTCAGGGGTCGGTGGTCATCCCTCCAGGAGCGATTGTTTCCACGTGCGCAGGCGCGTGTGCGACTCACGGTCGGCGCCCACCCCTTCACCGCGCCCATCGGGCTGGAGCCGGAACGTCAACAGGAACGAGAAATCGTCGAAGCGAACCGCCCCGTAGCGGGCATCGGCATGAACGGCTGGGCCGGCGCGCCACAGGAGATACCTCCCAATCCGTCGCACATAGCCCGCTTCCTCCCCGAAGTCGTCACCGAGGGAGCGGATCCCTGCGGGCGCCTCGATCCAGCGGGAGGCGACGATGCGGGAGTCTCGCTGAGGGAGGTCGGGCAGCTCATCGGTGTGCACGTCGTGGTCGACGGGCCGTCGCTGCTCGGCGGGCGTGGCCATCAGTCCTCCTCACCACCGTCGCCGTCGCCGACCGCGTCGCCGAGCCTGGCGAGGAGTTGATCCCGGATCGAGACACCCGGCTCGCGAGCCTTGTCGCCGGTGACTCGCCACCCGTGCCGGCTGGAGTAGAGCAACGGCGGCTCCTTGAGACGGCCTTCACCATGGGCGTCGATGCGGGCGAACACCAACATGTGGTCGAGCATCGGCACGGTCTGGAACACCGCGCACGAGAACCACGCGATGCAGTTCGGCACCACGGGATGGCCGTCAGATTCCTGGAGGAACTCGGGGACGACGTAGCGGAACTTGCGGCCGGGATAGCTGAAGTACTGGCCCTCGGTGATCTGATCGGCCGCCAGCAGCGACACCGTGAACCGTCCGCTTCGTTCGATCAACGGCCAGGTGTCGTGCTTCGGAGAGACCGACGCCATCACCACGGGCTCCTCGAAGGACACCTGCGACACCCAGTGCGACGTGTAGGCACGGGTCACCCCATCGTGCGAGGCGGCCACCACCTGCACACCCTTGATCATCTGGCCGAGGCAACGCTTGACAGCCGGGTCGATCATGCCGCCCAGTGTGCCCCGACAACACCGTCGTTCGGGTCAACCAGTGCCCGAGGTGGGACTCGAACCCACATGCCGTGCTGCTGCCTGTCGGCGAGAGAGTAACCAGTGCCCGAGGTGGGACTCGAACCCACATGCCCTTTCGGACAACGGATTTTGAGTCCGTCGCGTCTGCCATTCCGCCACTCGGGCGAGTGACCTCGTTGAGGTTAGCGGCGCGGCCGTGAGGCTGACACTGCAACTTTGGTGACCCTGTTACTGGGGTACCCGTGGGTAACCGTCTAACCTGCACGAATCATGCTTGCGTTCACCTTCCCCGGCCAGGGCTCTCAGCGGCCGGGTATGGGTCGGCCCTGGGCCGACCACGAGAGCTGGGAACTCGTCCAAGAGGCGTCGGACGTCGCTGGTCGCGATGTCGCCCGACTGCTGCTCGACGCAGACGCCGATGAGTTGCGCGACACGCGCAACGCCCAACTGACCACATTCGTGTCCAGCCTGATGGTGCTCGATGCCGTCGAACGCCTGGGTATCGAGCCCAGCTTCTGCGCTGGCCACAGCCTGGGCGAATACACCGCGCTCACCGCTACCGGCGTGCTGGGCTTCGACGAAGGTGTGCGCCTCGTCTGCGAACGCAGCGATGCCATGCACCAAGCCGGGATCGACAACCCGGGCACCATGAGCGCCGTGCTCGGCCTTGAAGACGATCAGGTGGATGTCGCCTGCCGCCGGGCCGACAGCGATGTGTGGGTGGCCAACTTCAACGCCCCTGGTCAGGTCGTCATCGCTGGTTCGGCCGAAGGTGTGGCCAGGGCCTCGGCCATCGCCAAGGAACTCGGCGCCAAGAAGGTCATGCCACTGCAAGTTGCCGGCGCATTCCACACCCCCTTCATGGTCCCCGCCCGCGACCGGCTGCGCAAAGCGATCGCCGAGGCCAACCCTCGCGACAGCGAAGTTCCGGTCGTCTCCAACGTCGACTCGGCCGCGCACAGCAACGGTGAAGAGTGGAGCAACCTGCTGTCGGCACAGCTCAGCAGTCCCGTGCGCTGGAAGCACACGCTGCTCACCCTCGCCGAGTTGGGTGTCGTCGACTTCGCTGAGCTGGGACCGGGCAACGTGCTCACCGGGATGGCCAAGCGCACGCTCGACAACGCGCGCACCATCTCTGTGGCGTCACCGGACGACCTCGACAAGTTGCTCGAGTGGGTCAACGCCGGTGGCCCACTGGCCGCACAGGAAGTGCACGAAGGCGAGCACCTGTTTGCCGTTGAACGACTCGTGGTCAGCCCGTCGGCAGGTGTGTTCGCCCCGATCGGCGGCGTCGACGACGGCGCCCTGATCGAGGTCGGCACCGTGCTCGGCCACATCGGCGACACCGAGGTGCGCTCCCCCTTTGGCGGAATCTTGCAGAGCTACATCGCCGTCGCCGGCGAGCGCGTCACCCTGCGCCAACCCATCGCCTGGCTGAGGACGGTCTGATATGCCCGCAATCCCTTCCGGAGTACGAGGTGCCGTCATCACTGGTTGGGGCACGGCCCTACCGCCCAAGGTGCTCACCAACTACGACTTGGAGACGATGCTCGACACCACTCACGACTGGATCGTCGAACGCAGCGGCATCCATCAGCGTCACGTCGGCGGCACCACTGCAGGTCTGTCCGTCGAGAGCGGTCGCAAAGCACTGGACATGGCCGGCATCGACCCATTGTCGATCGACGCACTTGTCCTCGCCACCACCACCCCTGATCGCTGCGTGCCTGCCACGTCCGCAACGGTGCAGCAGGCCCTAGGCCTCAAGTGTGGAGCATTCGACGTCAACGCTGCGTGCAGTGGCTTCGACTACGCGTTGGTGCAGGCCCACGGGATGATCGCGCTGGGCGCCAAGAAGGTGTTGTGCATCGGCACCGACACCCTCTCCCGAGTCACCGACTGGACGGATCGCAACACCGCCGTGCTGTTTGCCGACGGCAGTGGCGCGGTGGTGCTGGAGGCAGTGGAAGGCCCGGGCCAGCTACTGGGCTGGGACCTCGACGCCGACGGTTCCGCAGAGAAGTACCTCTATGCCGAACTCGGCGGCTGTATCCAGATGGAAGGCAAGGAAGTCTTCCGCCGCGCCGTGCGCATCATGGTTGATTCGGCCAGCAAGTCGATGAACCACGCCGGCGTTACCGCCGATCAGATCGCACTCGTCGTGCCCCACCAGGCCAACATTCGCATCATCGAAGCGGCCTGCAACCGCCTCGGCATCCCGATGGAGCGGGCCGCCGTGGTGCTTCAGAACACCGGCAACACCTCGTCCGCATCGATCCCGCTCGCGCTCTGCGACGCCCTGGATCACGGCCGCGTGCAACCTGGCGACCTGGTACTGCTCGTCGGCTTCGGTGCCGGTATGACCGCCGCCAGCATGATCCTGCAGTGGGGCGGCCCGGGCGGAGATTCGAAGGTCCTGACATGAGTCGTGTCGTGCTCATCACCGGCGGCTCGCGCGGCATCGGCCTCGCCTGCGCGCAACGGTTCAAGGATCTCGGCGACCAGGTCGCCGTCACCTACAACTCCTCGCCCCCGCCAGACGGCTTCTTCGGCGTCAAGTGCGATGTCACATCGGTCGAATCGGTCGAGGCAGCCTTCGCTGCCGTCGAGGCCGAGTTCGGTCCGGTGGAGGTGCTGGTGTCGAACGCCGGCGTCACCAAGGACGGGCTGCTGTTGCGCATGAGCGAGACCGACTTCACGTCGGTCATCGACGCCAACCTCACCGCCGCGTACCGCGTCACCAAGCGCGCATCACAAGGTATGTTGCGCGCCCGCAAGGGCCGCATCGTGCTCGTGTCATCCGTCGTCGGGTTGCTCGGCTCCGCCGGTCAGACCAACTACGCCGCGTCCAAGGCCGGCCTGGTGGGCTTCGCCCGCTCGGTCGCTCGCGAACTCGGATCACGCAGCATCACATGCAACGTCGTCGCTCCCGGTCCTGTGGCCACCGACATGACGGCCTCACTCGGCGAGAAGCGTCTGGCCGAACTCACCTCGATCGTGCCATTGCAACGGATGGCCACGCCCGAGGAAATCGCCGGTGTGGTGGCGTTCCTCGCCTCCGCCGACGCCGCCTACATCACCGGGGCAGTCATCCCGGTGGACGGCGGAATGGGCATGGGTCACTGAGCCAGCCCACTCGCTAATATTTCAAAGACCCCAAACAAGGAGATACCCCCGTGGATCAGGAACTGTTCGCCCGCTTCAAGAAGTGCGCCGTCGAGGTGCTCTCCGTGTCGGAGGACAAGGTCACCTACGAGGCCAAGTTCGGTGACGACCTCGACGCCGACAGCCTCGACCTCGTCGAGTTGATCATGGCGCTCGAAGAAGAATTCGGCGTCGAAGTACCCGAGGAAGACCTCGAAGGCGTCGAGACGGTCGGCCAGGCCTACGACCTGGTCGTCGGCAAGCTCTGATGAAGGGCGCCGGTCGGCGCGTCGCCATCACCGGCTACGGCGTCGTCGCACCCTGCGGTATCGGCAAGGAGGCCTTCTGGGCCGGGCTCAACGGGCCCGGCGTCACCAGTGGGCGGGCCATCGAGATCCCCGACTGGGACCCGACGCCGTATTTCGCCAACCCCAAGGAAGCCCGCCGCGCTGACAAGGTGGAACAGTTCGCGGTCGCTGCGGCAGCGGAGTGCTTCGAACACGCCGGTCGCCCCACTGCCGAGGCCAGTCGCTTCGGCACCGTGTGGGGTACCGGCGTCGGCGGCCTGCGTTCCATCCAGGAACAGATCGAGGTGCTCATCGAGAAGGGCGAACGGCGTGTGTCGCCGTTCCTCGTCCCGATGATGATGCCCAACGCCTCGGGCGCAGCCATTTCCATGCGCTATGGCTTGCAAGGGCCCAACGAGACCGTGTGTACCGCGTGCGCTGCCTCCACACACGCCATCGGCTATGCAGCCAGGCTCATCGCCTGGGGCATGATCGACGCATGCATCACCGGTGGCAGCGAAAGCGCCGGCTGCACGATCGGCACCTCGTCGTTCGGCAACATGACGGCGCTCAGTTCCAGCGGCGCCAGTCGCCCGTTCTCCCCCGAACGCGACGGGTTCGTGCTCGGTGAGGGCGCCGGCGCACTGATGCTCGAAGAGTGGGAGTCAGCCGTCGCTCGCGGGGCGAACATCGTCGGTGAAGTACTCGGCGCCGGCAGCAATGCCGATGCCCACCACATCACCGCACCGGCCCCCGGTGGCACCGGAGCGATCGCGTGTATGAACCTCGCGCTCGCTGATGCCGGCCTCACACCTGCCGACATCCGCCAGATCAACGCCCATGGCACGTCCACGCCGCTCAACGACGCGGCCGAGGCAGCGGCTGTCGCCGCAGTGTTCGGGCCCGGCGCCGTGCCGGTCACGTCCACCAAGGGCGTCACCGGCCATGCACTCGGCGCTGCTGGCGCGCTCGAGGCGGTCGCCCTGTTGCTGTCGATGCAGAAGGGGCTCATCCCACCCACGGCCGGCACCACGCAGCTGGACGAAGGGTTCGAGATCGACGTCGTGTTGGGCCAGGCCCGTCCGTGGACACCCGGCCCGGCGATGTCGAACAGCCTCGGCTTCGGCGGCCACAACGGCAGCATCATCCTCGGCCCGCCGCGCTGAGTCGCGCTGAGTTCGCTCGGTCTGGGCAGGTTCAGCTCCGGTTTCCGGGACTGAACCTGCCCAGAAGTCGTTGTGGGACGGATCCTTCCCAGAAACCGAACGGGCTCAGACGTTGACGAACACGAACATCAGCTCGCACTCGCAGGCGACCTCACCGTTGAGGATCGCCGTGCCAGCGCCCTTGCCTGCCCGGCTGGACATGCGGGTGAGTTCGACACGCAGCTCCAGCGTGTCCCCAGGAACCACCTGACGGCGGAAGCGAGCACCGTCGAGGCCGCCGAACAGCGGCAGCTTGCCGGCGTACTTGCCATCGGACAGCACAGCGATGGCACCCATCTGCGCGATTGCTTCGCACATCAACACACCGGGCAACGTGGGGCGCCCCGGGAAGTGCCCGGCGAAGAACCACTCGTCGCCGGTGAGGTGCCACAGGCCGGTGCCAGAGACACCCGGTTCGAGCGCAATGACCTCGTCGACGAACAGGAACGGCGGACGGTGCGCCAACACCGATGCGGGAGACGGAAACTCGCTCATACCCCCAGGGCCTTGAGCAGGTTGAGCGGCGTGTCCTTCGGGCTGATCTTGTACCAGGTGTGCTCGACCTTGCCGTCGGCGCCGATGAGGAACGCCGAACGCTCGATACCCATGTATTCCTTGCCGTAGTTCTTCTTCAGCTTCCACACACCGAACGCCTCGGCCACGGCGTGTTCGGTGTCGGCCAGCAACGGGTAGCCGAGTTCGTACTTCTCGTCGAACTTCAACTGCGCGCCCGGCTTGTCGGGGCTGATACCGATGATGACGGTGTCACCCACCTGCGCCGCCACGTCGCGCAGACCGCAGGCCTGTTGTGTGCAACCGGGCGTGTTGGCCCGCGGGTAGAAGAACACCAGCACCCGGCGACCCGTGAAGTCCTTGAGGGTGACGGTGTTGCCGTGCTGGTCGGAGAGCGAAACGGCGGGGGCGGCGGATCCTGGGGTGAGCACGGCGGAAGTCTAGCGATGCCCGTCTCGGCTCTCCGGGTGCTGGAGTTCCTCAGCAACTGGAGAGGATTTCGTGACACCCGGGCGCCGCATCACGCACGACGCTGGCCGTGGCCGTAGAAGGCCCCGCGGGGCCGAGCGTGAGCGTGGTAGTGGGTAGGAATCGACCGCATGTTCTCGTCCACACGATGCTCGTACCGGTAATAGGCAGTCACCGCTTCGTCCAATCGATCGAGCAGAACGGCCCGAATCTCCTCAGGGGGGTTCGGGTCGTGCCGTTTCCAGACCACCATCGGTGTACCGCAGGCCTCACATTCGGCCACCCAGCACACGTCGTCCTCGAAGAACCATTCCGTGGTCTTGGCCGCTTCGCACAACTCGCACTCGGCGTCGAACGCCGACGGGGTTGCGCTGCCGATCCCCATGCTCACTCGTCGATCGCCCGCCGTACTTCGGCGATGTACTCGCCCACCGCGTCCGCGCCGCCTTCGATGAGACGGCGCACTACCGAGGCGCCCATGACCACACCGTCCGCAACCTGCACGGCCTCCTTGGCCTGTGCCGCGTTGGAGACACCGACACCGATGAGCACCGGCACGTCGGTGACGGCCTTGAGCCGCACCGCCAAGGCTGCAGCCGTTGCCGCCAACTCTGTGCGCTCGCCGGTGACACCCAGCAGACCGACCGAGTACAGGAACCCACGCGAGCGGGCAGCGACACGCGGCAAACGCTCGTCGGGCGCCGTCGGTGCGGCCAGCATCACCGTCTCGATACCGGCAGCATCGGCAGCCGCGCACCACGGCCCGGATTCCTCGAGCGGCAGATCGGGAACGATCGCCGCCACGACACCCGCACTGCGTAACTGGGCTGCGAAGCGCTCGTGGCCCGCATGGTGCACCGTGTTGTAGTACAGCATCACTGCGATCGGGACACTCACATCGAGCGAACGCACCTCGTGCAGGATGCTCACCGGGGTGGCTCCACCCTCCAACGCCGCTTGCGAGGCTTGCTGGATGATTGGGCCGTCCATCACCGGGTCGCTGAACGGGATGCCGATCTCGATCGCATCGGCTCCGGCAGCGGCACAGGCACGAACGGCGTCCTGCCACCCGGGGTATCCACCCGTGATGTACGGCACCAGCAGTTTGCGACCCACCGCCCGCTTGGCGCGGAACTCGGTCTCCATGACCCCGTACGGGGTGTTCGGTGCGGTGCTCACTTCGACAGCACATCCATCATCTGGGCAACATCCTTGTCGCCACGGCCGGACAGATTCATCAACACGGTCTGCCCCTGCATGGTGGGCGCGGCACGCACGATCCAGGCCACCGCGTGTGCGCACTCCAGTGCCGGGATGATGCCCTCGGTGCGGGCCATCAACTGGAACGCGGCGATCACCTCGGTGTCGGTGACGTTCGGGTACTCGGCCCGACCGATGCTTGCGAGATACGAGTGCTCGGGACCGACACCCGGGTAGTCAAGGCCAGCAGAGATGCTGTGTGCTTCCTGCACCTGGCCGTACTCGTCCTGCATGAGATAGCTGCGCATACCGTGCACCACACCCGGCTGGGCACGGCTGACGGCGGCGCCACCTGCGGGCTCGACGCCCACGAGGCGGCTGCGGTCGTCGACGAACCCGCTGAAGATACCGATCGCGTTCGAGCCGCCTCCCACACAGGCGACCACCACATCGGGGACATCGCCGAACTCTTCGATGCACTGCGCCCGCGCTTCTTGGCCGATGACCCGGTGGAACTCGCGCACCATCCACGGATACGGGTGCGGGCCCATAACTGAACCGAGGCAGTAGTGGGTGGTCTCTACCGTCGCCACCCAATCGCGCATGGCCTCGTTGACGGCGTCCTTCAGCGTGCGACTGCCGCTGTGCACGGCCTCCACCTCGCTGCCGAGCAACTTCATCCGGAACACGTTCAAGGCCTGACGCTCGACGTCGACCGCACCCATGTAGACCTTGCACTCCATACCGAACAGCGCTGCTGCGGTGGCTGAGGCGACGCCATGCTGACCAGCGCCGGTCTCGGCGACGAGACGCTTCTTGCCCATCCGCTTGGCCAGCAGTGCCTGCCCGAGCACATTGTTGATCTTGTGCGATCCGGTGTGGTTGAGGTCTTCACGCTTCAGCACCAAGCGCAGGCCCAACTTGGCACCAAGCTGCTTGCATTCGGTGAGGATCGACGGACGGCCGGCATACGTGCGCAGCACGTGGTCGAGATCGGCACGGAACACCGGGTCGGCCCATGCCTCGATGAATGCTGCTTCCAACTCCTCGCACGCAGGTACCAGAGTCTCGGGCACGAAACGACCACCGAATTCGCCGAAGCGACCGGTGGCCGATGGCTCTGCCATCAGCGACATTGCATTTCTCCGTTCAACTTCAGAGGGGGTTCATTCGTCGTCAGCCCAGTCGTAGGGCATGACGTCGGGGCCGAGGTGCCGCTGCGGGGCAGCAGACCGGGCCCGTTCGATGAAGGCCTTCACCTTCAACGCATCCTTCCTACCGGGTGAACGCTCCACACCGGACGAGACATCGACACCCCATGGATCCACCGTGCGGACGGCCTCCATCACGTTCTCCGGCGTCAGCCCGCCAGCGAGGATCAGCCGCGGTCCCGGAGCGACGTCGTCGACCATCGACCAGTCGAACACTTTGCCCCCGCCGGGAGACGGTGCATCGACCAAGATCAGGTCAGTACCGAACTGATCGGCGCGGCGGGCATCGGGCGACCCGGCAGTGACGGCCTTGATCACCCAGCGCAGGTTCTTCGCAACTTCCTCCACCATGCCCGGCGTCTCGTGCCCGTGGAGTTGAGCGGCTTTGAGCCCGGCCCGGTTGACGGTGTCGAGGACGCGCTCCGGGTGTTCGTCGCGGAACACACCGACGGTGAGGATCTCTGGGGGCAAACGACGGGTGATGTCGTACACCTGCTGAGCAGCGACCTGGCGGGGCGACGGGGCGAACACGAACCCAACAGCGTCGGCTCCCATCGCGACCGCGAGGAGCGCATCGTCCTCATTGGTGATGCCGCAGATCTTCACGAACATGGTGCTGTCACGGTACCCGCGACCGATGTCGCCGACCGGGATAGTTCTAGACCGCGATGAGGGCGGCCACGGCTGCTGCCGGGTCGCCGCTGGTCACCAGCGATTCCCCGACGAGCACTGCGTGATAACCGGCGGCACGCAACGAGGCGGCGTCGGCAGGATCGCGCACACCGCTCTCAGCCACCCGCACGACACCGGCCGGCATCACGCCGCCCATTCGCACGGCACGTTCGTGATCCACCTGGAACGTGACGAGGTCGCGCTGATTGACCCCAACGAGGGTGGCGCCTGCGGCGAGCGCAATCTCCAGCTCGGCCTCGTCATGGATCTCCACCAGGACGTCGAGACCGATTTCTACGGCAAGTTCGTGAAAGCCGATCAGCTCGGCCCTGTCGAGTGCGGCAGCGATGAGTAACACGCAATCCGCACCCATCAGCCGAGCGTCCAACACATCACGTTCGCTGACGGTGAAGTCCTTACGCAGCACGGGCAGCAAGCACGCCGCCCGAGCCACCTGCAGGTCGGCGATCGAGCCACCGAAGAACTGCTCGTCGGTCAGCACCGACAGACACGACGCCCCACCGCGCTGGTACTCCCCCGCCAACTTGGCCGGGTCGAGTCCAGTGTTGAGCTCACCCTTCGACGGTGAACGCCGCTTGACCTCGCTGATCACCGCCAGGTGCGAGCACGCTGCGAGCGCCACGCGGAATCCGCGCGTGCTCGGCATCGAACGGGCCGACTCGATCAGCGGCTGCAATGGGCGGCGATCATCCGCCGCTACCTCGCGGTGGCGGGCGACGATCTTGTCGAGGTACGTGGCCATGTTGTCGGGGGCGTGTCGCAGTCGACCCGGTGTGGAAGTCAGAGACCCTTGCCCTTGAGCGGGTTGAGGAAGTGCATCTCCGGCTTACCGGCCGCAAACTGAGCGAGGAGGCCGCCGAACTCCTTGAACCACGGGGCGCTGGCATGCCCGAGGAATGCTTCCTGGTTGGCGTACAACTCCCACACGAACAGCGCATCGGGATCGGCCTCTTCCTCACTGAGGATGTAATGAATGGCGCCGTCGTCCTGCATCGTGTGATCGAGCGCGAACTGGAAGGCCTCGGCCGCCTCGGCACGGGTACCGGGCTTGACGGGGATGCGGACCCACAGTGCGACCTTGCTCATTTTATGTTCCCTCCGAATGATGGTGTGTGCCCTGCACGGTACCAGCGTGGCAGCATGAGCGAATGGCCGAAGCGGAGCGCACTGTCGTTGTCATCGAGGATGATCCGAACATTGCCGACCTGCTCGACATGTACCTACGCGACGCCGGGTTCCGAGTACTCCAGGCCGACTGCGGTCTCCGCGGCCTCGATCTGGTCGAGCAACAGCGGCCGTCGCTCGTGGTGCTCGACATCGGACTGCCCGATATCGACGGGTTCGAGGTGTGCCGTCGGATCAGGGCACGCAGCAGCGTGCCAGTGCTGTTCCTCACGGCGCGCGACGGCGAGATCGACCGCGTCCTCGGGCTGGAACTCGGCGCCGACGACTACGTCACCAAACCCTTCAGCCCGCGCGAGATCGTGGCCCGCGTGAAGGCCATCCTTCGCCGCGGACAGCCCGACACCCGCGACGATCACAACGTGGTGCATGTCGGCGAGGCCTACGTCGTCGACATCATCCGCCGCGAGGCTCGGCACGGTGGCGAGGCCATCGCTCTCGCCGCTCGCGAGTTCGACCTGCTCGCCCACTTCGCCCGCAACCAAGGCATTGTGCTCAGCCGTCAGCAACTGCTCGACGGGGTGTGGGGCGCTGATTGGTTCGGTGACGACCGCACCGTCGACGTGCACGTACGGCAACTGCGCAAGAAACTCGGCGACGACCTTCCGTTGGCGACGGTGTGGGGCGTCGGATACCGGTTGGGCTGACATGGCGCTTCACACATCGCTCACACCTGCCCGCCATCCTGGGCAGCGATGACACGTCGACTCGCGCTGGTGATCGTGGGGGTCGTGGTCGCGACCCTGTTGCTGGCAGGGGCGGGCACGCTCACCCTGTCGGCGATTCGGGCCCGCAACACCACGATCGCTGATGTGCGCACGCACGCCACCGAGATCGCGGCCAACATCGACACGCTGCTCGAACTCGACACGGCACCCGACACCCAGGCGGGCCGCAAGTTGCTGAACCAACGGCTCAAGGTGCTGGCGACGTTCCGCAAGCTGATGCCAGTTGACGACCTGGTCGTACTGGTCTACGACCGCAGAGGGCGCCTCGTCAGCGACACCGTGCCCACGGCCGTTCCGCTCACCGATCTCGACCAGCCGACGCTCCTCGCGGGCACCACGATCTCCGGCACCAATCATCGGGTCGCCTTTTCCGCAGTGCCGGTGATCATGACCTCCGGGCGGATGCTGGTGGTTGTCGCCACGCGCCGCATCGAGGCCGGGCTCGGAGCTGCCTTCGTGCTGTTCCTCTGGGCGTCCGGCGCCACCATCCTGCTCGCGCTCGGCGCCGCCTATCTGCTGGGCCGACGCCTCAGCCGCCCGATACGTGAGGCCTCTGCCGCCGCACAACGAATCGCTGCCGGCGAGTTCAGTACCCGTCTGGTCGTGCCCGGTGGCGGCCACCACGACGAACTCACCGATCTCGCGCGCAACATCAACGACATGGCAGAAACACTCGACCGGTCGCGCATGCTCGAGCAACAGTTTCTGCTCTCGGTCAGCCACGATCTGCGCACACCTCTCACGTCGATCCGCGGGTATGCAGATGCGATCTCCGACGGTGCGACGGATCCCGCTCGGGCAGCCGACATCATCCGCTCCGAGTCGCGGCGTCTGGAGCGGCTGGTGGCCGACCTCCTCGATCTGGCAAAACTGCAGGCGAAGGCGTTCACGTTCAACATCCGCCGTATCGACCTGTCGGCTGCCGTGCAGACCGCGACGGACGGTGCCGCTGGCTCACGTCCAGGAATCACCTTCCACCCGGTCACATCGGCGCAGTTGCCGGTGCTGGCCGACGCCGATCGCCTCGGCCAGGCGCTGGCCAACCTGGTGGAAAACGCCGGCAAGTACGCCACCACGAAGGTGATCGTGTCGGCGCGCGCTGAGTCCGGATGGGCGCTCGTCACAGTCGACGACGACGGTCCGGGAATCGCCGCCCACGATCTACCACACGTGTTCGAACGGCTCTATGTTGCCCGCCACGCGCCGGAGCGGCGCGAGAACTCCAGTGGGCTGGGGTTGGCCATCGTGCGTGAACTGGTCGCCTCGATGGGCGGCGAGGTTGCAGCTGGTGACGCTCCGGGAGGCGGCGCGAGGTTGAGCGTGCGCCTTCCCCTGGCCGACTGAGCCGCGTGTTCGGTGTATCTGGGAAGGATCAGTTCCGGATTCCGAGACTCATCGCTTCCAGAAGCGGCGGTGGGACGATTGCTTCCCAGAAACCGGGTCAGAAGCCGAGGCGGGCGCTGACTTCGCCGAGCAGGTCGGCGATGGGCACGCGCACCTGGGCGGTGGTGTCGCGGTCGCGGATGGTGACGGCGTTGTCCTCGAGCGAGTCGAAGTCGACCGTGACGCACAGCGGCGTGCCGACCTCGTCCTGGCGGCGATACCGCTTGCCGATGGCCTGCGTCTCGTCGTAGTCCACCATGTAGCGCTGGCTCAGCGTGCGCCGGAGCTGGTGGGCCAGCGGAGTGAGCGTGTCCTTCTTCGACAGTGGCAACACGGCCACCTTGTAGGGGGCCAGGCGTGGGTGCAGGCGCAGCACCGTGCGCGGCTCGTCGTTGATGATGTCCTCGTCGTAGGCGGCCAGCAGGAACGCGGCCATCGCACGGTTGACGCCGGCGGCCGGCTCGATCACGTACGGGATGTAGCGCTCGTTCGTGGCCTGATCGAAGTAGTCCAGCTTCGTGCCGCTGTGGGTGGCGTGCTGCGTGAGGTCGTAGTTCGTGCGCTGAGCGACACCCTCGAGCTCGCCCCAGCCCCATGGGTACTTGAACTCGATATCGCTGGTGCCGCTGGAGTAGTGGCTCAGCTCATCGGCGTCGTGCGGGCGCAGCACCAGCATGTCGGCGGGGATGCCGAGATCGATGTACCACTGCAGGCGGGCCTTGCACCAGTAGTCGTACCACTGAGCGCTGTCTGCCGGCGGCACGAAGAACTCGAGTTCCATCTGCTCGAACTCGCGAGTGCGGAAGATGAAGTTGCCAGGTGTGATCTCGTTGCGGAAGCTCTTCCCGACCTGGGCGATACCGAACGGTGGCTTCTTGCGACTGGTCTGCAGCACGTTGAGAAAGTTGACGAACATACCCTGCGCCGTCTCGGGGCGCATGTAGACCTCGGCACCCGAGCCCTCGACCGGGCCGGCGAACGTCTTGAACATCAGGTTGAAGGCACGAGCCTCCGTGAACGAACCCTTGGCACCGCAGCCGGGGCACGTATCGGGGCCTCCACCGAGGTCGACAAGGTGATCTTCGCGGAAGCGCTGCTTGCACTTGGTGCAGTCGACGAGCGGGTCGCTGAAGTTGGCCAGGTGGCCGCTGGCTTCGAACACCTGCGGCGGCGCAAGGATCGCTGCGTCGATCAGCACCACGTCGTCGCGCTCTTGCACCATCGTGCGAATCCAGGCCTCGCGCACGTTGCGCAGCATCAGCGAACCGAGCGGGCCGTAGTCGTAGCTGGAGCGGAATCCGCCGTAGATCTCCGCCGAGGGGTACACGAAACCCCGTCGCTTGCAGAGGTTGACGACCTGGTCGAGTTCGGTTGCAGCCATAGCCCTTTAAGGCTACGGGGCAGCCCGAGGGGACCGCGAATGGATTCCCGAAAAGTGACAAGATGACGTGCTAGCACACTCTCCCTGGTCAACAGCCGGAGCGGCGGAGGAGCAACGGTGTACCTGAGTCACAGGAGCAGCGCCCGGAGCCTGGTCACCGGAGTGGCGGTGATCGCCATGGTCGCACTCGGGACTGCGGTGTGAAGGGGCGATGGGTAGCCGATACACCTCGCTGACGTCGGCAGAACCGGCTGGCGCTGGCAGCTGGAACGTCACCACGCAACTGCTGCGCACGGGGCACCCTGTTCTCATGAGCCGCTACCGACGCCGTCTCGATCCTCGCGAGCGAGACGGCAGAGGTGCCGCTCGGCCCGGTCGGCAACTGCTAGCCGAGTTCAGCACGTTCGAACATCGCCACCGTGCGCAGACGACGCTCGATGTGGTGCTCGAGCGAGCGCGTCGCGTGGGCCATCACCTCGTGGGTCTCGCGTGACGGCGGCGTGTTCAGCGCGTCGTTCAGACGCCCGCCGAGGATCATCCGCATGATCTCTAGCGCCCCTTCCGACAACGGCGCACCCGAGCGGCAGGTTCGGCACAGCACCCCGCCGTGGAGCATGTCGAACGCCACCAACGGGCCGGCCTCGCCGCAGCGCACACACACATCCAACTCAGGGCGTACACCGTCGGCAGCGAGCAGCTTCCAGTAGAACGCCGGCACTACCAGCGAGCCACCACGGGCAGCGATGGTGCGCAAGGCACCCACCACCATGCGATACAAACCTGGGTTGGGCTCGCGTTCGAGCGCCATCTGGTCCGCCGCTTCCAGGACCGCGATCCCGGCCGTGAGATGGTCGAGATCGGCGACCAGCGGCGCCAGCGATTCCACCGACTCTGCCTGGCTGACCACATCGAGGTCGCGACCCTGCGACAGCAGCAAGTGGACGTGGCTCATCGGTTCGAGGCGAGCACCGAACTTCGACTTCGTCTTGCGCACACCCTTGGCCACGGCGCGAACCTTGCCGTGTGCCTCGGTGAGTAAGACCACGATGCGGTCGGCCTCGCCGAGCTTGTAGGTACGCAACACCACGGCAGTGTCGCGGTACAGGTGACTGGCCACGTGCTGCCCGACGTCAGTCGACCCCGCCGAAACGGCGGTGGCGGTGCGCGTACGAGGCCATTGCCTCGTCAAGTTGCTGAGCGGCAAAGTGCTGCCAGGGGGAATCGACAAAGACGAGTTCGCTGTAGGCCAACTCCCACACCAGTGATGGAGGCATCCGGTGCGACGCAGCGAGCACGACGACGAGATCGGGGTCGTGTTCGGCCGGAGCGTTCATCTCCGCGTCGATGGTGGCCTCACTGATGGGAGCACCTCGCTGCTGTAATCCGGCGATGGCCCGTGCCAGCCGCCGACGACCGTCCGTGTCGGGCTGTGCGACGACGAGGCAGTTTCCCACCATGACGGAATGCTCGGGCACAGCATGAGCAGTGCCGTCCGGGCCGTACGGCCGCAGGATCAGCCACTGCGCACCCACGTGGTCGGCCACCTTGCCCAGTTCAGCGAGCCGGGTCGACCACTGATCGTCGGTGAGCGAAGCCCATTCGGCGAGCGAACCACCCACCACGATGACATGGCGCAGCAGCACCTGGTCGACGGGCTCGGGGCTCATCAGGACATTGTCCCACGCGGACCACCGGAATCGTGGCAGCCCAGACCGCAGCGCATCAGGACAGTAGGGTTGGCGGCGTGCCGTCGCCCGACACCCACTCGCCCGCCGGGAACCCGGTGCACGTGGCGTGCATCATGGACGGCAACGGCCGGTGGGCGAACCGCCGCAATCTGGCTCGCACCGCGGGGCACACCGAGGGTGAGGAGAACCTGGCCCGTTTGGTCCGTGTCGCCGTCACCCGCAACGTCGGCTGGCTCACGGTGTTCGGTTTCTCTACCGAGAACTGGGTGCGCCCACGGGGCGAGGTGCGCCACATCCTGGGTCTGCACAAGAAGTTGTTCGGACGGGTCGCTGAACTCAACGAACTCAACGTGCGCATCCAGTGGATGGGCCGCCCGTTCGACCTCCCCGAAGCACGTACGCCGAAGTATGTGCAGCGCGCCATTCGCAAGGCGATCCGCGACACGGCCAAGAACACCGGCATGGTCCTCACCGTTGCCTTCGACTACGGCAGCCACGCCGAAATAGTGCACGCCGCGCAACTGGCCGCGGCACAGGGCCCAGTCGACGAAGTGGCGGTCGAGCGCAATCTCTACCTCCCCGACTTACCGCCGGTGGACGTGTTGGTACGCACATCCGGTGAGCTGCGAATCTCCAACTTCATGCTGTGGCAGAGCGCTGGCAGCGAGGTGTACTTCAGCGAGCGTCCGTGGCCCGAGTTCGATGCTGCAGAGCTGGACGCGGCATTGTTGCTTGTCCAGTGACGCGAGGGAGCAATGTGAGCAGCACACAGGTTGATGCAACGAGCGTGGGGTTCGATCCGGCGCGACTCGACCGGATCGCCGCCCATCTGCAGCAGCGCTACGTCGACACCGGCAAGATCGCCGGCTGTCAGGTCGCGATCGGTCGGCGCGGCCACCTTGCGTACCGGGCAACGCTGGGCCTGTCGGATCGCGAGCGCTCCGTGCCCATGGCCGAGAACACCATCTTCCGCATCTACTCGATGACCAAGCCGCTGGTCTCGATCGCGTTGATGCAGTTGTTCGAGCGCGGCCTGTTCCAGTTGGACGATCCGGTGCAGCGTTTCTTCCCCTCGTGGGCGCTGCACCAGGTATGGGTCTCCGGCGCCGGATCCGACATGGTCACCGAGCCAGCGCACCGACCCGTCTCGGTCCGCGATCTGCTGACGCACACCGCCGGGCTCACCTACGGCGGGGTGCTACCGGGTATGGGCGATCAGCACGAGGTTGATGCGATGTACCGCGCCAACGGCATCCGCGCGTTCGGTACCGAGCAGACACTGCCCGAGTTCATGGAAAAGCTGGCGGTGGTGCCGCTGCGGTTCCAGCCCGGCACCGCCTACATGTACTCGCTCGCAACGGACGCGTGTGGCGCCCTTGTCGAACGCATCTCCGGACAGCCCCTCGCCGAGTACCTGCAGCAGCACATCACCGGCCCGTTGGGCATGGTGGACACGTCCTTCCAGGTGGCGCCCGAGAACGTGCCGCGCTTCGCCGCCAACTACGCCCGTAACGCCGACAAGACCACCACCCTGCTCGACGACCCCGCCACCAGCCCCTACACACGCCCGCCGAAGTTCGTGTCGGGCGGAGGCGGGCTGACGGGCACGCTCGACGATTACACGCGATTCTGCGAGATGTTGCGGCGCAACGGCGAGCTCGACGGACAGCGCATCATCGGACCGCGCACACTCGAACTGATGCGCCGCAACCACCTGCCCGACGGCAAGGATCTCGCGTCGCTCGACATGGCGCTCGTCGAGTTGTACGGCAACGTCGGTGTGGGCTTCGGCCTCGGCTTCGCGTCCACGATCGATCAGGTCGCGGCAGGTTCGGCCAGCCGCCACGACTATTACTGGGGTGGCGCCGCGTCCACTGTGTTCTGGATCGATCCGGTCGAGGATCTGTGGGTCGTGTTCATGACCCAGCTGATGCCATCGGGCCTGTTCGACTTCCGCGGGCAACTGCGCAATCTGATCTACAGCGCGATCACTGACTGAGCGCGGTTGCGGCCAGCAACTCGCGGATAACGTCGGGCACCATGCCCGATTCCGTCAGCACAGCACTTGCGGCGGTGACCGGTGCGCTCCCCGCCGCAGAGGACCGTCCTGGGCAGCGAGAGATGGCCATCGCCGTGGGCAACGCGGTCACCACCGGCCGCCATCTAGTGGTGCAGGCGGGCACCGGCACCGGCAAGACCATCGGCTATCTGGTGCCGGCCGTGCTGGCAGGGAAGACAGTAGTGGTCGCCACCGCCACCAAAGCCCTGCAGGACCAGCTTGCGGCCAAGGATCTGCCGTTCCTGCAACAACACCTCGGCATCCCCTTTGATTGGGCGGTGCTGAAGGGGCGCAGCAACTACGTGTGCATGCAGCGAGTGCGCGAGATTCAGAACAAGGCCACCGGTCAGCTAGAGCTCGAGGAGTTCGCTGCCACCACGAAGGTCGAGATCAACCGGTTGGTGGCATGGTCGGCCGATACCGACAGCGGCGATCAAGCCTCGCTCGCATGGGCACCCAGCGACCGCGCGTGGCAGGCAGTCAGCGTCGGCAGCGATGAATGCCCCGGCGCAAACCGTTGCCCGATGGGCAGCGTCTGCTTCGCGGAACTGGCTCGTCAACGAGCCGCCGTCGCTAATGTCATCGTCGTCAACATGCACCTGTACGGGTTGCACGTAGGCAGCGGCGGGATGATCCTGCCCGAGCACGACGTCGTGGTCATGGACGAGGCGCACCAACTCGAAGACATCATGAGCGACACCGTCGGCGTCCAGGTTGCAGGGGGCCGCTTCACCACGTTGACGGCGTCGCTGAAGCGCATCCTCGACGACCCCGCCGTCATCGGCCCACTGGCCGAGGCGTCCGTGCGGGTGCGCGATGCGCTCGTCCCGTTCCTCGGACAGCGGCTCGCCACGCCGTACCCCGACGCAATCCAGGACATGCTCATCGACGTACGCGGCCGTATCGAGAAGGCACAGAGTGCGCTCCGAGCGATCGACACCGATGTCGACGATGCCAAGGCACGCAAGATCCGCGGGCAACAACTGGCCACGCGCCTGCAGGAGGCGCTCGACACAGCGTTGCGCGGGCAGGAGGGCTACGTCTCGTTCGTCAGCGGCGGCCCCGACTACCCACGTCTCGAAATCGCACCACTCGAGGTGGGCGGAGTGCTGGCCAACGGCATCTGGTCGCAGCGCACGGCCATCCTGTGCAGCGCCACCATCCCCAGCTCACTCGGCTCGCGGGTCGGCCTGCCACCCGGCGAGTTCGATGAGGTCGATGTCGGCAGCCCGTTCGACTACGAGCACAACGCGCTGCTCTACTGCGCGCTCCACATGCCAGATCCGCGTACGCCGCAGTACGCAGCCGCAGTGCACGATGAGCTCGTGGCGCTCATCACCGCTGCGGGCGGGCGCACGTTGGCATTGTTCACGAGTTGGAAGGCGATGGATGCCGCGGCCGAGGCGGTACGCGCCCGCGTGCAAGTGCCGATCATGACCCAGCGCGACCTACCCAAGACCGCTCTGGTGAAGGCGTTCAGCGAGGACGAGCACACCTGCCTGTTCGCCACCGCCGGCTTCTTCCAGGGCGTCGACATCCCCGGGCGCACGCTGAGCCTCGTGGTGATCGATCGTATCCCCTTCCCACGACCCGACGATCCATTGCTGTCCGCCCGCCGCGATCAGCTGGGTGCCGCGGCGTTCAGCCAGATCGACCTGCCGCGAGCGTCGATGTTGCTGGCCCAGGCCACCGGCCGCCTCATTCGCAACGCCAGCGACCGCGGCGTCGTCGCCGTGATGGACCCGCGGCTCGGCAAGGCGAACTACCGCTGGGACATTGTCAAGGCGCTGCCGCCGATGAAGCGCACTCGCGAACGGGCAGTGGCCGAAGCGTTCCTACGCGAGATCACCAGCTGAGGCCATCTGAGCCGACCTGCACCCGATGGGTCTACAGTCGGCCACATGGGTGATGTACCGGGTGAGCTTGTCCACTGCACGGTGAACGGCGGGGTGGCGACGATCACGCTCGACTCCCCGACGAACCGCAATGCGCTGTCCCGACAACTAGTCGGTGAACTGCACGTAGCGCTCGACCGGGCCGAGCAGAACGATGTGCGGGTGGTGGTGCTCACGCATACCGCACCAGCGTTCTGCGCTGGTGCCGACCTGAAAGAACGTGGGGCGGGTCCTACCGGGAACGGCCCGATGGCCAACGCGATGGAGCGTTTGGCCTCGTGCGCCGCGCCCACCATCGCTGCCGTCAACGGAAGTGTGCGCGCCGGTGGTGTCGGAGTGATGGCGGCCTGCGACCTCGTCGTCGTCAACCGCACGGTCACGTTCGCGTTCACCGAGGTGCGCATCGGTGTCGCCCCGGCGATGATCAGCGTGCCGATCCTCGCCCGCTGCTCGTGGTCCAAGCTCGCCGCTCCGTTCCTCACCGGCGAGACGTTCGGTGCCGAAGCCGCCCGCGACATGGGCCTGGTCACGCACGTCACCGACGATGTCGCCGCCACAGTGCAGACCTTGATCGCGGGGGTGTTGGCCGGTGCGCCAGGTGCAGTGGCGGCCACCAAACGCGTGCTGCGGCAGGCTGCACCGAACATGGCCGAGATGCAGGCGCTCAGCGAAGCGCTGTTCGGATCTCCTGAAGCGGCCGAGGGGATGACCGCATTCATCGAGAAGCGACCGCCATCGTGGGCATCCCTATCAGGAGCTGGGTGCTGAGATGCCTGTGCTACCCGACCGCATCGATGAGCACAGCGACGCGTACCGGGAGAACCGCGCGTCGTTGACGGCACAACTCGCAGCGCATGACGAACAACTCACCAAGGTCAATCTCGGCGGAGGCGAAAAGTACGTTGCGCGCCACCGGGCCCGCGGAAAGCTACTGATCCGCGAGCGAATCGAAGCGCTGGTCGACCCCGACTCACCATTCCTCGAACTGTCGCCGTTGGCGGCATACGGAAGTACCTTCCCGGTGGGAGCCGGAAGCGTCACCGGCATCGGCGTGGTCGAGGGTGTCGAGTGCCTGATCTCCGGCAGCGACCCAACAATGCGCGGCGGGGCCAGCAACCCGTTCACGTTGAAGAAGGGTCTGCGCGCAGCGGAGATCGCCCGCGAGAACCGGCTGCCGGTGATCGGTCTCACCGAGTCCGGCGGCGCCGATCTGCCGACACAGAGCGAGATCTTCATCCCCGGTGGCGCCAGCTTCCGCAACATCACCAACGCCTCCGCCGCCGGTATTCCACAGGTCTCGATCGTGTTCGGCAACTCCACCGCCGGCGGCGCGTACGTGCCAGGTATGAGCGACTACGTGGTGATGATCAAGGAACGTTCCAAAGTGTTCCTCGGTGGACCGCCGCTGGTGAAGATGGCCACCGGCGAAGACAGTGATGACGAGAGCCTTGGCGGCGCCGAGATGCATGCCCGGATCAGCGGTCTGGCCGACTACTTCGCGCTCGACGAACTCGATGCCATCCGGCTCGGGCGCCAGGTGGTGAAGCGGCTGAACCAACGCAAACGCGGTCCGGGGCCTCGCGGGCCGGGGCGACCGCCGAAGTACGACCCCGACCAACTGTTGGGTATCCCCAGCGCCGACCCGAAGGTGCCGTTCGATCCGCGCGACGTGATCGCCCGCGTCGTCGACGACAGCGACTTCGACGAGTTCAAGCCGCTGTACGGCACATCGCTCGTCACCGGCTTCGCCGAGTTGCACGGCTACCCCATCGGCATTCTCGCCAACCACCACGGGGTCCTGTTCAGCGAGGAGAGCGAGAAGGCGGCCCAGTTCATCCAACTCGCCAACCAGATCGATACTCCGCTGGTCTTTCTGCAGAACACCACCGGCTACATGGTGGGCAAGGAGTTCGAACAGCGGGGCATCATCAAGGACGGCTCGAAGATGATCAACGCCGTCTCCAACAGCCGAGTCCCCCACCTCACGATCAACATGGCCGCCTCGTACGGCGCCGGCAACTACGGGATGTGCGGACGAGCATTCGGGCCACGGTTTCTCTTCGCCTGGCCGAACGCGAAGAGTGCCGTGATGGGTCCGGCTCAACTGGCTGGTGTGATGAGCATCGTCGCCCGTGAGTCGGCAGCGTCGATGGGCAAACCGTTCGACGAGGAAGCCGACGCCGGCCTCCGCCAGCTCGTCGAGGACCAGATCGAACGTGAATCGCTGGCGATGTTCATGACCGGGAAGGTCTATGACGACGGAATCATCGACCCGCGCGACACTCGCACTGTGCTGGGCATCTGCCTCAGCGTGATCGATAACCAACCCATCGAGGGCACACGCGGCTACGGCGTGTTCCGGATGTGATGACCATGAACCCTGCACGCCCCATCACCTGCATCCTCGTGGCCAATCGCGGCGAGATCGCCCGGCGAGTCATGCGCACATGCCGCGAACTGGCGATCGATTCGGTCGCCGTGTTCAGCGACGCCGATGAGCACGCTCCGTTCGTCCGCGAGGCGGACCGTTCGGTGCGTCTGCCCGGCACCGCATCCATCGACACCTATCTGCGCAGCGACCTGCTGATCGCCGCGGCGCTACAGGCTGGCGCCGATGCGATCCATCCCGGATACGGCTTTCTCTCCGAGAACGCAGCCTTCGCCCAACAAGTGCTCGACGCCGGATTGGTGTGGATCGGACCACCGCCGGGGGCGATCGCCGCGATGGGCTCAAAGATCGCTGCCAAGAAGTTGATGCGCGAACACGGCGTTCCCGTCGTCCCCGACAACACCGTCGAAACCCTCGAACAGATCGGCTTGCCTGCACTGGTGAAGGCATCGGCGGGCGGCGGTGGTCGCGGCATGCGCATCGTGCGTGACGCCGCCGCACTCGACGACGCAGTCGCCGGTGCCCAGCGCGAAGCAGCCTCCGCATTCGGCGACAGCACCGTGTTCGTCGAGCGGTACCTCGAGGGTGCCCGACACGTCGAGATTCAGGTCCTTGCCGACACACACAGCAACGTCATCGCCCTGCACGAACGCGACTGCACCTTGCAGCGACGCCACCAGAAGGTGCTCGAAGAGGCGCCCTCACCAGCGCTCGACGCGCACCTGCGCCTGAGGATGGAGGCCGCGGCGGTCGCCGCAGCCGCGGCGGTCAGCTACGTGGGCGCGGGAACCGTCGAGTTCCTGCTCGACGCGGCTGGCGGGTTCTGGTTCCTGGAGATGAACACCCGACTGCAGGTGGAGCACCCGGTGACCGAACTGGTCACCGGTGTCGATCTCGTGGCCCTGCAAGTGTCCATCGCCGAGGGGCACGCGATCCCCGCAGAGTTGCTCGTCGCCGTGCCTCTACGGGGCCATGCAATCGAGGTGCGGTTGTGCGCCGAAGACCCATACTGCGGGTATCTGCCCAGCTCAGGAACATTTCACGAGGTCGACTTCGGCTCGGTACCCGGCGTGCGAGTGGACAACGCGATCGAATCCGGCAGCGAAGTGCCTCCCTACTACGACTCGATGATCGCCAAGCTGATCGCCCACGGCAGCACCCGTGCTGAGGCCGCCCGACGGTTGGTCAAGGCACTGTCCGGTGCCACCCTGCACGGCCCGGTCACGAACCGGGAACTGTTGATCGACCTGTTGTCACGCTGGACCGAACTCGACGCCCCTGGCGCTGGTATCGACACCGGTTGGCTGGACCGGCACGACCTCGGCACCACACCAGCGCCGAACGCGGTCACCATCGCGGCGGCGGCGCTCGCGGTCGCTGCATCCCGTCGTGGCCGGTTCCCAACGGGTTGGCGCAACAACGCTTCGCAGCTGCATCGACAGCCGCTCCTGCGTGGCAGCGCCGAACCTGTCGAGCAGGTCGTTGAGTACCGCTTCGATCGCGCTGATGTGTTGCAGCAACTCGTGGTGGATGGCACGCCCATCGAGGTCGACACAGCCGTGCGCGATGCCGTTGCCAACACCGCGGTCACCGTGCACGGTGGCGAGGTGTTCGCCTCACACGGCCGCTTCACCTTCACCGTGCCACCCATGTTCGTGTCGCCCGACGACGCCGGCCGCGCCGGATCAACCGTCGCCCCGATGCCTGGCAAGATCGTGCGCCTACTGGTGAGCGCCGGCGACAGCGTGGTGGCAGGTCAGGCGCTGCTGTTCATCGAGGCGATGAAGATGGAGCATCAGGTGGTGGCACCCCACGCCGGTGTGATCGCCGAGGTGTTCGTGCAGACCGGCCAGCAGCTCGACGGCGGACAGCCTTTACTCAAGGTCGACCCCTCATGAGCGCCGGCACTGACCCGCGACGGGCGGTGCGCATTGCCAACTGCTCGGGGTTTTTCGGCGACCGCTTGTCTGCTGCGAAGGAGATGGTGGAAGGCGGCGGCGAGCGTCCCATTGATGTGCTCACCGGCGACTGGTTGGCCGAACTGACGATGCTGATCCTGCACAAGCAGCGGCTGCGCAATCCAGAGGCGGGGTACGCCGGCACGTTCCTGTTGCAGATGCAACAGGTGTTGGGTCTGTGCGTCGCGAAGGGGATCAAGGTCGTCACCAACGCCGGCGGCCTGAACCCTGCCGGATGCGCCGAAAAGGTGCAGCTCATCGCCGAGGCGTTGGGGTTGAACGTGAAGGTGGCGTACATCGAGGGCGACGATCTGATGCCGCGCATTGAGGAGCTCCGGCCGCACCTGAATCATCTCGACACGGCTGCGCCGCTGACGGGCCAACCCGTCACGGCCAATGCGTACCTCGGTGGATGGGGTATTGCCGAAGCCCTCCGTGCAGGCGCCGACGTCGTCGTGTGTCCGCGGGTCACCGATGCAGCGCTCGTCGTTGGCGCCGCGGCCTGGTGGCACGACTGGCAACGCGACAACTTGGACGCTCTGGCCGGTGCCGTCGTGGCCGGGCACGTGATCGAATGCGGCACTCAGGCCACTGGCGGTAACTACTCGTGGTTCGAAGAGATCCCCGACCCTGCGCTGCCGCTCGGCTTCCCCATCGCCGAGGTTGCCGCTGACGGCTCATCCATCATCACCAAACACGACGGCACCGGCGGCGTGGTGAACACCGGCACCGTCACCGCGCAGTTGCTGTACGAGATCGGCCCAGCGGAATACCCCAACCCCGATGTCGTCGCCCGGTTCGACACGATTCGCGTCACGGACCACGGATCCGACCGCGTCAGCCTCAGCGGCGTGAAGGGGCTCGCTGCCCCTGCGATGGCGAAAGTCTGTCTGAACCTTGAAGGCGGCTTCCGTAATCGGATGACGTTCGTGCTCACAGGACTCGACCAGCAACGCAAGGCCGAGTGGCTCACCGACGCGCTGTTCCGCCGGATTGGAGGACGTGATCGATTTGACGAAGTCGATGTGCGCGTCGTTCCCGCCCCGTCCGATGCACCAACGCAGGAACAGGCCTCGGGCCGTCTGCACATCACGGTGAAGAGCAGTGACGAGAAGCTGGTGGGCAAGGCCTTCAGCGGTGCCGCCATCGAACTCGCACTCGCCAACTATCCCGGCTTCTTCGGCACCGGCGGGCCGTCCGACGCCCAGTCGTACGGTGTCTACTGGCCGGCCCTCGTACCCATCGAGCACGTCCACGAAATCGTCGTCCTCCCCGACCACTCCCGGCTCGCTGTCAGCCCGCCACCACGGTCGCACGTGGCCACGGGCATGACACAGAGCCAGGACACGGCAGTAGCGAGCACAGCAGAGCCGCGTGGGCCGAAGGTCGGCGAGGCGCTCGGCTCCTACTTCGCGGCGCGCAGCGGTGACAAGGGTGGCAACGCCAACGTCGGGATCTGGGCACGCGACGCGCACGGCTATGCCTGGCTCGCAGCGCACCTCACCGTGGACGCGTTGAAGCCGCTCCTGCCGGAAGCCGCCGACTTGGAAGTGCGTCGCTACGAACTGCCCAACCTGCACGCGCTGAACTTCGTGATCGTCGGCCTGCTCGGGGAAGGTGTTGCTTCCAGCACCGCATTCGACGCGCAGGCCAAGGGACTCGGTGAGTACCTGCGCAGTCGCGTCTGGGGCGGCTGACCCGGCTCAGGCCAGTAAGCGGTAACCGATACCGCGAGCCGTGACGATCAGCTTCGGTTCGTCCGGTTGATCCTCCACCTTCACGCGCAGGCGACGCACGTGAGCATCCACCAGGCGACTGTCGCCGAGGTACTCGTAGCCCCACACACGCTCCAGCAGCTGATCTCGCGAGAGCACCATGTTGGCGTGGTCGGCGAACTCGCAGAGCAGTCGGTACTCGGTCTTAGTGAGATTCAGCTCTTGTCCGGCCTTGAGCACGATGCCCTGTTCGCGCCGCAGTTCGACATCACCGAACCGGCTCGTCGCTGACGACGCCGGAGTTGCCTCGTGAAGGTGCACGCGGCGGAGTGCCGCCCGAATGCGCGCGGCCAACTCCTTAGGAACGACTGGCTTCGTGACGTAGTCGTCAGCACCAGCTTCCAGCCCAGCCACCAAGTCGTACGTGTCCGTCTGTGCACTCACAATGATGATTGGAACGATGCTGTTCGAGCGCAGAGCGCGGCACACCTCGAAACCCGACAGATCGGGCAGACGAAGGTCGAGCAGAACAAGGTCGGGTTCGTGCTCGACAAACGCCGCGAGACCGGAACGGCCATCGGGTGCTTCGCGCACCTCGTAGCCCTCATCCTCCAGCGCCATCTTCAATGCCATTCGGATGGCATCGTCATCTTCGATGAACAACAGTGAGGTCACGCCACCATCTTGCCCGATGGTTCTGATCTGTTACAGAAATCGCACACTGCGAGCGTCGTACCGTCACATTCGTCATGCAGTCTGTGGGTGTTCACGCTGTCCCGGTGGGGTACCTTCCTCCCCCTGGTGCCTCACCGGCAGCGGTGAACATGCGGACAGCAGCGGCGAGTCCCATCACGTGGTGTACGAGCCAGCTCGACACGAGCGCGTCGGCCAACACGCCATTCGTACGCCAGACTGATGCCCAATGAACACGCCGCGCCGAAAACGAACCCTGCGCCTGCGCACCCGCGTGATGTTCTTCTTCTCGCTCACCGCGCTCACGGCCAGCCTCGGGCTCGCGGTTGTCACCTTCGCCACAGCACGTTCGTTCATGATCGATCAACGCCAGCAGACCGCACGCACCGAGGCCTTCGCCAATGCAAAGACCGTCCGCGATCAGTTGTTGACCGAGCTCCGGTTCGATGTCGCCACGTTGCGCACGGAGAGCGGCGGCTTCACCGTGTTGTTGCTTCACAACCGACCGTACGCCGCCGATGCCCGCTACTCGATGGCCTCGTTCCCCATCGAACTCAGCACGCTGGTCAGTCAGGGCGGAAGCGGCCAGCAACGCTACGAGTACCAAGGTGAGCCGTACGTCGCCGTCGGCATCAACATCGCCGCGGCCGACGCCCAGTACTTCGAGGCCTTCCCGATGGGCAGCACTGAGAGCAACCTGCGCGCGATCGCCACGGCCTTGCTGGTCGGCGCAGGTGTCACCATCCTCTTCGCCGGATTCGCTGGCGCCTGGACCAGCCGGCGTTTGCTGCGTCCGCTTTCACGCGTGGCTACCGCTGCGGGCGAGATTGCAAGCGGCGGGCTGGACGTCCGCATGCCTTCCGAGAACGACCCCGATCTCGATCGACTGGCAAGCTCATTCAACGAGATGGCCGACGCGGTGCAGACTCGCATCGAACGAGAGGCCCGCTTCGCCAGCGACGTCAGCCATGAGCTGCGCTCCCCCATCACCGCCCTCACCGCGGCAGTCGAGGTGCTGGACGGACGCCGAGAAGACCTGCCCGAACGAAGCCGCCAGGCGCTCGACCTGGTGGTCAGCCAAGTGCGACGCTTCGACCACATGGTGATGGACCTGCTCGAGCTGTCGCGTATCGACGCCGGGTCCAGCGAACTCAACCGCGAGGAGATCAACCCCCGCGAGCTGATCCCACGAATCGCTCAGCGCTACGGCTTTGGCGAGGTACCGATCGACATCTCCGCCAAGGTCCCAACGCTTGTACGTCTGGACAAACTGCGTTTCGAACGCATCCTTGCCAACTTGTTGGAAAACGCTCGCGAACATGGTGGATCACCGGTACGCGTGTTCGCCGAACTGCGCGGCCGCACGACGATGGTGCTCGGCGTCGAAGACGCGGGGCCAGGTGTGGCGCGAGGCGAACGTTCGCGCATCTTCGAACGGTTCGCCCGCGGGAGTGCTGCACGGCACCGAGTGGGTACCGGGCTTGGCCTCGCGCTCGTGGCCGAACATGCGCAAGCGCACGGCGGCGAAGCGTGGGTCGAGGATCGACCTGGCGGTGGCGCCCGCTTCATGGTGAGTTTCCAGGAGGTGACGTGATGTACCAGCGGATCGCAACGGTCGGTCTGGCTGCCCTCGCCACTGCGACGCTCGCCGTCTCAGTGACTGCATGCAGCGTCGTGGACGACGGGAAGGTCACCCAGATCAACCCTGGCGCCTTGGACGACACGCTCCCCAGCACGACATCCACCACCACCACCGTCGTCACGAGCACATCAGCGGAGCAGACATCGACAACGCTCGTCCAGACCGAGTTCGTCCGCCTCTACTTCATCGCCAGCGGTCAACTCACCTATGTGAATCAACCGCTGCCGTCGCCGGTGTCGCTGCAGGTGATCATTGCCGCACTTCAGTCCGGGCCACCTCCCGACACCCCCGGCCTGCGCAGCGCAATCCCACTCCCACTCCCCGAACAGGACATCCTCGTTGCTCCGCCTGATGGCACCGGCATCGCTACGGTCACGCTCCCGGACGCGTTCTTCGACAGGGTGGCCGTCGGCGACCAACGCCTCGTCATCGCGCAGCTCGTGTTGACGCTCACGGACAGTCGCGGAATTGGACAGGTGATCTTCAACCAACCGGTCACCAAGCCATCGGGCGAATTCGTCGCTGCCGGCCAGCCGGTTTCGCACCTCGACTATCAAGTGCTGACCGGCAGCTCAAGCTGACGGGGCGGCCCCCGATAGCCTGACACTCTCATGCACAGCGGATTCGTCACCCTCGTCGGCCGCCCGAACGTGGGCAAGAGCACCCTCGTCAACGCCATGTGCGGGCACAAGGTCAGCATCGTCAGCGACAAACCGCAGACGACGCGCCATCGCGTGATGGGCATTCTCAACGCACCCGAGTCGCAGTTGGTGTTCGTCGACACGCCCGGCCTGCACAAACCGGTCACCGCGCTGGGCGAGCGCGTCAATGCGACGGCCCTCGACAGCGTCACCGACGTAGATGTCGTCTGCCTGGTGATCGACTGCACGAAGCCGTTCGGAACCGGCGACAAGTGGGTGGCCAGCCATCTCGACATGTCGAAGGCCGTCGTGATCCTCAACAAGATCGATGCCGCCAAGCAGCACCAGGTGTTGGGCCAGCTCACGGCGCTCACCGCGCTCGGAGCCTCGGACTACTTCCCGGTGTCGGCCAAGACCGGAAACGGCATCCCCGAGCTAGTTGCCTTTCTCACCGCCAAGTTGCCCGAAGGCCCGCAGTACTTCCCGGTGGAGACCAAGAGCGACCAGCCCGAAGAGCAATGGGTGGCCGAACTCGTGCGCGAACAACTGCTCGCCGTCACCCGCGACGAACTGCCGTACAGCATCGCCACACGCGTCAGCGAGTGGGAATGGCCGCGCATTCGCGTCGAGATCATCGTCGAGCGCGACAGCCAGAAGGGCATGGTCATCGGCAAGGGCGGCGCCGTGTTGAAGGAAGTCGGAGTGTTGGCACGAGCCCAGCTGCCGGAAGGTTGCTTCCTCGAGTTGTTCGTGAAGGTCGACAAGGACTGGCAACGCAAACCCGAACGGGTTCAGCGGCTCGGTTACTGAGGCACTGCAGGCGCCTGGCACACTGTGCGCATGGCACCTCGCATCATCAACGGCATCGACGAACTCAAGGCGCTCGTCGGTGAGCACATCGGCTACAGCGACTACATGGAGATCTCGCAGGAGCGCGTGAACCTGTTCGCAGATGCCACCGGCGACCGCCAGTGGATCCATATCGACGTGGAGCGCGCCAAGAAGGAAAGCCCGTTCGGCGGCCCGATCGCTCACGGGTACCTCACCCTGTCGCTGGCGCCCGTCCTGCTGCCGAAGGTGATGATCAGTACCGGTTTCAAGCTTGCAGTGAACTACGGCTGCAACAAGGTGCGTTTCATGTCGCCGGTGCCGGTGGGCGCCAGCCTGCGCCTCGGCGTCAAGGTGCTATCCGTGGACGACATCGCCGGAGGCATCCAGAGCACGTATGAGCTGACGTTCGAGACCGAAGGCGCCGCCAAGCCCAGCTGCGTCGCCGAGTGCATCTTCCGCAACTACGTCTGACCGCGAAGCACGGGCGGAAGCCGTGACGCAGGTGCCCACGCTCCAAGTCGGGTGCCCGATGTGGGCACACCGACCATGGGTCGGACGGCATCTGCCAGCAGGCACCCGGGTTGGTCGAGAGCTCGCGGCGTACAGCAGCGTGTTCAACGCAGTCGAGGGCAACACCACGTTCTACGCCTCACCAACACCCTCCACCATCGCCAAGTGGGCTGAGCAGGCCCAACCGGGATTCCGGTTCGTGTTCAAAGTGCCCAAGCGCATCACCCACGACCAGCGATTGCGCGACGTGCACGGCGAACTCGACGTGTTCTGTTCGCTGCTCGAGCCGTTGGGTGAACTCGTCGGCGGGCTGACGTTGCAGCTGCCGCCGTCGTTCGGGCCCAGCGACCTTGACGCCCTCGATCGCGTGCTGGGGCGAGCGAGCGATGCGCATCGCTGGAGTGTCGAGCCGCGCCATCCGGAGTTCTTCCGCGGCGGGGGGCGGCGCATGTTCGACGAACTGCTCGCCCGACACGGCGCCGAACGGGTGCTCCTGGACACCGAGCCGCTCTTCGCTCAGCCGCCAATCACCGATGCCGGACGCGAGGAGTGCCAACAGAAGCCGCAGCTGGCGACCATCACCGAGCCGCTCACCGGCCACCCCATCGTCCGCTGCATCGGCAACGACGACCCTGAAGTCACCGAGGCCGGCCTGCAACGGTGGGAGCCTGTCGTCGCTCGATGGTTGCGCGACGGTCGTACGCCCACGTTCTTCGTGCACACGCCCACCAACCTCGACACTCCGGCATTGGCGCAGGCGTTCCATGCGGCGGTCGCGATGCGTGTGCCGGGGCTGGCGCCGCTGCCGCGGCCGCTGCCGGTGGAGCAGTGGCCCGACAGGTTGTTCTGACTCAGCGGAAGTTCGGCATCACCTTGGTGGCGAACAGCTCCAGCGTCTCGGTACTCGGGTAGTCGCTGCACCACGGGATGAAGCCCGTGCAGCCAAGGTCGAGGTACCGCTGGATCTTTTCTGCCACCTGCTCGGGGGTGCCCACGAGGTTCCCGTCTCGCCAACTCTCGAACGGCTCGCCCCAGCTGCTGCGGGTGCCGCCGGCGATGATCTCGGCCTCGCTCTCGCGGATGAACATTTCCGGCGACCAGGTCTTGCGGATGGTCTCCTCGTCGCGGCCGACCGCCGCGCAGTGGCCCTTGAGGATCTCACGCTTGCGAGCCCACTCATCTGGCTTGCCACCGAAGTTCGAGCAGTCGGCGTGGCGTGCCACGACCCGCAGCGTGAGCTGCTCGCCACCGCCACCGATCCAGATCGGCGGGTGCGGAGACTGCAACGGCTTGGGGTCGCACTGCGCGCCGTGCAGCGTGTAGTGCTTGCCCTCATAGGTGGTGTCGGCCTGGGTCCACATGCTCTTCACGATTTCCACCGATTCACGCAACATGCCGATGCGTTCCTTCGGGCGCGGGAACTCGAAGCCGTAGCCCTTGTATTCGTGTTCGTACCAACCGGCGCCGATACCCCAGTCGAGGCGGCCGCCGCTGATCACGTCGATCGTGGAGGTGATCTTCGCCAGCACGCTCGGCTCGCGGTAGCTGTTGCAGCCCACCATCTGACCGAGTCGCACACGTGACGTGCGCTGGCTGATGGCAGCCATCGTCGTCCAGCACTCGAACACCGCCTCGTGGGCCGCCTTCGGCACGTTGTGGAAGTGGTCGTACACCCAGATCGAGTCGTACCCAAGCTGTTCGCTCAGGACCGCGATGTCGACCGCCTTCTGCCACTTGGCCTGCGCACCCTCCACGCTGACGAGTTCCATCTTCCAGCCCTGCGGGATGAACGCTCCGAACAAGGGCGTGGCGACATCGCGGGTGTTCACGATCGGAGGAAGCTGACTGCTCATGCCCCGAACCTACCCGCCCCATTCGACGCACACGATGCGTGACGAGCGACACACCTCGCATAGCGTCGGGTGAATGGCATCCCCCCTTGCCGTTGCCGACATCCACGAGGCCATCGCCGCCACCCGACCCGATCAATTGTGCATCGTTCACGGCCAACGGCAACTGACCTGGCAACAGGTCACGGAACGCACCCGCCGACTCGCCAACTACCTCCACTCGGCCGGACTGGGGTGTCACACCGAGCGCGAGCACCTGGCGGGTCACGAGAGCGGACAGGACCACCTCGCCGTCTTTCTGCACAACGGCGTCGAGTACCTGGAGTCAATGCTCGGCGCGTTCAAGGCCCGCGTCGCCCCGTTCAACGTCAACTACCGCTACGTCGCCGAGGAACTGCAGTACCTCCTGACCGACGCCCAAGCGACCGCTGTCGTCGTCCACAGTCGGTTCACACCGACGCTGGCCGACGTCCTGCCACGCCTGCCATTGGTGAAGGTGATCCTGCAAGTACCTGACAGCAGCGACCTTCCGCTGCTGCCAGGCGCCGTCTGGTACGAGGACGCCCTCGCAGCAGCGTCGCCGGACAAACCCACGTGGCGTTGCAGTGCCGACGACCTCTACATCCTCTACACGGGCGGCACGACGGGAATGCCGAAGGGAGTGCTGTGGCGCAACGGGGATGCCAACGTCGAGTGCTTCGGCGGCAGCCGGGCCGAGACCCTCGACGGCGTGCTCACCGAAGCAACGGGAGCCCTGCGCGCGCTTTTGGCTCCCCCATTCATGCACGGTGCCGGCCACTGGATGTGCTTTCGCACGTGGAACAACGGCGGATCGATCTTCATCCAGCAGCATGTCGAACACCTCGATCCTCACGACATCTGGGGCACCATCGAGCGGGACCGGCTGAACTTCTTGCTGATCGTCGGCGACGCCTTCGGTCGCCCATTGCTCGACGAGTTGGAACACCATACGTACGACCTGTCGTCGCTGACGGTGCTGCTCTCAGGCGGAGCGGCCCTCAGCGCACCGCTCAAGGAGGAGTTCCTCCGTCACCTGCCGACCGTGATGATCGTCGACGGGCTCGGCTCGTCAGAGGCCGGAGGCCAGGTCTCGCACGTCTCTGCTGGTGCTGGCGCCACGACCGGTACGTTCCCGCTCGGCGTGGGGAACCACGTGCTATCGGCCGACCTCGACCGCGTCCTTGCCCCCGGCGACCCCGAACTCGGTTGGTTGTGCAAGAGCGGTGGCCTCGCACTGGGTTACCTGGGCGACCCGGACAAGACCGCACACACCTATCCGGTGGTCGATGGTGTCCGCTACGCCGTCCCCGGCGATCGCGCTCGCTTGCGCATCGACGGCGTCGTCGAACTCCACGGCCGCGATTCAGCCACGATCAACTCCGGCGGCGAGAAGATCTTCGCCGAGGAGGTCGAGGCCGCGATCAAGACACACCCGGCTGTCTACGACTGCGTGGTCGCCGGTCGCCCCAGTGAGCAGTGGGGCAGCGAGGTCGTGGCCATCGTGCGCCTTCGCGACGGGCGCTCGGCCACGACTGAAGAACTACGCCGCGCTGCGGAGCAGCACATCGCTCGCTTCAAACTTCCCAAGGCCGTGGTGTTCGTACCCGAGATCCTCCGCTCCCCCGCTGGCAAGGCCGACTACCGCTGGGCCAAGCAGATGGTCGCCCAGCCCGCCCCCTGACTCACCGTTTGAAGGGTTACCCGCAGTACCTGCGGGTAACCCTTCAAACGGTGATGCGATCAGGACCAGACGGGGTCGATCGGTGTGATCGTGCCGAAGTGCTGTTCAAGTTGTTCGGCAACGTTGAGGCACGTGAGGTCTGCGAATCGCCGCCCGATCACCTGAGCCCCCGTCGGCATACCTCCAGCCATACCGACCGGGACGATCGCCGAGGGCAGACCCAGCAGGTTGGCCGGCAGAACCGGGCGCAACGTGTCGAGCACGAACTTGGCATTGTCCAACGACTCCACATCGAACCCCAGCTCGAATGGTGGGTGCGCCCACGTCGGCATGAGCAGCACATCGTGATCCGTGAGGAACGTGTGCCATTCCCGGTCGACGCGATTTCGGTCGCCAAGCGCCAGCATCAGCTCCGAGGAGTTCAGCGTGGGGAACACCTCCTCGCCGTAGGCAATGAATCGCTTGCCGGCTTCTCCGAGCACGAGATCGAGCAACGGTTTCTGAGCACGCATCTCCTGTCCCAGCAAGATTCCCCACAGCTCGATGGACCGTTCAATGGAGAGCGGCGCAGCTTCCACGACCTCGGCACCTGCGTTCGCTAACGCGTCCGCCGCGGCGCGCACCGCGGCCACCACCTCGGGGTGAGTGGTGCCGCCTGGCGGATCCGCGCACACCGCCACCTTCAGCCGCCGTCCAGCCGCCCGATCGGTCAACGTTGCGGGCAACGCACGAGGATCGCGATCGTGTGGTCCGGCGATTGTCAGCAGCGCCGCACGGACGTCGGCAACATGTCGTGCCATCGCGCCCTCGGACAGCATCAGCTGGGCGGAGAGGCCAGGATCCTCCGGTGGCACCACCGTGGCCCATGGCACGAGACCCTGCGTGGGCTTGATCGAAGTGATTCCGCATGCCGTCGCCGGATTGCGCAGTGAACCGCCGATGTCGTTGCCCAACCCGAGCGGCGACATTCCGCTGGCGAGCGCGGAACCCTCGCCGCCGCTGGACCCGCCAGTGGTGCGTGTCGGGTGCCACGGGTTGTGCGTGGCGCCGTGCAGCGAACTCTCGGTAGTGACCCGCAGGCCCAGGTCGGGCAAGTTCGTGCGCCCAATCGGAATCGCGCCCGCAGCACGCATTCGTTCCACCACCGGGGCGTCGATCGGTGACACGGCGTCGGCGAGAATCGGCAACGATTGCGTGGTGGGCGTACCGGCGAGGTCGATGTTCTCCTTCACCGTCAAGGGCACACCGTGAAACGTGCCAAGCCGCGCACCTGCTGCGACCGCCTTGTCGGCTTCGTCGGCTGCAGCCAGCGCGCTGGTGTCGAGACGACGCACGATCGCGTTCAGCCGCGGGTTCACGTCGTCGATACGCGCCAGGTGCGCAACCACAACCTCGCGACTCGACACCTCCTTACGGGCGATCATCCCCGCGAGTTCCAGTGCACCCTTCCGCCACAGTTCGTTGCTCATGGGCGAATGCTTCCACAGTCACCTAACCTGAGTCGCCGTGAGCAAGCGCAGCTGGGACAGCGAGACCCTTCCCGAGGGCGAGGACAAGGTGCACGCCGTCCGCGAGATGTTCGACGCGATTGCCCCGCGCTACGACCTCGTCAATCGGGTGATGACGTTCCGGCTGGATGTTCGCTGGCGACGCAAGGCCGTCCGCCTGCTCGGGTTGCCACACGGCAGCACGGTGATCGACCTCGCCGCCGGCACGGGCGATCTGTGCATCGACCTGCAGAAGGCTGGTCACCGTCCGCTGGCGTTCGACCTGTCGTTCGGCATGCTCGTGGCCGATCGCAGCGCCAGCCCACGCGTGCAGGCCGACATCCTGCGACTGCCGCTACCCGACGGTTCGGTCGACGGAGCCACGTGCGGTTTCGCGTTGCGCAACCTGCTCGATCTGCCCACCTTCTTCGCCGAGTTGGCTCGTGTGGTGCGGCCTGGCGGACGTATCGCCCTGCTCGACGTCGGCATTCCGCACAATCCGGTGATCCGCTGGGGGAACAACATCTACTTCGGCAAGATCGTGCCCAAGATCGGTGCATTGCTGTCCGATGGAGCGGCGTACCGCTATCTGCCCAAGAGCGTCGCCTACCTGCCGCCACGGGAGGAGCTCGTGCGCCTGCTGCGCGAAGCGGGCTTTGCGGACGGGCAGCATCACCAACTGTCCGGCGGCCTCACCCAGTTGATGGTCGGCACTCGCGACTGACATGCGCGCCCACACCCGCCCTCTTCATCACGACATCGACCTGAACGATGTCGCCGGCGGCGACGGGTACTTGTTCGTCCGCGATGGCGTCGGCGTTGCCGGACGCGGCGTTGCGGCGCGGGTGCCGCTGGCGGATGTAGCCGCAGTGCTTGCCGGGATTCAGCACGTCGACGAGGTCGGCGGCGTGCGGCCGATTGCGTTAGGGGTCGTGCCGTTCGAGCCGGGTGCACCGTGCGAGCTCATCATCCCTATGGTGCTCGTCGGCAAGGCCCTCGACGGACGACGGTGGGTCACCACGATCGACGAAGCCTCTGGCGATCTCGTACCGCGTCCGCATCCGGCACCTCATGCGCAATCGTTCACGGTGGCTCCGCGCACGTCGGTGAACCAGTACCTCGCCGCCGTCACGACCGCGCGTGACGCTGTGCGTAACGGCGAGCTCACGAAAGCCGTCATCGCCCGCGAAGTCACCGTCACCAGCGACGAGCCGATCAATGTGCACGCCGTACTCCTGCGCCTGAAGGCCACCTTCGGCAGCAGCTATCGGTACTCGGTGGACGGCTTCATCGGTGCATCTCCTGAGCTGCTGGTGCGCGTCGAGGGCAACACCGTGCGGTCGCATCCGCTGGCTGGCACGGCTCCGCGCACGGGTGATGTCGAGACCGATCGGCGAGCGGCCACTGAGTTGTTGGCGAGCGAGAAGAACCAGATCGAGCACCGTGTGGTCATCGACATGATCCACGACACGCTGCTGCCGTGGTGCAGTTACCTCGATTGGGAACCCGAGCCGTCGATCATCACCGTCGCCAACGTGCAACACCTGGGCACCGCGATGGAAGGACACCTCAGCGATCCACGTCCGAACGTGATGGAACTTGTCGCCGCACTGTCACCGACTCCCGCGCTCGGCGGCTTCCCGCGTGCAGAGGCACTGGCGCTCATCGCCCAGGCGGAGGGTTTCAGCCGGGGTCGCTACGGCGGCGCAGTCGGCTGGGTCGATGCCAACGGTGACGGCACCTGGGCCGTAGCGATCCGCTGCGCAGAGTTGTCGGATGATCGCCGCACGGCACGGCTGGTCGCCGGTGGCGGCATCGTCGCCGACAGCGAACCGCTCAGCGAGCTGGCCGAAACTCAGGCCAAGCTGCAGGCGATGCTCTCGGCCATCGTCCGCCCCTAACCCCACCCCGCCGGTGCGAGTGCCACAGCCCCGGTGCGAGTGCCACAGCCCCGGTGCGAGTGCCACAGCCCCGGTGCGAGTGCCTGACGCGCACCCGAGTGCCGAGCGACGCCCGGGGT
>WLIV01000039.1 GCA_009702045.1 Actinomycetota bacterium | reverse complement strand
GTCGCTCCCGACAACGTCGGCACACGCAACACACCCATCGGCACCGGCGAAAACGTCACGTTCAACGTGTGGGGCACCAACGGCAACTGCACCATCCCCACCAACGCCACCGGCATCATCGCCAACATCACCATCGTCGCCCCCACCGCCGCCGGGTTTCTCATTATCTACCCCGCCGACGCCACCCAACCCACAGCCTCCAACCTCAACTGGAAGGCCGCCCAAGGCGCCACACCCAACCTCGTCACCGTCGGCCTCTCCGCCAGCGGCGCGATCAAGGTGTTCAACAAGTTCGGCACCGTCCAAGTCATCATCGACATCACCGCCTACCTGCTCCCCGCCACCACCGCCGCAGTCGGCGGCCGCAACCGCATCAGCCTCGACCAAATCGCCAGACTCCGCTGGGACCAAGACCCAGGCCGCGTCGCCACCTTCGCCACCGGCAACAACCCAGGCGGCATCGCCTTCGACGGCACCAACATCTGGGTCGCCAACAGCGGCGACAACACCGTGTCCAAGATCAACCTCGCCACCGGCACCAGGACCGACTATCCCACCGGACACGGCCCCAACGCCATCGCCTACGACGGCACCAGCATCTGGGTGGTGAACGCTAGCGACGACACCGTGTCCAAGATCAACCCCACCACTGGAACCACCGCCGGCACGTACGCCACCGGCAACGGCCCTTCGTTCGTCGTCTACGACGGCACCAACATCTGGGTCACCAACTACAACGACGGCAATGTTTCCAAGATCAACCCTGCAACCGGCACCGTCGTCGACACCTACGCCACCGGCGCTGGGCCACAGGGCATCGCCTTCGACGGCACCAACATCTGGGTCACCAATTACACCGACAGCACCGTCTCCAAGATCGACCCCGCCACCGGCACCAAGACCAACTACCCCACCGGCCTTCTCCCGCAAGGTATCGCCTACGACGGCACCAACATCTGGGTCGCCAACTCCGCCAGCAGCACCGTCTCCAAGATCAACCCCGTCACCGGCGCCAAGACCGACTACGCCACCGGCAGCAGGCCGATGAACGTCGCCTACGACGGCACCAACATCTGGGTCACCTGCATCAACAGCGACGCCGTGTCCAAGATCAACCCCACCACCGGCGCCAAGACCGACGACCCCACCGGCAACGGCCCAATCGGTGTCGCCTACGACGGAACCAACATCTGGGTCACCAACTACACCGACAGCACCGTGTCCAGGCTGCTGCCCGGCCAGTGACATCAGCGCACGGCATGACGTCGGCCGCTACACGATGTAGCTGGCGGCCTGCAGTGCAGCAACGATCGTGTCGACGGACTCGGCTGTTGGCTGCTCGCCCGTGTCCACCGTGATGTCATACACGAGACCGTTGGCGCGGCACAGTTCGTCGCTGCGGCGTGCCAGACCCAGCGGTCGGCCCTCCACACCGCCATCGGCTCGCGACGATTCACGACGCTCCAACTCGGCCAACGGGCACGAGACCCCAACCGAGAAGAGCGACGCTCCAGAACCGCGAACTGCGGCAAGTGCTTCGTGTACCCATTCCTCCTCCTGGAGGAAGTGGTCGATCACCAAGTTGCTCCCCAACGAGAGGTGCGCGGCCCAGCTCAGATGCACACCGTGCAGCAATCTTCGGGCGTGTGGCTTGAGCACGAGACGCACACGCGGGCTCCCCCCGTGCATCCCCTCCTCGGCGCTGTCGTCGACGTAATCGAATGCAGCCCAGTCGTCCTCTGCCGCAGGAACACCGACGTCGTTGCCGTTGACGGCCTGCGCCCGCAGGAAGGCCGTCGGGTACAGGCTCTCGGCGATGAGTAGCCCCACGTCATCGAAGGCAACGCGGGCGAAGACCCGCTCTGGATCACCCTGTGCGAGCTCGGTGAGCCGCAGCTGCAACGCCCGACACAGCGTCGACTTGCCCGACGAGCTCGGGCCGTCAAGGAGAACCGCGACTACCGCTGAACGACCGCTGCGGTCGAGACCACTTTGATGCATGCCGAGACGCTAGCTGGCGAGCAGCGACCGGCATCTGGACAGTGCCGTCTAGCCTGACCGCCGATGCGAACGACGTGGACACTCGCGCTGGTGACGGCAGCGTCATTGACGGTGGGGTGCACCAACGCCGGACACACCACAGCACCCGTCGGCTCGAGCACGATCACGGACGCTTCCACCAGCACGTCGGCAGAGCGCACCACGACCACCATCGCCGCCACGACTACGACCGAACTGGCCACCACCACCACCATCCCGATCGCGCCGTGGACGCGGTACCCGTCGGCCCCCGTCGCTCCCCTACGGCGAAACACGATCCGCGGCTACTCGAAGATCAACACCACCGACCCCGTGGTGTTCCTCACCATCGACGACGGCTTCATTCGCGACCCGCGGGTGCCCGAACTGCTGGCCCAACACCAGGCACCAGCAACGCTGTTCCTCATCGCCGGCAGCCTTGCCAAGGACCCCGAGTACTTCCGCAAGTTCCTCGACCTCGGCGGCTCGATCAACACTCACACCCTGCAACATGCACATCTGCCAGGGATGACACCCGAGGATCAGACGTTCCAGATCTGCGGCATGGTGAGCACCATCGAGGCCACCTACGGAAGTGTCGGCTACTTCTTTCGCCCACCGCGTGGTGAGAGCGACGACAACTCGCTGGCCGCTGCCCGGTCGTGTGGTGTGCGGGCCATGATCCTGTGGCGCGTCTCGGTGAACGACAACCAGATCAACACCTGGGGGACGCGGCCGATCATGCCCGGCGACATCATCCTGCTGCACTTCCTCAGCAGCACCTACGACTCGCTGGTGACGCTATTTGCCGAACTCGACCGGTTGGGCCTGAAGGTGGCCCGGCTGGAGGACTACCTGCCGGCGGGCTGATCGTCCACAAGCGGCGGCACGACGTTGAACGCCGCCAGCACCGGGCCGCGGTCGCGGACGATGATGCGGGTGATCGAGGCCTGGTCGACGAATGCCCGCCAGGTAAGGCTCGCTTCGGCGCCGAGCGCCCACGCCATACCGGCTTTGATCGGAGTGGCGTGGGTGACTACCACGATGTTGCGAGTACGCGCATCGTCGATCAGGTCGTTACACGCCGCCCACACCCTGGCTGCAAGTTCGTGCAACGTCTCGCCGCCCTCGGGTGCGTAGTCGGCGTCGCTCGTCCAGAGATCCCACATCTCAGGGGAAATCTCGGCCATGCGGACGCCGTCCATCACGCCGTAGTCCATCTCCATCCAGCGGTCGTCGATCTCGGGTTCCATGCCGAACACTTCCGCGGTCTGTCGAGTACGCAACAGCGGCGAGCAGATCAGCCGATCGATCTCGGTGATGGCCAGGCCGAGCGCCGCTGCCTGACGACGACCGACGTCGTTGAGCGGGAGGTCGATGCGTCCCTGCAGCCGGAGACCAGCATTGGCCTCAGTGCGGCCATGTCGTACGAGGTACAGCACTCGATCAGTCAACCACGCAACAGCCCAGGTGAGCGCGCTAGCGCTCGCTGAGCGTTCCGTCTCTCCAGAACGTACGGCGACGCTCGGCATCTGACAGGCCGAAGCGCCGCCAGGCCGACCACAGGATGACCGCACCGATCAGCTCCAGTGGCACGTTCAACCACCCGCGCTCCATAGACGGCACCCGCATCTCACCCCACGACCCGCTGAAGGGCCACCAGAACACCTTCGCTGACGAGAACGCACCATCCCACACCAGGTGCAGCAACATGCCGATCGGGGCTCCCAACAGAAACCGGCGGATCGGCTTGCGGCCAGCGGTCACCAGCATCACCAGTGCGAGCGCACCGACGGCCACCGTCAGGCTGTGCGCCCAGCGGGCCTGCCCGAACGGCGCATCGACGATGTCCGGCAACAGCGCACCCAGCAACAGCAGCCGGTAGTCGAAGCGCGGATCGGTGAACACGTAGAACACGGTGGCCAGCGAGGTGCCGAGGAACCAGAGGAGCACAGCGTCGCCTAACGAATGAGGATGCGCCCGCACTGCGGGCACTCGCTGGGCTCGCCGGCCGGGGCAGACTTCACGAGGTCGAGTTCCGCGGGCGACAGATCCATGTGGCAGCCGCTGCAGTGCGAATGCTGCAACTGGGCCACACCAACGCCGAACTGCTTGCGGGCGTGGTCGTAGGTGGCGCGATCATCGGCATTGAACGACGCAGCCAGCGCATCACGCTCGGCGTGGAGCGACACTTCCTGGGCCGCCAACTCGGCAAGAGCCGCGGCCAGCGCAGCAGCACTCGCGTCGCACATCGCTTGCAGCGCGGGTTGTCCCTCGCCAGCGGAAAGCAGATCAGCCTCGCCAGCCGACTGCTCGTCGAGCGCGGCGAGTTCCTGGTCGTCGAGATCGCTGCGCTGAGCATTTATGTTGGCGATCTGACTCATCAACGCCTCCGCTTCACGAGGAGCGATCACGGTCTTCAGCTGCGCTTCCAGCCGCGTGCGCTTCGTGGTCAGATCGGCCGCCGAATGTTCGGCCAAGTCGATCGACCGCTGCGCGGCATCGATACGGGCCTGCGCCGCAGCCATCGCCGCCTGCACCGCTGCCAACGCTGCCACGTCGGCATCGTGCGCCAACTTCTCGGGCAGACGCGGGCGGCGATGGGTGATCGAGTCGAGCGCGGAGTCGACGGTCTGCAACTGGAGCATGTCGTGAGCGGTCATCAAGGCGCTTCCTGGATCGAGACGTTCGGAGGTGGAGCCTGGCACAGAAACACGTAGGCCGCAGGATCCACCGACGGTATCGGCGCCTTGGGATCGAGCACATCGCCGGCGACCGTGGTGTAGATCGTGTTCACCTCGATCACCGCGCCGGTGATCGGCGGCGAGGTGGTGACCGCTGGCGTCGTGTCGCCGGGCAGCGTAGTGGGGGTGGACGTCGTGGTGGTGATGCCGGGCAATGTGGTGTGCCCGCCGACGGTGGTGGGCGGCAGCGATCCGCTGATCAGGTTGGCCACACACTCCTCCCCCGGCACGAAAATGCGCGCCGGTAGCCGCGGGCCGGCACCCGGTGCTGGCCAGTCCACCACCGGCAGTGCGGCGGACGCAGCCTCCATGTAGGCACCCCAGATACGTGCCGGATAGTCCGCACCCTGCACTTTGCCGTTACGGCCCATCTCGGCCTTGAACTCTGGGATACCGTCCATCGGCGTGTAGCCGTTCGGATCGCCCACCCACACGGCAGTGGTGAGCTGTGGCGTGCCGCCCACGAACCAGGCATTGGTGTTCTCGTACTGGGTGCCGGTCTTGCCGGCGGCCGGGCGGGAGAACTTCTTCAAGTTGCGGGCTCCGGTGCCGTAACGGATGACGCCCTTCAGCGTCAGCAACGTCGACTGCGCCGCGTTCTGGTCGATCACCTGTGTACCTGGATCTTCGTGTGTGTAGAAACGCGAACCATCGGGCCGGTCGATGGACTCCACGTAATACGGATCGTGGTGCAGACCAAGGTTGGTGATCGTCTGCATACCCGCCGCCATGTCGATCGGCGACATCACGTTGTTGCCGGTAGCCGTCAGCGGCAGGGCCTGGAACGGCTCGCGATCGGCGGCCGACTGCCCCTGGTAGAAGTACGTCGAATGCGCCATTCGGTACACCGAGTCGACGACGCGGTGCAGGCCGATGGCATAGCTGAGCCGAACGAACCCGCAGTCGGTCGACGACCAGGTGTTCGGTCCGTTCAACGGCCCGAGTTCTCCGTAGCCAGATTCGAGCGTCTTCTCCGTCAGGCGTCCGTCCTGGTAATCCTCCACTGTGCATGGCTGTGCACCGTTGATGATGTCGTCCGTCTGCGCACCCGCCTGGTAGGCCGCCGCCAGGATGAATGCCTTGATGCTGGAGCCCGTCTGCCGCGGCTGCAGCGCCATGTTCACCTCGCCGGCGGGTTCGTTCGAGCGCAGCCCGCGCCCGCCCACCATCGCCCGAATGCCACCGGTGGCAGTGTCCAGACTGACGACGGCAGCATCGAACCCGATGCTGTTCGCTGGCAGGATGTTGCGCGCGGCCTCAGCCTGCGCCTGCATGTTGGCGTCGAGCGTGGTGCGGATGCGAAGGCCCCCGCGGTAGAGCAGGTTGGCGCGCTCCTGCTCGGTGGCTCCCAGCAGGTTCGACTTCGTCAACAGGTAGTCGCGCAGGGCGACCGTGAAGTAACTCGGTTTGCCACCGGAGATCAACGTGGGAACAACACGTACGCGGTCGGGCAGCGTCCAGTGGTCCTCCAGATCGAGGCCCTCGGCGGCCGTCACCAGCTTCACCGCAACGAGACGGCGCACGACCTGCACGAAGCGACGGTGGGACTGCTCGAGGTTGCGGATCGGGTCGTAGCCCGACGGCGAGCGCACGAGCCCGGCCAGGAACGCGCCTTCCACCAGGCTGAGTGTCGTCGCGTCTTTACCGAAATAGATCTCGGCAGCCGCCTGCAAACCGTATGCGTTGTTTCCGAAATAGACCGTGTTCAGATACCGCTCGAGAATCTGATCCTTCGTCATCTGCTTCTCAAGCATCAGCGCGTAGTGGGCCTGCAACAGTTTGTAGCGCCCATCGCGCGGCAGACCGGCGAGGAACTCGTTCTTCACGACCTGCTGCGTGATGGTGCTGGCACCTTGGGTCGGTGCGTTGCTGGCGAAGTTCGAGAGCAACGCACGGGCGAAACCGCGAACGTTGACGCCGTGGTGGAAGTAGTACTCGTTGTCCTCGACCGCAAGCAGCGCGTCGATCACCGACTTGGGCACTTTGTCCAGAGTGATCGGCTGGGTGTTCTCGCGTTCGAACACCGCGATCACGCTGCCACTCACGTCGTACACCGTCGATCGCTGCGACAACGGCTGCAGGTCGGGCAGGTCGACAGGAACCTGGTCGTGCGCATTCGCAATGTGCCACAGGCGCGGTGCTATGGCGAGGACGACGCCCGTGGTCAACAGGGCGCCGGCCAGGACGATGGCGACAAGTCGCAGGGGCAGGGCCAGACGGTGCACTTCCTGCGACACGCTAGTTGGGGCATTGGCGGTCCGGGCATCACCCGCGGCTACCGTCGCCCACATGACGACCATTGCCCTGTGCGGTGCAGGAATGATCTCGATGGCACACGCGGCAGCCGCCGAGGCGCTCGGCATACAGGTGACCGCAGTGGCATCACGCACAACAGAGCGCGCTGAACGTGTCGCTGCGCTCACCGGCGCTCAAGCGGTTCGCTACGCCGACCTACCCGCCGGCGCCGACATTGTCGTGGTAGCCACCCCGCCCCAGTGCCACGCCGACGACGCCATCCGTCTGCTCGACTGCGGTGCTGCCGTGATCCTGGAGAAGCCGTTGTGCCGGACGCTCGACGAGGCCGACCGACTGGTGGCCGCAGCCGCCCGCCACGGGGGTCGACTGCTGTATGCGGAGAACCTCGCGTACTCGCCGATTGTCCAGCGGATGTTGTCGATGGTGCCGCGTATCGGAGCGATCACCCACCTCGAGGTGCGAGCGCTGCAAGACCTGCCCACATGGGGCGACTTCACCAGCGACGACTGGGGCGGCGGGGCGCTGTTCGATCTGGGAGTGCACCCGCTCGCCGTTGCGATGCTGTTGGCCAACGCCGCGGGCCATGGCCGACCGATTGCCGTCAGCGCCGTGCTGCGCGGCGGCGAGGGCCACAGCAGCGACGAACACGCCGCGGTCACTTTGCGCTATGCCGCTGGTCTGCACGCGCATGTGATCGCCAGCTGGCAGTCGACGAATGAGCTCATCTGGGATGCACAGATCGCTGGTGAACTCGGCGTCCTGCGCGCCGAGCTGCAGCCTGCCTACGTGCTGGAGTACAACGGCGACGAGGTGGCGCTGCCCGTTGTTGCCGGTGAGATGGCACCCGTAGTGCAACTCGGGTACGTGGGGCAGCTGCAAGCGATGGTGGCCGACCTCGCAGCGGGCCACGAGCCGGTGATGAGCGCCGTCTTCGGTCGCGAAGTGCTACAGGTCGTGCTCGCGGCCTACACGTCGGCTGGACGGGCAGGGGAAGAGGTCGCGCTGCCCTTCGCGGGACCGCGCGATCTCACGCCGCTGGAACTCTGGCATCAGCGGTGAACCGCCGACAGCCGGATGATCAGACGGGGCGAACCTTGAGGGCTTCGTCGCCCTTGCGACCCTGACCGATATCGAACTCGACGGCTTGCCCCTCGTCGAGTGAGCGATAGCCCGAACCTTCGATGTTCGAGAAGTGCACGAACACGTCGTCGCCGCCCTCTCGAGAGATGAATCCGTAGCCCTTCTGAGCATTGAAGAACTTCACGGTGCCCATAGTCATCGCTGTACCTCATACTTTCGAGTCGCCCATGTGCCGAACTCAATTCGGCAACTTACCTCGTCGGAAACATGCCTGCGCGCACGTGGCGAGTCGAGGCGCAGGTCAGCGCAGCGGGGCCAGCGACTCGAGTTCAGCAACGTAGTACTCGACGTACTCGACATCACCGAACGACGTGTCGGACAATGAGTCCTTCGACTGCTGCATCTTCACGGGCAACCCGTGTTCATTGAGGTACCAGTCGAGTGTGATCCGCTCGAAGTATTGGTCGTTGTCGTTCACCGTCATGCGCACGTGCTGCACTTCGACCGTGGCGCCGGCGGCCTGCATCGTCGAGCGTTCCAGCACCTCCCACGCCGGACTCCACGACGCGGTGCCCAGCAGACAGGTCAGCGACTCCTTCGGCCGCGGTGCTCCGTCGACGGGTACCAGCAGCACCGGATGGTCGCACGTGATGTCTTCGGTCTGCGTCTGACCGAAGAACTCGTGGAAGCTCTGCCCGCCATCAGGACGCAAGTAGATCCCGTCCTCCCCGAGGCACAGCACCCAACGCTCGTGTCGCTCCTTCAGCGCATCCCACTGCAGTTCGACGCCGCAGCCCTCGGCAGTGACCGTGACCGTCGTCTCGTCGGGGTAGCGGTGCACCGAACCGCCCACCGCGTCGATCGACTCGGTGCCCTGTGTGCGGTACAGGTAGACGCCTGCGACCGGCAATGTGAGATTCACTGGCGCCACGACCGCAGAGGTACTGCTCGTGCTGTCCGGGCTGGGGGCCACCGACGTGCTGGAGTGTTGGCGATACCTGTCGAGTGCTTCCCCTGTGGTCACCTGGTGCACCTCATCGTTCAACACGAACGATCTCACGAGCCCATACGCGATCAGCAGCACCACGACACCGACGAGCGCCACGGTTCGACGTCTCCGACGCCGGTTCGCCATCGACAACATGAGTGCGACGCTACCTCGGCGGCCACGGTCAGGGCGGACACAGGCCATTCGTCTCTGGACGCACACCACCTCTCAGACCGAGAGTGTGATCATGATGCAGCCGATGAGCGCGGCGGTGGCCGCAATCCGCAGTGACGACACTCTCGCAGTTCCGCTCGGGCCAGGTGTGCCCGGTGGTTTCTTGCATGCACTCGGCGAGCGTGACGACTTCACCCACCTCGAGGTGTTCGGCGCGCTCCTACCCGACCTGTACCAACTGTTCATGCACGCCGGGGTGCACTACCGCAGCGGCTTCTTCGGGCCGGCCGAACGGTTCCTTCGCGACGCCGGGGCCCGGATCGACTTCGTGCCGGCCGACTTTCGCCGCTTCGAGCCGGTGTTGCACCACCTCAACCCGCGCGTCGTGGCCACTTCGGCGGCGCCGCCGGTCGATGGTTGGGTCAGCCTCAGCGTGCACGCAGGGGCATTCGTTGACGAACTGCACCGCGCTGGAGCCGACCCGGATCGTCTGCTGATCGTGGAGGTCAGCCCACATTTCCCACGCACGTTCGGTCTTGGCGTGCACGAGCATCGCCTGCACATCGATGAGATCGACATCCTGGTGGAGAGCGACCGCGAGCCGCTCAACCTGGGCGACGCCGCACCCTCCAGCGCCGAGGTCGCGATCGCCGAACATGCCATGGCGTTCGTCCATAGTGGGTGCACACTGCAGACCGGAATCGGCGGCATTCCCAGCCAGATCGCGAAGATGATCGCCGAGAGTCCGCTCGGCGACTTCGGCGTGCACTCCGAGATGTTCACCACCGGGTTGATGCATCTGCACCAGGCGGGCAAGGTGACCAACCACAAGGGTGGAGCCTTCGACGGCTACAGCATCACCACGTTCGCTGCCGGCGTACCCGAGTTGTACACGTGGCTGCACGAGAACGACGCCGTGCGATTTCTGCCCGTGCGCTACGTCAACTCACCGGAGCTGATCGCGCAAAACCGCCAGATGGTCACGATCAACGGCGCCCTCGCGATCGACCTCGCCGGTCAGGTCGTGGCCGACACGATCAGCGGCAAACAGTTCTCCGGTATCGGCGGCCACGAAGACTTCGTCAGTGGCCCCGGACTGTCCGCCGACGGACGCAGCCTGATCTGCCTCCCGTCGTCGTCAACGGTGAATGGCGAACTGGTCACCCGCATCGTGCCCAAACTGCCTGCCGGTTCGGTGATCAGCACACCTCGCCACCAGGTGGATGTGGTCATCACCGAATGGGGCAGCGCCGAACTTGCTGGCCGCACGATCCGCGAGCGGGCGGTCGCGTTGGCCTCGATCGGTCACCCCGATGTACGCGACGACCTGCTGGCAGTAGCAGAGAACTGGCCCCAAGACTGAGCGACCGCGACCCGGCACCCAAGTCGGCGTTCAGGTGGGGCCAGGCCACACCTGAACGCCAACTTTGGGTCGGGTACGTCAGACGCGGACGGTTCGCCCGCTGAACGCGATCAGCCGCTGCAACGGCGTCGCTGCCGGCGGCGGCTCTGCCTCGCCTGCGAAGGTGTCGCCGTCGCGCAGTTCCGGGCCGATCGCCTGGCGGGCGAACGCGTCCACCTCGAGGACGAGCTCGACCGGCGGGTTCCATGGCTGTCCGGTGGAGGAGGCGAGATCCCACCCATGGACCAGACCGTCGAACGCGACCAGGCGGGCAAACACCGCGCCCGGCATCGGGCCGAACGGTGTCTCCACGACTCGCTCCATCGCTCCGGGGCTCATCACCGCCGAGAGCAGGTCGGTCAGCGCCTGCTGATACCGGCTCTCGAGGGTGCCGACGGCCGGGGTCGCTGGCGGCGGATCGCCGCGAAATGCAGGAGCGAAGCCCGACGCCAATGACGCCATGTGCTCCAGCACTCCGGCGACGGTGAACGCCGCACACGGTGTCGGCCCCGCGTGCTGCTCGATCGAGATGCCGCGTCCGACCGATGCGAGCATCGGGATGATCGTGGCCAGTTGTTCGTTGCCTTCCATGACCGCTCCCCCTCAGCCGGCCATCACGGCGAGCATGTGATCCATCACTGCGCCGTGCTCGACCTGCGGGCTGAACAGGATGACTTCGGCGTCATCCTCCACCCGCACGCTGTGGCCGGCCGGCCAGAAGAACAGGTCGCCGCCGCGGCAGGTCTCGATCGCTCCGTCGGTGTACGTCAGCACCACTGCGCCCGAGATCATGTACCCCCAGTGCGGCGCGTGACAAGCATCGTCGTGCAACCCGTGCAACAGCGGTGCGATGTCGGTGCCGGTGCCGAGCGAGAAGTACTCCGCCGCCAACGACCCATAGGCCGAAGCGTCGCCGAAGTCGATCGCCTGTCGGGCCACCGCCCCCGGTACATCGATCTTGATCGGAATGTTCTGTTTGGTGATGTGCATGACCCCTCCGCTGTTGTGTGCTGTCAAATGCACAGCCAATACGTCCGGAGGGCCCTCGTCCAGTTCCAATAATGAACTGTGGCAAGGTGATCGGATGCAGAGCTACGGCCAGTACTGCCCCATCTCCCGATCAGCCGAGATCCTGGGCGACCGTTGGACCATCCACATCATTCGCGACCTGCTCACAGGAACGTCACGGTTCAACGAACTGATCCAGGGCAATCCGGGTCTGTCGCGAGCGCTGCTGACCAGGCGGCTACAGCAACTCGTCAGGGCCGATGTGGTCGAACACCGCGACGACGGCAGCTACCACCTCACGCCCGCCGGCAACGATCTGCAACCGATCGTGTTCGGTCTGGCGCAGTGGGGTGCTCGCTGGACCTTCGGACAGCCGCAACCTGAGGAACTCGACCCCGATCTGCTGCTGTGGTGGCTGCACCGGCGCCTCGACCCGGCACAACTGCCGACGCCCCGCTTCACCGTGCACGTCACGTTTGCCGACCACCCCAAGCAGTACTGGATCGTTGTCGAGCGCGAGGCCTCGCTGTGCCTGGCCGACCCGCGGTTCGAAGTCGACGTCACCATGCACAGCACACTCAGCGCGCTCTACCGCACCTACCTCGGGCATGTGTCGTTGGCGGAGGCGCACACACGCGGCGACGTCAGCCTCCGCGGCAGCAAGGTCGCTGTGCGGGGCTTCCTTGCGGCGTTCCAGCAATCCCCCGTCGCTGAACTTGTGCGTGCCGAAACCCCCTGACCCCACCCAAGTCGGCGTTCAGATGGGCCCACGGCCCGCCTGAACGCCGACTTGGGGGTTAGAGGATGCGGACGGGGACGGACCGCGGGCCGCGCACCTGACCGCCGGCCCACGTCACCAGCGCCGGATCGGTGACCGAGAACTCGGGGATGCGAGTGATCCACTCCTCGACCGCGACGCGCAGTTCCATGCGAGCGAGGTTCGAACCAGCGCAACGGTGAATACCGGAGCCGAAGGCCAGGTGGCGGTTGTGCTCACGATCGAGGATCACCTTGTCGGCGTCGGGGAACACCTCGGGATCGCGGTTGGCCCCGGGAAAGTTCATCAGCACCCGCTCACCGGCCTTGATCGGACAACCGTTGTACTCGGTGTCCACCACGAGACGACGCGCCATCGTTACCGGCGCGTACGCACGCAGGAACTCTTCGATGGCAGTCGGCATCAGCTCGGGTTCGTTCACTAGTCGACGCAGATCGTCGGGGTGCGTCGCCAGATGCCACATCGCCGACCCGATCGACGACCAGGTGGTATCGATACCGGCGATCAGCAACAGCGCGCACATCCCCATCACCACGTCGACGCTGGTGGGCTCACCGTCGTGCTCGGACTGCAACAACTCGGTGATGAAGTCGTCCTTCGGCTCGGCTTGGCGTTCAGCGATCGCGCCCTGCACGTAGGTGATCATGCCCATGATCCCGCGACGGCGGCGCTCCTCGTCGTTGGCGAACTCGAGGATGTCGCGAACCCAACCGGTGAATGTGCCGGACATCTCCTCGGGTACGCCGAGGATGTGGCCGATCACCCGCACAGGAATCTGCTGCGCGTACTCCGCTGCCGCATCGCCCTCGCCACGGGCCAACACATCGTCCACCAGGCGGCGACACAACGCCCTGGTGTACACCTCGTACTCGGCAACGCGGGCAGGGCTCATAGTGGGCAACACCAATCGGCGCGTCCACGTGTGCAGCGGAGCGTCGGCGCTGATCGGCGGAATTCCGGCTGCGAGCAGAGGAGTCGGTGCCGGCGAACCGGGCACGGGCGCATCCACCAACGGCACCACGCTGATGCCATTCCCCGATGGGAACTTCACGACATCGTGGGCGATGGCATACACATCCTCGTAACGCGTCGGCAGCCATGAACCACCCCACCGGTCGCTGTGGGCCATCGGGCACGCGGTGCGCAACTCGTCCCAGATCGAGAACGGGTCGGCCACGTACCGCGGGTCGAAGATGTCGTAGTCCGTCGCCCAGTCGTTCACCGGTTCGCTCACGCCAATTCCCCCGTCATTCGCTGTTCCGTGGAGCGTTCATCCTCTCAGACAGCACATCGCCGAGGCGACGCGGAGCCATCTGAACACAGATTCAGAATCTTTGTGCGAGTCCCAAACCTCACCGTCCTGGTCATCGTGTCGTTCACAGTCCTCGCCACACCGGCGCGGCACATCCAACAAGGAGTCTTCGTGTCGATGCCTCACACGGCCACCATCACCCGTTCCCGTCGGGTCTTCTCCGCCGCCCTACTTGGTACGGCACTGCTCGCTGCGGCGCTGCCCGCCACCAGCTTCGCCAAGGAAATCGTCAGCGGCGGAGTCGCCGCAACGGGCGGCGCTGTGGCGTGTTCGCCGATCAGCAGCCTCACGGTGAAGGCAGATCCGAAAGTCGGCGAGACCGGCCTGGCCAGCGTCGCCGTCACCTACGGCGTAAAGCCGTGCACGAACGGTCAGGCGGTCACCACCAACGTCATCGTCGCTGAGTACCTGAACCCGTCGGTCGTTCTCTACGACTGGCAGAACGCCCCGACGACCGGCAAGTTCACCGCCTTCGGTGTGCGCGTACGTGTCACCTACAAGGTGACTGTCACCGTGGTCGACACTGCCACGGGCGCCATCGCTGGCACCCAGTCCGCCTTCGTGGCTGCGATTCCCAAGCCCGTCTGAGGTGACCTCACGAACTCCCGGGTTCGACCGCACCAGCGGTTCGGGCCCGGGAGTGCTCGCGTCAGCGCCCAGTCACCGCTCACACCACCGCGTGGAGTGCAACACCGGCGGCCGACGGCCGGTTCAGAACGGCACGACAGTGGCGAGCAGGCCTGTAGCAGGAACACGACCCGCCAGCGTGCGGCAGAACTCGACAGCGTCAAGCTGCAGTTGCTCGGCGCCGGCGGCGTCGGGCTCGTGCACATACGTGCCACCGGCCGAGCCCGTCAGCTCCAGCGTGAACGGCGCGCCATGGCGCCGCGCCCACTCGGCAACCACATTGGCGATGATGCGCCCGTCGTGTGTGGAAGTCACCTCCGCCGTTCGACCCACCGCGTACGCCGTGTCGATGCGGTGCATCCACAAATCGCGAAGGTAGATGGTGTCGATCAGATAGCCCAGCGCCCAGCGTTCGTGCACTGGCCCATCCACCTTCATCGAGGCCCACCGGCGTATGAGCGCCGGGATGCGCCGCCGACCGCGCACCGTGCGCGGGGCCAGCGCAGCGAGACGGGCGACCAGGTCCGGCCCTCCGACCGCCGCCCGTTCGCGCACCTGCACAGCAGAGATCGCCGCCTCCAGCGGGCCACCGTGCGCCGAGCGATGCTTCCTGGCTGCCAACAGCTGGTGCACATTTTCGCGCATCGACGCCCCCGCCTCACATGCCCCGAGCACGTGCTGGTACATCGCCTGCACGTTCCAGTCCGGGCAGTCGGTCTGCGTTGTCCAGTCCGCCGCACCGAGCGTTCTCAATGCGGCGATCGTGCGCTCCAGCTCCGCTTCCAGCAGTTGCATCGCCTCCCCGTGTGTCAACGGTGGAATTGTCGCGACATCAATCGTCATGGTCAGGGCTCCCGTCCTTGTACCGAACGTACCCCGTGAGAACACATGCTCGAGACCACGGCAAGTGACGCCCAGCAGATCGCCTCCACATCCGGCGTCTAGTGCACGTGGCGGTGGTGGATGTCCGGCAAGTGCTCGTGCTCGTGTTGCATGACCAGGTGCCGATGCTGCACACCGGACACGACCTCGATCGTCCCGGATCGATGATGCGGATCGTCGGGGTCAAAGGGGTGCGCGTGCTCCTGCGGCTGGTGGGTGTGCGTGTGTGCATGCCGGGCGCTCGCCACCAGGACGACACCGGCGAGGCACACGACGAACGCGGCCAACGTGGTGGGCGTCAGCCGATCGCCGTTCACCGGCCATGCCAGCAACGCACCTATGAACGGCGCAAGGGCGAACACCGTCTGGCCGCGCGCTGCGCCGACGAGCCGAGCCCCGGTGATCCACATCGCGATCGACACGCCATAACCCGCCGCACCGATGGCGAGCGCGGCGAGAACGTAGGACAACTGCGGCACACCATCGAGTGCGAGCCCGAGGCAGAGGTTGACGGTGCCGGCGATGACACCCTTGGCCATGGTGATCTGCGCAGGTGTATAGCTGTCGAGGCTGGCCGTGATTGCGTTGTCGATGCCCCAACAGACGCAGGTGGCGGCCACCAACAACATGCCGACGGTCGCCCCGCCACCCGAAGCACCGGCCAGGATGGCGCCACCGAGTACCACGATCGTGATACCCATCCCCGCCCGCCGGCCGATGTGCTCTTGCAGCAACACTCGGGCGACGACCGCCGTGGCGACGAGCTCAAGGTTGAGGAACAACGACACGGTGCCGGCCGGGGCGCAGTGCAACGCCAGCACCAGCAGCACCGGGGCGACGCCGCCGCCAAGGCCGACGGCCAGCAGCAGAAGTGACCGCTGACGGGCGGCGGCGGCTCGTCGCGGCTGGCGCAACGCGAACGGCGCCACGGCTGCGGCCGCACCGAGATAGAGCAGCCCGGCCAACGTGACGCTGCCGATGTGGTCGACCACCAGTTTCGTCGCCGGCGTCGCCGCGCCGAACAGCACCGCGGCAAGGGCGCACCAGATCCAGCCGTTGCGCTGCGTCGCCGTTCGACCGTGGTCGTTCACGCTCCCACCCTAGGCACGTGACGCGTAACGGTGGCCGACGCGTCGTCCGCTACCGTCATCGCCCGATGACTCGCATACTCGACTACAACGGCAGAGACGCCGACCGCACCGTCACGGTCGCGTCGATCGCCGCGCTCAAGGGCGCCGATCGCCAGTTCACCCAGGTAACGGCAGGCAGCGCAGAGGAAGCCGCCGCTGCCGAGGCCGCCGGAATCGAGATGGCCGTCTGCATGGCCAGTGCCGTGTCCGACGTACGTCGCGGCTCGTCGCGCCTGTTCGTCACCGCAGCCATCGACTTCGGTGGCGCGGTCACGCTCGACGAACTGCTGGGCACCGCCTTCCAGGCGCTGTCCGACGGCGCGGATGCCGTCATCACGGCCCGACGCCTCGACACGGTGCGCCTGTTGGCCGATGAGGGTGTGCCGGTGATGGGCCATCTCGGGTTCGTGCCGAAGCGGTCCACTCAGTTCGGCGGTGTGCGCGCCGTGGGTCGCACCGCAGCGGAAGCCGCCGACCTGTGGCGCCAGTTCCAGCAGTTGCAGGACGCTGGCGCGTTCGCCGTTGAGTGCGAGCTGATCCCGGCGAAGGTGATGGCCGAAATCGACCGGCGTACGTCGATGGCCACGATCTCACTCGGCTCCGGCCCCGATGCGAACGTGATGTTCCTCTTCAGCTCCGACATCTGCGGCGAGAGCCCACGCACTCCGCGCCACGCCAGGGTCTACGGCAACGTTGCCGCACTGCAGCAGCAGATCGCCGACGAGCGAGTGAGGGCGCTGTCCGCGTTCCGCGCCGATGTGCTCAGCGGCAGCTTCCCCAGTGAGGCCGAGGTCAGCCAGATCGACGAGGCCGAGCTACTCGGCTTCCTCGACACCCTCGGCGCCTGACCGCCGCCTGACCGCCCGATTACTGCCGGTGCTGCAGCTGCGAGTAAAACCCTCGGATGGATCAAGCTGAGGAGTCACGCCAGCGCACGCTTGCCGCCATCGCGGCGGTGAACGACGCAATGGAGAGCGGCGAGCATTTCGTGGGGCAGCTGCAAATGCGCGATGTGCGGGTCTCCGCCGACACCGTGATCCTCGACATGGCGGTCACTCCGGCTCTGTGCAACAGCCGCGGCGCCCTACAGGGTGGGCTGCTCACCACGCTCGTCGACATCGCTGCCGGCCGACTGGCGATGGCCGGCGTGGAAGCGGGGCACAGCACGGCGACGATCGACCTCAACATTCACTTCCTGGCGCCGATCGTCACCGGCCCGGCGCGGGCGACCGCCACGATCGTGCGGACAGGAAAGCGGACGGTCGTGGTGCGGGTCGACGTCGAGGATGTCGGGCGCGACCGCCTCGCGGCCACGGCCACCGTGCAGTTCGTGGTGCTCGAGCCGTTGGTGTAACCGCGACAGCACTCCTGGGAGGGTCGCGGGCCGTCAGTATTGGGTGCGGTATTCCAGCGAGGGGTCCAACACGAGACGCGCCTGTTCCACACCGGTCACCGGCACGCCGGGCAGCCTGAAGTCGATGGCCCGCGTGTGGGTGAAGCTGATGACGATCTCATCAACAATCTGGTGGTCGTCGACGGTGCGCGACACCGGCGTGAACACCACGTCCTCGGGAAAGAACTGGCCCACGAGGTGACGGTCGTAGAAGCCGCGCACAGAAGGGGCGCCGTGGCCGCCTGCCATCACCGGCACATGATTCAGGTGCGGTGTCGACAACTTGGCCACCAACAAGTTGCTGCCGCTGAGCGTAATCGGGGCAACTCCAGCGCAGGGCGTTCAACACTCGATCAGCTCGCGGCGGCTCCGTGCTCACGTCCATCGCACGACCGTCCTGGCGAATCTTCGGCGGAAAGGGTTGCCGCATGAGTGACCCGGCAAGCTCCTCGACCGAGACACCGCACGGCACGGGGTTGTTGCCGCGCGACTTCTCCGCGGACGAACTGGCCGCCGCCCCTGTGCTGACGTCGATCGACTCGTTGCTGCTCGACCTGACCGAGGACGAGGACGACGCGTTCGCCGCTGCGCTGGCATCGTGAAACTGGTTGTCGATAGGGGCGTGTTCAGCGCCACCCTCAGTCGCCGCCGTGATGCGTTCATCACCACGCTCGCCACGACCCGAACAATCTGTCGGCAAATCGGCCATCCGTTGTGGGAACCGATCCACAGCAACGACCTATGGGTCGCTGCCACCGCACTGCACGTCCAGGCATCGCTCGTCACGGCAGACCACGTCGTTGACGATGTGCCCGGCCTATCGGTCCTTCCGTCGGCTGGAACCTGACCCAGCGATCGCGGCGCAGAGCCGCCGCAATAGGAAACCGTCCTGCTCATTGAGTGTCGGCAGCAGAGGCACTCGCCGCGCTCATCCCGCCAGCTGCGCCCCAACATCACGTTCCCTGACGCCTGCTATGTCGCACTGGCCGAAACGTTGAACTGCCCGCTCCTGACCGCCGACCACCGGCTCGTCGCCGCGCCGACGTTATCCATCCGCACACTCCACCTCTGACTACTTCACTCCAGATCCTGGAGCATGAACCAGCCTCGGCAGGTGTCGAATCAACAACATCGAGTGGACCTACAGGGACGGCTAGCGAACCCCTCACGACGACCGACCACTCCGAAGGAGACAGCAAGAACGGTGGCGCAGGGCGCCCACGAGGAGCGGCAGCGACGAGTGGGCGCAGAGGGACTCGAACCCCCGACCGACGGCATGTAAGGCCGTTGCTCTACCAACTGAGCTATGCGCCCGCGAACGGATAACCCAGGTTAGCGGCGCGCGGCCAACAGGGACTCCAGCAACTGCGGCGTGGCCGCGGCGACGGGTGTGCGGCGATCAGCGTGATCGCGCACGACCAGGTCGCGGCCGTGCAGGTCGACGATCGAGGCACCAGCCTCCTGACAGATGAGCATCCCGCCCATGAAGTCCCAGCCACCGTGGGCATCCACGACGCAATCGACGTACCCGTCGAGCACACCCGACGCCACCAGGCACAGATCCAGCGCCACCGCACCGAGCACGCGGCACTGTGCGTAGCCCAGCGGACGAGGCGGGAGCCCGTTGAGGCCGACGATCGCCTGGCTGAGCTCGGTGCACCCGGACGGCCGGATGGCCACACCGTCACGGAACGCTCCCTCGCCACGCACGGCCCAGTACCGCTCGCCACCGGCCTGGTTCGCCACCAGCGCCACCGAGGCACCATCCGCGTCCACCAGGCACAGCGAGGTGGCGAAGTACGGCACTCCCCTGCTGGCGTTCGTGCTGCCGTCGATCGGGTCGATGACGACGACCTCACCCGTGGAACCGGGCTCGAAGCCGCTCTCCTCGGACAAGATGCCCACCCCAGCACGACGGAGTACCGACAGCGCAGCCTCGTCGGCCACCAGGTCGAGTGAGTACTGCCCTTCCCGGCCGCCGGACGGGCCGAAGTCGCGCACACCGGCGAACGCCGCGGCAACGGCATCGGCAACCTCGTGCAACAGGGCGAGTCGGTCAGGCTTCATCGACTCTGCACGGTAGTGTCGCTGCCGATCGCACCGCACCACCCGGAAAGGACCGAGCAGTGGCAGTCATCGATGTCGCCGGCTTCGTGGCCGACCTGAAGGGCCACGCGATCGACCACGGATTCCACGTGCACGACGAGCGGCACTTCGTGGAGACCTACTCCCTGCGCCAGCTGTGGGAGGTCGATCTGCACCCCGAGGAGGCGTGCAACGGCCCGATCGACCTGCACCTTTCGCTCGAGGTTGATCCGCGAGCGCTGCTGGGTTTCGAGGACGAGGTCAACAAGCTTGACGACCCCGACGACGACCCGCCCACTGGCTTCACCTTCCCGCTGATCTTCACCTGGACGCTGCCGCCGCTGCCGCACCCGCCCGACCTGCTGGTGCTGGCCACCGAACTCGCCGGAGTCGGCGGTGTCGCACTGCCACTGGAAGTGTCGGCCATCGACTCCTTCGCCAGCGTCACCGATGCGCCTGAGCGCAGCCTCTCGATCGTCTCGCGTATCCCGGTCGATCTCGCCGACGTCTACCTCGCCGAGGACAAGACGTTCTGCGACACGCTCGATCGTTGTCGCGAAGCCAGCCTGTTTCTGCTCGACCGCGCCATTCACTGGCTCGGCGAGGACTGACCCCACCCCCCCACCCGCGAAAGGGCGAACAATGCGAGTGAGTGAACTGATCGACATGCTCAAGGACCAGCCGCCGGACGCGGAGGTGGAACTGGCCGTCGTTGCCCCGGTCGGAGAGGACGAGGATGAAGACATCACCGTCGACCGTTACGGAATCGAAGGCATGCTGCCGTGGCGCGACGAAGATGAAGACGGCAACGAAGACGAAGTCGTGATCTGGCTGGTCGGCGGCGAGGACGACGATGTCGAGGCGTTCCTCGACGCCATCGAGAACAGCGAGGACTGACCCCGTATGAGCCGTTCGTCGGCAGCCTCTGGTGGCCGCCGACGGGTGTGGCTCACGCTCGTGACCACCACCCTGCTGTCCGCCCTGTGGGTGGCCGCGTGGGGACTGCAACAGTGGGCGCCGTTCGACCACGAACCAGCCGCCACCACCTGGCCGGCGAACATTCACGACCTGGCGACGTTCGTCGAGCACGCCACTCAGCAGAAGTTCCTGCACGTGGTGCCGGTCGAGTACATCGTCGACCACGCCGCGTTCACCACACGCGTCGCTCCCCCGGAGGTGACGCAGGCAGACCGGCACGTGGCCGCCACGCAGGACGCGGTGGGACGCGCACTAGGGCTGTGGAACGGTGATGCTTCAACGTTGACGAGCAGTGCTGCGCTGGAAACTGCACCGTCGTGGGCGCGCTGGTTGCGAACCGAGGATGTGTTGGTGGTGAGGGCAACCACTGCCGGCGCGGCGCTCAACGCCTACCAACGCTCGCAGACCATCGTGCAACTGACGATCGCACTCGATGAGCAACACCATCACCTCGGACAACGACGGATCGACAGCACCACGCGGCAGCAGAGTCAGGCACTTGGCGTCATCGGAATCGGTCATGCCGTCTGGGTGCACGATCTGTATTACGACCATCTCAGCCCCGAGGAGCAAGCCGCCTACAGCGACGAGTCACAGGTGGGCCAGGACGACTACGACGCGGCTGTGGCCGCCGTTCCCCCGGCGTTCAGTGCCTTGCGACTGGTGGGACAGCACCTCGGGCCGACGTTCGTCACTTCAGTACTCACGTACGGACAGGCGGCGCTCGACGATGCGTTCGGCAGTTACGCCCCGGTGGCGCTCGACGAGGTGAGCCTGCCGATGCACAAATTCTTCCGTCCCGACCAGGCCGAGCACGTCGACGCCCCGCCGGTTCCGTGGCAGGCCACCCAGGAGTTCAGCACCCAAGCCGGGCCGTTCGTGGTGTTCCTGATGGCCTCCAGTGGGCTCTCGGCCAACGACGCGCTCACCGCAAGCGATGGGTGGGGAAACGATGCCTACACCGTGTACCGCCTCGACGGACGCGTATGCCTGGACCTGCACGTGGTGGCAGACACCACCGCCGATGCCGACGCTCTGGAACACGCGTTCAACGCGTGGGCTGAGCACCGACCAACCGAAGCGCACGCGCTCGTGGGCCGCAAAGGCAACAGCATGTATGTGTCGGTCTGCGACCCGGGCACCAAGGTCGAGCAATCGATTCCCGATGCCAACATCATCGATCAGTACTTCGGGCGCAGCGACATGATCCGTCAGCAGGTCAAGAACGGGGTTGGTGCTGGCACCGCCGAGTGCGTTGCCAGCACGTTCTTCGGTCGTTACTCGATGCCCGATATGCGTTCGGGCGAGATCAAGGTTGACGTTGGCGGACAGGTGCAGGCGATCATCGCCGAGTGCAGATCGGCCCAATGATTCGCTTGCGCTTTCGGATGTTGTATGTAACATACGAAACGTGACTGTGGTGAGAGTGGGGCTCCCCAAGCCGAAGCTGGCGTATGTGCCATCCAGTGCCGACGTCGCGTCGGACTACATCCGCACGCTCGTGTTCACCGGTGTGTTGCGCGGCGGCAACAAGGTTCCGATCGAAGAGATCGCGCAGGTGCTGAACATCAGCCGCCAACCCGTGCGCGAGGCCCTCATCGAGTTGTCGCACGACGGCCTGGTGCAGACCGACGGTCGTCGGGGCACGTTCGTCGCCGATTTCGGACCCTCCACCATCCGCGACCACTACGAGCTGTACGGCCTGCTGCAGAGCTTCGCTGCCCGCCGTGTCACGCAGGACCGCGACCCAGCGGTACTCACGGCGTTGCGCGCCATCGAGCGCGAAGCGCGCTCCACGGTCGATGTCGCCGAGGTCACCCGCTTAGCAATCGAGTTCACCCGCGTCATCAACCGCGCCGCCGACAACACTCGCCTGCGCCTGGTGATCAAGACGATGACCCGCTTCACCCCCGGCGAGTACTACCTCAACAACATTCCCGACGCGCTCAAGCGCAGCCGCACCGGCTTGCGCTCCCAGTTGCGGGCGATCGAGGCAGGCGACCCCGACACGGCGGCCGCCGTTTCGCTGAAGACCTGGCACACCACCGGCGAAGAGCTGATCAAGCACCTCCGATCCATCGGCGTGTTCCCTGACCCACCACCCGCCCCAACACCCGCACCACCATCAGGAGCTAACCATGGCCTTTGATTTTTCCGTCGAACCTGAGTTCCAGGTCGACCTCGACTGGATCGACCAGTTCGTCCGCGAAGAGGTCGAACCAATCGACGCGCTCTTTCCCGGCCACGGGCTGATGTACGACAAGCAGAATGAGGCCAGTCAGAAGCTGGTGCGTCCGCTCCAACAGCGCGTGCGTGAACGTGGACTGTGGGCGCTGCACCTGCCGCCAAACCTTGGCGGTACCGGCCTTGGCAACGTCAAGCTGGGTTTGGTCAACGAGATCCTCGGACGCTCCTCGTTCGCACCCAGTGTGTTCGGTTGCCAGGCACCGGATTCGGGGAACGCCGAAATCATCGCCCACTACGGCACCGATGCACAGCGCGCCGAGTACCTGCAGCCCCTGCTTGACGGCAAGATCAGCAGCACCTACGCGATGACCGAGCCGCAGGGTGGCGCCGACCCGATGAACTTCACCTGTGCCGCCGTGCGCGATGGCGAACAGTGGGTGATCAACGGCCAGAAGTGGTTCGCCTCGAACTACAAGTACGCCAGCTTCATCATCGCCATGGTCATCACCGACCCGACGGTCGCAGTGCACCGCGGCGCTTCGATGATCCTGATCCCCAAGGGCACCCCCGGGATGAACCTCATCCGCAGCGTCGGTCTCTCCGACGACAGGCCTGGCGAGGGTTCACACGGCTACCTGCAGTTCACCGATTGCCGCGTACCGTTCGACAATCTGCTCGGAGAAGTGGGCGGCGGCTTCAAGATCGCACAGACCCGCCTCGGAGGTGGCCGCCTGCACCACGCGATGCGCACCGTCGCCGTGTGCAAGAAGGCGATCGACATGATGGGAGAGCGCATCGTCAGCCGCAAGACAAAGGGCGCTCCGCTCGCCGATCAGCAGTCGGTGCGTCACGCCTTCGCCGACAGCTGGATTCAGCTCGAGCAGTTCCGGCTACAGGTGCTGCACGCCGCATGGCAGTGCGATCAACACGGCTACGACAAGTCGCGCGAGTACATCGCCGGCATCAAGGTGGCCACGCCGAAGGTGACGATGGACATCGCCTACCGCGCTCTGCAGTTACACGGTGCGCTCGGCACCACCAACGAGATGCCCTTCGGGCAGATGCTGCTCGGCGGGGTGGCGCTCGGCCTGGCCGACGGCCCCACCGAGGTGCACAAGGACAACCTGGCCCGCAAGGTGCTGAAGAGTTACCGCCCGTCGAAGGACGAGCTGTTCCCCGACGGCCATTTGGTCTCGCGTCGCGCCGCTGCTCGCGAGAAGTTCGGCGACCTCGTCGAAGCTGAGCTCGGCGGCTGGTGAGGACACAACAATGAACGACGCACACACTCAGACCGAGGACAACACCATGCCCGACCCGACGATCGACCTCGTCCGCCTGGCGGCGTGGATGGACACCGTAAACCTTGGCGTCGGCGCCCCGATCAGCGCCCGCTACGTCAGTGGCGGCAGCCAGAACGAGATCTTCGAGATCCATCGCGGCGACTTCCACGCCGCACTGCGTAAACCCCCGGCGGGTGCGCCCGACAGCCGCAACGACGGCATCCTGCGCGAGTGGCGGATCACGGCCGCGCTGAACGGCACCGATGTGCCGCACACCGAGGCGTATGCCGTGTGTACCGACCCCACGGTGCTCGGCGGCACGTTCTACCTGATGGGCTGGGTGGACGGCTGGTCGCCGATGGGCGGCGGTATGCCCGAAGCCTTCATCACCGATCGCGAGGCCAACCGCGGTCTGGCCTTCGAGCTGGTGCGCGGGGTGGCCGAAATGGCCAAGGTCGATTGGCAGGCCAAGGGTCTGTCCGACCTCGGCCGCCCGGACGGCTACCACGACCGCCAGGTTGAGCGCTGGATGCGGTTCTACGACCGGGTGAAGACCCGCGAGATCCCTGGGCTGGACGAGACCTCGGCATGGTTGCAGAGCCATCGTCCGCTCGACTTCGTGCCCGGCATCATGCACGGCGACTATCAGTTCGCGAACGTGATGTACCGGCACACGAAGCCCACCGAGTTGGCGGCAATCATCGACTGGGAGATGGGCACCATCGGCGACCCGAAGCTCGACCTCGCGTGGGTCGTGCAGATGTGGCCCGACAACGGCAAGCCGATGGATCCCGGCAACTACATGGACCTCTCACAGATGCCGACACGCGACGAGTTGCTGGCGTACTTCCACGAGATGTCCGGCCGTCAGGTCGACGACATGGACTACTACATCGTCCTCGCCCGCTGGAAGCTGGGCATCGTGCTCGAGCAGAGCTACCAGCGTGTCGTGCTCGGTCACACCGACAACGACAAACTGGCGATGTTCGGTCCGCTGATCGTCGACCTCATCGGTCGCGCCGCCGAGCTGGCGAACACCTCCGCATACCGCTGAGCCTGCCGCTGACCGGGCGTCGCTCGGTCAGCGCAGCCGACCGAAGTCGAAGCTGATCAGCTTGGCGACATCCAGCGTCGTGTCATCGTCCGCGAGCGAACCGTGGACGATGACACCCTGGATCTCGAAGTAGCTGACATGCTCGTCCCACACGCAGCACAGGTGTGGGTCGCGCTGCAGCTCGACCGCAACTGAGTCGCTGTCAGCGAACGTCAGGGCCAGTCGTCCGTTCGCGTACGACATAGCAGCGAGGGTGCCGACGGGCCATCCATCGGCATCGAGCGCGCCGACGACAACGTGCCCGCTGCGTTGTAAGAACGCGTCGATCTCGGGCTGGGTCATCGTGATGTCGCGCGTGGCACTCATGACGCGCCCACCTCTCGGACGCTGTCGATGGAGATGCGAAACACCATCCGCTTATCGCTCTCCAGCCGCGAACGAACCGTCTGCTTCACCTCGTCGGGTACATCGATCGCGGCCTGCCCGCCAGACTGCGTGCCGGCCACGAAGCCGTCGACTCGGGCGGGCGCGGCTCGCCCGCGGATGGCCACCCCACGCGAGGTATCGGCCGGGTCGGCGACCACACAACACACCCGGTCGTCGGCCAGCAGGAACTGCGCCTTGGGTGCCTTGCGGTAGGTAGTGATCTCCAGTTGCCCGCCCTGGAACATGCCAGTCATTGGATAGCCCGTGGGCCTACCGTCCTTGCCGCGCACGATCATGTAGATCACCACTGAACCGTCGACCGGCAACAAGCGGTGCGCAGAGGTCACTTCTCGAGCACGCTCGCGGACGGCACCAACGTGCTGTCGAAGAAGGCGAAGAACTCCTTCGTCGAGCCCTTGATGTAGCGATAGGTGTTGCTGCCCATCCGGCGATCGAGGAAGACCGGTTTCACTCCCCCGTCGGCCTTGTGCTCGAAGGTGAAGAAGTTGGGCCAGGTGCCGTTGATGTCGAGCTGGATCGCCTTCTGGCAACCGATGTGGATCATCGATTGGGCCATCTGCTCGGCGCTCACCAGACCGATGATCATGTAGGCCAGCCGCCCGTCGGACATCTCGCACACGGCTGAACGGTTGACGTACACGTCCTTGCCGTAGTTGGCGCCCCAGAACGTTCCGGCAGCGAGCCCCTCGGCCACTTTCGAGGTGGCCCCGTCCACCATCAACGTCAGGTTCTGACGGATGCTGAGCCAGGAGCCATCGTCCTTGAGGTCGCGTCCCCACATGCCCAAGGCGAGCTTGCCGTCCTTGCCCACCGCCAGGGTTGCCTGTCCGTCGAGCAGTGGCTTCACCACGCGCCCCTCGGTGACGTAGCCACCTTTCACGTGTTCGAACCGGAAGCCACCGTTCATCGCCGCCACCAGTGAGGCGTACAACTCGTTCGGTACACGGTCGTCGCGCACCCAGTCGCCACCAGGTTCTTCCGAACCGTTGAACATGCCGGCGCGCAGGTAGGTCTGGTCGATGACGACGATCGAGCCGACCACGCCGCCGGCGTCCGGGAACGGGCGGATGGACGTGGCCCACAGCGCCGGGTGTCCACCAGCGCTGGCGATGACGCTCCATTGCCCTTCGCCGTTGAGTGCAGGGGTGAAGAACGTCGCCAGCGCTGCCGGCGCCTGCGGGCCGGGGTCGACCGTGGTGGTGGGCCCGGTGTCTGCCGTGCCGGTACCGGCGGGTGCGGTCGTGGGGATCGTGCTGGTCTCACCGGTGACAGCAAGGCTGAGGTCTTGTGCAGGTTCCTTCGACGGCGGCACGTCGTAGGTGTTCACCTCGAGATAGTCGATGACCGGGCCGAGGCCATGATTGCGACCCCAGGCCGCCAGCTGCTGCTGCAACGGGTCGCCGCTGTCGTGCGACAGGTACATGCCCACCGATACCAAGTTCCAGATGACGAACGTAGCGGCGAGGCCCTTCGAGGCGGCCCACACAGTGCGCCGGTCTCGCTGGCGGGGCGTCTCGCCGGCGGCGAGGCGCCGTTCGGCCCGTGCGCGGAGCAGCACGTACGGCGGGCGCAGCGACCACGCACACGCCAGCCCCATGACCGCCAGCGCGGTCACGACGGCACCGGCGCCACCGGTGACCAGTAACCCCCAGGTGGCCATCCCGGCAACGAACACGGCAACGGCGAGCGAGATCGGCGGCAGTGCGCTCGTCAACTCGGACTTGAACGAGATCTCACGAGCCACGTAGGGATGATAGGTCGCGGCTCGATGAAAGGGACGGCAGGCTCAGACTCGACGCCCACCAACCTCCACGACCCTTCGACGGCTGGCTGACGCGTACCGACGCTAGAAGGTTCGGAAGCCCCAGTAGTTGACCAAATCGACGTCGTAGTGGATGTAATTGATACTCACGCTGGCATAACAGTTGTATGCCACCCGATTGGAGACAAACACATCCGTGCTCCAATAGGCCTTTCCGTCGGCCAGGGTTCCTGGCCAGCCAGATAGTCCAGCGCCCTCCCACTGTTGCAGCTCAAGCTTCGTCGGCAAGCGCCATCCGGTGCGTCCGTTGACGCTGTAGGCGGCCAGGTTGCTGACCGCTGTGGCGTAGTCGGCCGGCACGCCGAAGCTGGGCACGAACCCGGCCGACGGGTAAGAGCGTTGGAACGACAGCGGCGCCGATTCGACATAGCGCGACCCGGCCGCAGCGAAAGGGTTCGCTGAGACGATGCTGCCACCGCTCGGTCCGATGTCGCCGACGTTGCAGAGACCACCCATTGCACACGTGGGTGGCGCAGCGATAGTCGTGGTGGTGACCACCGGCTTGACGATCGTCGTGGTGGACGTGCTGGTGGTGCTACTGGTGCTCGTGCTGGTCGTAGTCACAGGTGTCGCGGCGGGAATGAAGAAGCGCACTGGGCGCACGCCCAGTGCGCCGAGCTTGCTGGTGCCACTGGAGAGACCGACACTGAACAACATTGCCCAGGCGTTGGCAGCGACGGATGAGTCGGTGGAGCTCCAGTAGACACCGGACGGGAACCCGGCGCGCATGGTGCCGGCGGCGGCTGAACAGATGGTTCCGGTGGTGACGTTGCGCGCGTACAGGCACAGCTTGTTCAGTTCATCTTTGGTCGGCAGATGCCAAGTAGTGGCACCGCTCCCCCGGTAGGCGTTGGCCGCGGCGATCGCCGCCACCCACGACAACGCGGGTTCGGAGAGGCCGCCGCTCCAGTTGCTGGGAGCTGCTTCCATGTACTGAGAGCCAACCGGAGCCGTCATATCGACGAAGAACACCGGGCCGCCGCTGGGGCCGACATCGCCGACCTTGGCGGTGTAGACCACCGGAGCAGTGGTGGCTGTCGGCTTCGTGGTGGTTGTGGTCGAGGTGGATGACGACACCGTCGGCGTCAGGATCGTGGTCGTCGGGATGGTGGTGGTCGCAGGGATCGTGGTGGTGGGGATCGTGGTGTTCGCGCCCGACACCAACAAGGCGTTGGTCATCTGCACCCCGTAACAGTTGCCCCAGTAGTTGGCGGACACACCCGACAGCGTGATCGTGACCGGCTCGTTGATCACCGTGGTCGTCACCGACACCGACACCACTTTCGGCGTTGCGTACCCCGAGGGGGTGGTCTGACCTTTCGTGGCGGTTTCGTTCGAGTCCTGCAAGACCACCTGGAACGGACTCGCCATAGAACCGTCGAACACCGTGACGGAGAACGTCACCAGACCAGGCGACGGCACCACCACCTTCTGCGTCACCGCTTGCGATGTGAACGAGAACGTCAACGAGTTCGGCGCCCACTTGCCCAGCGATGGAGTGCTCACACCCGCAGCAGCACAGCCATCACCCAGCGTGTAGCCGGTACCGACCCAACCGCCAGCGCCGGCGGTGAACGTGCCGTTCACCAACACCAGCGGAGCGGCGGGTGCGGTGGTCGCCGACACGGTCGCAGCGGTCGCAATAGCGGTTGCCGTCGACACCAACGACGCGTTGGTCATCTGTACGCCGTAGCAGTTGCCCCAGTAGTTGGCCGACACACCCGACAACGTGATCGTCACCGGCTCGTTGACCACCGTGGTCGTCACCGACACCGACACTGCCTTCGCCGGAGTGAAGGCCCAACCAGTAGCCGCCTGACCTGCCGTGGCGGTCTCGTTCGAGTCCTGCAACAACACCTGGAACGGACTCGCCATCCCACCGTC
>WLIV01000038.1 GCA_009702045.1 Actinomycetota bacterium | reverse complement strand
CGCCTGGGGTATCTCGTCGGTCCCGAGTGGTTGGTCGCCGAACTCGACAAGGTGGTGCTGCCGTACCACCTCGACACTGCCAAGCAGATTGCCGGGCGGCTCGCGCTGCAGTACGTCGACGAGATGGAGTCGCGCGTGCAGTTCATCATCGACGAACGCGAACGGCTGAGCACAGCGATGGCCGACATGCCCATCGACGTGTTCCCCAGCGGCGCCAACTTCATCCTGTTCCGGCCTCGCAAGCACTCGGGACGCGACGTGTGGCAACAACTACTCGACCGCGACGTGCTCGTGCGCGACTGCTCGGGGTGGCCGCGACTGGAAAACTGTTTGCGCGTGACGATCGGTACCGCAGAGGAGAACAACGTGTTCCTGAAGGCCCTTGCAGAGGTGACGGCATGAGCCGTTTCGCCGCCAAGCAACGCACGACCAAAGAGACTTCGATCTCGGTAGCGATCGAACTCGACGGCAGCGGCAACACCGAGGTCAGCACGGGTATCCCGTTCTACGATCACATGCTCGAGCAACTGGGCAAGCACGGAGGGTTCGACCTTCGCGTCGAAGCCGTCGGCGATCTGCACATCGACACGCACCACACCGTGGAAGATGTCGGTATCGCAGTCGGCGAGGCGTTCCGCGAAGCGCTCGGCGACAAGGCTGGTGTGCGGCGGTTCGCGAGTGGGCTGTACCCGCTCGACGAGGCACTCGTGGAGGTGGCCCTCGACCTCTCCGGCCGCCCGTACTTCGTGTGGGATGTGCCGATGCCGGAAGTGTTGGCGCTGGGCAACCCGGCATTCGACCCGCAACTCGCGGAACACGCGTTCAGTTCGTTTGCCAACGCTGCCGGCATCACGCTTCATGTGCGCCTGTGCCATGGCACCAACGTGCACCACATTATCGAAGCGGCGTTCAAGGGTCTGGCGCGTTGCCTGCGCGACGCTGTTCGTGTCGAAGGTACGCAAGTGCCGTCCACCAAGGGCGTGCTGTGACTGCACCGTTGGTGGCCGTACTCGACTACGGCATCGGCAACCTGCGCTCGGCTCAGAAGGCACTCGAGGTGTGCGGTGCAGATGCGCGCCTCACCGCCGACCCTGCGTTCGTGAGGTCCGCCGACGCTGTGGTTCTGCCGGGTGTCGGCGCGTTCGGAGCCTGCATGCAGGCGCTGCGTGCGGCCGGTCTCGAGTCGGTCGTTCACGAAGCAGTTGCATCCGGTCGGCCGTTCCTCGGAATCTGCGTCGGTATGCAGATGCTGTTCACCGGGAGCGACGAGGACCCCGACGACGCCGGTCTCGGGGTGATTGACGGGCAGATCCGGTGGATCACCGATCAGCTCCCGCGTCCACAGATGCAGTGGAACCAGCTCTCGCTGACCCGATCCGACGATCCGATGTTTGTTGGTCTCACCGGGCAGCCTTGGGTGTACTTCGTGCATTCGCTACACGGCGTGCCCGCCGACCCGTCGCTCGTGGCGGCGACGTGCGACTACGGCGGCACGGTGAACGCAGCGTTCCGCAAGGGCAACGTGTTCGCCACTCAGTTCCACCCCGAGAAGTCGGGTGTTGACGGGCTCGCGCTGTTGCGTAACTTCGTGCAACTGGTGTCATCGGGGGTGTCGGCGTGATCGACCTCTATCCCGCAATCGATCTGCGTGACGGCAAGGTGGTGCGTCTGCGACAGGGCGACTACGACGATCAGACGACCTATGGCGACGACCCAGTCGCAACCGCGGTGTCGTTCGCCGAAGCCGGCGCGCGTTGGATCCACGTGGTCGACCTCGATGCCGCGCGCAGCGGCTCGCCGGTGAACCGGCCGGTGGTCGCCGCGATCGCCCGCGCTGTGGCAGGTAGCGCCGCGGTGCAGACCGGTGGGGGAGTTCGCTCGGTCGCCGACGCGCGTGCACTCGCCGAGGCCGGTGTGGCCCGCGTGGTGATGGGTTCGGCGGCGGTGAAGGATCCCTCCCTCGTGGCGGCCGCCAGTGCGGTCGTGGCCGTGGCGGTGGGCCTCGATCACCGTGCTGGAGAGGTGGCGGTGCACGGCTGGACCGAAGGGTCCGGTGTCCAGCTCGCCGACGCGCTGCAATGGTTCCCGACGGCGGCGGCGTTCGTCATCACCGACATCGCTCGCGATGGCATGCTCACCGGACCGGACATCACCGGGCTCGCTGCCGCCGCTCGGTCCACGGCAATCCCGGTGATCGCCAGCGGCGGTATCGCCACGCTCGACGACCTCGTCGAGCTGATGTCGGTTCCCGGCATCTCCGGCGCAATCAGCGGCAAGGCGATCTACGAGGGGCGCTTCACTGTGGCTCAGGCACTTGAGGTGCTGGCGCGATGAGGGTCGCCCGTGTCATCCCATGCCTCGACGTGACCAACGGTCGTGTGGTCAAGGGTGTCAACTTCGTCGACCTGCGCGACGCCGGCGACCCGGTGGAACTGGCCAAGCGGTATGACGCAGAGGGTGCCGACGAGTTGGTGTTCCTCGACATCACTGCGTCGTCCGATGGTCGCGAAACGATGGTGGATGTGGTGTATCGCACGGCCGAGCAGGTGTTCATCCCGTTCACCGTTGGTGGTGGTATCCGCAGCGCAGGAGATGCGCGCACGATGCTGCGCGCCGGCGCAGACAAGGTCAGTGTCAACACCGCTGCAGTGCAGCGGCCGGGACTGATCCGTGAGATCGCTGCCGAGTTCGGCGCCCAGTGCTGTGTGTGCGCGATCGACGCCAAGCGCACGATGCCAGGGTCCGATATCGCGAGTGGTTTCGAGGTGTACTTGCACGGCGGTCGCACGGCTACCGGCATCGATGCCGTGTGGTGGGCCACTGAGGCCGCCCGCTTGGGTGCCGGTGAGATCTTGCTCACCTCGATGGATCGCGATGGAACGAAGGAAGGGTTCGACCTTCCTCTCACTCGCCGCGTCGCGGATGCCGTCGGTGTCCCCGTCATCGCCAGCGGTGGTGTCGGCACGCTCGAGCATTTGGTCGACGGTGTCACCGAAGGACGTGCCACCGGTGTGCTCGCTGCCAGCATCTTTCACTTCGGTCAGCACACCATCGCCGAGGCGAAGGCCGTGATGGCTGCTGCCGGTATCACGGTGCGGCCCGCGTGAGTATCGGTCTGCTGCGCTCGCCGTTCACGGTGATCGATGGCGGACTCTCCACCGCGTTGGAGGAACTCGGCGAACGTCCTGCCGGGTTGTTGTGGACCGCGGCAACACTGCTCGATCATCCGGAAGTCATCACCGCGGCCCATCGGTTGTATGTGGATGCCGGGGCCGATGTCGTCCTTACCTCCAGCTATCAGGCCAGCGCAGCTGGGTTCGTGCGCGCTGGCCTCACGTGGTCCGCCGCTCGCCAGTTGCTCGCATCCACGACCGCGGTCGCCCGTGCGTCGGGGGCGGCGGTGGTCGCGTGCTCTGTCGGGCCGTTCGGTGCCTGTTTGGGTGACGGCAGCGAATATCGCGGCGACTATGCCGCGTCGTGGGACGAAGTGCGCGCGTTCCATCGTGAGCGGCTGGAAGTGTTGGTCGATTCGTCGCCCGATGTCTACGCGATCGAGACCATCCCCACGCTGGCCGAGGCCGAGATCGTGTTGGAAGAGCTGCGCGCGCTCACGGATGCGCCGGCATGGGTGTCGTTCAGCTGTGCCGACGAAGCGCACACGTGCGGCGGTGACGTGTTCGCCGAGGCGGCCGCACGGGTTGCCCCGGGTGTGTCGGCGGTGGGTCTGAACTGCACTGCGCCGCGGTTGGTCGAGCCGCTGCTGGATTCCTTGCTTGCTGCGGGGATCACGTTGCCGTACGTCGTCTACCCGAACCACGGCGCACAGTGGGACGGCGATCACCAGTGTTGGATCGGCACTGCCGGTGGTCTGGAGCTTCCGTCGCTTGTGCCCGCATGGCTTGGCCGCGGGGCCGCCCTCATCGGCGGCTGTTGCGGCGTCGGCTCCGCCGGAATCCGTGCGTTGGCCGAGCTTCGCTCCTCGCTCGCATGAGCGGACGGTCGTGGCAGTAGTTTGCGTGGCATGACTTCGAGAATGCAGTACCGCCGCCTGGGCCGTAGTGGCTTGCAGGTGTCCATCCTCTCCTTCGGCAGTTGGGTCACGTTCGACACCCAATTGGGCGATCAGATGGCGATCGAGTGCATGCAGACCGCGTACGACGCCGGCTGCAACTTCTTCGACAACGCCGAGGCCTACGCCGGCGGCAAGTCCGAGGAACAGATGGGTCGTGTGTTCAAGGAACTCGGCTGGGCGCGCAACTCGTACGTGGTCAGCAGCAAGTTCTTCTGGGGCATCGACGGCCGCCGACCGAACATGCAGAACACGCTGAACCGCAAGTACCTCATGCAGGCCATGGACGGTTCGCTCGAGCGCATGCAACTCGACTTCCTCGACCTGATCTTCTGTCACCGCCCCGACCCGAAGACTCCGATCGAGGAAACGGTGTGGGCGATGAGCGACATCGTGTCCTCGGGGAAGGCGCTCTATTGGGGCACCAGTGAGTGGGCGGCCGACGAGATCCGCGCCGCATGGGAGATCGCCGAGCGACATCACCTGCACAAGCCGGTGATGGAGCAGCCGCAGTACAACCTGCTCACCCGCGGCAAGGTCGAATGGGAGTACGCCCGCCTGTACGACGACATCGGCCTTGGAACCACGATCTGGAGCCCGCTGGCCTCCGGTCTGCTGACCGGCAAGTACAAGGACGGTGTTCCCCAGGACAGCCGCGGCGCGTTGGCCGGCTACGAGTGGCTGACCGGGCGAGTCACCGATGCGGCATCTCTCGCGAAGGTCGAGCTGCTCCGCCCGATCGCTCAGGAGCTCGGTTGCACCCTGGCTCAGCTCTCGATCGCCTGGTGTGCGGCCAACCCGCACGTGTCCACGGTGATCACGGGTGCCAGCCGCGCGAGCCAGGTGCTGGAGAACTTCGCAGCGCTCGATGTGCTGCCGTTGCTCACCCCCGACGTCATGGCTCGGATCGACACCGCAGTCTCCTGAGTAGCCTGGTACACAATGCGTACCTCGCTTTCCGATCTCCTCGCCACCGGCCGCGTTCTGCTGGCAGACGGCGCCACTGGCACCAACTACTTCGCTGCCGGTCTCACCGCCGGTGAGCCGCCCGAGTTCTGGATTGTCGACCACCCCGAGCGGGTGCAGGCATTGCACCGGCAGTTCGTCGATGCTGGCGCCGACATCATCCTTACCAACACCTTCGGTTGCAACCCGCACCGATTGAAGTTGCACAAGGCGCAGGACCGTACGTTCGAATTGGCCAAACGTGCCGCTGAGTTGGCCCGCGAGGTGGCCGATGCATCGCCGCGTCCGGTTGTCGTGGCCGGCAGCGTCGGCCCGACCGGCGAACTGTTCGAGCCGCTCGGTGCGCTCACGCACGACGCAGCGGTGGCGTCGTTCGCCGAGGGGATCCGTGGGCTCAAGGCCGGTGGCGCCGACGTCGCCTGGATCGAGACCATGTCTGCAGCAGAGGAAGTGCACGCGGCGGCTACCGCCGCAATCCAGGAGGGTATGCCCTACGTCGTCACCTGTTCGTTCGACACTGCGGGTCGCACGATGATGGGTTTGCTGCCGGCGAACTTCGACGCCCTGTTCACCGATGAGCCTGAGGCTCCGCTGGCCGTCGGCGCCAACTGCGGTGTCGGCGCATCCGACATCCTCGTCACGCTGCTGGAGATGGGTACCACTTCGCAACGCGCGCTCATCAGCAAGGGGAACTGTGGGGTGCCGCAGTTCCACGGCACCGAGATCGTCTACAGCGGCACTCCCGACCTGATGGGGAAGTACGCCGCGCTGGCGGTCGACGCCGGAGCGCGGATCGTCGGTGGGTGCTGTGGTACCACGCCCGAGCACCTCGCCTCGATGCGGGCAGCGATCGATGCGCATCCGAATGCTGGCGACAAGCCCACGATCGATTCGATCGTGTCAGCGATCGGGCCACTCACGAACTCTGCGCCCAGCGAAGTGGTTACCGATCGTCGCCCTCGTCGCTCGCGCGGCTGACGCTCCGATCATCATGAGTTCGCTGAGGGATGCGCTCGCGCCCGGTGCTGCAGGCACGATGGCGCTCGACGAGTTTGCCCGTTGGACCATCGAAGCACTTGCTCCGCACGGGTTCGAGCCCGGTAATGCGCTCGCGCTCATCGGTGTGTGCCGCGACGAGTTGATGTTCGCCATCGAGTCGGCGATCGCCGCCGAGTGGGGCGCCGCGTTCGACATTTCCAGCTTGGCGGGCATGGTGTGGCTCGGCTCATCGGGTATGGCTGCCGCAGCGCACCATGCACCGGGACTCGACGGCCGCCGTCGCTATGTCATCGTCGTGATGCCGCACATTGGTGTCGCCGAGGATGGTTCGGTCGGACTCGTGCTACGCGATGGCCAGCACCACGAGTCCTCGGCCTGTGGTGCGCTCGTCGGTCTGCAACAAGAGCTTGCAACAGGGTTGCGTCGAGATGAGCTTGACCACGACGACTTGGAGATGAGCCTGCTCCGTCGCGACGTCGTCGCCGACCTAGGGCCTGGCGAGACGCCCGACCTCGTGGCTCTTACCGACCTCGTGCGTCGGCTGGCATCCGACGAGATGGCGCGACTTGCGGACGGCTTGGTTCGCAACGCCGACGCCGATGTCGCGATGTTCTCGGGTGTTGTGGTGCACCATCACGACGAGGACCGCGTGTATGTGGCGGACGCGTGGGTGACACTGCGCGACGACGCCGTGCGCCGTGCGTTGCACCGCTGACCGGTGTGGTGCTACGGGGTCAGCCAAGCCCCGAGGATGGCCACCGACGTTGGGATCTGATCGGCGACCGGAGCATCGGTGACATTCGTTTGCACCGTGTAGATCGCATTGTTGACGAGCGCGAACACAGTGGAGTCGGGCCCGAGCATGGCTCCCGGCACGGTCGCGTCACCGAGTGGGGTGGTGGTGCCCACCGACGCAACGAGGTCGTGGAAGTTGGTCTGGTCGACCGGGTCGGTGAGCAGTCCTAGCGTGACCACGCGCGACTGATCGTTGAGCCCTCGGAACTCGCAGGTGCCGGTGGCGATGACTGTGCCGTCGGCAAGGGGGATGCCGGCGAGCGTCGACAGTGCTGCTGGCGACGGCATGCTCGAACAGTCGGGCATGAACGTGGTGGTGGGGCCGAACGAGTAGTCGGGGGTGCCCAGCGTGCCACTCGAACTGTTGGGGGTGCTCTCCTTCAAGCTGTCGCCGGAGCATCCGGCGACGAGCGACAGTCCGGCGACGGCGGTGAAGACGGCGAGGACGATGGGGGAGCGATGCTGCACAGTGGTTCCTTTCCCGACCCGTTGGGGCCACGACACCACCGACGGTACCCTGCCCGTCGTGGCCTTGGATGACCAAAAACTCCCGATCAAGATGCTCAACGACCGGGTGCTCGTGCGCATCCCGGAGAAAGACGGCGAGCGGCGCACGACCGGCGGCATCCTCATCCCGGCCACGGCACAGATCTCGAAGCGGCTTGTATGGGCCGAAGTCATGGCCCTGGGTCAGAACGTGCGCACCGCCGAGGTCGGCGATCAGGTGTTGTTCAGCCCCGAGGATCGCTACGAGGTGGAAGTCGGCGGTACCGACTACATCATGCTGCGCGAGCGCGATATCCATGCCGTGGCGGCCAGTCGCATCGAGTCGAGCACGGGCCTGTATCTGTAGAACAGCAATGCATGGGGCGCCGGTCGAGCGTCGCTCCTAGGCTGTACCGCATGCCCGACGCAGTGTCGACCCTCGCCAGCCCCGAGCAGCTCGCTGCCGTCAAGTACGACGCCAGCGGCCTGGTGCCTGTCATTGCTCAGGACGTGCACACCAAGTCCGTGCTGATGATGGCGTACATGAACGCCGAGACGTTGGCGATGACGCTGGCCGAAGGACGCATGGTCTATTGGAGCCGCAGTCGCCAAGAGGTGTGGCGCAAGGGCGACACCAGCGGTGACCGACAGTTCGTGCGCGCCGGCTACTACGACTGCGACGGCGACACGCTGTTGTTCCTGGTGGAGCAGGAGGGCAACGGTGCGTGCCACACCGGCGAGTATTCGTGCTTCTACCGCGCCTTCGGCCCCAGCGCATGAATCGGTTCGCCGTCCGTCCCAGCCGCGAAGAGTTCCACGCGCTGGCTGCGGAACATACTGTCGTGCCGCTCTGGACCGAGGTGCTGGCCGATCTCGAAACGCCCGTGTCCGCGTTCCTCAAGCTGGTGGGCGAGGGCGAAGGTTTCTTGCTCGAATCGGTCGAGCACGGCGAGCGCTGGTCGCGGTACAGCTTCGTGGGTCACGACCCCGTGGCCACGTTCGAACTGCGCGACGGCATCATCATCAAGCGCGGGCAGCGCCTTACTCCTGAGATCCCGCTCGACCAAGGCATGCTGGCGCTGCTCGACGCGGTGATTGCCGCGTACCGGGGTCCGATCATTCCTGACCTACCTCCCTTGCAGGGCGGCATCATGGGGTTCCTCGGCTACGACATCGTCCGTGAGGTCGAGCATCTGCCGAACACGCCGCATGACGATCGCAACCTGCCCGATGCGGTGATGAGCATCATCGGATCGCTCGTCGCGTTCGACCACTGGCGCCAACGGATGTACCTCATCGAGAGCGTTCCCGTGCTCGACATGGATGCTGAAGGGGTGGACCGCGAGTACGACCTGGCGTGCGAACGTGTGCAAGCCACGTTCGACAAGCTCGGGCTACCGCTCACGATGCCGCTCGTCGAGCCGCCGGTCGCAGGTCAAGTGCCGCCCACAGTGCGCAGCTCGATGGCTGACGGCATGTATCAGCAGGCCGTCGAAGTCGCGAAAGAACACATCGTTGCTGGCGACATCTTCCAGGTCGTGCTGTCCCAGCGTTACGACATCGATCTGCAAGCCGATCCGTTCGACTTCTATCGCGTGCTGCGGCAGGTGAACCCCAGCCCGTACATGTACTTCCTGCGCTACGACGACATCACCATCGCTGGCAGTTCGCCCGAACCGATGGTGCAGGTGCTGGGTCGCAAAGTGGTCAGCCGTCCCATCGCCGGTACACGCCGTCGTGGGGCCAACGACGAGGACGATCGTCGTATGGCCGGCGAGCTGAAGGAGAATCCGAAGGAGGTCGCCGAGCACATCATGCTCGTCGACCTTGCTCGCAACGATGTGGGTCGCGTCGCCAAGTTCGGCACGGTGCACGTCGACGAGTTGATGACGCTCGAGCGCTATAGCCACGTGATGCACCTCACTTCGCAGGTCAGCGGTGAGCTGATGGACGGCAAGACGCCGATCGACGTGTTGCGGGCCACGCTTCCCGCGGGCACAGTGAGCGGTGCGCCGAAGGTGCGTGCGATGGAGATCATCGACGAGCTCGAACCGGTGAAGCGTGGACCGTATGCGGGCGTCGTCGGCTACGTCGACTTCAGTGGCAACCTCGACACGGCGATCGCGATCCGCACGATGTTCGTGGGCGCACATGGCGCGTCGTTCCAGGCGGGCGCTGGCATCGTCGCCGATTCGGTGCCCGACGATGAGGATCTCGAATGCCGTAACAAGGCGGCAGCGCTGTTGGCAGCGGTGCCTGCGGCGCGACGGATGACCGAGCAGCGTCGACTCAGCTGAGCAGGCCCACCAGCAACAGCACGGTGCCGAGCGCCCCCGCGGCGATCGTGCCGGGCACGGCGAGTGCAATCAGCTTGGGGACAGTGGTGATCGCCTTGACGGCTGACGTCAGTGCGGGGAACTCCTTGCTTCGTTGTTCGAGATCGGAACGGAGCGAGCTGAGGTTCTTGGCGGTCATTGCCACTGGCTGCCCGCTGTCGTAGTCGAGCAGTACATCGGCAGAACTGCCGGTGGCGCCGGTGAAGCTGTGTACCTCGTCGAGCAGTTGGGGAGCATGGTGCGCCGTACGTCGAACTCGCAAGGTGGCGACGATGGCGGCCAACGCCGGGCCGAACGCGAGGAGCCCGCCGACGATGAACCAGCCGGTGCTACCGCTCCCGAACACCCACACGCCGGTGGCGAACGTGGCGGCGCCGATGGCGAAGGCCATCATCGCGATACCCGCGGCAAGGCTGGTGAGGCGGCGAAGTGTGAGCTGCAGGCCGTCACTGGCCCGTCGGGCGACGAAATCCGAAACCATGCTCCCCAGTGTGCCAGTCGCTGGTGAACGCCGCAGACTGTTCCGGTGAGAGGGTGGTGTATGTGGTTCTGTGAGTACCCGCGAGATGTCGTCCAAGTGAGTGGCCCCGACGCGGCCTCGTATCTGCAATCGCAGGTCTCGCAGGAGCTGCGACCGCTCCAGGTTGGGTCGTCGGCGTGGACGTTCGTGCTGCAGCCCACCGGCAAGGTCGACGTGCTGGCCCGTGTGTGGCGCATGGCCGACGACACCTTCGTGCTCGACACCGATCTCGGCTTCGGCGACGTGATGATGGCCCGTCTCAATCGGTTCAAGATCCGTGTGAAGGCGGAGATCGAAGTGTTGCCGTGGACGTGCATCGCCATCCGTGGCGAAGGCGCGGCTGAGGTCGAGGGTCTGGCGTCGTGGGGTGGGGGAGTCGACGTACTCGGCCCCGCTCCGCAACCGCCTGCGAATGCCGAACCTGCTCAGCCCGAACAGCTACTCGCGGCACGTATCGACGCCGTCTGGCCGCAGATGGGTGCGGAGATCGTGCCCGGCGACACGATTCCAGCGGAGACCGGTATCACCGATGTCGCCGTCAGCTTCAGCAAGGGCTGCTACCCGGGTCAGGAACTCGTCGAGCGGATGGACAGTCGCGGCGCCACCGCACCCAAGTTGCTGCAGCGTGTTCGCGTGTCCGACGGTGTCGGCACCGTCACCTCGTCGCACAGCGAGTTCGCGCTCGCCTACGTCAAGCGCAGCGACCTTCCTTCCTGACTGCCCCGCGCCTCCACCCCACCCCACTGGGCGCGATTCGTGCCGCTGCTGTCGTACGGGTGCGGTTCGTGCCGGTTGTGCGCATTTCTCGCGCCCGTGGGAGCTGCGCCGGACACCAATGACATGAATCGCGCCCAACCGGCCCCGCTTTCTCGTGGGCGCGATTCGTGCCGCTGCTGTCGTACGGGTGCGGTTCGTGCCGGTTGTGCGCATTTTTCGCGCCCGTGGGAGCTGCGCCGGACACCAACGACATGAATCGCGCCCAACCTGGGGGGGCCGGGGTCTGGGGGGCCGGACGGGGACGGGGACGGGGACGGGGCTGGGCGGGGCCGGGCGGCGACCCGGTCAGGGGTGGGCGAGGACGGCGGCCAGGGCTGGGTCGTGGCGCAGCGGCTCGAACTCGGGTGAAGACGCGACGGCGATGCGCACGACGTTGAGTGGGGCGCCGGCGGTGGCGGTGCGGATCCAGCCAATCGCGGTGGTCGCGTCGCCCAGTGCGGCGGCCGCGCGGGCCACGTGGATCGCCGACATGGGTGCCCGGCCGTTTCCATAGGCGGACGCGGCGTAGTGCGCTGCCGCCTCATACTCGCCGATGCGCAGCAGCACCCCGGAGAGCACGAAGGAGCTGAATGGGCGGCCAACCGGCAGCGGCCGCGGCAACTCGGCGACCACTTCAGCAAGGGCCGCGAGTGGGGCCGCATCGGGCGGCCACCAGTCGAGCGGTTCGTGGCTCTGCAGGTCCGCGAGCACGAGCTCCCTGGCAATCTCCGGGTGGCCCTGGGTGAGCTGTTGGTGAGCGCGATACCACGGCGACGGAACATGGCCCGCCGGAAACCGTGACACATCGCCGGTCGCCCAAGCGAGGGCCTCTGCACGCGCCAACTCCGCTTGCGCATGATCCCGAGCGGTGTTGGCCTTCCCCGCGGTGGCCATCTGCGCGACCGACAGCAGCGGCATGACCATGAAGATGATGTACGGCCGCAGAGCGGGACGGGTCATGGCGAAAGCGACAGTGCTGAACACCACTGCGACGGTGATGATGAACATGATCCGTCGCGCCCTTTGTGGGGCGAAGTACGAGATGAACTGTTCGAGGATCGTGCCGCCGTCGAATGGCAGGATCGGGATCAGGTTGAACAGTCCGATGGTCGGCCCGGCCCACAGCACGGCGATCGCCACATCGTCGCTGACCTGCGGCCATCCCCAACCACCGTTGGCCCCGATGTAGGCGAGCGTTCCGACCGTGATCTGCGCCGCCGGTCCGGCGAACGAGATGCCCGCCCGCTCCCAGCGCGAGAGCGCTCGGGTGGGAGCGAACGACGCATAGCCGGCCATGAAGTCGAGGGCGATCTCCGCCTCGGCGCCCGTGGCCCGTGCGGCGAAGGCATGGCCGAGTTCGTGCAGCAGGGTGAACAGCGCGATGAACGCAGCCAGCCAAATACCGCGTGCTCCCGGATTCACCAGGATGATCAGGACGAGCAGGATCAGGAACCCTGACCGCACTTGGACAGGGAACCCGAACACGCGAAACGCGGGTGGGGAGGGCACACACGGAGCCTACGGTGCGGCCAGATCCACCACAGTCCCTTCGCGGATCCACACTCGCGCCGTAGACTCGCATCTCGTGTCATACGTCTATGCATTCGACCACAAGCATCGCCGCCCTCCGATGGAATTCAAGGATCTCCTCGGTGGAAAGGGCGCCAACCTCGCAGAGATGACGAGCGTGCTGAAGCTGCCGGTACCCCCGGGCTTCACCATCTCCACTGATGCGTGCCGCGCCTACATGCACGGCGGCTGGCCCGAAGGTCTCGATGAGGAGATCGCTGCACACGTCTTCAAGCTGGAGAAGACGATGGGCCGCAAACTCGGCGACCCGTTCGATCCGCTGCTCGTGTCGGTTCGCTCCGGCGCCAAGTTCTCGATGCCGGGCATGATGGACACCGTCCTCAACCTCGGTCTCAATGACGAGAGTGTGAAGGGTCTTGCCACCGTCACCAACGACGAGCGCTTCGCGTACGACAGCTACCGCCGTTTCATTGCGATGTACGGACGCATCGTGCTCGGCGTCGACGGCGAACTCTTCGACCACCCGCTCGAGCAGGCCAAGCACAAGGCTGGTGTGAAGAGCGACGCAGAACTGACGGCGAAGGCGCTGAAGGATCTGTGCAAGCAGTACCAGGCCGTCGTCAAGAAGGCCACTCGCAAGCCGTTCCCGCAGAAGCCGCGCGAGCAGCTTCGTGGCGCGATCGAAGCCGTGTTCGCCAGCTGGAACGGCGCTCGCGCCATTGCCTACCGCGTGCGTGAGCGCATCAGCCACGACCTCGGCACCGCCGTCAACGTGCAGACCATGGTGTTCGGCAACCGCGACGACAACAGCGGCACCGGCGTGGGCTTCACCCGCAACGCGGCCACCGGTGAGAACAAGCCGTACGGCGACTTCCTGATCAACGCTCAGGGCGAAGACGTCGTTGCTGGTATCCGTAACACCGAAGACCTCGACCACATGAAGTTGCATTTCCCCGTGATCCACAAGGAACTGCTCGACATCTTCGCTCGCCTCGAGCGTCACTATGCCGACATGTGCGACACCGAGTTCACCATCGATCAGGGCAAGCTCTGGATGCTGCAGACCCGCGTGGGCAAGCGCACCGGTGCAGCCGCGTTGCGGATGGCCGTCGACATGACCAAGCCGCAGGGCAAGGGCAACGCGAAGTGGAACATCACCCGGCACGAGGCGATCATGCGCGTGGGCGCCGATCACCTCGATCAGGTGCTGCACCCGCAGTTCGCCAACAAGGGCAAGGTGCTGGCCAAGGGCCTCGCCGCCTCACCCGGCGCCGCCGTCGGTCGCGTGTACTTCACTGCTGATCACGCAGTGCAGGCGCACGAGCGTGGCGAGAAGGTGATCCTCGTTCGTAACGAGACCAGCCCAGAAGATGTGCACGGCATGATGATCAGCCAGGGAATCCTCACCGCCCGTGGAGGCCTCGTCAGCCACGCTGCAGTGGTGGCCCGTGGTTGGGGTACGCCGGCCATCGTCGGCGCCGAAGCGGTGAAGATCGAGGGCAAGTCGTTCCACGTCGGCAGCACCGTCGTCAAGGAAGGCGCCACCATCAGCATCGACGGCACCACTGGTGAAGTCATGCTGGGAGCGATGAAGCTCGCCGCCGCCGAGCCGCCGCCCGAGTTCCACACCATCCTCAAGTGGTCCGACGTCGTTCGCAAGGGCAAGTTGGGAGTGCGCGCCAACGCCGATACCGGTGAGGACGCCACGAACGCTCGCGAGTTGGGTGCTGAAGGTGTCGGCCTGTGCCGCACCGAGCACATGTTCCTCGCTCCGGATCGTCTGCCGGTCGTGCGCAAGATGATCCTCGCGCAGACCGCAGAAGAGGAGACCGCAGCGCTCGCCGAACTCGGCCGTGTGCAGCAGATCGACTTCGAGGAGATCCTGGAAGCGATGGATGGTCTGCCCGTCACGGTGCGTCTGCTCGACCCGCCGCTGCACGAGTTCCTGCCGTCGGCCGAAGAGCTGCGTATCAAGCAGGCCACCACCGGTCTCAACAAGACCGAGAAGGCCGAGCTGAAGGCTGCCGAGGAATGGGCCGAGCACAACCCGATGATCGGTACCCGCGGCGTGCGCCTTGGTGTCGTCAAGCCGGGCCTGTACGCCATGCAGGTGAGGGCTCTCATGGCCGCCGCCGCTTCGCTGCGCAAGCGGGGCAAGAACCCGATCGTCGAAGTGATGATCCCGCTCACGGTCACCCGCGAGGAGCTGCAGCTCGCTCGCAGCTGGGTGCAGACAGAGATCGACCGGGCTGTGAAGGGTATGAAGAACAAGCCCCACGTCACGATCGGCACGATGATCGAGACGCCGCGTGCGGCCATCTGCGCCGATCAGATCGCGGAAGAGGCCGACTTCTTCAGCTTCGGTACCAACGACCTCACTCAGATGACGTTCGGTTTCAGCCGCGACGACATCGAGAGCAAGATGATGCCGGCGTACCTCGAGCAGGGTTTGCTGAAGCGCAACCCGTTCGAGACCATCGACAAGGACGGCGTCGGCGCCCTCGTGAAGATGGGTGCCATCCGCGGTCGCTCGGTGAAGAAGGGCCTCAAGCTCGGCGTGTGCGGCGAGCATGGAGGCGACCCCGAGAGCATCGCCCTGTTCTACGAGGCCGGCCTCGACTACGTCAGTTGCAGCCCGTTCCGTGTGCCGATCGCCCGCCTCGCTGCCGCGCAGGCCGTCATCGGTGGCAGCAAGACCGACACGAAGTGAGCAAGAATCGGGTCGCCCGGGAAACCGGGCGGCCCGACGATTGCCGGTGGTGTGTCGGGACCTGAGTGAAGGAGAACGACATGCAGGTAGTAACACGACAGGGCCCGGCCTACGGCGTGGCCCGCCTCACACTCGCTCCCAATGAGCCCGTACGTGTCGAAGCTGGCGCGATGATGGCGATGTCCGCGGGTGTCGGCCTCCAGGCCAAGGCTGAGGGCGGCATCATGAAGTCGCTGAAGCGCGCTGCACTCGGTGGCGAGAGTTTCTTCGTCAGTACCTACACCGCCCCGCCGCAAGGTGGTTTCGTCGACGTGGCGGCACGTCTGCCCGGCGACATCACCACCTACGGTTTCGCGCCCGGCCGCGCGCTGTTCATCCAAAAGGGATCGTGGCTGGCGAACGATGTCACCGTCACGGTCGACACCCAGTGGGGTGGCTTCAAGAACATGTTCGGTAGCGAGGGCGGGTTCATCCTCCGCGCTGAGGGTCAGGGCACCGTGGTGTTCGCCTGCTACGGCGCGCTCGAGGTCTGGAACCTCGCCGCTGGTCAGGCGATCACCGTTGATACCGGGCACATGGTGGCCTACGAGGACACGATCACAATGACGATGCGCAAGGCCAGTGGTGGCGGCCTGATCCAGAGTTTCAAGAGCGGCGAAGGTCTGGTGTTCGACTTCACCGGTCCCGGCCGTGTGTGGACGCAGACGCGTAACCCAACGGAACTGATCGGCTGGATCCAGAGCTTCGTGGGTACCAGCAACTCGGGTAGCAGTGTCGGCGGCATCGGCGGCGGACTCTTCGGTAGGGACTGACGGGTGCTGTTCGCGAGCGACACCGGGTCGCAGAAGTTCGTCGACATCAATGTGGCCGCATATTGGTGGATAGGACTGCTGGTGCTGCTCGCAGTGCTGTTGCTCGTCGACCTGCTGGTGGTGCATCGCGAGAGCCACGAGGTGAAGACACGTGAGGCCGCGATCGAGTCCGTCGTCTGGATCTCGATCGGGCTGGCCTTCGGGTTGGTCGTCTGGTGGGGATTCGGTGGCGGCGCGGCCGGTGAGTACTACTCCGGCTATCTCATCGAGAAAAGCCTCAGTGTCGACAACGTGTTCGTGTGGGCGCTGATCCTGGCCTACTTCCAGGTACCGCCGAAGTGCCAGCACCGGGTGTTGTTCTGGGGCATCTTCGGAGCACTGATGTTGCGGGCGATCTTCATCTTCGCTGGAGTGGCGTTGATCGAGCGCTTCGATTGGGTGCTGTATGTCTTCGGCGCCTTCCTGCTGTTCACCGCGGTGAAGTTGGTGGTCTCCGAGAATGACCACGTCGATCCGGCCAAGAGCAAGTTCCTCAGATTGATCCACCGTGTCGTACCAATGCACGATGAACTCGACGGCCAGCGATTGTTCACTCGTGTCAACGCCAAGCGACTGGCGACACCGCTGTTCGCAGTGCTGCTACTGATCGAGATGACGGATGTCTTGTTCGCCGTCGACTCGGTGCCAGCGGTGCTGGCGGTCAGCCACGAGCAGTTCGTGGTGTTCGCCTCGAACGCGTTCGCGATCCTCGGTCTGCGGGCGTTGTACTTCCTGCTGGCCGACATGCATGCCCGCTTCAGCTATCTGCAGGAAGGCCTGGCGATCATCCTCGCCTTCGTTGGCATGAAGATGCTGATCGACGGGTGGTATCACATCCCCACCTGGCTGTCGCTGCTCGTGATCGCTCTCGTGCTCGTTGCCGCGGTCGGCTTCTCGCTGCGGGTGTCACCGGCGATCGACACGATCGAGATCCCCGAGGAGTTGCCACCGGTCGACGAACGCTGAGCAGCTGTCCGCGGCCGAACTGCCGCACGGTGGGGCCGCTATGGTGCTGCTGATGGCGATTGTCGACGAGGACTTGGAACGACTGCGGGCATCGCTCGTTCTGTCCGACGTCGTCCAGCAGTACGTTGCGTTGCGACGTGTCGGCCGCAACTGGGTGGGGTTGTGCCCGTTCCATGCTGAGCGCTCGGGATCGTTCAACGTGCGCGACGAGACCGGTCGCTACAAGTGCTTCGGCTGTGGCGCCGGTGGCGACGTGATCAAGTTCGTGCAAGAGATCGAACATGTCGACTTCGTGGCCGCTGTCGAGAGTTTGGCGTCCAAAGCAGGAATCCAACTGCGGTACACGACGGGGGAGGCGGGCGATCGCGTCCGTCAGCGTCGTCGACAGTTGGTCGATGCAATGGGCAAGGCGGTCGATTGGTATCACGATCGCCTGTTGAATTCCTCCGATGCGCGCGAGGCCCGCGACTATCTGCGTAAGCGCGGCTTGGCTGGCGATGTCGCCCGCAACTTCAAGCTCGGCTATGCGCCCGACGACTGGGATGCGCTGTGCAAGGCGCTCGGGTCGTCGGCCGACGTGCTCCGCGACACGGGCTTGGGGTTCACCAACAAGGCGGGTCGGATGCAGGACTCGTTCCGCGGGCGGGTGATGTTCCCGATCCTCACCGAGAACGGGGATCCGGTTGCCTTCGGCGGCCGCATCCTTCCGGGGAGCAGCGACCCGGCGAAGTACAAGAACTCGTCCGAGACCACCATCTATGCGAAGTCCAAAACGCTGTACGGATTGAACTGGGCGAAGAACGATGTGGTCGCTGCTGATCAAGTGATCGTGTGCGAGGGCTACACCGACGTGATCGGATTCCATCGCTCTGGTGTGCGCCGCGCAGTGGCCACCTGTGGAACCGCACTGACCGAGGACCACGTGCGCCTGCTGAAGCGCTACGCCAGCCAGGTGGTGCTGGCGTTCGATGCCGATGCCGCCGGCCAGGGTGCGGCGCAACGCTTCTACGAATGGGAGGAGCGCTACCAGGTGCGCGTGAGCGTCGCCCGCTTCCCCGCTGGTAAGGACCCCGGGGATCTGGCGGTCAGCGACCCCGATGCGCTGCGCGACGCGGTCGAGCACGCATTGCCGTTCCTGGGGTTCCGGGTGAACCGGGTGTTGAACAGCCGCAAGCTGCGTTCACCCGAAGACCGTGCCCAGGTGGCAGGTGAGGCGATGGCCTTGGTGAACGAGCACCCGAACGCCGAGGTGCGCAAGTTGTACGCCGGTCAGGTGGCCACCCATGTGGGTATTCCCGCTGGCGATCTCGTGGCGATCGCTGAGCGACGTACGCGAGCACCATCGATCAAGGTTGCTCCGCTCCGGCGCGTTGGTGCTGCGGAGAACGCCGAGTTCGTTGCGTTGGCGATGTTATTGCAGCGCTGGGACGACATCGCTCCATGGATGTTGGAGGATCTCTTCGCTGACGAAATCGCCCGTCGCGCGTTCCTCGCGGTTGCCGAGGCGGGTGGTGCAGTCGAGGCTGCTCTCGAGTTGGCCGACCCCGAAGCGCGCGAGCTGCTCGAGCGGGCATCGGTGGCCGATGTTGATGCCGACCCAATCATCGAGGCTCGCAACCTGATTGCGGCGGCCACTCGTCGTCGGCTGACTCGGTCGGTTCAGCTGACCGAACCCAATCAGCTCCTCGCGGTGCGTGACGCACGTCTCGCTCTCGAAGAGATCGACAATCCGGAACGGGCAGATACGGCAGCGGAGGCATTGCTAGGGTGGCTGCAAGGGGTAGACGAGGGGACCACGTGAGCAAGGGGACGTTCGACATGACCACCGTGCCGACCCCGTTTGATGGGGTGGACAGCGGGGAGTGGCAGACCATGGTTGCGCGTGGCGCCGCCAAGGGTGTGCTGCACGCAGATCAGATCGCGCACGTGCTTCGCAAGGTGGAACTCACCGGCGACGTGCTGGTGGATGTGCAGGCGACACTCACCGGACTCGGCATCGCGATCGATGATCGGATCGATGATCTGCCGGACGAAACTCCTCCGGTAGGCGCCGCTCGCCCGAGTTCCGTGGAGGACACCGAAGGCGTGCTCGCTCGTCGCTGGCGTCGACGATCGGAGCGGATGAATCACGACGGCGTCGACACTGGCGGTACTGCCGACACGGTGCGGATGTACCTCAAGGAGATTGGCCGGGTCGACCTGCTCACGACCGACGACGAGCGGCGCCTCGCGCAAGCGATCGACGAGGGAAATCGGTCAGCGGTGCTGCTCGACATCGAGCGCCAGGACGGCGATCTCGATGCCATCGAGCAGCGACGACTGTTGCGCACGATCTCCGCCGGCCAGAGCGCGAAGAGCGAACTGATTCAGGCCAACTTGCGCCTGGTGGTCAGTATCGCCAAGCGGTACAGCGGTCGGGGTATGCAGTTCCTCGATCTCATCCAAGAGGGCAACCTTGGGCTGATGCGAGCGGTCGACAAGTTCGACTACACGAAGGGCTTCAAGTTCTCCACCTACGCCACGTGGTGGATCCGTCAGGCCATCACGCGCAGCATCGCCGATCAGGCGCGCACGATTCGCATCCCGGTGCACATGGTGGAGAGCATGAACCGCGTGTTGCGGATGCAACGTCAGATGCATCAGGAACTCGAGCGCGAACCCACGCTCGACGAACTGGCTGATCGCTGCGGCATCACCCCCGAGCGAGTGCGCGAGATCCTGCGCATCTCGCAAGACCCGTTGTCGCTCGATTCGCCGGTGGGTGAGGAAGACGACAGCAACCTGGCCGACTTCATCGAAGACATGTCCGCCGAGGCCCCTGCCGACATGGCCACCAAGCGCATGCTCACGGCGGCCGTGGAAGAAGCACTCGGTGAGTTGACCGAACGCGAGCAGGAGATCGTGCGCATGAGGTTCGGTCTCGACGATGGGCAGGCACGCACGCTGGAGGATGTCGGCAAGGAGTTTGGTGTCACTCGCGAGCGCATCCGCCAGATCGAGGCGAAGACGTTGGCCAAGTTGCGTCATCCCATGCGTAGCCAGCGTTTGAAGGAGTTTCTGGAGGAGGAGTAGCCCGACCGGGTTGCTATCCTCGGGTTGCCATTCCGAGATAGCTCAGCTGGCAGAGCAGCTGACTGTTAATCAGCGGGTCGCAGGTTCGAGCCCTGCTCTCGGAGCCAAGGTCAACGGTCCGCCTCGTGCGGACCGTTCGACGTTTTGGGCGCATCTCGTGCCGCAGTCTGCGGATACGGTGTGCACCTCCGGGGGCGGTAGCTCAGTGGTTAGAGCAGGGGACTCATAATCCCTGGGTCGTGGGTTCGATACCCACCCGCCCCACTACCAGGCCGTATCCAGCGTCTGGGAAACAGCCCACACCTTTCTCGCGAGTAACGTCGATTACGTGCTTGACGACGCCAAGGGGTTCGCAGTCGACGCAATCGCGTTGCGTCATGAACTGCACCGTTGGCCCGAACTGGGTCTGCACACGCCGCACACTCGCGATGCCGTGCTCGCAGCGCTGGAAGGCCTTCCGCTCGACCTCACGCTGCACCGCACCACCTCGGGTGTGGCCGCGTTGCTCACCGGCGATCGGCCCGGCCCCACCGTGCTGCTGCGTGGCGATATGGATGCCCTTTCGCTGCAGGAGGCCACCGGCGAGGACTGTGCCTCACGCATCGATGGGGTGATGCACGCGTGCGGCCACGATGGGCACACAGCGATGTTGGTGGGAGCGGCGCGCATGCTCGCCGAGCGGAAAGGCGAACTGGCCGGCCGAGTGCTGTTCATGTTCCAGCCCGGCGAGGAGACTGGTCACGCCGGTGCGCTGCACATGCTCGATGAAGGGCTGCTCGATCTGCCGCCGCATGCCGCAGATGGCAGCCCGTCGGCTGTGGAACACGCCTACGCCATTCACCTCACGCCGAACGCGCCCACGGGTGTGGTGATCTCTCGCGCCGGGCCGCTGTTGGCGTCCAGCGACAGTCTCACCATCGTGGTCACCGGTCGCGGAGGGCACGCCAGCCAGCCGCACGCAGCGCTCGATCCCATCCCGGTGGCGTGTGAGATCGTGCAGGCGCTGCAGACGATGGTCACGCGCAGCATCGATGTGTTCGACCCCGGAATCGTCACCATCGGCCGTATCGCAGCCGGAACCACCAACAACGTCATTCCTGAGACGGCGGTCATCGAGGGCACCATGCGAGCGATCAGCGCGCGCACCCGTCAGCGATTGCAGGACGGTGCGCGCCGGGTGGCCGAGGGGATCGCGTCGGCGCATGGTGCCAGCGTTGAAGTGATCATGGGTGACGGCTATGGAGTCACGGTCAACGATGCTGCCGCCTGCGAGACGGTGCTGTCGGTTGCCGCCGCCGTGGTGGGCGCCGACATGACAGTGCGCCTCGCCACCCCGACGATGGGTGCCGAGGACTTCAGCTACATCGTCGATCGGGTACCCGGAGCGATGCTGTTCCTCGGCTGCACGCCGCACGATCGTGACTACACGAAGGCGGCCAGCAACCACTCGAACACGGTGGTGCACGACGATGCCGCGTTGCCGATCGGCATCGCGATGCACACCTCACTTGCACTGCATCACCTGAGCCACTGAGGTTCGGTCGCTGTCAGCGTGCAGCGATCGCGTCGTCGTACTGCCGAATCCGGTCGCGCAGCACGTCGAGCCCGCTGCGCCAGAAGGCGATGTCGGAGAGGTCGATGCCGAACGGTGCCGCCAACTGCGCAGCAGTGTCGCTGCCAGCTCGACCCAGCATGCGGTCGTACTGCGCGCGGAACGTGTCGGGGTCGGCTCGGTAGCGGGCGAACAGCCCCAGGCCGAACAGCTGCCCGAAGGTGTACTGCCAGTTGTAGTAGTTGTTCGTGTAGTAGTGCCGCTTCACCGCCCACATGTACGGGTGCAGGGTGTCGCGTTGCACCGCATCGCCGAACGAGGCGATCTGCGCCTGGTGCATCAGTTCGCAGTACTGGTCGGCGGAGAGCGGACCGCTCGCCCGTCGCTCGAAGGCGGCGGTCTCGAACAGCACCCGGCTGTGGATGTCGGCCACCACCTGTGTCGCGTTGCACAGGTCGAGGTCGAGGATCGCGAGCCGGTCGGCCCCGTCGGCCGCCACCAAGGCGGCGTCCATCATCAGGGTCTCGCAGAAGATGCTGGCGGTCTCCGCAAGTGCCATCGGCACATCACGCTGCATCGCCGGTCGACGACCGAGTTGGGTGTTGTGATAGGCGTGGCCCAACTCGTGGGCGGTGGTGAACACCTGGTCGAGCGCACCGTTCCAGTTCAGCACGACCAGCGAACGGTCGCCCCTGACCGGAATACATGATGCGCCCGGGGCCTTGCCGGAGCGGGGGAGTGCATCGATCCAGCGCTCGTCAACCGCCCGGTCGACGAGCGCTCCGAGCTCAGGGCTGTAGGCGGCGAACGTGGCACGGATCTGGGCGATGCCGTCGTCCCAGGATCGCTCGTTGTCGGCACCGGGCAACGGGGCCACCATGTCCCACCATGGGAGTGCGGCGCCGTGCCCGTGCAGCGCGGCTTTGGCACGAAGGAAGTGCTGGAAGTTGGGGAGCGATTCGACGACCGCTTCGCTCATCGCGTCGTACGCGGAACGCTCGACGTTGTTCATGAACAGCGATGCCTCGAGCGTGGACGGCCAGCCGCGGCGCCGGTTCACGATGCCGGCTTCACCCTTCACCCCGTTGAGCGCAGCCGCGCACTGGCGGGCGATCGTGGGCCACCCCGCGAGTTCAGCCTCGAACGCCGCGCGCCGTACGGCTTCGTCGGTATGGGTGGCGAGGCCGCGCGCGGCCGCTACGGGCATCCGCTGCACCCCGCCCGGCAGATGCACCTCGACCTCGAGCAGCCCCGACGCCTGACCGTGCAGCTGCGACCAGGCCATCGATCCGATGCTGCTGAGCTCGGAGTACAGCGTCTCCTCCGACTCGCTCATCTGGTGGCGGGCCCGCAGCGCCAACTGCGAGAGGACGCCACGATGGTCGTGGAGTACCGGGTTGACGTCGGCCAGCGCGTCGACGTTGCGATCGCCGAGCCACTGAGCGAAGCGAGCGTTGAGGCCACGCGAGCGTCCGATGGTGGCACCGAGACGGGCTGCGAACGACAGCGCCGTGTCATCCCTGCTGTCGACCCGAACGTGGGCCTCGATGAAGGCCCACAGCATGCGTCCGAGGTCGCCTGATTCATTGAGTACGGCAACGACGGCCTCGGCGATGGACGCATCGTCCGTGCCCGGTGTGGTGCCGCCACGCACGCGATGCTGATCGAGCAGCGCCGTGAGTTGCTCGCTGTAGGCCCCCAGGCGGTCGAAGTCAGCGAGGAAACGCGGGTCGTCGAGGCCGTCGTAGAGATAGCTGGTGGACCACGTAGGCGGAGAGGACGAGGTGGTCATACAGCGGCTCCTGGCAAGAGATCGATGAGGCCACGCATCGCGGCCATACGAAAGGCAACCACATCGTGTGCTGTGGCGTCCTCGATGTAGCGCACCCGATACCCCTTGGCCACGGCGACATCGCGGAAGTGACGGTTGGCCACCAAGTGGCTGACTCCGGGTGACAACGCGAGCGGTGCATCCTCGAGCCGGCCGATCTGCTGGTGGATGTGGAACGGCGCGGCCGGTTCCTCGGCGAGGCGACGGGTGAGCCACTCAGGTATTTGGTCACGCTCGCTGCCGTACCAGTAACTGCCGGAGATGGACAGCACCTTGCCGATGGCGGGAGCGTGCTCGAGCGCGGTGTAGGTGGAGGCCAGCCCGCCAAGGCTGGCGCCGCCGAGGACCACCGCGTCCGGCGAGGGATCGACGCGGAACCGCTGGCGGACCTGTGGCAACAGTTCGTGCACGAGCATCTCTGCGTGTCGGGGGTTGCAGCTGAGTTCCTCCACGCGGTTGGCGAGGCCGGTGGCGTCGTGTGCTTCGCCGACAAACGCGACGTGACAGGGGCGGAGTGCGCCGCTGTGGATGGCTGCATCGAGCGCTCGCGGAGCACCACCGATGTGGATGAACGACGACCCGTCGAGCAGCACCACCATTGGCAGTGCCTCGGTGGACTCGACGGCGGGGGAGTACACGGTGATGGTGCGTGTGTTGCCCAGTGCGGTGGAGGTGAGGTCGAACGACGTGAGCCGACCATGTGGAGCATCGTGCGGTCCGAACCACGGTGCGGGCGGCGCGTCGGGCAGTCGCAACACCGACTCCCACATCTCGGGCGGCACGGTAAGGCCGAACAGCACCGCGAGCGGCGCGATGCGTTCCGGGTTGAACGGGTCGGCGAACGACCCCTGCTGCGCCACCAGCATGAGCCGTTGGAACTCAGCCACATCGGTGTCGCCGACCCCGGCGAAGGGGTCGTCGACGACGAAGCGGTACGACACCAGTGCGTCAGAGGGGGCAACCACCTCGTGCACCCACACCCCGGTGCCCTCGAGGTGGGTCATCGCCACGGAGTGGCCGCTGTGGTCGGCGAGTCCGCACTGCAATGACACCGGCCGCGTCGGTGAGCCCGGCGCGCTGTCGTCGATCCACACGAAGCTCACGGTGACCGTGCCGTCGTCGCTGAGTCGGAGCAGTGGGCCGCCCTGGTCGTGCAACGCCGCACGCAGCGTGGCGATGTCGAGTTCGTCAAGCAGAGGATGCACCATCTCGCCCCTTCATCCGCTGCCCGTGCAGCCTTGAACGCTGTGCAAGAGTAACACCATGACCACTCCCTGGGATCCGTTGCACCAGCTTGCGTCGGCGGTGCGAGCCCGCCATGTCTCCTCCCGCGAGCTCGTCGGTGAGGCATTGGCCCGTATCGAGCGCGTGGAGTCCTCGCTGCACGCATGGGTGGTCCTCGATGGTGATCGGGCGCTCGCCGAGGCCGACGCCGTCGATGCCCGCATTGCGAGTGGCGAGGACGTCGGCCCGCTCGCCGGAATCCCGCTGGGTGTGAAGGACATGGAGCCGGCGACGGGGTACGTCACGACCTATGGCTCGCTGATCCACCGCGACGATGCGCCCGCCACGGCCGACTCGGTGCTGGTCGCCCGTCTGCGGGCGGCTGGTTGTGTGGTGCTGGGCAAGCTGAATACCCCCGAATACGGGTTCTCGGCCGACACCACCAGCCCGGTGATGGGCAGCACGCACAACCCGTGGCAGCTCGGTCGATCACCAGGTGGCAGCTCCGGCGCGTGTGCAGCCATGCTCGTGAGCAACGCGGTACCGCTGGTGACCGCTGGCGACTCCGGCGGGTCCATCCGCATCCCCGCGGCGCTGTGCGGTCTGCCTGGGTACAAGCCCAGCAACGGGCGCACCCCGGTCGGTGGCCCCACCCCGCCCGGTAACGGCTGGTTGGGTGTGCGGTCGATCATGGCGCGCACCGTGGCCGACCACGTGTACGCCCTGGGTGCACTGGTGGGCCATGAGGCCACCGACCTCCATTCCATTCCCACCTCGTCCTGGCCGTCGTCGGTGGTGGCGCAACTGCCCACGCGCGTGGTGTGGGCGCCCGCCCCGGGCTGGCCGGTCGACGACGAAATTGCTCGCGTGTGCGCGGCGGCGCTGCAGCGCCTGGTGGCCGCCGGGGTCGAGGTCATCGCGGTCGATTCCTTCGTACAGGGCATCCCGTTGCTCGACTACTACACCGTCGCCACCGTCTACCAGCAGCGACTGCATGGGCATCGGCGCGGCACTCCCGAGTGGGAGATGCTCGACCGCGGCATTCGCGCGCAGGTCGACCACGCCGACCAGCGGGTCAGCGCTGCCGACTTTGTGCGCTCGCTCGACGCTGCGCACCGCCACAACCTCGATCTCCAGGCCCACTTCGAGGCGGCGCCGATCCTGTTGTGCCCCACGGTCGCCGGTCAGACCGCGGCCTGCGGCGCGCAGGGAACGGTGAACGGCGAGGAGACCATCTTCTGGGCGCCGTTCACGCAGTTGTTCAACCTCACCCGCCACCCGGCTGGGTCGGTGCCCTGCGGGTTCACCGACGACGGCATGCCGGTGGGGCTACAGGTGGTGGGGTCGCAGCAGGACGACCTCAGCGTGCTTGCTGCAATGGCGGCATTCGAGCAACTGTTCGCCGACGATCGTCGGCCGATCGTGACGGCGTGACGAGCCGCGCGCAGAGTGTGTCGCGGTCAGCGAGCGCGCAGACGCCCCTGTAGCTTGCCGCCGATGCGGCGCACCGAATCGGCGTGCAGCACCATGCGCAGCGGTTTGGTCGCCCGCCACACTCGCGATCGTTCGAACGCAGCGACTTCCGCCTCGGCGCGATCGGCACGGTCGCGCTGCACAGCCAGCTCGTCCAGCAGCACCGCAGTGCGCGTCGCCAAGCCCTCGCGTGAGAGCGCTGCCCGCATGTCGGGACTGGCCAGCACACGCTCTCGCGCAGCAGCCACGGAGTCGACCTGCCCGGTGCCAACCTGCCCGGTGGCGGAGTTGGTGAGCAACTCCAACAGACGGGTGGCGCTGCCCTCAGGCAACAGCAGCGGCCGACTGTCGAGATGAGCGATCAGCTGTGCTCTGGCAGCATCGTGTTCGGGTGAGGTGCCGGCGGATGGTCGCTGGATGGCAGTGACTGCCTCGGTGTCGGTGACCCCGCACCATTGCGCTGCCCGGAGGATGAGGTCGAACTCCGCGTACACCTGTAGTTCGGGGTCGAAGCGCAGCCCGAGGTCGCGGAACACCGACATCGGCAATGCGATGCAGTGCAGCGGTGTCTCGCTCTCGCGGAGGTGTTGCACGAAGTCGAACCGGGGGGCCGTGGTCGCATCAGTGACGGCGTCGTTCTCGCGCCCATGTTGCACGAGTGCTCGACTGCGCAGCAGCGCGCCGGGGTCCGCGAGAGCACCGCTGAAGTCCGCCACCCAGTTGGCGAGCACCTGTTGATCGTCGTCGAGGATTGCGACGTACCGGCCGCGGGCCAACTCGATGGCTCGGTTGAGCGCATGGACTCGGTGGTTGGCGTGCAGCCGCTCGCTGCGAACGCGTAGGGCGAAGTCGGCGGGTAACGACGTCAGCTGGGCGACGGCAGTTGCCTCGTCGTCGTCGGATTGCGCGTCGACGAGGAGCAACACTTCGAAATCGGGACACGTCTGAGCGGCGAGAGAGGTGAGTGTGTCGGCGAGCGTGGGCTGCGTGCCGCCGGTATGGACCACTACGGTGAGGAACGGCGCGGTGTCCGCGTCGGGCGCGGCGTCGCTCAGCGCTTGCTCGGTCCGCCGGAAAAGGCGCACGAACTGGTTCGTGGTGGCATCGGCATCGGCGCCATCGCGCACAACGCGCAGCAGGCGGGCGAGCGGGGCCGTGGGCGACAAGGTGGCGAGGTCGGTGGGGTAGTGCTGGTCGCTGGCTTCCAGGTGAAAGTCGTTCGCTGGGCCAGGGGCAAATCCGGCGGCTGCCATGTCGGTGCCAAGTCGCGCCGCGGTGAACAGGCTGACGTGGGTGTCGTCGAGTAATCCCGTGGGCGTGACATCCCAGCGGCCGACGAGGAGTTTTCCGGCCAGGTCTGCATGGGCGACGTTGGGGATCGACACGCCGAGCCACTCGGCGCCGAGGCGGACCATCGCCTCGTGCACGGCGCGCAGGGCGTCGACGGGGCGCGGCAGGTGCTCCACCACGTCGAGGGCGGTGATGGCCACCACGGGACGACCGGCGGCTAGCGCCACGATTCCATCGGCGAGGGCTGCCGTGTCGGCGAGGTCGAGCCGGTGTGCTTCGATCCCTCGTGCGGTGAGGGCCTCGATCGTGGCGGGATCCATGTCCACGCCCACGTAGCGGTGACCGCGCTCGATCAATGGCTGTGCGATCGCTGCGTGGCCGCAACCGAGATCGATCACGACGCCCACGGGTACGTGCTCGATGAGTAGGTCGACGAGGTGTCCGTACGGACTCTGTGGTTCGTAGGCGAACTCGTACTTCACGGGTTGCCCTGGGGCCGATCGGACCGTCGCGCCATACGGCGCACCAGGCGCAGCGCCGGACGAACTGCACCGCGTAGCTTCGGGTTCTGGAGCGCGGCGCGAACGGGTTTGGTGGCTCGCCACACTCGTGAACGTTCGATCGCCTCAATCCGGGCCTCTGCCCGCTCTGCGCGGCCGATGGCGATCTCGTAGGTGTTGACCAGTTGGTGGATCTGGCGGGCGCTCCCTGGCGGCAGCAGGAGTGGTCGGGCATCGAGACGATCCAGCAGCGCATCGCTTGCTGCGGCCCATTCCGACTTCGGCACCTTGTGGATCGAGGCCTCGGTGTGCCCCCACTTGCGGTACAGCGCGGTGATGTGGCCGGTGTCGATCACACCGGTCCAGGGGGCGGTGCGCAACAGCAGATCCCAGTCCTCCAGCACGGGCAACGTGGGATCGAACCGCAGTCCCCACTGCCGCAGCTGTTGGAGCGGGAACGCGAGTGTGTGGATCGGCGAATGGTTGACGCCGACGTGCTGCAGCATGTCGAATCGTTCCGCGTACGGCGACACGAAACCCGACACGGGCTCGAGGTCGCTGACGCCGCCTGTGGTGAGGTGCACTTCTTGCTCCACGGCGCGACTCCGCAGCATGCGTCCAGGTGCTTCCGATGCCAGGAAGTCCTCCACCCAGTTGGCAAACACAAGATCGTCATCGTCGAGGATCGCGAGATAGCGACCCGTGGCCGACTCGATGGCACGGTTCAACGGTGCAACCCGGTTTCCTGCTTCGAGTCGCTCGACACGCACACGGCTGCGGAACGTCTCGTCGAACGACGCAAGCATGGCGCGGACAGCGGCCTCGTTGGCATCGACCGTGGTGTCGACGTAGAGCAACACCTCGAGGTCGTCGCATGTCTGCGCAGCGAGGCAGGTGAGCGTGTCGGCCAGCGTCGCCCGCGTGCCCTGTGTGCGCACAGCGACGGAGAGGAACACCGAGGCGTTGTCGGCCCCAGATTCAACCTCAGGCACGAGCCGCAGCAGATCGCCGAGTGGTGTACCCGCCGGGATATGGCGATGGTTCGGGGTCACAGCGCGTACCTGAAGCGGTGAGGGCCGTAGTAGTCCTGCTCCATATCGGCCACCGCTGCGGCGTCAGGCATCGGTGCAGGCAGGTCGTCGGCTCGATCGAGGGCTCGGAAATCGGCTGCCGCTCGGTTGAGCGCCGGGACTGGGGCGGCCTCGAACGCCGCGAGTTCATTCTGTTCGAGTTCGGGCCGGCAATAGCGCCGGGCGAGCTTCAGCCGGGCCAGCGCACCCGATTCGTGTTCGAACTCCGAGCCGGAGGGTAGTCCTTCCGGCGTGGGGCGCTTGTCGTGGAACACCGTGGCCCGCGGCGCGGTGCGCAGAGTCCACCCCGCGTGACGTAGTCGCCAGGAGAAGTCGACGTCGTCGCAGTACATCGGGAAATGGTGCCCGTCGAACCCTTGCACCGACTCGAACGCTGCTCGGCGCACCAGCATGCACGCGCCAGTGAGCCAGTACGCCTGACCAGTGAGGAGGTCGTAACCCTTCGGGTGTTCGATCGGTAGTTGTCGGGCGTCGCAGGCGCCGACCCCCTCGGCCGCGAGCGATTCGATCAGCACCGACAGGCACGACGGCGTCGGGTACGTGTCGGGGTTCAGCACCCAGATCAGTTCCTCATCGCCCTCGGCGGCGAGGCGGTTCGAACCGCCAGCAGAGCCGAGGTTCGCATCGAAGAACGTGTACGTGAGCGCTGCGACACCGTCGAGTTCGGCCGCGAGAGCGGACACCTGCTGTGCGTCGAGTGAAGGGGTGGGGGAGCAGTCGCCGATCGCAACGGTGACACTCTCCACGAGGCCGCTGGCGACGGCGTGGCGAACACATGCACGCACTGCCGTAATCGTGCGCCGGAAGGCGTCGAACTCGTTGCGGTAGACGACGAGTTGAATCCGCGCCCGTGACATGGCGGCAACTCTACCGAGCGTGCGATCGGCGATGAGGGTGCTCGCGAGCGGCCAGGTGCGCCCGTCCACTGCAGGGTGCGGTGTCGTTGTCGGTGGTCGCCGCTCGCTTTGGTGCGGATGCTGCTGCGCCGACGCTGCCGCTATTGGCTGTGTGGCGGTACTCGACCGGACCAGATCAGAACTTTCGAATCATGCGTATGCAGAGAATATTGGTGTCAGGGGTCAGGAAAGTGATTGCCGATCCAACGGCATAGGCATACGCGAGCGCTACTCCACCCAGCGAGGCTGAAGCATGTTCCGAACTCCAATAATCCTCGCACTGGGAATCGAGGTGCAAGTCGCCTGGCGTTCCGGCTGCGTTATACATAATCCGCAACTGGACTGTGGTGGGTAAGACCCAATCGCCATACCGACCTCCTCCCGGAATCGCCCCTTGCCTGTTTACGGCACCGGCCCAGGTGTACCAGGGGTCAATTCCGCTCCATCGAAAGATGCCGGAGAAGGTATGAACGATTCCGTAATCGCCGTCCGTAAGAAAACAGCCGGGACGACAAGCCTCCAGATAACGGGACCCGGCGGGTGCATTGGGGTCTGCATAGAACACGATGCCAGTGCCGCTCGGGCCGATGTCGCCAACCTTGTACACCGTAGCCGCAACGACGACTGGCGCGGGGACGGTCGGGGCGGGCGGCGGCGGCACGGGCACGATCGTCACCTCGCGCACGGGGCGGACCGACAAAGGAACAGCGCTGTTGACGAACCAGTTGAGCTGTGAGAACACACCCCCCGCCGCAGTCACTGCAGCCTTGCTTGCGTCAACGAAACTAAAGAGCCCCGCAGTATTGTATTGACTGCACGTAGTGGTGCATCCGTTCGTACCCGTAAATAGAATCGCGCGTGCGGTTCCGGCTGCCTGATTGTACTCGCCGGACCAGTAGATGTCACCAAATCCCGGCTTAAGATGCTGATCGTCAGTGAAACAACCTGATGGTGCCGTCGACGCAATTGCGCACATCGATGCCGCTTCAGTCCAGTAGGGCAGGTGCCAGACTTCCCCGGCAGCCCCGTACGCTGCGGCCCACCTTCCGGCCTCTCCCCAGTTGATAATCGGATCGCCGACTGTGCTGGCGTTCCAGTTGTTCGGCGCCATCTGGACGGCAATAGTTGCGTCATTTTGATACTGGTCATATGCGGATGATCCGAATATCAGGTGTGCGGGGCCGTAGAAGATTACGGTGCGTCCCTTGGAGTCGACGCTACCGACGATGCAGGGTGTGGGGGCCACGCATTCGGCGCGTACGACCGGCGCGAGGGTGGTCGTAGTGGTGGACGCGATCACTGGTGCGATGGTCGTAGTCGTCGTCGTGGCCGGAGGCGTGACTGCGATGGCGAGCGATGCGTCGGAGATGACGGGTCCGATGCAACCGGTTTGTGATGAAGTCGCAGTGACGGCAGCGATCGTGATGGTGACGTTCTCGTTGGCCGCGGTGGTAGTGACAGAGAGGGTCGACGCCGTGGGTGAGGCGTATGACATACCGGTGAGCGCGCCGGTGGAGCGTGCTTCGTTGGTGTCGGCCAGGCTGAAGGTGTACGAATTGGCGACGTTGCCGCCGACCCGACCGCTTGCTGACAAGGTCACCGTGCTAGGGCTCGGAATCGTCACACTTTGGGTGATCGTGGCTCCGCTGGTTCCGAAGCTCAGCGCATTGGCTGGGTCGCCAAGTGACGGCAACCCGCCAGCGCATTGACCCCAGGTGCCGAGTGGAAATCCTGCGCCGACCCATCCGCCTTGGTCGGCGGTGAAGGTTCCGTTGATCAGCCCGACGAGGGCGGCGTTGCGGGTGCGGCCGCTGGCGTTGTTGGTGTCGTCGCTACATGCGGCAGCAGCCAACGAGATGCAGAGCAGTACGGCGATGGTGCCGGTGGCGCGTCGTCGAGCGGTTCGTTGGGTGTTCATGGGTGCTGGTTCTCGCAGTCGGTGACGTTCGGCAGCCAACGGCGGATGCAGAGCCAATCGATGCAAACTGTATCCGAGGTTGAAACAAAGTGTGCGACTTACTGTCTCTGCCTGGTTGAATGGTGGTTCTCGGTACCGATGAGCGGTCCTCGATGATCAAAGGATCCGCCCGTGGCATCTCGCTTGACTCGCCGTTATCGAACTGTGATCGCTGGGATGCTCGTGTTGTGTCTGGTGGCGGCGGCGTGTTCCAGTGGCGGCGACGGTGGTG
>WLIV01000037.1 GCA_009702045.1 Actinomycetota bacterium | reverse complement strand
GCGCGTCGACGGGGTGCTGCCGTTGACCGCCGAGATCACCGTTGCTGCGTTCGAAGCGCTCGCCCTGCAGCGTGGCGACTCCGTCCACACCACGGTAAAGGCCACCGACATCGAGGTCTACCCGGCATGACACGTGCCCCAGACCAACTCCTGCTCGGCGAGTGGGCCTGTCTTGGCATCTTGCGCAGTGCGCCGACGCACGGGTTCGCGGTGGCCGCTCGGCTGAAAGCAGGCGGCGATATCGGCCGGGTGTGGTCGCTGTCGCGAGCACTCACCTATCGCGCTCTCGATCAGCTGACCGCACGTGGCTATGTGCACGCGACGGGCGAAGAGCCGGGTATCGCCGGCGGCAATCGCACCATCCTTGCGGCCACTCGCACGGGGCGCGTTCAACTCGACGAATGGTTATCGACGCCGGTTTTGCACTTGCGCGACTTGCGCAGCGAGTTGCTGTTGAAGTTGGTACTGGCGGATTCGTGTGGGGTCGACCGCACTCCCTTGTTGCTACGACAGCGAGCCCATATCGCAACGATGACGGACGCCCTCGCGCCACACGAGGACGACAACACCACGGCACACGACGTCGTGGCGCTGTGGCGCAGCGAGGCATCTCAGGCCGCGCTGCGGTTCATCGACGCCGTCGTCACCGCCCGCAGTACCTGACCGTCAGTACGACGAGCCCGGCTGCGGGTCGGCGTACAGCACTGACTTGGTGACATGCCCGAACGCCCCTTGCAGATCAGCCAGCGTTCCCACCGAGGTGCCCCACCCGCCGGCATTGGCGTAGACCGCCGCCTCGATGCGGATCCATTCACCCACCGGCAGGCGATGCATCGACAGCGTGAGATCGGCGTTCAACGACGCATTGTTCGGGTACGTGCGACCCCCGGTCAGCACCACATCGGCGGCGACCGCCGCACGCGTCGCCGGTGTCATCGTCTCCCCCTCGATCAGCTGATCGCAGATTCGCAGCCAGTACGCCGCCCGCCCACCGCCATAGTGCTCGAAGGACATGTCCATCGAGCCGAGGAACCCGCTGTTACCCCATGGCGATTCGGTCATGTGCGTGGAGCGATCGAAGACTGGCGGCACGTCGGGCCGAATCTCCGCCGGGTCGATGATCTCACCGCGCCGCATCCGCATCCCCTCGGACCGCCCGACCTCGACACCATCGACCAGCAGGGTCACCTCCACCACCTGTACCCGCTTGCCCGCACGGCGGATGTTGGTCACCACTTCGGTGACGCCCATCGGCACCCGCCGGCTGAGATCGATCGTGAGGCGCACGATGTCCATCGGCCCCGGCGACGGCAGCGAGTCGACTGCCCGGGCGACGATCGCGGCCACCGCAGCTCCGTGCTGTGTCCCCTCGACAGGACCTGCGGCAGTTCCGGTGGAGATCAGTCGTTCACCGTCGAGTTCATACCAATATCGCGTCATAGCGATGCCAAGGTAGCCACCCCGGCCCCGCCCACCCCATTCCGTTCATGTCACACGGGTACCACGGCGATCCGTGGTACCCGTGCGACCCGAACGGAGGGAATCGGTTCAGTTGTCGATCGCCGAGCCCGGCGCGAACGAGCGCACGTGCACGAAGTCGATCATCTGACCCTTCGGCCGGGTGATCACGAAGATCATCGCGTCGGCCATCCATTCGGGTTCCATACCCGGGCCAGCGACGCGTGTCATGTAGCCGCTCTCGAGCCACTCGGGCAGTGCCGCTTCCATACCCTCTGGTGTGAAGTTGACACCGAATTCGGTTCCGCCGACGGAACCGGACACATAGTTCGAGACGCGAATCTTGTCGGCGCGCAGTTCATGGTTGAGCATGCGACTGAACGTGTCGAGCCCACCCTTCGAGGTGCCGTACAACACCATGAACGGCATGTAGTCGCCGACGATCTCTGACGACACGTTGACGATGTCGCCGCCGCCGGCCTTGCGCAGCAATGGCACCGCAGACCGAGTGGTGAGGATCGGGCCACGCAGGTTGATGTCGAGGACGAAGTCGATGTCGTCGTCGGTGGCATCGGCGATCTTGGCGATGCGGCCCACGCCAGCGACGTTGAGCAGTGCGTCGACCTTGCCGAAGCGGCGATCCACCTCAGCGAACGCGGCGCGCACGCTGTCGGCGTTGGCCACGTCGCACTGGATCGGAATCGCAGTCTGGCCGAGGCTGGCGGCGACCTCGTCGAGGCGTTGCTTGTTGCGCGCCATGATCACCACGTTCGCGCCTTCGTCGACACACCGCTTGGACACAGCCAAGCCGAGCCCCGCCGAACCGCCGACGACAACGATGACCTTGTCGTTCAACTGACCCATGTCAGTCGACCAGTGTGATCGCGCGCTCTGGGCAGTTGTTGGCGCCGACGCGAGCCGCTGCTTCGTTCTCCGGCGAGACCTGGGTCTCGTTCATCGCGTTGTAGCCGCGGTCATCCAGCACGTACACGCTGGGGGCCAGCGCGGCACAACGGCCGTGGCCGCTGCAGGAGTCGTTATCAACGATGATCTTCATGTCAGTGGTTCCTTGTGAGCATTTTGGGGGTGGATCAAGCGGACTTCCAGCCACCGTCGACCGGCAACACCACGCCGTTGACGTGGCTGGCCTCGGCCGACGCGAGCCAGGAGATGGTAGATGCGATCTGTTCCGGCTTCGCCGTCTTCTCGCCCAGAGCGATACTGGGCTGCTGACGCATGAACGCCCACATCACGTCCTGCGTCGGTGTCGCTGTGGTGGCGATATTGGTCTCCGTGCCACCGGGGCACACCGCATTGCAGCGCACGCCGGTGTTGCCGTATGTGTACGCGATGTGCTTGGTGAGACCGATGATGCCGTGCTTGGAGGCGATGTACGCGGCGCCAGCGCCCGAACCGCCGAGGCCGGCGATGGAAGCGACGTTGACGATCGCACCGCCACGCTCGGCCATCAGCGGCACCAGCAAACGGCACAGCCGCATCGGCGCCTTGAGGTTCACGTTCTGCACAAGGTCCCACAGGTCATCGCTGACTTGGCTGACGGGGTAGAAGTAGTCCATCACTCCGGCCACGTTGGCAAGCACGCTCACCGGGCCGAGGCCTTCGGCCTGTGCCACCAGCGCCTCGATGAACGCACCATCGGTCAAGTTGCCAGCGACCGCGGTGATCCCCGACTGCTCGGCAGCGACGACCGCGAGGGCGTCGGCGTTCGCGTCGGTGGCTACCACCGTGGCACCCTCCTGCGCGAGCATGATCGCCGTTGAGCGGCCGATACCAGAGGCTGCGCCGGTGACGATTGCAATTGTGTTGTCGTGCCTCGACATGGACTTGGTCAGACGTCCCACTCGAGGTGCAGCGAGGTGATGCCCATCTGGCCACCGTGCTCGGGCACCGAGGTTCCGGGGACGATGCGATAGTTCGGGATCCGCTCGTGCCACATCGTCATCGCCGTCATCAGTTCCTCACGCGCGAAGTACGACCCGAGGCAGCGGTGCGGGCCAGCACCGAACGCAATGTGGCGGTTGTTCTCACGGTCGATGAGCACCTTGTCGGCGTTCTCGAACTCGCGCGGGTCGCGGTTGGCGGCGACCAACGGCATGAACACCATTTGGCCAGCCTTCACCGGGCAACCAGCAACCTCAGTGTCCTCAGCGACCTTCCTGGATGGCGTGACGAACGAGTAGAAGCGCAGGAACTCCTCGATCGCCGACGGCCACAGCTCCGGTTCTGCCAGCAGTCGCTCACGATCCTGCGGGTTGTTGGCCAAGTGCCAGAAGTTGTAGGTGAGCTGCGAGGCGACGGTGTCGAGGCCGGCCATGAACATCAGCAGGCAGAAGTCGAGGATGTCCTGCATCGGAATCGGCTCGCCGTCGATCCGGGCGCCCAGCACGTAGCTGATGATGTCTTCCTTCGGGTCGAGCTTGCGTTGCTCGATAAGGGCACCGAAGTAGCCCATGACTTCCATCATCGCTGCAAACTGTGTTTCAGCGGCACCCGGCACGTCACGATCGGTGTGCAAGATGGCGACCTCCCACGCCTGGAACTGATCGGCGTCTTTGCTGGGCAGACCCATCAGGTCCATGAAGATCACGTTCGGGAACAGCAGCGCCACTTCAGACACGAACTCGCAACTTCCCTTGGCAGCGATCGAGTCGAGCACTTCGGTGAACCGCTGGCGCAGCTTCGGCTTCATCTTCTCGACTGCGCCAGGTGACCACAGCGGTGTGAGCAACTGACGCCAATCGACATGGAGCTTTCCGTCGAGCATCTCCGGAATCCAGCGATAGGGCGGGTTCGGGTCGGTCGGAGTCACTGCAGCATTCGTGAAGACCTGGGCCTTCTGGAACGACTTGCGAATATCGGCCATACGCGTGATCGTGAAGAACTGGAACTCGCCGGCAATCCCGGTGAACACAGGGGACTGCTCGCGCAAGCCGTCGATGATCCGCATGTGCTGCCCTGCTGGCAACTCACCGGGGAGGATGTCCATGAGGTGCGCGACGGGGCAGCCTGACGGGTTCAACAGTTCGGGTTCGGTGGTGGTCATGTGATCCCCTTGTGCGAGCGAGACACGCTCCCTGTGGAGCGTGTCGGATGGCACAGTAGCCCACTTTGTCGGACTGTGCCAAGGTCCTCGTTGACGATGTCGGCGGGACGCGGCTGGTACTCACTACGCTGCGCCGATGCTGGATGCCACTGACATCGCCCGCCTCATCGCGACAGGAGCACTGACCGCCGTGCAGGCGACGCAGGACGTGCTCGACCGAATCGCCGCGCACGACGGAGACCTCCACGCGTTCCTCACCGTCGACGCGCCCGGAGCACTCGCTGCCGCCACCGCTGCCGATGCTGCGCAGCGCCGGGGCGATGCGCTCGGTCCGTTGCACGGCGTGCCGATCTCGCTCAAGGACGAGGTATGGACCAAGGGGTTACGTTCCACCGCCGGGTCGCGGCTGTACGAACAGTTCGTCCCCGAGACCGACTCCGAGGCCGTCGCCCGCCTCCGCCGTGCAGGGGCGATCATCGTCGGCAAGACGCAACTCCCCGAGTTCGCAGCCTGGCCGCAATCGAAGAACCTGGTGGGGCCGGAAGCGGTCAACCCACACGACCACAGCCGCATCTCTGGCGCTTCCAGCGGTGGCTCGGCGGCGAGTGTTGCGTCCGGAATGGTGCCGCTGGCGCTCGGGTCGGATGGAGGCGGCTCGATTCGCATCCCCTCAGCGCTGTGCGGCACATTCGGCCTGTTCCCCACTCCCGGGCTGGTGCCGGCACGCGACAGTTTCAGCTACAGCCCGTTCGCCAGCCTCGGCCCGATCACACGCAGTGTGCGCGACGCCGCACTGATGCTGCAGGCGATCGCCGGCCACGACCCGTTGGAGGTCGGCTCGCTGGACACTCCCGTGCCCGACTACCTCAGCACACTCGACGCTGGAGTCGAAGGGCTGCGCATCGCCTTCACCGCCGACTTCGGGTGGATCGACGCCGATCCGCGCATCACTGCGTTGACCGCCGAGGTTGCCTCGCGCCTCACTGCCGTCGGCGCCGTGGTGGAGCAACCCGCCATCGAGATCGAGGACATCTGGCCGGTGTTCGGCGCAGTCACCCTCGGTGCCAGCGTCTACGACGGAGTGCGCACGCCGTACATGGTGTCGCCCACGCACGTGGATCGCTTACTGAATGGCCTCGACCAACTCACGCCACCGCTCCAGATGGCTGTGACGAGCGCTCCTCCGACTCCGGAGCAATACGCCGATGCGATGGTGACGATCGGGCGCGTGCGCGAGCAGTTCCGCATCTGGTTCCAGAGCTACGACGTGATCTGCTCGCCCACGATGGCGATGTTGGCCCCGATCAGCCCGCAGGACTGGTCGATGCCGTATCCCGACGGGCGAATGGGCACCAACTACACCGCATACGCGAACGTCTGTTGCCTGACCGCCGCCTCCTACCCATGTGGCCCTGTCGCCGGGTTGCCGGTGGGACTGCAAGTGATCGGGCGCGGCGGGGCCGAGGCCTTGGTGCTGCGTGTATGCCGCGCTCTGGAGAAGGTGGCGCCCTACAGCGGGCTGGTATGAAGGGGCCGTATGACCTCGCCGACCGATCGACCGCTGCCAGCACTCACGCCCGAGAACGAGTGGTTCTGGACATCCGGCCGCGACGGAGCCCTGCGAGTGCTGCGCTGCGACGACTGCCAGGCGTACCTGTTCCCCACGACGCCCATCTGCCCCTACTGCCGCTCTACCGCGCTCACGGTCACCGCCGTATCAGGCCGAGCGACGGTGGTCGGCTCGACCGTGAACCATCATCAGTGGCTACCGGCGATGCCGCCTCCGTATGTGGTGGCGATCGTGGCCATCGAGGAGGACGACCGCGTCCGTTTCACCACCAACATCGTCGGCTGCGCGCCCGAGTCAGTGGCGCCGGGACTGCGCGTGCAAGTGCAGTTCGAGCAGCATGACGACGTCTGGCTGCCGATGTTCGCCCCCACCGCTGACACCACACCAGGGCCTATCCCCCACGACGACCCCAGGTGGCGGGTCGCCCGCCCGATGGCGTCGAAGGACAAGTTCGAACACAAGGTGGCCATCACGGGTATCGGCATGTCGGAGCTTGGCCGCCGCTTGATGCGCGACCCCGTGTCGCTGACGGTGGAGGCCTGTCTGCGGGCGATCGCCGATGCCGGGCTGACACCCGAAGATATCGATGGCCTGTCCACGTACCCCGGCGCCGGCGGTGGGCACGGCCACAGTGAGGGTGGCATCACCGCCGTCGAGAATGCGCTGCGATTGCGCCCCACGTGGCACAGCGGCGGGCCAGAGACACCCGGTCAGTCCGGTTCGATCGTCAACGCGATGTTGGCCGTGGCCTCGGGCCTGTGCCGTCACGTGCTGTGCTTCCGCACCGTCTGGGAGGCCACCTATGCAGAACTGCAGCGCCGCGGCGGACAGCACAGCGGCGGCGGGCGCATCGAGGGCGATATGCAGTGGCGGCTGCCGTATGGCGCGGCGTCGGCCTCGAACTGGATCGCGATGAACGCCTCGCTGCACATGCAGCGTTACGGCACCACCCGCGAGTCGCTCGGCTGGATTGCGCTCAACGCGCGCAAGAACGCCGCGCTCAATCCCAACGCGATCTACCAGACCCCGCTCACGATGGACGACTACCTCGGTGCGCGCATGATCACCACACCGTTCGGTCTCTACGACTGCGATGTGCCGTGCGATGGCGCCACCGCCGTGATCGTGTCGGCGATCGACGCAGCGGGCGATGCGCCGCACCCGATCGTGCGTGTCGAGGCCGTGGGTACCCAGATCACCGAGCCGGTGTCGTGGGACCAGGGAACGCTCGAGCACGAGCCGATGCTGGCCGGCCCTGCCAGCCACCTGTGGAGCCGCACCAACCTCACACCCGCCGACGTCGACGTCGCGCTGCTCTACGACGGCTTCACGTTCAACTGCCTGTCGTGGCTCGAGGCACTCGGCTTCTGCGGTATCGGCGAGGGCAAGGACTTCGTCGACGGCGGCACCCGTATCGCCCTCGACGGCGAGCTACCGCTCAACCCGCACGGTGGTCAGTTGTCGGCAGGCCGCACTCATGGCTACGGCTTCGTCCACGAGGCTGTTGTGCAACTGCGTGGGCACGGTGGCGCTCGCCAGGTGAAGGGCGCCGAGGTCGCGGTGATCGCCGCTGGTGGCGGCGTCCCCGGCGGCACCATCCTGTTCACCAAGGGCTGAACCCCACACTCCCCTGCACCCCCCGCCCCCCCGCCCCCCCCCCGCTTCTGGTCCTACATCGGCCACGGACGTCCGTGGGCGATGTAGGACGAGAAGCAGATGTGGGTGGAGGCTCAGCGGTCGGATCGACGGGGTCGCACGTGCAATGCACGGTTGGCGGCCTCGACGATCTCGGGGAACTCGGCCGTAGAGCGGCCGAGCGTCTCGATCAGCGCCAACTCCACACCCACCATGCTGCCGGCCATCACGCGCGGGGTCGGATCGGAGTCCAGGTCGACACCCAGGCAGCGGGCGAAGTAGGCGGCGAGCGCGATGTAGACCAGCATCAGCCGCTCGCCCGTCACGCGGGCCACAACCTCAGGAGCACCAGCAGCAGCGGCACGCCACAGGTTGAGGCTCTTGGCATCCGGCGGGTCGGCGTCGTACCCCTGGAGGATCACCTCCCACGCAGCCCGTTCCGGGGAATCGCTGGGACCGAGCGCAGCGATGTGCACTACCAGCCGCTCGGCGCTACGACGAGGCCTGCCGAGCAGGAAGTCGTCCTTGGTCGGGAAGTAGCGGAACAATGTGCGCGCTGACACTCCGGCGACGTCGGCGATGTCGTCGATGGTGACCTCGCGAAACCCACGTTCGGCGAACAGCGTGAGCGCAATGTGTTCGTACTCGGTGAGGCGCAGCGTTCGCCGCCGATCCCATCCGGTCAACACTGTGGCGCTCTCGTCGCTCGTCGGCACGTCATCATCATGGCAGTATCTGACACTCCGCGGTCGCTTCACCGACGAGACACAGAGAGGGAACAGATGAGCGCAGCATTGAGCATCGGGTTCATCGGCGCCGGACAGATGGGGAGGCCGATGGTCGACCGTTTGGCCGCCGCCGGCTGGACGCCGGAGGTGTACGCGAGGCGCGCCGAGGCACGCGCCGAACTCGCTGCGCAGGGCATCGCCGCAACCGACTCGCCGACGGGGCTCGCCGCGCGTGCCGATCTGTTGATCATCTGCATGTTCAGCGACGCTCAGGTGCGCGAGGTGTTGTTCGGCGACGGCGTGCTGGCGGCGATGCAGCCGGGCTCGATCCTGGTCAACCATGTCACCGGTAGCCCGACGCTGGCGCTGGAGTTGCAGTCCGCTGCGCCTCAGGGCGTGCGCATCCTCGATGTACCCGTCAGCGGCTCCGCCGACAACATTCGCGCCGGCCAACTCACGCTGCTGGCCGCGGGAGATCCGGCTGACATCGAACGCGCCCGCGCTCCCCTGTCGTCCTACGGAAGTCCGATCATCGAGGTCGGCGGTCTGGGCGATGCGCAGCGCGTGAAGCTGATCAACAACCTGCTGTTCACTGCCAACCTGCGCATGGCCTTAGCCGCGGCAGCGCTCGGTGAATCGATGGGCATTGCACCCGCCGATCTCGCGCGCGTGATCACCGAGTGCAGCGGCGACAGCTTCGCGATCCGGCGGTTCACGCTCGCGCCGCCCGCCGTGCTCGAGCAGAGCGCGAAGCCATACCTGGCCAAGGATGTGGCCGTCATTCGCCAGGTCGCCCGCGAGATGGGGCTCGACCTCGGTGAACTCGGCGAAGTGGCTGCTTGGGCGGACGGCAGCTGAGCACGACGCGCTAACGAGCGCGGGCGACAGCGAACTCTTGCGCGAGTCGATCGACCACGGTCTGCACCGGCACGACATCCTCGATCAGGCCAACACTGTGACCGGCGCTGAAGATGTCCAGCCACGGCGTCACACCCGGGGGCATCTCGGCGCCGCGCCGAGGTCCGCGCATTGGCGGCATGTCGTCGGGGTCGAGACCCACTGCCGCGACCGACTGGCGGATCCAGTTCGCGCTGACCCCGTTCATCGCTGCCGACGCAAAGATGTCGTCCATCCCAACATCGGCGATCATCCGCTTGTGCTCGTCCGGCGCGCCCGATTCAAGGGTCGCGATGAACCGTGTGCCCATGCATGCCAGGTTGGCACCGAGCGCCAACGCACCGGCGATACCTGCTCCGTCGGCGATACCGCCACCCACCACCAGCAGACCGTCGAACATGGAGCGCACCTTGGGCACGAAGGCGAACGGTGTGAGCGTGCCCGCGTGGCCACCCGCGCCAGCGCACGTGAGCATCAGCCCGTCGACCCCGGCGGCGATGGCCTTTGCTGCGTGCGGCACGGACACCACATCGTGGATCACCATCCCACCCCACGAGTGCACGCGCTCGACAAGCGCGGCCGGGTCGCCGAGACTGCTGAACACAAGCGGGATGCGCTGCTGCTCGCACAACGCCAACTTCTGCGCGCCGAGGTCAGGATCCTTGACGATCCCGGCGATGAAGTTGACCGCGTGCGGGGCGAACCGCGCCCCGTCGCCGCGGGCCTGCGCCTCGGCGTCGGCCAGAGTGCGTAGGTACGCGGCGAACTCGTCGATGTCGTGGATCTGCATGCCCTGCCAACCGCCGATGACACCAGCGCGGCAGCACGCCAATGTGAGCTCGAGGCTGGAGGCGAAGGTCATCGGCGCGCACATCACCGGGATGCGCAGGTCATCGAACAGGTTGGTGCTCATGCCTGGCGGACTGTAGCGGTAGGTACCCACCGGTCGCACCTGGCCGACGCAGACGCGTGCATCGGTTTGACAATCGCCGGGTGCGTCTTGAAGGGTTGTGTGGTGAGCACGACCGACCCGGAAGGGAACACGTTCCCGATCGAGGACCACTTCGTCAACCGCCTCGGTCTGGCGCTGTCGTTCGACGGAAGTGGCTCGGCAGGTGTGGCGGAGATTCCACCGGAGGCGTTCGTTCCGGGCACGACGCGTCTGCGCACGGCGTACCTCGCGACGCTCGTGGACATGGTTGCCGGCCACGCTCCGACCGGCGGTGTAGGGCCAACAGTCGATCTGCGGGTGCAACTCCTGTCGTCACCTCCCTCGGGTGGAACCATCCGGTTGGCCTGCAGCCCGCTGCGGGTTGGCCGACGGCTGATCGTCGCCCAGACCCTCCTGTATTCACAGGAACACCCGACGCCGTTCGCGACAGCGACCACCACCTTCATCAACAAGTACGTGGGCGGCAACCTCGACGCGATGCCACCGCCCGCGCCGGCCGTCGAGGAGTCGCTGGATGCATTCATCGGCGCCCGCGTTCGTGACGATCGGTCGATGGAGCTGACATCGCGAGCCAGGATTGCCAACGGACTCAACGGCACGGTCCAGGGTGGGGTGCAGGCATTGCTTGCGGAGATGACTGCGGAACACCTACTCGGGGGCGGCGCACACATGGCGGCACTCGACCTCGACATCCGCTACCTGGGCAGCGTTCGCACTGGTCCGCTCGTCGCCACCGTGGTGTCGTCGCCCGCCATCCACCCGTTTGCGATGGTGCACCTCACCGACGGCGCAACCGGCGACCTCGTGTCACATGTGTCGCTGACGATGGAGTACGTGGCTTGACGCCCGATCCAGCAGCGCAGGGGGCAGCCAACCGCCGGTGTCAGTGAGGCGCTGGCGTATCGATCAGTCGGATCATCGACTCCTGCGCGATTGATGCAACCAGCACCCCGTCGCGCGTGTAGACGTGACCGAGCCCGAACGCGCGGCCACCGGCGGTCACCGGACTGTGCTGGTCGACCAACAACCAGTCATCCATGCGGAAACGGCGGTGGAACCACACCTGGTGCGTGGTGACCGCGGTGTGCAGCGTGACCATCGTGTCGGCTTGGCTGTAGCCGTCGTGGGGACGCAGCGCAGTCCCAATGATCGTCAGGTCGGTGGCGTGCGCCATCAGCGCCTGGTGCACCATCGGGTCGTCGGGCAGACGCCGGTCGCTGACCCGCATCCAGAAGGAGAACCGCGCCGGTCCACGGGTGCGGGCGCTGAGGTCGACACCGTCAACCACGCGGATCTCCCACGGGATCATCCCTGGGTCCATCGGGAGCGACTCGTCGGGGCCTGGTACATCAGGCATTGCATCTTGGTGTTCGAGTCCGACTTCTTGGTCGTCGTGCAGCGAGATCAGTGCCTCGAAGAAGATCTTGCCGTCCTGTGCCGCGGTGAGATGCCGGGTGGCGAACGTGCGACCAGTCTGCGTCTGATCGAGTAGGTACTCAAGCGGACCATCGAGGCTGCCCTCCCTGGGGAACGCGACGCTGATCGACTTCACCGTCTTCCCGGGCGACGTCTTCGTACCGAGCGCAATCGCCTGGGCAAGCAACTGCCCACCGAAGATCCGGCGGTAGTCCATCTGCAGGTGCGGGCCTGTCCACGCTCCGGGTTCGACCTCTGTGAGGTCGAGACAGTTGAGGAGTGCGTCGAGGGTGACGATCGCCATGATGAGTTTCTCCTGAGGTGTGCTGCCGGGCAAGCTATCTAACGCCCACGTCATGTTACAGTGTCGTCGCTGGGTGCCTGAACGGAGGCATCCAAGCTCTGAGCAGCACGCCGGCAGGGAGACGTTGAATGGATCTGGAACTCTCGGACGATCAGCAGATGTTGCGCGACAACATCCGCACCGTGCTGACCGGGGCATGCCCCCCGAGTCTCGTGCGCGCGGTCCACGAAGGGACGAGCGACTATGCCGAGCTGTGGCGCCAGGTCGTCGACCTCGGCTGGCCCGCACTCGGCATCCGCGAGGAGGCCGGTGGGGTCGGGCTCGGGTTCGTGGAAGTGGCGCTCCTCGCAGAGGAGCTGGGCCGCGCCGCCGCACCGGGCCCCTTGCTGGCAACGATCAGCCAGTTCGTGCCCGTCTTGGAAGAGTTCGACTGCATCGATCTGCTCGCGGAGGTCGCCGAAGGGCGCCGCTCTGGTTCGCTCGCGGTGGCCGAAGGTTCGTCCTGGGGGTTGCACTCGATCAGCACCATCGCCGAGGTCACCGCCGACGGGACACGAATCACCGGACGCAAGGACGCCGTGCTTGCCGGCAGCCAGGTGGATTCGTTCGCCGTAGTCGCGCGAGACCGGACGTCGGGTCAGCTCGGCGTGTATCTCGTCGAGCGCTCGGCGGCCACGGTGATACCGACGGGCGTGCTCGAACCCACTCTCGGGCTCGCTGATGTCGTCTTCGACGCGGCGCCGGCCGTGGTGATCGCCGCCGCAGATGTCGAGGAGGCACTGGAACGCGTGTTGCAGCAAGCCACAACGGCGATGACGCTGCACATCGTCGGGGCCTGCCGGCGGGTCTTCGAGTTGACGCTGGACTACGCCAAGATTCGCGTGCAGTACGACCGAGTGATCGGTTCCTTCCAGGCGCTCAAGCACCGCTTCGCGGACATGTACCTCATGGTCGAGAAGGCCAACGCCTTGGGCTACTTCGCGGCGGTCGCCATCGCCGAGGACGATCCCCGCCGAGCGGAGGCCTCACACATGGCCAAAGCGACCGCCGGCGAGTGCCAACGACTGCTCGTCGAGGACGGCCTGCAGTTGCACGGCGGGATCGGGTACACCTGGGAGAACGATCTGCATTTCTGGCTGAAACGGGCCAAAGCGGGCGAACTGCTGTGTGGCAGCAGCCTCCATCACCGCTCCCAACTGGCGGCCGCTCTCGGTCTGATCTCGGAGGTCAACGTATGAAGCTGCGCTTCGAAGCGTCCGTTGAGGAGTTCCGTCAGGAGTTTCTCCATTGGCTCGCGGACAACCGTCCGACCGCAGAGGAGATGGCCGCTGATCCCGCTGTCTCCAGCGCGCACTGCCCCGACTGGGCCAAGCGTTGGACGAAGCGTCTGTTCGACGCCGGCTGGCTGGTTCCTGGCTGGCCGCCCGAGCGCGGCGGGCGTAATGCCGGAGCGCACGAGACGCTGGTGTACCTCGAGGAGATGAGCCGTTCGGGGGTGCCGCGCACCACCAACCCGCAGGGTCTCGGCATCATCGTGCCATCGCTGCTGGACTACGGCACGCCCGACCAGATCAAGCGCTACGCCATGCCGCTGCTGCACGGCGAGATCACCGCCTGCCTGGGCATGAGCGAACCCGATGCCGGCAGCGACCTCGCCAATCTGAAGACGCGTGCCGTCCGCGATGGCGACACGTTCGTGCTCAACGGCCAGAAGGTGTGGACGTCCGGCGCGAACTACGCCGACTTCTGTTTCCTGTTCTGCCGCACCGACCCCGACGTCCCCAAGCACAAGGGGATCTCGATCATCCTGTTGCCGATGGATACCCCAGGCGTCACCGTCCGCCCGCTCAACGAGATCGTTCATCCCCAGCACCCCGATTTGAACGAGGTGTTCCTCACTGATGTCGTCGTGCCGGCGGCGAATCTCGTCGGGAAACTGAACGATGGTTGGGCGATGGCCAACGGCTCACTGGCTCACGAGCGGGGCATGGTCTGGCTGATGAGTGTCATCGACATGGAGATGGGCATGCAGCAGATGCTCGAACTCGCTCCATCGATCCTGGAAGCGCTGCCGGAGCAGGAGCGCGCCGTGGCGGCCGACGACGTCGTTCGCTGCTACATCGAGAGCCACGCCGTGAGATGCCTCGGGTATCGCGGCTTCGCCCGGTTGGTGAAGGGGGGCTCGGCACCTGAGCAGGCGCTGATGAAGCTCTTCGCGTCAGCCTCGCGACAGCGCCTCGCTCGCGTCGCTGCCGAGATGCGCGGTCCGGACGCACTGGAGAGCAAGCCGCAGCGATCACGTCGCATCGGCACCCTCGAGGACTACTTCGGCATCTTTGGCAGCACCATCTCCGCCGGGTCGTCGGAGATCCAACGCAACATCATCGCCGAGAGGGTGCTCGGCCTTCCTCGCGGTTGACCCCGTCTCACAGCCGGAGGTACGCGACGCAAGCGTTAGACATCGCTCCCTCCATCAGCCACGTCGCGGCGCCCGTTTGGGTTTCGCGTGCTCAGTGACGAACCGCAAGATCGCCATGTGCTTCTCGGTGTCGCGCAGCATGATGTCGACCAGGAGCGCCCACAGCGTGGTGTCCTCGAGATCGGCGAGCTCTTTGCGGAGACGCTTGAGTTCGGCGTAGTCGTCCTTCTCGTTGTCGAGCAGCCGCGTGGTGACCTCCAGCATGGCATCGCGTTCCACCCGGTCGAAGTCGAGTCGCGGGATGATCGGCTCCGCGCCACCGGGTTCCGCGTCGGATTTCAATGACGCGGCCAACTCGTTGAAGTGACGGTGATGACGGCGTTCGTCCTCGACCAGCAGGTCGACGAGGTACGAGAGCGCCTTGGACTCGGTGTCCTTGGCTGCGGAGAGGTACCCCTCGAGGAGCGCACCCTCTCGCCTGGTGTGCCCGGTGAGGTGTTCGAACATCTTCAGTTCCCAGACGCTCGCACCACGGGGTGACGACAGCAGTGTTTCTTCCATCCGGGCATTGTGCGGTCGCGTCGGCACTGCGCGACAGGGCCAAGAGTCCCTGTGCGAGAGATCAGCGGTCGCTCATCTGGCTGGCTACTTCTTGCCGGCCAGACCGCGTCGCAACATCACGACCATCGCGTCGATCGCGACGTCCTCAGCGACCAGTCCGTGTGCAACAACGATGTTCGGCAGTCGCTCGAGCAACGCCATGCACGCCAGGCCGTCGATCAGTGGGTCGCCAAAGCTGCGATGGTCCAGCAACGCGACCAGTCGATTGAGGCTGACCGCTACGGCCTGGTCGGACATGCGGATCATGTTCCGCTGCTCGTCGAACAACTCTTGCCAGGTGCTGAGCACCCCGCCGTATGTGCGGTACTCCTCGAACCACACACGCAGCCACGTCTTATACGCGGCCGGACCCTCGTCGACTGGCAACTCGTCGATGCGCGCCAGCATCCGCGTGTTGGCCTCGGCGGCGAGTACCCGGAACAGGTCGTCCTTACTGTCGAAGTACCGGTAGAAAGCACCGTGCGAGAGCCCCGCCAGTGTGACGATGTCGTCGACGCGGGTCTCGTGGAACCCGCGCTGAGGCAGCAGGGTCACGCCGGCGTCGAGCAGCAGTTGCCGGGTGGCCACGCCCCGCGGCCGCAGCGCGCGCGACGGTGCAGGTACGACGTCGCCCGGCGACCGGGTGACGCGCACATGCGTGGGAGAAGGAAGGTTGACCCCGACGATCGGGCCGCAGATCACCCGATGGATGAAGAGCGCGATACCGCGGACCAGTCGGTCGTGCGAGCGGGCGCTGAGCACCCGATCGGAGATGCCACCCGATTGCGTGATGACGCCGACAATGCCGTACGCGATGGCGACCGCCCGTGGACCCTTGTGGCGCGAACCGAACGACGTGAGCACTGCAGTACTGATGCGGTCGCCGAATGCACGGGAACCCTGAGCGAGTTCGTCGTCCTGGCGGCTTGCGGTCTGGTACGCCGAGAAGACGGGGGCGAATGCTGTGCGGAGGTGAATGAAGTCGTGGATCCAGCGATCGAGGTGAGCCAGACCCTCGGAGTCGGCGGTGATCACACCGAGTTCACCACTGAGGCGCACCATCTTGTTGCCCAGACGCGCGGCCAGTTTCCAGAAGACTTCGTCCTTGCTGGCGAAGTACTGGTAAAAGGATGGGCGCGAGCAGCCGGCGGCTTCCGTGATCAGTTCGACACTCGCAGCATTGAAACCGACCTCGCCGAAGACCAAGAGTGCGGCATCGAGGATCCGTCGTCGGGTGTCGTTACCGCGTTCTCCGACCAGCCTGCTCTGCCCGAAGGGCGGCCGCCGCTGGATTTCCTCGTCCGACATTGCCGCCAGCCTATTGATTTGAGTTGCGTCTTGTGCGTGTCCCGGTAGACACCTAATCTAACACCGTCGTCATGTAGGCGATGCCAACGAAGGGGGACTGCGAATGCAGGCTGAGGATCTGATCCTGGTAAGCGTCGACGACCATGTCGTCGAGCCGCCCACACTGTTCGAGGGACGCCTCTCAAAGCGCGCCGCCGAGTATGCGCCACGCATCGTGACCTTGGAGAACGGACGCGAAGTGTGGATGTTCGAGGGCAAGGCGATGCCGAACGTGGGCCTCAACGCTGTCGCCGGCAGAGTTCCCGAGGAGTACGGTCTCGATCCGCTCGCGTTCTCCCAGATGCGCCCCGGCTGCTTCGACATCCACGAGCGAATTCGTGACATGAATGTCAACGGCGTCCTGGGTTCGATGAACTTCCCAAGTCTCGCTGGCTTCGCCGGGGCGCTGTTCTACACAGCCGCCGACAAAGACCTTTCGTTGGAAGTGCTGCGGGCGTATAACGACTGGCACATCGAGGAGTGGTGCGGAACCTACCCGGGGCGCATGATCCCGCTGGCGATCACACCGATCTGGGACCCGCAGTTGATGGCCGCCGAGGTACGGCGAGTGGCCGCCAAGGGCTGCCATGCCGTCACGTTCTCCGAGAACCCGACGAAGATCGGCCTGCCGAGCTACCACTCCGACCACTGGGACCCCTTCCTTCAGGCGTGCGTCGATACCGGCACCGTCCTGTGCCTGCACATCGGCTCGTCGTCGCAGACCGTGATGACCTCCGCAGATGCGCCGATCGACGCAATGATCACGCTGCAGCCGATGAACATCGTGCAGTGCGCGGCGGATCTCGTGTGGTCACCGATGTTCAAGAAGTTCCCCGCACTCAGGGTTGCGCTCTCCGAGGGCGGGATCGGATGGGTGCCCTACTTCCTCGAACGTATTGACTACGTGTACTCGCACCACCGTGCGTGGACGAACCAGGACTTCGGCGACAAGTTGCCGAGCCAGGTGTTCAACGAGAACGTCTTGACCTGCTTCATCGACGACGCCGTCGGGATCGAAGTCCGCCACCACCTGAACATGGACTTCATCCACTGGGAGTGCGACTACCCGCACTCCGACTGCACCTGGCCGAACTCGCCCGAGATGGCGATGAAGTGGTTGGGTGGCCTGCCCGATGCGGACATCAACCGCATCACCCACCTGAACGCGATGCGGAACTTCACCTACGACCCGTTCGCTCACATCCCGCGCGAGCAGGCGACGGTGGGGGCGCTGCGCGCTCAGGCCACCGACGTGGACACGGCGCTCGTGAGCCACGGCACCGGCAAATTCCAGGACTCTGGCATCGTCACCACGCTGACGTTGTCCGAGCGGATCGCTCAGCGCAGCTGATGTTCACATCAGCTGTCGACAACCAACTAACATCCGTGTCACTATTGCGACGAAGCATTTTGCTTCACACATCACGTTGGGGGATCTCGTGAAATCGAATCTGATCAAGTGCGCGTCCGCGCTCGCAGTGCTCTCGTGTCTTGCTCCGGCATGCAGTAACTCCGACAGCAGCTCGACGACCACGGCTGCGGCTGTGACCACCACCGGCGTACCGACACCGGACACCGGTGGTTCGGAACCGTCGACGACGGCTGCACCCAGCAACCGTGACGTGTTCAAGCCGATCACCGGCGTGCCTGGGGTGTCGGACAAGGAGATCGGCTATGCCGTCATCGGCACGCGTTCGAACAACCCGCTCGGCACGTGCATCCTCGACTGCTATCTCGACGGCATCAAGGCGTACTTCGCGTTCCGCAACTCGGAGGGTGGCATCTACGGCCGCCAGCTCGTCGTCAACCAGGAGATCGATGACGAGCTCGCCAACAACCAGGCGCGGGCGCTGGACATCGTCTCGAACAACAAGTCGTTCGGGTCGTTCAACGCAACGCTGCTGTCGAGCGGTTGGGGCGATCTGGACAGTGCCGGTATCCCCACCTACACCTGGGGCATCCAGCCTGCCGACTCGGCGAACCGCCTGCACATCTTCCCCAGCATCGCGACGATGTGCAGCGGGGGCTGCACGAGCCATCTGATGCCCTATGCCGCCAAGTCGGCCGGGGCCAAGCACGTGGCCGCGCTCGGGTACGGAGTCACTGAGAACTCCAAGACGTGCGTGGCTGGCTACAAGAACTCGGTGACGAAGTTCCCCGAGGGCGGGGCCGACATCGCCTACTTCAACGACAACCTCGCGTTCGGCCTGCCGAACGGCATCGGCCCGGAGGTCACCGCGATGAAGGCGGCCAACGTTGACTTCATCGCCACCTGCATGGACCTCAATGCGATGAAGACATTGGCACAGGAACTGCATCGCCAAGGTATGGACAACGTCACGCTGTACCACCCGAACACGTACAACCAGAAGTTCGTGACCGATGCCGACCCTCTGTTCGAGGGCGACTTCGTCAGCGTCGGTTTCCTGCCCTTCGAGGCCGACACGGCGGGCACCACGCTCGGCGAGTTCCTGACGTGGATGGAGAAGGCGGGCAAGACTCCGAGCGAGTTGGCGATGGTCGGTTGGATCAACGCGTCGATCGCCTTCGAAGGACTGCTTGCAGCCGGGCCCGAGTTTGACCGCACCAAGGTGACGGATGCAACGAACGCGTTGACTGCCGACACTGCCGGCGGTTTGCTCAAGCCGATCAACTGGAGCACCGACCACGCTCCCTACACGGAGTCCACCCGGCCGGCCGACAAGCAGGGCGAGTGCGTCACACTCGTGCGTGTCACCAAGGGCAAGTTCGTCACCGTCGCACCGCCGGCAACACCGTGGATGTGCTGGGCGTCCGGAGAGTGGTCCGACCCGGAGTTCAAGGCCTTCAAGTGACACACCGCCACGTCAGCGGTAGCGGGCGATGCTGAGCCGAGGACTGGTGTCATGACACTCGCCACCGGCGTCGGTGCCGACTTCCTGCGTGCCCTGTTACAGGGAACGCCACCGGGAACCGTCTACGCCCTCGTTGCACTCGGCTTCGTACTCACCTACAAGACGTCGGGCGTGTTCAACCTCGCCTTCGGCGCACAGGCGTACGTCTCTGCCGCTATGTATTACAAGGCTCACACTGAGTGGGGATGGTCGATCATCCCCGCTCTGGTGTTGAGTGTTTTCGTACTCGCACCGGCGATCGGGCTCACGCTCGAACGGTTGGTGTTCCGCTACTTGCGCACGGGAACGTCGGTCGCCAAGCTCGTCGTCACCATCGGCATCTCGCTGGCGCTGCCGAACATTTTCGAGCTGATCACCAACTTCAAGGGCGTCGTCGGGCAAACCCCTGCCGGCATCGTGCCCAACGGCTCCGGCGTGTTCTACGACCCATTTGGCGTCTACCCCTTCAGTCGCGACGAACTCACCACCATCGGCGTCGCAGTCATCGCCATGCTGTGCTTGGCGGCACTGTTCCGCTTCACGGCAATCGGTCTGCAAATGCGGGCGGTGGTGGAGAGCCCGCGGATGACGGAGTTGAACGGGATCCGCTCTGATCGAGTCTCAGCCGTCAGTTGGGCCTTGTCGAGCACCTTCGCCGGCCTGGCGGGAGTGCTCATCGCTCCCCGATTCAATACCCTCGCAGCACCCGACTTCTTCAACCTGGTGGTGGTGGCGATCGCCGCCGCCATCCTCGGTCGGCTGGTCAGCCTCCCCCGCGCGTTGGCCGGCGGTCTCGGGCTGGGCATGGTGATCGCACTACTGGGAACGTTCCTGCCCAGGTGGGTGGATTCGAACCCATGGTTGCGCCCGTTCCAGGAGAACCTCACTCCGGCCGTACCGTTCGTCGTCCTTTTCGGGGTGCTGGTGCTATGGCCGGCGATCCGACGTTCGCGTGAGGTGAGCGATCCGCTCTCCGGAGTCGACCCGCCGATCTCTTCGCTCGCGCTGGCCACCCGCTCGGCGAGGTCACATCTGATCGGCAGGGTGTTCACCGTCGGTGTCCTCGGCACCGTCGCGACCATCGTCTACTTCCGCGCAGATGCGTCCTGGATGTTCCTGGTCACTCAGGCAGTCATCATGGCCACGATCTACCTCTCGGTCACGATGATCACCGGCCTGGCCGGCCAGATCTCGCTCTGCCAGGGCACGTTCGCCGCCATCGGTGGCTTCGGTGTCTACCAACTCGCCACGTTGCACGGCATGTCGGTCCTCGTGGCGGCCCCTATCGCTGCGGTGATCGCTGCGGCCGTCGGCGCGGTGCTGTCGTTGCCCGTGCTTCGCCTCGGCGGCATCTGGACTGCGGTCGCCACCTTGGCCTTCGCGTTCTTCTTCGATGCCGTCGCGATCAAGTTCTCATGGGTCGGCGGTGGCAACACCTCGTTGATGCAAGGCACGCGGGTACCGCGACCCGTGCTCGGGCCGTGGGACTTCGCCGACGACCGGGCGTTCTTGGTACTCGCCGTCGTCGTCTTCATCATCGTCTCGATCGTCGTCGTGCAGATCCGTGGCGGCACGATCGGCAGAACCTTGCGGGCAATCCGCGGCAGCGAGGTCGCCGCACAGTCGATCGGAATCTCCCCTGCTCGAGCGCGAGTCGTGGCCTTCGCCGTGTCGGCGGCCATCGCCGCCCTGGGTGGGGCCTTGCTGAGCATCCACCAGAAGAACGTGAACTACGGCAGCAACTTCTCGCCGGTCTCGTCGCTGTTCTGGCTCGTCCTCGTGGTCTCGCTCGGCGCGCGCACCATCGAGGGCGCCGCTCTGGCGGGTGCTGCGTTCTCGATCTTCGATCCGCTGATTCTGCGCGGAACGATCTTCGGCTGGATCCTGCGCAGTCCGAAGCGTGTCCCGGGGTTCTTCCCCATCTCGCCGAAATGGCGCCTGATCTTGTTCGGACTGGGCACCCTGCAGTTCGCTCGCCACCCGGAAGGTGCGGTGGAGTTCTGGCGCGGCCGAACCTCCCGGTGGCTAGCGGCACGGCAGCAGTCGGCCCCGCCCGCGCCGGACGAACCGACTGAGTCGATCGGTGTCGATGGGGCGGTGACGTCGTGACCGCCCTCTTGGAGGCCCGCGGAATCCGGAAGTCCTTCGCTGGTGTGATGGCACTGCACTTCGTCGACATCGACGTTGATGCCGGCGAAACGGTGGGCTTGATCGGACCGAACGGCGCAGGAAAGACGACGTTCTTCAACTGCGTCCTCGGCATCCTGCGATCGGACTCGGGCGTCGTCCGTTTCGACGGCCGCGACATCAGCGGCCTGCGAGTGCACGAACGGGCGCGGTGCGGTATCGGCCGCACGTTCCAGCGGATCGAACTGTTCGCCGAGTCCACGGTACGAGAACACCTGCTGATCGCCGAACGCACCCGCCATGGCACGGGCAGGCTGTGGAAAGACCTACTCGGGATGGGACGTCCGCACAACGACGAGATCGCGCGGTGCGACGAGGTGTTGGAACTGCTCGGACTCGGGGCAGTGGCCGAGGCACCGATCGAGCATCTCAGTCTCGGACAGGGTCGCCTCGTCGAGGTCGGCCGGGCGCTGATGACCGATCCAAAGCTTCTCCTCCTCGACGAGCCCTCCTCGGGACTCGATCGCAAGGAAACCGCCGACCTGGCTGCGACGCTCCGCAAGGTGCAGTCGGAGAAGGGTTTCGCGATCCTCCTCGTCGAGCACGACGTGGAGTTCGTGGCCGGCTTCACCGAGCGCTCGTACGTGCTCGACTTCGGGACGATGATTGCTCAGGGTCCGACTCGCGAGGTGTTGCGCGATCCGATCGTGCGCGAGGCCTATCTCGGGGTACCAGCGACGGAGGGGACATGACGGCGCTACTCGAACTGAGGAACGTCTCGGCAGGCTATGGGGCGTTCCGAGCACTGTTCGGAGTGTCCGTCGAGGTCCAGCCGGGTGAAGCCGTGGCGATCCTCGGCGCGAATGGGGTCGGCAAGACGACCCTCGCGCGGGTGGCGACGGGCTTGCTCGCACCCACCTCGGGGACGGTGTTGGTCGACGGCGTCGATATGTCCGGGACGGCCACGTACCGGTTCGCCCGCGCTGGCGTCGCTCATGCGCCCGAGGGCCGATCGGTGTTCGCAACGTTGTCCGTCGAGGACAACCTGCGATTGTCGTTCCGCCAGTCGAAGGGTCGCGCGAACACACCGGCGGCGCTCGCCAAGGCGTTCGAGTTGTTCCCCATGCTGGCCGCCAGACGCCACCAGATCGCCGGCACGCTCTCGGGCGGTCAGCAGCGCATGCTGGCGATGGCCCGCGTCATCATCGAGGAGCCGAAGCTGCTGGTAGCCGACGAGTTGTCGCTGGGGCTGGCACCGATCGTCGTCGACGAGGTCTACCGCAGCCTGCGCCGGTTGAAGGAGAGCGGATCGGCGCTGCTGATCGTTGAGCAGCACGTTGGGCACGCGCTCGCGTTGTGCGACCGAGCGATTCTCCTCGACCGAGGCACCGTGTCGTGGTCCGGACCGGCGCGCGAAGCCGCTGAGCGCGTTGCCACCCACGTCTTCGAGAACGATTCCGGCAACGACGGCGACGCCGCCGCCGCCGCCGGTTGAGTCACGCCCCTCACGGCGGTGTCGGCCTCAGGCCACCACACCGCGAATCTTGAGGTCGATGATTTGCTCCTCGTCGAGCCCGATCGAGGCGAGGATGGCGTCGCCGTGCTCGTTGAAGTGGGGTGCCCGCGACGGCGTGCTGGGGGCGCCGCCGTACTGCACCGGTGCAGCCACCAGGCGGAACGGAATACCGTCGGCCGTTTCCAGATCCTGCACGTACCCGTTGGCCACCGCCTGCGGGTCGTCGACAACTTCGAGTGTGGTCTGCACCACTGCCCACTGACCGGAGAAGTCGGCGAGGCGTACTCGCCAGTCGGCGAGCGGAGCGGAGGCGAACGCCTCGCGCACAATCGAGGCAGCCTCGTCGCCGTGGTCGGCGAGCGACTGGTGGTCCGCGAAACGCGGGTCGTCAATGCAATCCGGACGGCCGATCACGCGGCACATATCGGGCCAGTAGCGCATCGCCTGCAGGCAGGTCAGCGCGATGTGGCGGTTGTCCTGGGTCTTGTAGCTGGCGACCAGTGGGTTCCGCGTCGGCGTGTTCAACGGCGGAGGCGCCATCGGCTGGCCCATCTGCAATGCGAGCGCGATCGAAGCGGCTTGGGCCCACATCCCGACACCCAACAGCGAGACGTCGACGGTGATGGCCTCACAAGTGCGTTCGCGGTGGAACAGCGCCCCCATGATTCCACCGGCGATCGTCATCGCCCCGATCGAGTCGCCGAATGCGGGACCAGGCGGCGAGGGGACGACGTCGGCCTCGGGGCGCATGACACCCGAGGCAACCCCTGCACGTGCCCAGAAGCCCAGTGAGTCGTACGAGCCGCGTTCGATCTCCGGACCGCGTTCGCCGTGTCCAGTGCCGCTCACATAGATCATGCGAGGGTTGTGCTCCCGCAGCTGCTCACGCTCGATCTGCAGCTTGGTGCGGACCCCGGGCAGCTTGTTGGTGAGGAACACATCGCACGTCGCCGCCAACCTGTAGAGGATGTCGATGCCATCGGCCGTCGTGAGGTCGAGGCCCAGGCTCTGCTTCCCGCGGTTCGAGTGCTCGAGCAGCACGTGCACTTTCGTGTTCATCAACGCGATGCCACTGGACATCAGCCCGCGCATCGCGTCGCCACGTTCGACGTGCTCGATCTTGATGACCTCCGCACCCCAGTCGGCAAGGATCGCCGAGGCGGCGGGCACGAACGTGTGCTCGGCGACCTCAAGAATGCGAACACCCTTCATCACTGCTGTCATGGTTCCCCCTGTCGGCGCACTGTCCGGCGCACCACAGTTGTCTAACACATACGTCACGTATCTTCCAGGGCTGAACCTGCACTTTGTCTGCGGCCGAGGGCACACGCGTCTAACATTCACGTCAGGTAACCGGTCGGAACTGGTACGCCGCCAGGAGGGCATCATGCCGATCGCACAGGTGAACGGGCTCGGTATCGCGTACGACGTGATCGGCGATGCAGGGCAGCCCTGGATCATCACACCCGGAGGCCGCTTCAGCAAGGACTACGCCGGCATTCGCGAGATGGCCGAAGCACTCGCCGCAAGTGGCAAGCAGGTGGTCATCTGGGACCGACCGAACTGCGGAGAGTCCGACATCACCTTCGACGGCGACTCCGAGTCGGCGACACAAGCCGACGCGTTAGCGGGACTGCTGCGCCATCTGGATCTCGCTCCGGCGGTGATCATCGGCGGCTCGGGAGGTGCCCGGGTGTCATTGCTCGCCGCCGCCCGGCACCCCGACGTGGCCGCCGGCCTGGGCCTGTGGTGGGTAAGCGGCGGGCCGTTCGGCCTGATGTCGCTCGGTGTGCACTACTGCGGGGGTTCGATCATGGCCGCATGGCAGCACGGTATGGAGGCCGTGGCTGCGTTGCCAGAGTGGCAGGAGGTCATCGAGCGCAACCCGCAGAACCGCGAGCGGCTCCTCGGGCAGGACCCGAAGGCGTTCATCGCCAAGCTGGAGACCTGGATGCTCGCCTACTACCCGCGCCCCGACCAGTTGATCCCAGGTCTGCCGGATGAGCAGGTGCGAGCGATGACCGTGCCGACATTGATCTTCAACAGCGGCAGCAGCGATGTCCACCACACACGGGCCACGACCGAGCGGCTGGCAACACTCATCCCTACTGCGCGCCTGATCGAGCCGCTCTGGGGCGACCGTGAGTGGGTCGAGCGGATGACGGACGGCGCTGGGTTGTTCGTGCGCTGGCCCCTGCTGGTGCCCACCCTCGTCGAGTGGGCACAAGGGGCTACAAGCGGTACAGCTTGACCGCGTTGTCGCCGAGGATCTTGCGCCGCGACGACTCGGTCAACGTCGACATCTTTTCGGCGATGGTGTCCAGCGGCTTGGGATACAGACACGTGGGGTGCGGGAAGTCGGTCTCGAACAGAATGTTGTCGTCGCCCACGGCATCGACGAGCGCCTGCAGCTTGCCCTGCGCCTGCTCGAACCAGAACGTCGAGTACCAGTGGTCTTTGAAGTACTGGGACGGCATCTTCTGCAGCTGGGCCAGATCCGCGGGGGCGTTCTCGTCCATCTCGTAGTCGATGGTCTCGAGGATGAACGGGATCCAGCCGATTCCGCTCTCGACGGACACCATCTTCAGACCAGGGTTGCGGTCGAACATCCCGCTGAGGATGGTGTTGATGATCACCCGGGCGTTGCCGAGGAACAGCATCGACCCGCCGATCGCGGCCTTCGTGTTCTCCCGCTGCGACTGCCAGAAGTACTTGCCGAAGAAGTTCATCGCCGTGAGGCTGGCCCCGATGTGGAAGTGCACCGGAAGACTGCGCTCGACGCACACTTGCCACAGCGGGTCCCACGCCGGCTCCGACAGGTCAGGAGAGCCCACGTCGGCGGCGTCCGAGGTCATGTTGACGCCGCGCAGACCGAGGTCGGCGACGCGAGTGGCCTCGCGGACGCACAGATCGATGTCCCACACGGGCATGATCGGCATCGGCAACAACCGGTTGTCCGAATCGGACTGCATCTCGGCCATCGCGTCGTTGTAGATCTGGATGGACAGCAGGCGTAGCACGGGGTCGATCTCGCTGGACGACAGTCCTTCGCCAAAGCCGACGGCGTTGGGGAACAGGACCTGGGCGTGCACGCCAGAGTCGTTCATTACCTCGATGCGCGCCTCGGGGTCCCACGCCCCGCGATGGATCCGATCGATCCCCCACACCATCATCGATTCCCCAAACGAGTGCTTGGCACCTTCGGTGTCGATCACCCCGCCGCCACCGGCGAAGCCGAGGACCTTGTCACCGACGACCCACGATGCTCGGCCGTCGATGTCCACCACGCGCGGCACCCGATCCTTGAACGCCGCCGGTGCGCGCTTCACCCACAGGTCGTGCGGTTCGGTGAGATGGGTATCGCAATCGATGACCCGTAGGTCGCTCGGAAGCAGAGACATCGTGTACCCCCAGTTATTGCGGGCCGGCGGCGCCGGGCCGTGTGCGGATGCGTGAGTGCACCCGCGAGTGACTCACACCAGTGCGGTGTTCTCTACGTTCATCAGGCGAGCGAGGTTGCCGCCCATGATCTTGGCGACTCCCACGCTGTCGATACCGACCAGGTCGTCGACGAACGTGATCGGGTCTGCGAGGCCCTCCGGGTGCGGGTAGTCCGAGCCGAACAGCACGTGATCGATGCCGACCAGCTCTGCGAGCGCCTTGGGGTTCTCTTCGTGGAACGGGTGCACGTAGATGTTCCGCTTGAACACCTCCACCGGGTTCTCGTCGAACGAGTTGGGCGCCATGCTGTGTGCGTATTCCATGGTCTCCAACAGTCCACGCACCCAGCCCGAGCCGTTCTCCACGAGTGCGAGTTTCAACTTCGGGAAACGCGAGCACATGCCGTGGCCGATGGCCGAAGCCACCGTGTCGACGACCGGCCGGCTCATGTGGCTGACGATCGCACCGAAACCGGACTGGCCCACGAACGGCTTCATCTCCCCCGTGGCACCCTCCCAGTCGTTCTGGTACCGCTGGTAGCCACTGTCGCTGGCGTGCATGCCCACGAGGATGTCGGCCGCCTGGACGCGCTCCCAGAAGGGGTCGAACTCGGGCAGCGCGAATGAACGCATGCCATTGAGGCCGGGTACCGGGGCGGGGCGAACGAGGATGACCTTGGCGCCGCGCTCGAGCACCCATTCCAGCTCGGCGATCGCCTTGTCGAGAATCGGCAGCGTGATCACCGGCGTCGGGAAGATGCGGTCCTCGAAATTGAAGGTCCACTGTTCGTACATCCAGCGGTTGAGAGCGGTGACGATTGCGTGGATGGCCTCGGGGTCGTCGCGCAGACGCTCCTCCACCAGACTGGCCAGCGTGGGCCACATCAGCGCACGATCGATGCCCTGCTGGTCCATCAGCTCGATACGCGGTCCGGGCTCGCGGAACGCTGGCGGGGCGACCATCGCCTTGCCGAGAATCTCGCGGCGCGTCTTGCCATCCGGATTGCCATTGCGGAAGTACTCCTCCTGAGCACCGGGAGCCGCGACCTTCTCGAACGTCGGGTTCGGGATGTACTCGCTGATCTCACCCTTGACTGAGATCTTGGTGCGGCCCTCGACATCGACGTAGTCGATGACGCCCTTGAACTTCGGGTCGATGTGCTTGGTCAGAGCGGCGGGTGTCTCGTACATGTGGTTGTCCACGTCGAACACGGGATAACCGAGGCTTCTGGAGGGCATGGCGACTCTCTTCCCTTTGGTGATCGGGTCACTTCTTCAGATGACTATACATGACGTGAGTGTTAGACAACAGTGGATCTTGCGAACCTTGTCGATGAGCGGCGGCGGACCGATCATCCGCCGGCGTGGAGGTGCGGCTCGTAGTCAGCGCGGATCGCCTCGTTCACCCGGCGTCGGTCGATCTTGCCCGAGTCGAGCATCGGCAATTCGGCCTGGCTGGTGAACAGGGTGATGTGCCGAGGCACCTTGTAGCTGGCGATACGTTCCTTGACCGCAGCGCGTAATGACGCTGCGTCCGCGCTCGCACCGGGTCGGATGACGACACCGGCGACGACGTCCTCACCCCGCTCGGAGGGAGTGCCGGTGACGAACGCGGCCACCACCTCTGGCAGTTCCTCGAGCGCGATTTCCACATCTCTGGGGGTGACGTTCATCCCCGAGGTCTTGATCGCATCCCCCAGACGGCCAACGAAATGCAGGTGCCCGTGCTCGTCGAACCAGCCGGCATCACCCGTGCGGTACCAGCCGTCAGCGGTGAACACCTGGCTGCGCTCCACCTTGTAGAAGCCGAGCATCAGCGAGTAGCCGCGCACGCAGATCTGACCGGAGTTGCCCGGCGGTAGGTCCTCGCCCGTGATCGCATCGACGATCTTGTGCTCGACGCCCGGCACCGGGCGACCGAACGAGCCGGGTATGTCCGTCGGGTCTTCCGGGCGCGCGCCATAGGTGTGCGGACCGAAGGTTTCAGTCATTCCCAGAGAGCCGAGCGTGGAGGCCGCCAGGCCGGCTGGCTGATTGGCGCCGTTCAGCACCGGGAAGCGCAGGGCGGACAGGTCGCGCTCACCGCAGGTGGGATGGTCGGCCAGCGCCTTGGCGAGGTGCGGCCAGCCGAGGATCTGTGTCACGTGCTCGCGTTCGAGCAACCGCAGCGTGGCCTCCGGCTCGAAGCGGTCCTCGTACACCACCGTCGCGCCCACCATCATCGCCGCCATGAAGGTGTAGCCCACGCCGCCCACCCAGAACAGCGGCATCGAGCCGTACAGCACGTCGTCCGCCGCCAGTGCCCTCAGCGTCGCCAGGTTGTACGCGTGGCGGATGGCGGGCCCGTGACCGTGCACGACACCTTTCGGGGCGGACGTGCTGCCCGACGTGTAGATGATCATCATCTCGTCCGCCGGCGTCACCTCGCGCTCCGCTGCGGCAAGCAACTCATCGGGCACCGCTGCCGCGATCGCCAGAAGATCGTCACGGTGCCCGGCCCAGGGGCGAGTGTGGGCGCCGCCCCATGTCCAGACCGAGCGCAGAGAGGGATGGCTCGTGCTGCGAATCGCACCGTGGGGTTGCGCCGCAAGGTCAGGCACCGCCGCCTCAAGCCGCGCCAGGTGGTCGGCTCCGAGGTGCGCGTCGGCAGCCAGCAGCACCTGCACATCGGCGTGCCGCAGCACGTGCCCCAGTTCGGCAGCCTTGTGGTACGTGTTCAGCAGGGTGGCGATGGCGCCGATGCGCGCGACCGCCAGCCAGGCGATGATCCAGTCGGGCCCGTTCGGAGCAAGGAGACCCACTCGTGTTCCCTTGCCGACGCCGGACGCGAGGAGCGCCTTGGCCATCAGCGCAGATCTGGCATGGGCGTCCGCATAGGTGAGCCTGGCGTCGCCGAGCACCGCCAGCGCGTGGTCGCCGTAGTGCCGGGCGACGTGCTCAATGAGCGCCGGCGCCGTCGGCTCGAATGGCGGCAAAACCGGTTCCTGCCGGTTCACCACACCAGTTCGAGGTTGTCGATGGCGCGCAAGCCCTGCGAGTACAGCAGCACGTTGCCCTCAACCAGGCTGTAGTTCGGGATCGCCGCGTGCCACTCCTCCATCGCCACCCTCAGCTCCATGCGGGCGAGGTGCGATCCGAGGCAGCGGTGCACGCCGCCACCGAAGGCGATGTGCTTGTTCGCCTCGCGGTCGAAGCGAATCTCGTCGGCCCCATCCCAAGTGCGCTCGTCGGTGTTGGCCGAACCGAGCATCACGGACACGACACGGTTGGCGGCGATCGGGCAACCGGACACCTCGGTCTCCTGCGTGGTGATGCGCACGACGCCCTGCACGGGCGACTCCCAGCGCAGGAGCTCCTCCACTGCGTGGGGGATCAGCGACGGATCGTCAACGATCTGCTGGCGGTGCTCTGGGTGGTCGGCGAGGAAGGCAATCATGCAGTCCAGCGATGCCGTGACGGTGTCGAGACCAGCGAGGAAGAACAGATACCCGATGTCGAGCACGTCTTCCTGCGTGAGCCGCTGGCCATCGACCTCCGCAGCGAGGAACATCGAGATGAAGTCTTCCTTCGGCTCGACGGCGCGCTCGTCGATGACTTCCTGCAGCACGGCGTAGATCTTCTGACCCGTCGCGGCGGTGGCTGCGTTGCGTGCCTCAATGGAGTGCGTGGGCGGGCGCAGGATTCCGTTCTTCAGTGCGATGAACTCCGCGGCACGCGAGACCGGGAGCCCGAGCAATTGCAGGAACACAATCGTCGGCAGACGTTCGGCCATCTCGGTGTGGAAGTTGCACCCGTTCTTCTCCGGCAGCCCGACGAGGAGCTCGCGGACCAAGGCACGGGTGGCGGGCTCGAGGAGCGCGATCTGCTTCGGAGCAAAGATCGGGTCGAGCAGCTTGCGGAAGTTCTTGTGCCGCGGCGGGTCGATCTGCAGCGGGATGAGCGGGCGGATCTGCCCGATGTTCACCGCGTCGATACCTGACGAGAAGATCTCCGGGTGCCCGAGCACGAAGCGGATGTCCTCGTCACCCCCGACCAGGACCATTGCCTCCGGACCCATATCGATGATCGGCGCGGCATCACGCATCATCTTCATCAGTGGTTGCGGGTGTGCCGCAGCGACGGGATCGATGTCCCCGGTCATGCTGAAAATGTCAGTCATGGTGTTCCCCAAATCTTCGTGTGGTGAGTCGTGTCGAATGTGGTCAGGACGGTGTGGTTGCTCGGACGGTGGTCTTCTCGGCAGGCACGACCGGAAGTGCGTCCTTCCAGGCAGTGATGCCGTCCTCAGGTCGCGCTGCCGGGAAGCCGTCCTCGTGGACCACGGCCCAGTGCGAGTGGTTCAGCTGGTGCAACGTGAAGCAGGCCTGCAGGCTGTTGAAGAACCCCTGGTTGTCCTGCGTCTGGTTCACCGACTCCTTGATCATCAAGGCGGTCGCGGTGGGCAGCGTGGCGATGCGGCGGGCGAAGTCGAGCGTCTTGGTCTCCAGCTCGGCACGCGGGAAGACTTTCGACACCATGCCCAGGCTGTGTGCCTCGTGGACGTCGATGCTGTCGCCGGTGAGCAGCAGTTCCTTGGTCTTGCGGGCACCGAACTCCCACGGGTGGGCGAAGTACTCGAGCCCGCACATTCCCAGCCGGGTGCCCACCACGTCGGCAAACACGACGTCGTCGGCGCCGATGATCAGGTCGCACGACCACATCAACATCAGACCGGCGGCGTACACCGGACCGTGCACCTGTGCGATCGTGATCTTGCGCAGGTTGCGCCAACGCAGCGTGTTCTGGAAGTAGTAGTGCCACTCCTGCAGCATCAACTTCTCGGCACCCTGCCGCGTGCCGCCATTGATCTTCATCGACGGATGGTTGGCGTAGTCGTCCATTGCGTCCTTGGAGCCCATGTCGTGCCCCGAGGAGAACATCGTGCCAGTGCCACCGAGGATGACCACCCGGCAGGTGTCGTCGGCCTCGGCGCGCATGAACGCCTCGTCGAGCTCGACGAGCAGCCCGCGGTTCTGGGCGTTGCGCGCACCCGGCCGGTCGAGCAGGATGCGCACGATGGCCCCATCATCGTGTGTCTCGTACTGTAGGAACTTGTAGTCGGACATGACGGACTCCCCCTCGGCCTGGCGTGCTGCTGTGAACGTACTAGATAAGTGACGCAAGCGTTAGACTAATCCTGGTTCTGTGGCACTCCGCATGGCAAAATGACAAGGTTCGCGATCTCTTCGACTTGATGGTCGAGGCGCTTCCCTGCCGGCTACCGTCCACACGATTGCGCGATGGCGGCCCCTGGACAGCCTCTAGCAGCTGCGGTAGAGGGTGAGATGCATCGGTGCCACCCCGGCCGGGACGATCGTCCCGATCGCAACGCCCTGGGCGGCTACGCGGTTGAACAGGGTCGCATCGGTGGTGCAGACCCAGGCAACTACGTCGGCCTGCAAGAGGTGCCGCCATTTCTGCGGGCAATAGGCATCGGGCTGCTCCGGGTCGCTGAGCGCCTCCACCTGCTGCACTGTCATGCCCACCAGATTGGGCAGCACGAAGTCGTAGACGACATTCGGGCCGTGGGCACAGCGCGCGTCGTAGGGAGTAGTCGACCCCGAGTCGCTGCTCACCGTCGCTGCGGTCGTGCTCGGCACCGTGGCGCCGAGCGAGGTGTCAGCAGCCGACGTCGCATCGGTCGCGGGCACGTCCACCGTGACGGAGGGCCCCACGCTGTCACGGCCGTCGTCTCCCCGGCCCGCGGCCCACACCCCGAGGGCGGTCACCATGATGGCACTCAGCGCGAGAGTCCCCCACACGACCTGCCACCGTCCACGCCGGACAGCAGTGGGCGCCACGGCGCCGTCGTCCACCGTTCCTGGCTCTTCGTACTCGGCCATGTTCCTGACCGTACCGCTCCCCCACCCGTTCGTGTCGCGCCCCGAGCACCAGTGATGGTGGTCGGACCGCGACACGAACAGAGGAAATGGGTTACCGAACCCGGTTGGTGCGTCGCTGGGCGGTGACGAGCACCGCGCCAGCAGCGAGCATCGCCAATGCAATCCAAACGAGACTGTCGGTGCTTGCTCCGGTTGCGGGCAGACCGACGGGCGGAGTGACGGGCAGGCTGAACGCAACAGCGAGACCCGAGACCTTGCGGACGCCACCGCCGTCGTACTCACCGATGAACAAGTCACCGGCGTTGTCCACTGCAACCGACCACGGGCCGTCCAGCGCTGCTGCGAGGGCCGGACCGGCATCGCCGCTGCGACCGCTGGCACCCGTACCAGCGACCGTCGAGATGAAGCCAGTCGCGTGATCCACCATGCGGACCACGTAGTTGCTGTAATCGGGGATGTACAGGTTGCCGGCGCCGTCCAGAGCGAGATAGCCGGGCTCGCTACCCAACGTTGCGTCGGTGGCGGCAGCGCCATC